>JALNZC010000071.1 GCA_023229525.1 Bacteroidales bacterium
ATCCCATAAATGTAAAGCCTGCTCTGGTCGGGTCTGCCGGTGCCGCTACCGGTGTGCCTTCGTCCTGTGTGATCGGCGCTACTGCTGAGCCTCCTGCCGAATTAAAGGTGATCGTGCTCTGATTAGCTGTCCATTGTGCTGTACAGGTTATATCATCCACAGGCATGGTTGCCGGTACTGCCGGTACCCATCCCATAAATGTAAAGCCTGCTCTGGTCGGGTCTGCCGGTGCCGCTACCGGTGTGCCTTCGTCCTGTGTGATCGGCGCTACTGCTGAGCCACCGTTACTATTGAATGTGATCGTTGAGGTACTACCCGGCGATGCATTATTAGTAACAGGATAATTTGTTAATGATGCAGCAGCATTACCAATATTATCAGCAATCTGGGAATATGAGTTATCATAACTTACTGTTACAGTTTGATCTGAGGTTATAGCAGGGCTCACCGTTAAAATACATGTCGAGCCGGAGTAAGAAACATTCGATACTGGTCGTACAACATTATTAACCTTAACAGTGAAATCATCAAGAACAGGGTAGCTGGTAGATATATCCTCATCATAGGTAAGAGTGATTTCGGTTCCCAAAGTATTTGTAGCAGCACTTTGGATTACCGGGGGAGTATCATCAGGCATGGTACAGCTTGCAGTAACATAAAAACTTCCGGTACTACTTATATATCCGGTTGAAGTGTAAAAATCGCATGGACTTGTAGTAACACCAGTAGCTTGCATGTAATCATTATTGTTGAACACAATAAAAAAGTAACCATCTGTTGAACCACAGCCAATTGCTAAATTGGTCACATTACCGATAATATCGGCCCAACCACAACCTATATTATTTGGATTTGACCAGACACCGTCGATAGATCGAATGATAGTTACATGGCCCGGTGTTTTGCCCGGATTTTGACTTGCAAAGCAAGCATAATCATTAAATGTTAAATAAGCTGTAACTGCATATGTTTGAGTCGGTAATCCAAATATTATCAATATTTGGAACAATAATAATAATAAAGAAGGAATTACCCTGTGTTTGGGATTTTGTAGGGACGTGCGAGTTTTTCGCAATGTTAATTCTGAAAAAAAGTGTGAATTTTCCATAGAAACTCTAATATGTTTATAAAGTGGGTTCTAAAAATTCATTTATTTTTATTTTGATTCAAGAAAATCGTAGAACCCATTTACCGATTTTTTTTTAAATCATATTTTCAGTAAAACTACATTCAATAAAATAGATTTCTTCAAAAACAGGTTAGTAAAAGGTTAGCAATTGAGAAAAAATGTTGTGGTGAGTTTGAGTGATGCGGTGCAGCGGATCACCGGGGCAGATGACATGGCTGTTTTTCACACGAAATTGAGTGTAACTTTTCGCCAGAAGTGTGGCAAAAACGGATCGGGGGGATGCTCAGAATTTCGAGAGGCAATTGTGAAAGCTGTCTTCCTCAGTCATGCCCAGTCTGGCACGTAAACGGCTCCTGCTTACCTTGAGGCTTTCCGGCGAAAGGTATAGCATGGAGGCGATGTCCTTGGTATTCATGTCAAGTTTCAACAGGGTACATAGTCTGAGTTCACTCTTGGTAATGTTGGGATGTTTGAGCAAAAGGTTTTTTGTAAAATCACCATGGATGTTTTGAAATGCCACTTCGAAACTTTTCCAGCTGTCTTCTTTGATCTTTTGTTCAATCGATGCGATGCTGTTCTCCGCTATTTCCTTTGCTTCCGGATTGTCTTTGCAGATTTCGAGCAGCGGTTGAAGATGCTTGATCAGATCTCTGTTGAATTCATTGTTTTTAACATGGATTAAGGTTTTCTCCATCAACTGACGATCTTTTTCCTTAATTTCCTGCAGGTGCAATCGAGAGAGTTTCAGAGCGGCGCTAACCCTGGCCGTCAGTTCAAGAGGGTCAACAGGGCTGCGGAGATAGTCATGTGCACCCGCAGAAAGAGCAATGTTGAGGTTTTCGGCAGTCAGCATGATGGCTGTCACAATGATCACGGGAATTTGCCGGGTCGTCTGATCTTCCTTAAGTGACCTGATAAGGTCGATTCCGGTTTTCTCCGGCATTTCCCAATCGCTGATGATCAGGTCGAATTTCGTCTGGGTGCATAACTCTTTCGCAATATCCACCCGAATGGCTTGAAACAATCTTATGTTCGGGAACGAAGCGTTGATTATTTCCGCAATCAGTTGTATGTTCTCCGGATGATCATCCACGATCAGAATATTATCCATCGTTGCTGGTTAATAAATTTGTTAATTGAATGAATAACAATGTATTATATTGATTTATGGAAGTGATTACGGCATTCTTCCACAGACTGATGCTGGGAGAGGTGTTTTCATCCGGCTTATTCAGCAGGTCTTTGATGTCGGAGATCTGATGAATGGATAAGTATCTGATCGGGCCATAATTTTCACGGAGATAGGTAAGATCTTTTTCCGTGAGTTTCGGCATTTCCTGCAGGTCGGATAGTATGGGTGGTTGCGTGTGATCAGCTGTTTCAATGACCGGACCGGATGCCAGCGGCAACGTAAACCAGATTTCACTTCCTTTTCCCTGTTCCGAGATCGCCCCGATTTTTCCTCCATGTGATTCAATGGCCATTTTACAAAATGCCAGTCCAAGACCGTAAGAACGCTGGTCGCCATGGTTTGCGTGTTTTCCGCGCGTATACTTTTCAAAAATAAAAGGCATCAGATCGGTCGGGATGCCGTCTCCGTAATCTTTCACTGCAATTCTGAGGAATCCTTCTGCCATTTCTGCCTTAACTTCGATCGTACTATCGTCGGGAGAGTGTCGTATGGCGTTGTCAAGCAGGTTCACCAGCACCCTTTCGGTGATATTATAGTCGGCCATCAACCGGTAATCTTTACCCTGGTTGAATGAAAGCGTAATGTTTCTTGTTGCCGCTTGCATGTTCACCTGCCGATAGGCATTCACGACCATTTCGTTATGAGAGAACTCTTTGGAGTTCAATGAAATTCTGCTGTTCTCAAATCCCGTGATGTCGAGCATATTATGAACCATGTTCAACATGCGTTTCCCGGCATTCCTGATCCCCTGTAACTTCTGGTCAGGATCGCTTCTCAGATCGGCATTGATTATTACATTCAGTGCGTTTTTCAGGTCATGTACCAGGAACGACTGCATCGAATCTTTAAATTGTGATAATTCGGTCAATCTTTGATTGTTTTGTTTCAACCGTTCAGCATTTTCCGATATTTCCTGATTTTTTTCTTCCAATAAGATGTTTGTTCTCCTGATTTTTTGACGATTCCTGAAAATCATCAGAATAAAACCAATCAGTAAAACAGCAATTACAACAGCTGAACCGATCATATTTCGCTGCATAGAAATGGTTTTGTCCTGAAGCTCATTTTTTTGGGCAAGCATTGTATTTTCCTGCTGGGTTTGTTCGGTATTGAATCTTACTTTTAAAGAGTCCAAAGCAGTATTCAGTTCATTTTTATTTAAAGAATCCTTTAATTGTACATATTTTTCATAATAAGCAACTGAACGGTCATAATTCTTTAATCCATTGTTAGCCGTTATCATAGCATCATAAGTAGAAAGCAAATAAGATTGAGTTTTTGTATCTGTAAAAACCGGCAATGCTTTTTCCAAATATTTTAATGCATTGCGATAATCTTTCAACGAATTGTAATCATCTCCTAAATTAACAAATTGAATAGCTGTTTCAACCGGATTGGTTAATGACAATGCAATATTTAAAGCCTTTTGATGAAAATCAATAGCCTTGGCATAATTCCTTAACGTCTGATAAACATTACCAATATTTCCGTATACAGCCAACATCAGCACTTTGTTTTTTATTTTATCTGCAATTGCAACTACTTCAAGATAATTTTTCAAAGCATCTTCATTTTTTCCCTGATTCTTATACATAATTCCAAGAGCATTAATAGCAATTCCCGCTGACTGATAGTTGCCATTTTCCAGTGAAAGCTGTTTTCCTTTTTCATACCATTTTTCTGCAGTTGCATACTCTGCCGTCTCGGAATATATACGGCCTATTTTAATATAAAGCGATGGGAGATTTTTATTGGAACCTGCTTTTTCAAAACTACTTTTAGCTTCAAGCAAATATGATAATGATGTTTTTAATTCACCCCTGTGAATATGTATGGTCCCGATATTCTCGAGTGTTCTGCCGGTTCTCTCTTCATTATGCGTTAACGTAAAAATTTTTAATGCTTTATGAAAAACGATCAGGGATGAATCATAATCTCCTTTCTTTTCGTAAATAAGACCTGTGCCCGTATAGGCAATACCCATTTGTATTGAATCCTTATACTGAGAAGCGGTGGACAATGCTTCATTGAAACATAACATCGCCGTGTCCAATCTGGACATCATATAATAATTCAATCCTAAGTTATTATATATTTTACCATTTTCCGATGGAATTTTCATTGAATCGGCCAAATGGAGCGCCTGATACCCGATTTCAATTCCCTTTTGGGGATTAAAAAGATACATTTGTCTTGAAAGCTCCGCCATCAATATTACCTTTTCTCTCCCGGTCGCTTTGGCAATATCCTCTTTAATTTCTTCAATATCAGCATTTTGTGCCAATATTATCGGCCCTATGACAAAAACCATCAGGAAGAAAAGTATAGTCTTCATGGCGTTTATTTTCAGATTATTTTTTCATTCCCTCAGAATGACATTTCCAGTTTCAGATTGCTGGCGACGGCCATAAAGCAAATATAAAAATTTTTGGAAAATGCCAATGAAAAACAGGGATCTCCTTTCAGTATCGATAATATTTGTATGCTCAACTATAATTCCTATCTCCACAAAGCCTGGCAAGCAATAAAATATTGGTGATAGATGGTAAAATGGAAATCTGTAGGAAAGAATTTGTCCCATCCGATTTACTGCATGGTTCATATGACAGATGAAGTTCTTGCTTTATCGGAGGAAGGAAGGATCATTGCGCTGGCCCATAAACCCTCCACATATGTGGTGCCCAGTTTCACCCTGAATCGATCATGACCAGGGATGGACGGTAGATGTTATCCAACTGGGTGTATCCTTATTTAACCTGATCTTCCTCCAGCGTGAAGAAATTTAAAATAATCCATCAGTTGAAAGGTACCTCTCCCCGGAATCATAGCAAAATGTTAGGATCGTGGCCCCTGGGGCAAATTCATTGATTTTTTGATGCACTGCAGCCAGTGAAGCTCCCGACGACACTCCGATAAATATTCCTTCCTCCTTTGCCGCTCTTTGAGCGAACGTGTAAGCGTCATCTTTGCTTACTTTGATGATTCCATCCAGTAATTCTGTTTTTAAAATCACGGGGACAAATCCGGCGCCTATCCCCTGTAAAGGGTGTGGCCCCGGTGATCCGCCACTCAAAACAGGAGATAATTCAGGTTCAACCGCATACACCTTGAGTTTGGGGAATGCAACTTTTAACACTTCGGCACACCCTGTGATATGCCCGCCTGTCCCGACTCCGGTGATCAGATAATCAAGACCGTCAGGAAAGTCGTTGAGAATTTCCTGTGCTGTTGTCGTCATGTGAATCAAGGTATTGGCAGGATTCTCAAACTGCTGAGGTATCCATGAATGCGGGGTTTCATCCCGTAATTCTCTGGCGCGTTCTATGGCTCCTTTCATCCCTTTTTCCCGGGGGGTCAAGACGAATTCGGCTCCATAGGCGCTCATGATTTTCCTTCTTTCCAGCGACATCGATTCAGGCATTACCAAAATAACCCGGTAACCTTTTACAGCCGCCACCATGGCAAGTCCGATACCGGTGTTTCCGGAAGTGGGCTCAATGATGACACTTTGCGGAGCAAGGATTCCTTTTCGTTCTGCATCATCGATCATTGAAAATGCAATGCGGTCTTTGATGCTGGCCCCCGGGTTGGCCCTTTCCAGTTTCATCCACACTGAAAATGACGAAGGAAAAAGGCGATTGATTTTAACAATCGGGGTGTTCCCGATGGTTTCTAAAATTGAATTGACTTTCATAGTTGTTTGTTTTTAAGATTGTATTTTTCTGACAATTTGTCTAATCGAGTCAGAAGTGAGGGATTATTTCCCTCACTGTCCTCTCACACCACCGTACGTGCCGTTCGGCATACGGCGGTTCGTAAAGATAAAGATTTAGAGTAAACCTCCGAAAGTCCCGAAAGGCCAAGTCGTCGAAAGTAGTCATTAGTCAGGGAGCAAGACAAGATAGGGCTGTTGGCAATGCACTAATAGCCTTTTTTGGTATTAGCAAACTCCCAAGCCTTGGAAACAGAGACACCTAAGAGAACAAGGTTCTCATTCCTTGCCCTGATTTTCTTCCATTGTTTCCAATAACACATGCGTAACCTGTGGCGTAGCCACTTGTCAATCGTTTGACACTGCTTAAGCATGTCAGCAGGTTGATAATAGTTAACCCACCCATGTATTGTTTGGCTGAGTTTAACTATTCTGGCTTCCATGCTGATACCAATACTCCTTCCGGTTAGTTCTTTAAGTTTGGCTTTTAATCTGATAAGAGGTTTGACATGTACTCTTATGCGTGCTATTCCCTTAAAGTAATAAAAGCTAAATCCTATATAGAGGTTGTCGGTTCTGAAAAACATCCCCAACGTATTGGGCAGGTCTCCCCGAGTAAGAACGATAACTTTCATCCCATCTACCTGCTACATTTACTTTAAGAGGTTCGGGCAGTATTGGATTTCACTTTGTTTAGCAAGTTTATCCGCCCCTATTAAGCCTTATCTGTAGTTCTTGCTTATAAGGCCAGGATTTTGCCGCCGGCTTCCTTCAGATTCCATCTTACGATGGACACCCTTGCCTTTGGCTAACAATTCCTACTGCCATGCGTGTTCGGGTCTTTCACCCTATAGTTATAGCCCATGCCGGGCGCACTAAAAAAAGAGAGCCTTTTTCAAGGCTCTCTTTCTCTGGTTGGGCTGTTTAGAAGGGAAGTTCGTCGGGACTGCCCGGTATGTGATAATCGGTGTTGTCGGGGAAAATTGAGGCTACTGTTTTTGGCGCTGCTGTTCTTTTTGGTTTGCGGGTGTTTTTCTTGGGAGCATCTTCAACCAGGCTTGCCTGAGGTTCCGGTGTTTCAACCAACTTATTTACGTATGCTGTGTATCCGTGGCCGAGACTGTCTGGAGTCTTCAATTTCGCTACTTCAAAAGTGATGAACTCTTCACCGTTGAATACATGAGAGAGCTTTGCAATTTCAGACAGTTTGAAACTGAATTTTACGATTGATAAATTCGCGACCTGGATGCCTTTTCCGATGTAATTTTTTTTCAAAAGTTTTCATGACTGAGATTTTTAGGGTTAAATTGTATGCAAGATTAATTAAACTCATGGAGGGGCACTCAAGGAGGAATTGGAATACCGGAAGGCACTGAGGATATGCCGAGAAAATCCTTGAATGCGTGTAACTGTACCCTGGAAAGAGGTAATAGCATAGCAGATAATTAATACCTGAACTCTGTCATGTGAACATGTAGAAAAACGTATTGGAAATGAACCGCCGCTGAATTAAGCGGGAAAGTCGGTGGAAACTGGAGGGCAAGGGATATGTGACAACAAATGAAGATTATTATTTTTGTGTGGTGAAGTATTCAGAAGTTTTTAATGGATTAGCTATATCTTCCAGAAGTTACCTCAGTTAATAATGGTTTAGAAAGAGCCATTCGAAATGTCAAGGGAAACAGAAAATATCCGGAAAGTTCAATATATTTAATATCATTGAAGACTTTATCATCTTGAGATCCATCATTGACACTGACATTAAAAATAGTAAAATGAGCTATTTTCTTCGAATATAATTTCCGAATATAAAACGATTGATATTTTAGAAAAGGTTTTTTTGATATAAAAGACAAGGTTTACAACACGGTTAACTTTTTAACATCTGAAATCTTTCCATTAACAGTTAGCGTATAAAAATACAATCCCGGATTCAAATCAGAAAGATTTACACTCAATTTATGAGTACCAGTGGAAATATTGTTTTCATGAATTGTTTTGACACAACGATAGAAAATATCTGTAATGGTAATAAGGATATCCCCAGATGAGTTAACCTTATAAAAAATATCGGTATTTTCAACCACAGGATTTGGATTGTTCTGCAATAGTTCACCATCATTTAGATTACTAATTCTTTTTAATAATTGCTTATATTTTGAATCCCCTGGTAGTAAAGAGATCAAAGAGTCACGGTAAGGAATAAATTGTCGTAAGGATTTGGGTTTGTATTGTTGTAATGCGCCAATATAGGCCGCTTTTGTTGGACTATTCTCCATAAGCAGATATACATGAGAAAGGTCTAAAATCGCAAAAATACTATCGGCTTCCGATTCGGGATTCATTATTTTATTTTCAAACCAAGCAATTTCATCCGGCCAATTTTCAATTTTTTCATTACATCTGTTTGCGAGATATTCTCCAGATAAGGATAAAGTGCTATCAGCGACAATTGAGTCCTTGGTTAAATAATATTGTTGCAAAGAAAGGTAATCATTATCTGCCAACTCTTCAATTTGGATCAACTCTTTCATGGCTGCTTGTGCTTGAACTGATTTCGGAAATTGATCTATAATTGTTTTGAAGATAGATTTTGCATTGGCATAGTTGCCTGAATCATATTGGTTGATTGCCTTTGCATACAGATCAATTGGGGGATCTGTAGGAATCGGGTCACCTGGACACCAGGTAGGAATATAATTGAAGGTAACCTGATTCCCGATTAAATCTAGGGTTGGATCGAAATTTCTACCCCAACAATTTTTCGTAACATCAAAAATCACAGGGTCTACAGGGTAATTAATGTAACGTATTAAAGGATCAGCATTTCCACCTGCGTTATTTTCATCAATTATCTGATTATACTTAAAAATAACCGGGAAACAACCTTTTTGTATATACATCTCCTCATAAGCACAATCTTTTATCTTTTGAGTAAGGCTTGTAGTGCCACTCAGAGAAGAAACATGAGATGAATTTCCAATATATATTCCTCGTTGATTATCATGAATATTATTGTAAGTTATTGAAGCATAAGTGTTACTAAGAAATACTCCTATTGAACTATTATAGATATGGTTATTCGAAATTGTATGGTTCCCCGAACTACCATTACCAGCATATTGTGCCAAAATAGCATTTTCATATGGCGATTCAATCAAATTGAAATTGATTGAAAAATAATAATAACCTTCGATTCTAATACCCCCATAGTGAAATTCGCAATGCTGAACGAATGCTTGCCAGTTAGAATGATGGATCGGATCTGGATTGATAAGATTAACGGATGCTGCTGTAAATGTTGATTGTGTTATAGCTACATTTCCTGCAGTCGAGTAAACTCCATATGTATCTTCTTCGGAAGTTGCCACATGGTCAAAATTAGTATAACTAAGACTAAGGCTTGGACTTTCGTTCCAAAGATGAGCACGATGAAAAGTTGCATGATTGATTTGGGTGGGGGTGGCATAGCTGGATAGGTACAAGCCATCAAAAACTTGATCAGCATTTCTACTTGAGAATAGCACATTTTGTCCTAAATTTATTGTTCCGTTTTCAATTCTCACACTATTCTGACCATTACCATAAATTTCAACTCCATCGTGAATATTAAGTGAAGATCCTCCTTCGATATAAATTTTAGAATTGTTTTGAAGGTAAACTTTTGAGTTAAGGCCAAATTCTAAGTTTAAGGCATTACTATTTCCAACCGTAAGGCTACCGCCAATCAAATAGTTTCTATTTCCATCAACATTTTGAGAAGTATTCATATGTCCAATAAGTCCTGTTAACCCAACAACATTGTCTCGAAATCCCCCGTTACCGTTACCATTAGAAACAGATTCAGATGTTTGAGGGTGTTCATCAACAGTTCCACAATTATCACAGAGGCAATGATATCCATTGGGGGAGTATGTGTCCATAGAATCTGCATAGTTGAAAGCTTCCCGCATTTGTATGATGCCGTCATTATTGCCTCCTTTTGAGGTATTGCTATCAGGATTCCAATCGGGAGGATGTATTTTAGCTGGCGGTTGAAATTTGGTTGAAAAAGGGAAACTACCTACTGCAAACGTACTATTGGCCCATGGTTCATCAGTTGCTGGATAAAACCCTCTAATTGCCGCATTCCAATAATATACAAACTCAAAATATTTACCCCCATAATGATCTCCTGTCATCCATTGTTCGAAATAAGATTCTTCATTATCATTGGCAGCAGTAAATACATATCTGTTTTTACAGCTTACATTTGTGAGATTCATCAAATCATTAATGAAACCACCGGAATAACACTGGGCAAATAAATAAATCATTTGACTGCAATTTATATTTGCCACATAAGATGCTAATTCATAGTCGAATAAAAATTCGTTTGAGCCAGGCAAATATATATAGGAATTCCCATTTAAAGTAGTATTACCATGATCGTCGACAAAAACAAATAATTCATCTTGTGGTCCTAAAGTAGTTTGTAAGGATGAAAATGTGTTCTGTATAGTGCTTTTATGTGCATCAAAATCTATGTCATCAAAGATTCCGTCTCCATCCAAATCATCTCCCTGTTCACAGGTATTGGGACCATTTGCATAGAGCACTAAAATATTCTCTTTTGAATATCCATAATAGTTAACTAGAGTAGAATAAACAGCAGAAACATCATTCCAAAATACACTATAATCCTGTCCACAAATGAAAACTGCATGTAAATGTGGATTTGTTTGAACCGGAGCCAATACATTATTTGGATCAGGATTAAGCGGTATTGATTCAATAAAAGGAATGGAAGAAATTAACGTAAAACTAATCTTCAATCCACTAGGGAAAAAATCTTTTGTTATTAAATTCACCTCGCCTGTTTCAGCACTTATAAAAGCATAACGACAAGAATGTGCCCATCCTGCAAATGGATTATCATCAATAAAAAACACCCAATTTGAATTGAAAGGGTATGAAATTGACGTTGCATCCCCTAACATTAAACCATTTTGACCGGATTTCGGATCATTGGCTAAATATACAATGACATGATCCAACGTGCCAGCAAGTAATTGGTTAAGCACCAAATTCTTCGCCTGTTCTCGCGAGAATTGAGCTAAACATAATCCGGGTATTAGAATAAAAACTCCAATGATCCAAAGAATTTTAAATCTTAACATATTTGCCTCCTTTTTCTTTTTAGTAAGCAACTATTTTCAATATTCTATTTCCAGTTGACTGTGTTCTTAGAATTGCAAAATAAATACCTGATTTACAAGCCTTACCATTATGATCAATACGCTTCCAAATCACTTTATGTTTTCCTGCAGTCATTCTACTATTGAGCAAATCTGAAATTAATCTTCCAGAAATATCATATATGGTCAGATTTACAATTTCAGTTTCTGATAATAAAATTTCAATGCACGTCTGATTAATGAATGGATTGGGAAAGATATTCGTTATCTCAAACTCACCGATGGTTTTTTTATCTGGTATCCCTAATGGATGATCAATAAAATGACCATGACCATCATTGAATTTTATATCCACATTAGCAGGTAATTTGGCGTATGATGTTCGAATCGTGACGATGTCATTATATCCATTTCCATCAAGATCGGCACAACAGCATTTTCTCCATTGTTCGCCATAGTCTGAAACAGCCACAAACGTAGAATCAGCTAACTGAAAACCTCCCTGGTTAAAATAGATGACATGACCAGTCTTATTCATTAATTTAAAAAGTACATCTGGTAAACTGTCATTGTTAAAATCGGACAGGTAAAATTCCGAGGTTGAAAAAGGAAAAACTATTTCATCATGTTTAATGAAATTTCCGGAACCTGTGTTTTCAAATATAGTTACCGCTGTCAACCCGATAAGTGACAGATCAGAAAAAGATACAATATCCTTTTTACCATCATGATTAAAGTCCTCGATCCATCCATTTGCCTTTTGTTCGCAAAGCAAGACTTCTTGAAGACCTGATGCAAGACTATAAAAAATTTCAACTTTTGCACCGAAAACAATAATATCGTCTCTGCTATCATTGTTAAGATCACCACAAGCCAGACCGGTTGGATTTGTATCAGTTACATACTGGTATTCAGGAGTAGAAAAATTTCCATTTCCATCATTATAAAGCACACCCCATAATTGCCCCCCATTTGATGAGACTATTAAATCCGGATACCCATTCCCATCCACATCACCATATGTTATATCAGAGAACGTAGCAGAACTATTTAAACTGAAGTCGGTATAATTCTGGAATGTGCCATTGGAATTATAAAACACTCTTATGTATCTTTTTATGACTCCTGAAGCAAAGTCGAGGTAAAATGTGACGATATCCGGGGAAGCATCATTGTTTACATCTATTGCAAAAATATTTTCCTGGTATCCGGCGAAAATTTTTGATGTATCAGTGATTTCTAAAATTCCATTATTAATGTTTTCCATAATTGTGATTGCCGGATTAAAGTGTTGCCAGGCTGTTCTATGACCAATAACCAGATCCTTATCTCCATTCAAATCAAGATCTGCAGCACACACTGAATAAGCCGCAATGGGTACGTTATATGCGCTGTTAATATCCATTTTAGCGAACACTGTTAACAGAAAAATACAAATCAATAAAAATGTTCTTTCTGTGATTTTCATTTTTTTATTGTCATTGATAATTCGTTATCCTGAATAATTTAATTATTAGTGCGAATCAAGGGTTAAAAATCAAATAAATAAACGCGGCGGCTAATTTGCCAAACACGTGAACAAGAAGGCCCTTAGCAGATTGCACTTTACCCGCTCTTTGAAAATCTGTTTTTTCGATCAACCAATTGAAAAATCCTTCGATGGGTTGACGAACTGTTGAAACCGCCTTTGAGAATTGATCATTCGCTGCCCGGTCATGCTGTTTCTCCCATTCTGATTGATTTTTAATGCCTTTAACTGGCGTTAGCATGACAGCATTGTGAGTTACAAAAAGACGATCAAAGAAAT
>JALNZC010000072.1 GCA_023229525.1 Bacteroidales bacterium
AAAACGATCTTTGAAAACACCGTTCTTTAAAATGTTGTATCTTTAAATCGGAAATTAACGATGCAAAAAACCTTGCATCCTTATTTGCCGATTTCCTGCATTTGTAGTTGCCGCTTACACCGTCAGAAATCAGATCTCCTGAAAAAGTTGAAAATTTGATAAAAAATTTTGTTGTTTAGGGAAAATGGTTTTTCTTTGCATATATTAATAAGATTATTAAATAATAAAATTAAGTATATTTTGAAGCAAAATCCGGATACTACGACAGAACAATTAATTTTGGAAACAGCGGAAAACTTGTTTCTTGAAAAGGGATTTGCATTGACTTCGACCACTGAAATTGCCAGGATAGCAGGATGCAATCAAGCATTGGTTCATTATTATTTCCGGACAAAAGATCGATTATTCGATGCCGTTTTCGAAAAAAATGCCGGTTTGTTTATTTCTGCATTCCTTCAGGGTGTGGAAGAAAATATTTCTTTCGAAGAAAAAGTGCGAAAGAAAGTAGAGATACAGTATGATATTCTGAAAGCAAATCCGAAAATGCCGTTTCTGTTCTTCAATGAACTGAACACAAATCCAAAGCGGCTTAATCTGCTTAAAGAGAAAATCGGCAACCTCACCAAATCATTCTTCCTTCAGATGGAAAATGAATTAAGGGTGGAGATAGAAAAAGGAACTATCCGTCCGATGACAGCAATGAACCTGATGCTGACCATCCTTTCGTTGAATTTGGTATTGTTTCTGGCGAGTCCGGTCCTGAAAGTAATAACTGATATGACGGACACAGAGTTTCAAAGCCTTATAGAAAGCAGAAAGCGGGAAAACGTAACCGTAATTTTAAAAAGCCTCCGGCCTTGATTAATTAATAATACTATTAAATAAGAATATTAAAATTCAACATCATCCTTTTCACAGTCTCTCTATATTACCCTTTCTTGTTATTCCGGTCCCTGTCACTACTCTTTTTTAATTTCCTGAGCCAGGGCATCCAGTTGGGAAAACATTTTCTTAAAGAACAGGAATCGGTGCTTTTCGGCAACACCGCTGATCAGGTTAGCCTGCTTAATAAGGTTCTCCATCCAGTTTTCTGTGAGCCTGCAGAATCCGGGATTCATGGTAAGCATTTTATTAAAGGTATGAAAGGTGTTATAAAGGAGTTTCCGGTTACCGATAGTGACCAGGATGAAATTGTTACCGATTTCAATATCGCTATGGTAAAGCTGGAAATTCCGGCTGAAATCATTCGTTTGTCCGCTTATCCGCATTTTCATGTTCATTTCCGATTCGCGTTGCACCAGATCCAGTGTTTTCCTTATATCTTCAATCAATCCTAAGGCATCTTCCAGGCTATAAAACACACCAGATTGCCAATAATAGTTGATCTGCTTTAGAATGCTGTTAAGGATGCTATCGGACCAAACTTCTGTAGACGGGACTAAAGCATAAAGATCCGCCAACTCGTTGCATAGTGCCACAACTTCCGGATTCACCTCTGAGGTTCTATATTTTTTTAACTGGAAGTCGGGAGCATTCGAAATAGAACGAAGCCAATAGAACATCTTAAAATAGAAATATGCAGGAGACTTGAAATAGTGAAAGATCGGCACATCCACGGCAGCATAAAGAATTTGTTTTTCCTGCGCTCTGTTGATCCGCAACATTTCATCCCTGATGTCTGTCAGGTAGCTGATAAAATCCGCGAACGTGTTGACCTCATTGTAGCTGAAGCTGACAGTACCTGACTGTGGCGAGGTCAGGGCATCAAATGAAATTTTATAATGATTACAGATTGCCATGATCTCATCGATAGTCAAGGCCGTTTCCCCGCGAATTCTCCGGTAAGCGCTGTCATTACTTATCTGAAGAAGATCTGCCAATTCATCCGCAAGGGATATGTTTGCAGGAAGGCTGCTTTTTATTTTGTTCACCAGTAATCCCTGAATATCGCGGCAGTTCTGAATATTCATAAAGTACTTATCAATTTACAAAGAAGTAAATGTAATGATAAAAACCTGAAATTAAACACGTCACTTGCAAAAAATGCAACTAAATTGACTTTTCCAGATTCTTTGCTCCGGGATTATCGAATTTCGCAAATCACAGCGAATCAAACCCGCTTGTCCGTTTTAAAACCCCTTTGTTTGAAGATACTTTTGTAAAGTAAAAATTATTCACGTTTTAATTAAACCATTATGTCCAATAGCATACAATCCAGATTTACAATTGACAGGGAAAGAGAGATTATCCGGATCATGCTGGATGCATTCACCGGAGGTGAGACCTCCGGCCAGCCATATTTCAGTACGGATGCAGAGCGGTTCCGTTTTGCCGGAAAAGAATTCCTTTTTACCACGGATGAATTCTCGGCAGAAGATCTGTTTCGCGACCATGATCTTTCCATACTTGGATGGAACCTGGCCGTTGCCACCATCAGCGACATTTATGCTTGCGGGGGTACCCCAATGTTTTTCGGGCATAGTGTTTCCGTCCCTTCGGGGTGGACCAATATTCAAATTAGGGATCTCAGCCGTGGAATAGCTTCCTGCCTTGAACAATCAGAGATTTCGTTCATCGTGGGTGATCTTGGATTTTCCGAACAGTGGCATTATACCGGAATAGTCCTTGGGAAGGCACAACGACCCCTTTCCCGGCTGGGGGCTCAGGCGGGCGATATAATATATATTACAGGAACCATCGGTAAAGGGAATCTGGAAGCTGCATTAAAACTCTATTCAGATCATCCTGCCTTGAAGCATCTTCCCAATTGTTTAGTCAACCGGTTTTCTTTGAGGAAAACAGAATCAAAACTGATCCGAAATATTGCCAATTGCTGTATCGATACCAGCGACGGAGTGTTGAAAGCGCTTCAAACCATTGCGGAGATCAACCGGGTAGGTTTCGTCGTGAACAATCTTCCCTATTCCCCGGAAGGGATTTCGGTTACACGATTGCTGGGACAACCGGATGAGTTGCTCTTTATGGGTGAATCGGGTGAATATGAGCTGTTGTTCACGGTTTCACAGGAAATGGAACCGGTGTTGTTGAGGAAGGCCGGGCAAAGAAAGCTTGTTTTCCACAAAATCGGATATATCACGGAATCTCAGGATATATTGCTGGTGGAAAAGAACAGAACCCTTGATCTGCAAAAATTCCGTTTCTGCGCCCGGGATTTTCCGGATATCGGAATCTATCTGGATAAACTGGTAACAACTTTGAAAAATGAAACCGTTGATAAATAGGGTAGTGATTACAGGCATCGGTCCTGTCACAGCTATTGGAACCGGGAAGGAATCATTCTGGAGAAACCTTCTTGACGGGAGCGCCAATATCAAGGAGATCCCGCCTCACTTTGAGAACAATTACCGTTTCAAATCGCGCTTTTATGTTCCTTTTCCCGAGGTCAAACTGGAAGAGCATCAAATTCCGGGAAAATATGGGATCGTTATGGGGCAATCAACACGGGTCGCGGTTGTTGCCACAAAACTCGCGCTTGAGGATGCCGGGATCGGATGGAAGGAACAAAAGGTAAGATTGCCGGTTGATTCAACCAAGTGCGACATCATCCTTGGAACCGGGATCTGTACACTGAAAGCGGGCTTTGACGCCCATGAAGCACATGCGTTGGATCATTCCTTACATTACAACCGGATGGTCATCCCCATGATTATGCCGGATTCTGCAACATCCTGGATCTCGATCCTGTTCGGGATCAAAGGTGTTAATCATACCATAAATGCTTCCTGTGCATCAGGAACGATTGCCATCGGAGAAGCGTTCCTGAAGATCCACCATGGATTAACGGATATGGCACTTGCAGGTGGAGTTGAATGTTTGCAAGACGAATCCGGTACCATCATGAGGGGATTTGACAGCCTGGGAACATTGACAACCAGCAATGACGGATACTCACGTCCATTTTCAAAGGAAAGGAGCGGGTTCCTTTTTGCAGAAGGAGGTGCCTGCATCCTGGTACTTGAATCCCTTGAACATGCTTTGGAAAGGGGAGTTACCCCGTATGCTGAAATTTTAGGCTATTATGCCAACAGCGATGCCTACAACATTATTCAGATGGAGCCTGCAGGCATTCAGGTTCGTACAATGCTGAAAGAATTGATAAATGAAAAGAAAATCGATTATTTCAATGCCCATGGTACAGCCACACAATTGAACGATGAAACAGAAGCCCAGGTGATCCGGTCATTATTCGGAGAAAAAGAGAAGCAACCGCTCATTAATGCCACCAAAAGCATTACAGGTCATTCAATAGGCACAAGTGGCGCCATCGAAGCAGCAGTGACTGCACTATCCGTTCAGCAATCGATAGTTCATAAAACATTAACAACCAATGTCATGGACGATTTAAACCTGGCCATGGAAAATACCTCCTGCGATATTCATACGGCAATCTCAGCTTCTTATGGATTTGGTGGACATAATGCAGCGCTGATGTTCGGAAAAATAGAGAAATATTAAACTATGGATAAGGGAAAAAATATCTTGATTACAGGTGCATCGGGACTGGTTGGCAGCCATATTGCACATTATTTTTCCAGGTATGAAAAAAATGTGTACTGCCTGGTCAGGAAAGGAAGCAACACAGATTTTATCAAAGATTTACCGGTAAAGATTATTTACGGTGAAATCATCGATTTTGCCTGTCTTGAGACGCTATTCAAGGGAATGGATTGGATCATCCATACGGCTGCGAAAGTGACTGACTGGGGAAACTATCCGGATTACTATCTTACCAATGTCACCGGTACACTCAATGTTATGAAAGCTGCCTTCCGGAACAACATCCGGAACGTGATCATTACCGGGTCGGTTTCCAGTTACGGGGAGGAGAACAGTTCTGTTCTGAAGGATGAGACCTTTGGATTCCGGTCGCATTATCCTTATGCATTCCATCGTATCCTGCCCTCCGGGATGAACAATTACAGAGACACAAAGGCAGAAGCTACACGGCAGGCAATGGCATTTGCCGGGCAACACGGGATAAACCTGACGGTGTTGGAGCCTGTCTGGATTTACGGTGAAAATGAATCCAAAAGTGGATTTTATGAATATTTGAAAATTGCACGGTCAGGAATGCCTCTCATGCCCGGCAGCCGGTCCAACACATTTCATGTCATTTATGCAAGAGAACTTGCCCGTGCATATTATCTTACTTTTCAAAAACAATTGATGGGTATCCACCGGATTATCATTGGTAACAGGGAACCAGAGAACATGCAATCGATTTACGGGCTTTTCTGCCGGGAAGCCGGTCTGAAGAAACCCAGGAATATCCCGAAATGGATCATCTATCCGGTAGCATTGATCCTTGAAAGTCTTTTTCTCCTGTTGAAGCGAAATTTTCCTCCTGTACTTATGCGATCAAGGGTAAATATGTTTTACGACTCGATCGGATTTTCCACAGCAAATGCAGAAAAACTCATCGGGTTCAAAAACCAGGTTGACCTCGAAACCGGGATCCACAAGACAGTTCAATGGTATAAAAAAAACAAATGGATATGAAAACATACATTGGAACGGGCAGAAAATTCATGAATATAAGGATAAAGATAACCACGCTTTTCTTTTTTTTACCTGTATTTTTTGAAGGTGAGCTGGGACTTAAAAATTTTATCCGTTTTGTAAAACGACTGCTGTACTTCCTTTCAAAAATGAAAGATAACAAATATGTTCAGACTGGCAAGGGGGTCAAGATCAATCTATACGTTCCTGCGTTCCCGACCCCTGCTTTTTTTCAGGCCTGCCGGAAAGTCATGGCGTTCAGGGAAAAGATGCCGGCAGTAACAGTACTGATCTCCGTGACTTCGGCTTGCCGGTTCAATTGCAGACATTGCTATCAGAAACTGGATAAAGGAAAGGATGTTGGCATTGATCTCCTGATCAGGACAGCCGGATATCTTCAAAATAAGGGTATGGGTTTTTTTAATATCGAAGGGGGCGAACCTTTCCTCGTGTTTGAACGTCTGAGGAAATTAGTCATGTCCATTGACAAGAGATCTGAGATTCTGATCAACTCTACCGGTGACGGGATTACCCCGGAGCGGTTAAAGATCCTAAAAAGAAACGGAAACCTTTCAGGAATCATGTTTTCACTGCATACAGACGATCCGAATCATCTGATTAACTTCATGGGTTCCGGGGATGCATGGACCACACTTGAAAAAGGTATTGAAGCCTGTCACCGGGAAAAAGTGCCCGTGATGTTCAACTCCTGCCTCTCGCGTGAGGATTATTATGACGGAACTTTCGAAAGGGTGATGGAAAGAGCCAAGTCCTTTGGGGCAGTCCTGATCCAGATGATCAAACCAAAACCGGCAGGAGCATGGCTTAAATCCGGAACTGATACATTCACGAACCAGGATCTTGCCCTGATCCGGGAAAAACTGCTGGCTTACAACAACCTGAAGGCATTTAAAAAATACCCTGCAATAGCTCCTATGATCATTGATGAGGACCGGGAACATTTCGGTTGTACCGCAGGAGGTACCGACCGGTTTTACATCAATGCCAAGGGAGATGTTCAGCCCTGTGAATTTTTGAATATCTCATTCGGGAATATCGCCACGGAACCTTTTGAACGGATTTATGAACGAATGAGAGCCACATTTATAACTCCTGGAGACTGTTGGTTATGTGAGAAATATTCCTCAGCAATAGCCGCCTTATACAGTGAGAATCATCTTTCTTCCCTACCCTTGTCACAAGATTTGTCAATGAAGATAATCTCGAGAATGGAACGGGGAAATACCTCCGAATTTTATGAACGAGTTGTTAAAATTTAATAATCTATGGTAGCAGAATTAATTCAAAGAGTTCCCTTATTGGTCTTCCTTAAAGCGTATATCAAATCGATGAGGCTCTATTATTCGTTTGTTACCGGCATTGCAGGATGGATTGGCGTTTCTTTTTACCAATTCGTTGCACATTCGAGTGGTCCCCGGGGAACATCCAATATTGCCAAGACCATTGAAATCCCGACCCCACCTGAGAAAATGCTGGTTATCCTGGTATTACTTTTTCTCGCCTGGGGTATCAACCAGATCATCAATGATTACCTCGGAAGAAAGGAGGACCGGATCAATGCCCCCGAACGGCCCATGGTTTCCGGTAAACTTGATCCGGGACGTGCATTGGCTCTATCCATATCATTGCTGGCGCTGAGTTTCATGGTCACCTGGATCTTTCTTCAACCCATTGCTGTTATTCCCCTGGCTGCCGGTGTCTTATTAAATGTTCTGTATGAGTATGCAAAAGGATATGGAATCTGGGGAAACATCGTCTTTGGTCTGATGATCAGCATGTGCGGCCTTTTCGGCTTTTATGCTTCCGGCCCGATGGAAATCTGGATGACGAAAAGCAGGTTCAGCGCCTTATTTTTTATTGCCGTGATGAACGGGTTAATGACCTACTATACCTATTTCAAGGATTTTACCGGAGATCTGGCGGCCGGAAAAAAAACCATCATAGTTACGTTTGGGATTGAAAAGAACCGGTATATATCCATTGCTGCTTCTTTCCTGCCCTCAATCCTCTTTATTATCGGGTATTATGCGTTTGGATCTTTCGAGATCAAGCTGAACAATACCTTTGTCATCCTGGGGATACTGACTGTTTTCCTTCAGATATGGACAGGATACCTCTATTACAAGAACCCCAAAGGGGAGATGACTTATTATTCACTCGTTACCAATTTCAGGGCTTGTACCTGCGGCCAGACCACCATCATTGCCCTGTTCAATCCAACGCTCGGGATGGTGCTTTTCCTGGTATCCTATGTTTTTGTCGGCTTTTTGTTCAATCTTCATACAAACATTAAAGCCTGATCCATGAAAATCTTCCAGTCGGTTAATATTGCAGGAATAACATTCAGAAACAGGATAATCCGGTCAGCAACTTATGAAGGGATGTGTGATGAAAAGGGATTCCCGACGGCAAGATATTATGCTTCCTATGAAACTCTTGCCAAAGCGGATGTTGGGGGTATTATAACAGGATTTGCCTATGTATCAAAGGAAGGTAGAGCAATGCAATCCGCACAGGCAGGAATCGATGCCCCGGATAAAATACCTTTTTTCAGGAAATTGACAGACAGGATTCACCGGTATGGATGCCCGGTAATTCTCCAGATTGCACATACCGGACGTCAGACCATCGGCCATGTTACCGGTTTACCTGTGAAAGGAGCTTCTTCAAAACGCTCTGTTTATTTTCGGGAAAAAACTGTACCGTATCAAACCCGGGAAATATATGGTGTGATCAATAAATTTACGGATGCTGTTTCATACGCAAGGGAGGCAGGATTCGACGGCGTTCAGATACATGCAGCACATGGATATCTGGTGCATCAGTTCCTGCTTCCCGGTAACAATAACCGGAAAGATGAATTCGGAATTGATCCTGAAACAGGGATCGGAAGTGCATTCCTGGAAGGGATCATCCGTTCTGTAAGAAAACGATGCGGAAGTGATTACCCTGTTTTTGTCAAGGTAAGTGGAGGTATCGGTGATGAGAAACATTTTAACATTGACCGGTTCACTTCGCTCATCCGCATTCTCAATCGAATCCAGGTGGATGCAATCGAAATCAGCTATGGAACCATGGATAATCCATTTAATATTTTCCGTGGGGAGATGCCGGTCAACCTGATCCTGGCAAAGAATCCCTTTTTCAAAACCCATAACCCGGTCAGGAAATTACTCAACAAAGCAATCATTGATCTATGGTTCCGAAAACGTACACTTCCTTTTTCACATGGGTACAATCTGCAATATGCCGCGCTTGCCAAGACACTGACCGACATACCTGTGATAGTCGTTGGTGGATTCCGGAATCCGGTGGAGATCGAACAAGCGCTTTCCTCAGGTAAAGCTGATATGGTCTCTCTCTCCCGTCCGTTTGTGGCGGAACCTGATATTGTGTTAAAAATGAAAAACGACTGGAATTACCAATCATTATGCAAGAATTGTAACTATTGTGCAGTGATGTGTGATTCCGGTGAACCTACTAAATGTTATAAATTCTAAAACAAAAAATTATGGAACTGTTCAATGAAGTGACTTCCATTATCAATCGGAACATGACTCAATCGATTGAAATAAAGCCCCAGGATCGTCTCCGGGACGACCTGAATATCGATTCTTTCGACACCATGATGATCGGGTGTGAACTGGAAGACTATTTTCACATAACCATTGATCCCGACGAGATTAAAAACCTGAAAGTAGTACAGGATTTGGTGAATATGCTGGAAATGAAGGTCTCGGTTTATCAAACGGCTAATGTTTAAATCTATGGATATCAGGAACTTTTATGAGACGCACCGGTTGAATGACGGGGTAGCCCGCCTGGCGGGCTTTAATCCGTACTATCCTTTGATCCAGTCCGCTCTTGATGACCCGTTGATGATCGACGGGAAGGAATTCATCAACCTGGCATCGAACAACTACCTGGGATTAGCAAATGATCAGAGAGTGGTGGATGCTGCTATAAACGGCCTGAGAAAATATGGTGTATCCATGTGTTCAACACCTGTAGCGGCAGGTTACAGCGAGCTTTTCAGCAATGCAGAGAAAGCACTTTCCGTTTTTTCCGGTCTTGAGGAAACACTGATTTTTCCATCGTGTTACCAGGCAAATAATGGTCTCTTCCAAGCGATCGCCCATTCAGGCGACCTTATCCTGGTTGACCGTTTTGCTCACTCATCCCTGGTCGAAGGGATAAAAACCGCAGGATGTAACTATCGTCCGTTCAGGCACAACGACCTGGACCATCTGGAAGAAATTTTGAAACGGTCATCCCGCTTTAACCAGGTCTTTGTAGTAACCGAATCGGTCTTTTCAACCGAGGGGAGCATTTCACCATTCCGTGAGATCAATGAATTGTGTATGCGCCATGGTGCCATTCCCGTTGTGGACGATTCCCATGGGATCGGTGTCATCGGGCAGACCGGAAGAGGAATCCTGGAACATTCTGGCATCCGGGATTTCCAGGGAATTTACACCGCATCGCTGGGAAAGGCGCTGGCAACGGCTGGAGGGATGATCGGAGGGAAAAAACAGCTGATGGATTATCTCCGGTATTCTGTTTCCCACCTGTTGTATTCAACTGCCCTCCTGCCAGCTGCATTGCAGGCATTACTCCGGGTGCTTGAGATCATCGATTTGGAATTCCCCGAGATCTCTGCAAGATTTTGGAAATACACGCGAATGCTTTCCAGGGGACTGCAAACATCCGGTTACCAACTGACGGTAACCGAGACGCCCATCGTTTCATTATGCACGGGTGATCCGGTTGAAACCTTGCAGCTGTCAAAGCAGATGTATGAAAACGGGATCCTGGGAACTCCGTTTATTTATCCTTCCGTGCCTGAAAAGGAGGGGAGGATCCGTTTGATCGGAGGAGCCAACCTGAAACCGGAATCGATTGACCGGGCCGTCGGGATCTTTCATAAAATAGCGAAGGTTGTGGTATGAATTATTTTCTCATCATCAATCCGCGGTCGAGAAATGAAAGAAGCCGGAAACGGTTCTGGAAAATACTGGAAGAATTCAGGAAAACAATCGGGGATTTTGATTATGTCTTCGTCTCCTCGTATGAGTCAATCAGGACGGAATCGGAGTATGCTAACCGGAAAGGATATGGCATCATTATAGCCATTGGTGGCGATGGCACCATCAACGCAACCATCAACGGATTTTATGATGAGAACGGGAATCGCTTCTCCGGAGCCCGCTTCGGGGTGATATACACCGGTACGAGCCCCGATTTCTGTAAAAGCTATGGCATTCCCCTGGATGAAAAAAAAGCCATCAGTCTATTCATTGAACCACGGAACCGCCGGATACGTATGGGAAGAATTAAATTCCGGAATACAACAAATCTTGAGATCACCGAGACCCGGATCTTTGCTTGCTGTTCGAATATCGGGTTGGGTGCAGAAGTAGCAGCAGTCTCTAATAAAATACGGAGATATACCGGTGATTTTGCCGGTACCCTGATCGCCGTTCTTTGGAACCTTGCAACCACAAGATCACGAAAGATGATTGTTTTTATGGATGGTGTGGCGGTTGAAATGCCAGGAGTCCTTAATATTTCTGCAGGAAGGACAAAATATATTGCATCCGGGATTAAAGTACCTGTTGGAATATCTGATGACGACGACCGTTTTTACCTGTTAACAGCAAAAAATATTACCATGAAATCTCTGCCCCGTTTGCTTTACCAGGTCTATACAGGAATAATCACTTCACCTGAAATCCTGGAATTAAAATATAGCCGGAATGTGGAAATACAATCTCCGGGAAGTAAGGTCAGTGTAGAATTTGACGGAGACCCGGCAGGTTTTCTTCCATGTTCCATTGATTTGTCGCCGGATACGATTGATCTTATGGTGGAATAATGATTAAAATCCCAGGTGTAGCTGGGCATAGATCCGGTTGTACTGATTTGTATTCTCAAAAGTCCCTTCATAATAGAGCGATAAGGAGATCCTCTTGTAGATCCTCCAGGTGAGATTAAATTCGCCGACATTCTGTGGAAGGGAGGTGGTCTCAAAGCCGTAATAACGGTAATTCACATACCGGTAATTGAGCCCCAGATATAAATGTTTCCGCCAATATAGCTGGTCTCCAGCAAAGTGACGGAAGCGGTTGCAGAGACATTGATCCCCGGGATCTGACTATATGTGATATAACCATAGAGGTTTTTTGTATCCTTTGGATCGTTCTTTTCAAACCGGTAGGAAGTGGTAATACCGACAGCTAATTTATTCACGGGACGGCAAATGATCTGGAACATATATCCCTGCAATGTTGCCGGATCAAGAAGCTTATCGAGATAGCTTTTATAGGTCTCGTAATATATAATATTCTGCAGGGCGCTGTATGAAAAGCATAACGTGAGCTGTCTTATCACCCGGTAATTCATCGACAGATAAAGATTTGTCAGCCTGGGGTTGTTGCTGGGGGTATAGGTACTGTCCTGCGGGTTAAAGTTCAACCGGTACAGGTCCAGTTCAACGGATCCGAAAAAGGTCAGGTTTTTGACCAGTGAATTGACGTGTTGCAGGTAGGCAAACCTGCGGTCGGTCTTCCACGAATTCATCTGCTGGACAAAGGCAAGGGTGGTCTGCATGTCACCATTTTTCCCGGCAAATTGGTTATAGAGGTAACCTCCGGCTTGAAAAAGGTTGACATTAAAACCATAGTCGGAATAATTGGGTCTGAATCCGGCGATGATACCCACGGTGATGGGTTTGAACCGCAT
>JALNZC010000073.1 GCA_023229525.1 Bacteroidales bacterium
CGAGGTGGCGAGGTAGCGAAATAGCGAGGTAGCGAGGTAGCGAAATAGCGAGGTAGCGAGGTAGCGAAATAGCGAGGTAGCGAAATTATTTTAAATAGGTTAAATAATTGATTAATGTTTTTGAATTTTTTCTGTAACCAAAAGTTTTTTTTATTGTCAAATCTTTAAAACGCAAATTTCATGAAAACAAAATTTTTTCCAGTGATTATGTTTGCCTTTCTTTTCCTGGGCATGACAAGTTTGTTTGCAGGATGTCATTACATCGGAGGTATAAAAGGTGACGGCAAGGTTATTAAGGAAACACGGTCGGTTCCTTCTTTCAACGGTATTGATATTTCAGGCGCTTTTGATGTTTATCTCAAGCAGGGATCAACCGAAGAGGTTATTCTTGAAGCCGATGACAATATCCTTCCACTTATCCGCACAGATGTTGTTGGTGGAACGCTCAGAATTGAGATTCATAAACCCATTCATCATGCCACAGTTCTAAAGGCCTATATCACCGTAAAAGAGCTGAAAAACATAGAAGTAAGTGGCGCAGTAGATCTGGAAACGACGAGCCGGATCACCGTCCCTGAACTCAGCGTTGATGCCAGTGGCGCATCTGACTCAAAAATGGATATTGCCGTCCAGAAATTAAAGCTGGATTGCAGCGGAGCCAGTAAATTTAAATTCTCCGGAACGGCGGTCGATGTCGGAATGGATCTTTCAGGGGCCTCCGATATTTTTGCTTATGATCTTTTTGCAGAAAATTACGACTTGCAGATCAGTGGTGCCGGCAATGCCCAAGTCAACGTTTCCAAAAAAATCAGAGCCGAAATTTCAGGAGCCGGAAGTGTCCGGTATAAGGGCTCACCATCCGAAGTAGATCAGAGCGTCTCAGGAGCCGGCTCGATTAGAAAATCAGAATAAACGGAAGTACTGTTGGAGAACCGGTTGTCCTATTCATTGGGGTAGCCGGTCTTTTTACATTATACCTTCATTTGGTTTTCACCTTAAATTGTCGAAAGGCTGGTTCCCGTATCACGAATATTAAATATATTAGCAGACTTGATGATCATACCGACCATGATAAAAGGGAAATTCAATACTGTTGTTTTGCCTTCCTACAATGCCGATTCAACTTTAGAGAAAATATATAAGGGTATTCTCCACGACTTTGTTTATTCCATATTCAGCATTCGGAGAAAATCATCTTCAGAAATAATTGGAATCTTTAATTTCGCGGCCTTTTTTCGTTTTTCAGGTCCCATGTCGGAACCAGCAAGAACGTAACTGGTTTTAGCTGAAATACTGCCGACATTTTTACCTCCATTTTCTTCAATGATCTTTTTTAGACCATCCCTGGAATATTTTTCAAAAACACCGGTGATAACAAATGTAAGTCCATTGAGTTTATAACTCTTCCTTGGGTTCAGCGCCGGATTCATTTCAAAATTGATCCCAGCCAGCTTTAAGCGGTCAATGAGTGCGGTAGCTTTTGGGTCAGAGAAAAAATTAAGGATACTACCGGCTATTTTATCTCCAATTTCCCCGACATCCGTCAGACTCGTGAGGTCAGCATTACGAAGGTTATCCATGGATAAAAAATGCAAGGCCAGTTTCCGGGCCACGGTTTCCCCAACGAATCGTATTCCTACAGCATAGAGCACACGGTCAAAGGGAACCTGTTTCGACATCTCAATCCCTGTCAGTATATTGTTTACTGTTTTCTCACGAAAGCTGACAGTCCTGGTCTTCTTTTCATCCGTGGCAGGGTAAATTTTTTCGAGCCCGATCAATTGGTCGAAAGTCAGATCATAGAGATCAGCAGCATTATGAATAAGACCTTTGTCATACAACAACTCAACCTTTCCTTCCCCGAGACTGTCGATGTTCATGGCTCTTCGGGAGATGAAATGTTCGAGTTTCCCCTTGATCTGAGGTGGACAACCTGCTTCGTTGGGGCAATACCATGCAGATTCACCTTCGTTCCTCTTCAATGTTGATCCGCATTCTGGACAAGTCTTGGCAAAAACGAGTGGTTTTGAATCGGGTTTTCGCAGATCTTTCTCCACACCTGCGATTTTTGGAATGATTTCTCCTCCCTTTTCAACAAAGACCACATCACCGATGCGTACGTCGAGAGCAGCAACAACATCGGCGTTGTGAAGGGTGGCGCGTTTAACAATGGTTCCGGCCAGCAAAACGGGTTGAAGGTTGGCGACCGGAGTCACTGCACCGGTACGTCCAACCTGAAAATCAACCGACAATAGTCGCGAAGTTGCCTGTTCAGCTTTGAATTTATAAGCAATGGCCCATCGCGGGGATTTGGCAGTAAATCCAAGCATTTCCTGCTGACTGATTGAATTTACTTTAATGACAACGCCATCAATATCAAATGGCAGGTCATTCCGTAATTTTTCAGCCGTTTTCAAATAATCGAAAATATCTTCAATGGTATTGCAGCGGATGGTATGTTCTGAGATTTTAAATCCCCATGATCTGGCTTTCATCATGCCTTCATAATGGGAATTGAAGGATGTATTTTCGCCCAGGATATAATAGAAAAAGCAATCGAGATGTCTTTTGGCCACTTCAGCTGAATCCTGCATTTTTATGCTTCCGGAAGCTGCGTTACGGGGATTGGCAAATGGTTCTTCGCCATCTTCCTGCCGCTGAAGATTGATTTTTTCAAAACTTGAATGGGGTAAAATAATCTCTCCGCGGATCTCAAATTCATCTGGGTAATCAGAACCCTGGAGTTTAAGCGGGATACTTTTAATCGTTTTTATGTTTGCAGTGACGTCATCGCCCTGAATGCCATCTCCACGGGTCACGGCATAGGCCATTCTTCCGTCCCGGTAAGTTATTCCAATGGCAACTCCGTCAAATTTCAATTCACAAACATAACCGACCTGTTCACCGACGATCCGGTGAACCCGCGTCTCAAAATCACGTATTTCATTCTCAGAGTAGGTATTCCCAAGGGAAAGCATCGGATATCTGTGGATTACCTGACGGAATTCTTTGGTGATTTCACCCCCAACCTGCTGTGAAGGAGAGTCCTTCTCAATTAACTCCGGAAATTGTTGCTCCAGTCGGATGAGTTCCTGAAGTAGTATATCAAAATCGTAATCGCTTACAACGGGACGTGAGAGGACGTAATAACTGTAATTATGCTTCCGGATTTCTTCCGAAAGAGCGGTTATTCTTTGCTTTGCTTCTTCTACATTCATTGGGAATTCACTTTTTTCCACATCCCAAATCTGATTTTAAGAACAGTTCCGGTATAATGGAAAAGCTCATTTTTCAGATTGGTTTTTGACAAACCACCCTTCCTGTCCTTGTACACGACAGGCACTTCAAGGATAAGTCTTTTCTGTTTCTGCATCACGTAGAGAAACCGGATAAAATAGTCGCCATAACCGTAAAAAATAGAATTTGCATCAATACCATCCAGGATTTTTTTGTTGAATGCAAAGAAACCGCTCAGGTTATCAGTCGTTCTGACACCCAACAAATAATGTATGAATTTGTTGAACAGTTTACTTCCCATGAATCGAAAACGTGAGGTTTCCATTCCTCCACCAATCACGTACCTGGAACCGACGGCGATGTCAAAAAAGTCTGTGATCTTCACCAAAAGGGGAATCAAGCCGGAAGGGTGATTAAAATCGGTATCCATAACCACCACTTTTTCCCCTTTTGAATTGCTTATGCCATGCCAGATTGCAGTCGCGAGTCCTTTTTCATCTTTTCGCAGAAAAGGTATGACCCTGGAATTACCGGAGAATTCACGGACTATTTCCTGATATGTGCCATCCGGGCTCATATCATCGACAATGATAATTTCGAATTCATAATTTTCCGGTTCAAGAATTTGTAGAATTTCCCGGATCAGGTGATTGATGGAATCTATTTCATTATAGGTCGGAAGTATAACGGATACTTTCATGAAGCATTTTTTTGAACGGACTCAAAAACAGCATCAGCAACATAATCAATTTCCTTATCCTGAAGTCCGATATAGGTAGGTAAGCTGATTCCTTCCTGAGAAATGGTAGTACTGTTGGGGAATTCACCCCTGATAAAGTCTGAATGTTGATAAAATGGCATTTGATGTATGGGATAGAAAACAGGTCGTGAATCAATTTCCTTTAGCTTTAGGTCTTCCATTAAGGCATTCCGCCCGGTAAGGGTAATATCTTTAATCCTCAAAGTAAATATCCAGTTGACGTTCCTTTGTTCGTGAACCGATTGCAGGATTATCTCAGGAGAACTGCGGAACCGGTTCATGTATCTATTGTAGATATGATCGCGTATTTCCAGGAAATCGTTCAGTTGTTCCAGCTGGGCCAATCCAACAGCCGCCTGCATATTGGTCATGCGATAGTTGAAACCGAGGTGATCGTACCAGTACTTCCTGCACCTGTTCATTCCATGATCTCTGAGTATCCGCATGCGTTCAGCCAATTCATCGTTATTGGTGATGCACATTCCCCCTTCGCCGGTGGTGATTATCTTGTTGCCGAAAAAACTGAAACATCCGATATCACCAAAGGTCCCCGTGTTGTTACCATTATATTTCGCTCCAAGTGCTTCCGCGCAATCTTCAATCACGATCAGTTGATGGGCTCGGGCAACCTCCATAATCTCACGGATCCGGCCCGGATTTCCATAGAGATGAACAGGGATAATTGCTTTGGTTCTTGCAGTAATTTTTTTTCGAAAATCTGCGGGACTGATATTCCAGTCATCCAGTTCAACATCTGTCAGAACAGGAATGGCATTGCAATAACGGACGCTGTTGGCAGTAGCGATAAACGTCAGATCCGGGACAATAACCTCATCTTCTTTTTTTATTCCGGCAGCTGCCAGTGCGAGGTGCAGAGCAATAGTACCATTGTGGGTTGCGATCGCATGTTTTACACCGTGATATTCTGCAAATGCCTTCTCAAAGCATTCAATATACTTTCCGATGGAACTTATCCAGCCACTTTCAAGCGTATCCAGCACGTACTTTTTTTCGTTTCCAAGAAATGATGGTTGAGCAATATTGATCATTTTACCCTTCATGTTTACTCCATTTTATGCGGGATTATGGCAGCATTCCTGTATATGAATATCCGTCGATTTTTATTTACCGGATTAAGCCAATGAATGAATTGATCCATATTTCCGGTGTTAATCGTGGTTTCATAAACAAGATACGGGAAGAATTTCCTTGCTTTTTCAACCATGGGACGGACATTTTGTTCACTGGTAAATAAAATAAAGCTGGGGGGAATGGATTCCGGTCTGGTCGCGAGGTACAAAATTGAATCGATACCGGGGTCATGACTGCGATCACTGTAACAACCCGGCCACTGATTCATATAAAACCTGGGCATAAGTTCTGGTTCGTTGTGTTCGTCAATCACCGTAAATGCCTTAATATTAGGATATTTCGAAAGATATGTCATCGATTCAACACGTGCTTTTTTTGAATAGGTAACCGAGAATGCCAACAATAAAACAGTGTTTATAACCCAGAAAAAAGACCAACAGATCAACATAAACTTTCTATTTCTGGCCCAATACACTGATTTTTCTGCGAATTCGTGCCAACCGATGGATCCGAATATAATTAAAAAAGGAATCATCGGAAGAATGAACCGTTCCTGTTTATTGGGGAAATAAGAATGGAAGATGAAAAAGAGTAATACAGGCAGGAAAACGATCAGATACTTTTTCCATGTCCGGATGAACCCGAATAGCAGAAAGAGGCTAACCGGTGGGATAAGCAGCCCGGAGATAGTCAGAAAATAGTTGTACCATGGGAGTGAGATATAGTCGTTGCGTTCAGTGAAACAACCTTTCGTATATGCAAGCAATTCTGCAAAAGGGTGCCCCCAGATGACAAAATCAATTCCCCCTTGAATTATTGTGACACACAGAACGCTTCCCAGTGTGAGAGCGATCAATTCTTTCCACTTTTTTTGAAAAAGGATGATTAATCCGATGCCGAAAGGGAAAAAAACAGTTTGTGGACGGATATTAAAAGCAAGACCGAAAAACAATCCCGCCAGGAACCAGGAAAGAAACAGAATTTCTTTGGCTTTTTTACGGATAATCATCCAATATCCGAGTATTAAAAAGGGGATACAGACCATTTCCACAAGGTTCCGGACACTCATCCACGGCAGGAACCAGAAAACTGCCAGGAGAATGCCTGCCAAACGTGCTGATTTTTTCCCTCCAACCGTCTCAGCGATCCGGTAACCGAAATAGACGGTGATCAGCGAAAACGCTGCGTGGATCAGACGTACCACGTACATTTTTCCCTGCGGATCTGAAATCCCCAGCCAGTTCAGGACTGTAAACAATAGAAAATGTAACCCGGGATAAAAAAAATTATGACCTGTTGGTCCGGCATTAAGCTTGCTACCTGGAAGCCAGTCATTATAATCATATCCGGCAGCCCATGATCCCGAAGATTCGATGACGATAAAATGATCGTCAAACATGCCCCATCCTTTGGCAAATATGACAGCAAGGAGCCTGAAAAACACAGCCAGTACCATGACAACCGTCAGTGGTTGTTCTTCCCAATATTTTCGTATTCCTTTAACCATCATGCCAACCCAGATTTATTCTTTTTTATAAATGTCCTCTTACCGGTTGAATCAGGTAAGCATGGCCCATTCGTAGTAATAATATCCATAATCAACGGGATTGATACACATGACCGGGATTTGTGCATCGTTGAACATCAGGCGCTCACTCCAAGCCGAAAGACTGAATCCTGGAATATCGACATTGGGTCTGGTGATCATCAATATCAGATCCGAATGATTAAATACACTGTGAGAGATTACCTGTTCGGCGAAATGTCCGGGTGTTTCAGCAAAAGTGATTGAATAGGGGATCTTCTCCTCATCAAAAATGTCGGTGATCTGTTTGGTCATGATCTGTATCCGGTTATTCAGGCTGGAATCCTTTTCGCGTGACAGGAAAAGGTGAATTTCAGATTGAAACAGTTTTGCCATTAATTTTGCCCATTGAACTGCTTGGCGGGGTTCAAGATCATTGCTGACCGGGAATACGATTTTCTGATACCCATCTCTGAATGACCTTTTTTGAACGACCACAACCGGTACAGGAGATTCCCCGACGACTTTTAGTGCATAACTCCCAAAAACATGCTGGAGCCCTTTTTTACCATGCGTGCCCAGGATCATCAGGTTTGCTTTTTTCAATTCGATAACTTCAGTGATGGTGCTAAAAATACTCCCTTCCACAGCCATCGTTTCAACCACTATCCCGTATTTTTTTTCATAGTATTTTTTATACTCTTTTAATCGCCAATCCACATAATCGACTCCGACATTCTTCTTCTTTAGCGCAGCTTTAGTTTCATTGTTGATGACATGCAGTATGCAGACCTTGTAGCCGAGGAACCGGGCGAGTTTAACCCCATGGGAAATTGCGTTACCACATACTTCTGAGAAATCCGTGGGGATTAAAATAATATTGTTATACTTTTTTTTCTGATTTGTCTGTGACATAGGAAATGGATTTATGATTTACTTTTTAAAATTCTTCGAATCTGATCAAGGTTATACAATTTTTTCTCTTTTCTTAAAGAATTGGCGGAATGAGTAAAATACCGGTGTTCCGAAAGGAACTTTACCTGGAGTTCAAGCCATTCCTCCAGATTGGTTTCCAGTATCCCTGCGTTTTTCCATTCCAATTGTAACTGGAATGAATGAATGAAAAAATCATCTCGACCCAGATAATCCAGATCGGCATCGCAAAGGATTTGTTCAGGGAGTGAAATGGCCTGTTGTGGTAGTCTGGTCATCATTATTAAATCAGCAACCTCTTCAATTTCTTCATGCAAATACCCGAACTGGGGTAAAATTTCGCGTGCCAGTGAAACAGAAACTGCTTCGTGGTCCCTGTATTGAACGATAATGCCTGAATCATGGTAAAGCGCAGCTGTTGCCAGTAGCGCCTGACTGTGTTCATTTAACTTTTCCAGCGTTGCAAAGTGATGTGATGCTTCCAGAACATCTTTTGTATGCTCAATACTATGATAACAGAGTGAAGGCGTCAACTCATTCTGCAGGCGGGTAAGGATATAATCCTTCGCTCCCTTAAAATCCATTGAAAGGGTGATTTTTTGGTAAAAGTAAAAAAAAAAGCTAAAATCTCAGAGGGATTATTGCAGATTCTTCAGGCGATGAATGGTCTCTATGGGGGAAGGAGAAGTAAAAACCGCATTCCCCGTAACAAGCACATTGGCACCGTTTTCAATTAATCTTGAGGCATTTGTCAGATCCACACCACCGTCCACTTCCACCAGCGTTTTGGTATTCTTTCGTGCTATAAGTTCTTCTAACTCCAGGATTTTCTCGTAAGTCTCTCCGATGAATTTTTGCCCACCGAATCCAGGGTTAACCGACATCAAAAGGACCAGATCAAGATCCCTGATAATGTTGGTCAGCAATGCAACCGGTGAATGGGGATTGAGTGCTACTCCTGCTTTGGCCCCAGATTTTTTAATGAAATCAATGGTCCGGTGCAGGTGTGGGCATGTTTCACTGTGGACGGTAATAATTTCTGCCTTGTTTTCGCGGAAACGATCGATATAACGGTCCGGATCAATAATCATCAGGTGTACATCCAGCGGTTTGCGCGCTTTCAGGGCGATCTTTTCTATTACAGGAAATCCAAAAGAGATATTGGGTACAAAAACACCGTCCATTATATCCAAGTGAATCCAATCGGCTTCACTGCGGTTAAGCATCTCGATATCTTCTCCCAAGTTCAGGAAATTGGCTGAGAGGAGTGAAGGCGCTACTAAATGGGACATACCTGATAAAACGATTTACGATTTACGATTTACAATTTCACCACCTCACGATCTTACCATCTCACCATCTCACCATTTCACCATTTCACCATTTCGCCAGTCGTTTATCCGAGATATGTTTTCAAAATTTTGCTACGTGAAGTATGTTTCAATCGTCTGATCGCTTTTTCTTTGATTTGTCGCACTCTTTCACGGGTAAGATCAAATTTTTCGCCAATTTCTTCCAGGGTCATGGGATGACTGCCATTCAGACCAAAATAGAGGCGAATCACATCGGCTTCCCGTTGCGTCAGTGTTGAAACTGCCCGTTCGATTTCCCGTTTCAAAGATTCATATAATAATCCGTTGTCGGGCGTGGTATTTTCTTCACTTCGCAGGACATCATACATGGTATTGTCTTCGTCCTGGATCAGCGGGGCATCCATGGAAACATGGCGACCGGAGTTTCGCATGGATTCCTTGACCTCGTTTTCGGAGACTTCAAGCAGATTGGCAATTTCGCCAGCATTTGGTTCACGCTCATATTTTTGCTCAAGCTGAGCATATGCTTTATTGATCTTGTTTATCGATCCGATTTTATTCAGGGGAAGACGCACAATACGCGATTGTTCGGCCAAGGCCTGGAGGATGGATTGCCGGATCCACCATACTGCGTAAGAGATAAATTTAAATCCCCGGGTTTCGTCGAAACGCTGGGCTGCTTTAATTAAACCCAGATTTCCTTCATTAATTAAATCTGGCAGACTAAGACCCTGGTTTTGATACTGTTTGGAAACTGATACCACGAATCGCAGGTTGGCTTTGGTGAGCTTTTCCAAAGCTGCCATATCGCCTTGTTTGATACGTTGGGCAAGAGCTACCTCTTCATCGGCAGTGATAAGTTCAACCTTACCTATTTCCTGCAGGTATTTATCCAGCGAAGCGGTTTCGCGATTGGTAACCTGTTTTGTAATTTTTAACTGCCTCATGCGAATGCAATTTTTGTGACCTTGCGGATCGTTTTACGTAAAAATAAGGTTAAGGTTACATTCACATTACCTTCTTGGCCCGCGACGATCACCTCCACGGTTGCGGTCTCGATCACGGTCATTTCCCCTGTCATTATTACGATCAGGCCGGTTTTCCGTACGATGCTCAGCGCTCCGTTCAACATAACCTTCCGGCTTTGGTAAAAGTGCTTTGCGGGAGAGTTTCAGTTTTCCGGTCTTCGGATCGACTTCAATTAATTTAACTTCAACTTCATCGCCTACTTTCAGAGCATCTTCAACTTTTTCCAGACGTTTCCATTCTATCTCGGATATGTGCAGCAGCCCATCCTGGTTCGGCAGAATTTCCACGAAAGCGCCAAACGACTGGATATTCTTGACTTTGCCCCGATAAATTTCACCAACTTCAGGGACGGACGCAATGCGCTTGATCTTTTCGATCACTTTATCCCGGGCTTCCAGGTTATCAGCTACGATATCCACAATGCCGAATTCACCGACCTCTTCGATGACGATAGTGGTTCCTGTTTCCCGTTGCATCTCCTGGATCACTTTACCGCCGGGACCGATGATGGCACCGATAAACTCCTTGGGTACTTTGATCTGGGTGATTCGTGGTACAAAAGATTTGTAATCTTCCCGTGGAGCAGTAATGGTTTTTTCCATTTCATCGAGGATGTGCATGCGGCCGCGTCGGGCCTGAGCAAGTGCTTCTTTAAGAATGTCGTAGGAAAGACCATCGACTTTGATGTCCATCTGGCAGGCGGTGATCCCGTCGCGGGTGCCACAAACTTTAAAGTCCATGTCGCCCAGATGATCTTCATCACCAAGAATATCAGATAATACGACATAACGCTTGCTGTCGGTGATTAATCCCATTGCAATTCCGCTAACGGGTTTAACGAGTTTCACACCGGCATCCATTAATGCCATGGTACCGGCACAAACCGTAGCCATGGATGAAGAGCCGTTTGATTCGAGGATATCGGAAACGACACGTATGGTGTAAAGGTTGTCGGGTCCCTGAGGTATCATGTTTTTTAATGCCCGCAACGCAAGGTTTCCATGTCCGATTTCACGTCGCCCGGTACTCCGTATGGGTTTCACCTCACCGGTGGCAAAGGATGGAAAGTTATAATGTAAAATAAAATTAACCTTTTCTTCAATGACGGCGCCATCTATTACCTGGGCATCGAGCTTGGTTCCAAGGGTAACCGTTGTGAGTGATTGTGTTTCACCACGTGTAAAAATCGCCGAACCGTGGGCAGCGGGAAGGTAGTCTACCTCTGACCAGATAGGTCGGATCTCGTCCGGCATTCGTCCATCGACTCGACGGTGGTTATCAAGGGTGGCATTCCGGATGGCCTCTTTTTCAACGTCGTGAAAATAACGCGCGATCATCGCACTCTTTTCTTCCTTTTCTTCATCAGTCAATGATGCGGCAAATTCTTCACAAATCTTATCCAGGATTTTTTTCCGATCATGCTTGTTGGCAACACCACTTTGGGCCATCTCATAGACCTTCTTATAAGTTGCCTCTTTAAGATTTTCTTTGAATTCAGGATCGTTGGTTTCGTGGGAATAACTACGCTTGACCTTAGATTTTTCAACCATCGATGCCAATTCCAATTGTATCCTGCATTGATCTTTAATGGCGTCATGGGCAATCCGGATGGCTTCAACCATGTCGTCTTCCGAGACTTCTTTCATTTCACCTTCGACCATCACAATATTTTCGGATGAGGCGGCGACCATGATGTCAATGTCCGATTCGGCCATTGCAACTATGGTAGGATTCACCACAAATTGTCCATTGATCCGACCAATTCTCACTTCCGAGATCGGGCCCCGGAAAGGGATATCGCTGACAGCAAGGGCTGAAGAAGCAGCCAGGCAGGCCAGGGCATCGGGTAAAACATTTTTATCAGCTGATATGAGGGTGACAATGACTTGAACTTCGGCATGGAAATCATCTGGAAAAAGTGGGCGCAGGGCACGGTCAACAAGACGGGAAATAAGTACTTCATAGTCCGATGGCCGGGCTTCGCGTTTAAAAAATCCTCCGGGAAAACGACCAGCAGCAGCATATTTTTCACGGTATTCCACGCTTAAGGGCATGAAGTCAACATTTTCCCTGGCTTCCTGAACGGCTACCACTGTAGCAAGC
>JALNZC010000017.1 GCA_023229525.1 Bacteroidales bacterium
GAGCGCCCTAAACACTCCTCCTTTTCTAAATGTTTACAAAAATGACGGAAGCGGCTGGTTTGATCCGAATCCTTTTCAACCCTCGTGGGAAAACCCGGTCGCTTATATGGAAGGGCCCTCACAAAAAGCCGAGGATTTCCGTCTTTTCGGCAATCTGAATGCAGCGGCTACTATCATCAAGGGACTCACCTTTAAAACAAATTTTGGAATCGATTTTCAAAATCACCAGTGGGATTACTATCTTGATCCGGTTCGTACCAATTATGGCCGTCAGCAAAACGGAATCGGCCAATCCGACAAATCGAACAGCCTGACCTGGCTGTGGGAAAATACATTGGACTATGCAAAGTCCTTCGGTAATCATAAAATTACTGCTCTCGCAGGCGCCAGTATCCAAAAATATAAAAATAACGATTCTTATATTTGGGGCAATGATTTTCCCGCGGATGTCTCCGTTACAACCCTGAATGCCGCCAACACGGTGAGGGGATCAACCGGTACAAATGAATGGGCCCTGGCTTCTTTCTTTGGCAGAGCTACATACGATTACCATAGCAAATATTACTTTACAGCTAGTCTGCGATATGATGGTTCATCCAAACTGGCTAACCCCTGGGGACTTATGCCAGCATTTTCTGCAGGCTGGCGTATTTCAGCCGAACCATTTATGAAAAAAGTGACGGTAATAAACGACCTGAAACTCCGGGGAGGTTGGGGAAGAAATGGCAACCAGGAAGGAATACCCAATTATGCGCGTTTCGGTCTTGTGAATTATTATCCCCGTCCTGCCACCAATCCGCTTTCAGGACCGGCTTCTGTCCAGGTTACATACGGAAATCCCGATCTGAAATGGGAGACCACAGATCAGACAAACATCGGTATCGATCTTTCCCTATTCAATTCCCGTATCACATTAAATGTTGATGCATACTTAAAAATAACAAACGATGTCTTGTTGAATGTTCAACTTCCGGCTACCTTACCGATTACCACCATTCAAACCAATGCAGGAAAGATTGAAAACAAAGGAATTGAATTCGATCTGAAAACTGTCAATATCGCAAAAAAACTGAGATGGGATACTGATTTCAATCTTTCATTAAATAAAAATAGAGTGAAATCGCTGAAATACACCGATGTATATTATTTCGGCCGTATCTACAGTAATAACCAGGATGTGGCCATTGTAAAAGCTGGTTTGCCGCTCGGTACATTTTACGGATATGTTTCCGAAGGCGTTGATCCGAAAACAGGAAATATAAAGTACGCAGACTTGAATAATAATGGGATCCTTGATCCAGGTGACCGTACAGTTATCGGGCATGCGCAACCCCTTTACATGTTTGGTATTACCAATTCCTTCTCTTTCTACCGATTCGATCTGTCAATATTCTTTCAGGGCAGCGTAGGAAATGATATCTATAACGCCACCCGGATTGACCTCGAAGGAATGTTTGACAGTAAGAACCAATCGGTAAAAGTACTTGACCGTTGGACGCCTACAAACACAATTACCGATATCCCAAAGGCTGTAGGCGGGGGTAATGTTGATAATGTCCGTAATTCAACCCGTTTTGTCGAAGATGGATCCTATGTGCGGCTCAAATCAGTCACACTCTCGTACAAAGTCTTCGAAAACAAGAAAAAAATCAAAGGCGCCCCGAAACTCACGGTATATGTGACCGGTCAGAACCTCCTGACCTTCACAAAATACACCGGTTTTGACCCGGAGGTGAACGCATATGGAAACAGCGCTACAGAGATGGGAATTGACTATGGCACCTATCCCCAGGCAATCACTTTTATCACCGGCTTAAACATTGAATTTTAAATCTATTGATATGAAAAAGATAACCATTCTTTCCACTTTATTTGTTGTTTTAATTACCTTCCCTTCTTGTAAAAAATTCCTTGATCTGAAACCGGTTTCTCAGGGAATTGCAGTTGAAAATACCGCTGCCGATAGCGTTTTATTTAAATCGGCTGCAGAAGCTGAAGCTGCACTGGCGGGAGCTTATTCTGATTTTAAAAATGAATATTATCAGCTCGATTACTTTGTGAACGGAGATGCACAAGCCGACGATGCATACGCAGGAGGCGATAATGCTGCTAATTTCCAGATCGATGACTTTGTGCTCGATGCTACCAATTCAAATGTAAGCCGTGATTATGGTTACCTCTATTCCACCATCGGTAAAACAAACACCGTAATCAATAATGTCAATGCTGTGACAGATCCGGCTCTTACGCCGGAAAGGAAAAAGGAAATGATTGCAGAAGCCTCGTTCATCAGGGCTTTTATGTATTTTCAACTGGTACAACTCTGGGGCGATGTACCACTTCAACTAAAAGATGTCAAAACTATCAGCGCCAGTAACCTGGAGGAGATCTATCCCATTCTGTTCCCTCCGCGTAAACCGGTTGCCGACATTTATAAACAGATCATTGCCGATCTGGAAGTGGCCCGTGCAGGCGTGAAACCCACCGGCCCGAACAAAGGTTATGCGACTACCGGAGTGGTAAATTCTGTTCTGGCGTATGTTTATGCAACTCAGACACCCCATGATTATAATAAGGTATTGGGTTATTGCAATGATGTCATCGCTGGTGGATACAGTCTGCTGCCGAAGTATGATGATCTGTGGGATAACAACCATAGAAATTCCAGCGAAGCCATCTGGGAAATCAATTATACCGGAGGTTCTACGGATGGTAACTGGGGTGTAAAAATTTTCCGTGGACTCGACTGGAAAAAGTTCAATCTTCCGGCTAACGATCTTGTTAAAGCTTTTGATCAGGAACAGGATACTGCACGGAAAAGATCATCCATCATCTTTCTTGATGTTACCGGATTATGGTCAGACTGGCACTGGCCTCAGAACAATTATCCTTTTATCAATAAATACAGGAATTTCGTGGAAGGCAGCAATCAGAACTATATTTTTATCCGTCTGGCTGATATCTTATTACTGAAAGCCGAAGCCTTGAACGAGACTGGAGATATCCAGGGAGCAGCAGCGCTGGTTAACCAGATAAGAAACCGGGTTTACCTGCCAAATACAACGGCTTCAACCCAGGCGGAAATGCGTCTTGCTGTTGAAAAAGAGAGAAGGCTTGAATTGGCTTTTGAAGCCCATCGGTGGTTTGACCTTAAACGGAATGGCAGGGCAATCGATGTAATGAATAATGCAACAGGTCCGAATGGGGAACCATTGGGCTATCATCTTACCCAAAACAGGCTTGTATGGCCAATCCCTCAGGCGGAATTGGATAAAAACTCCAAATTAATACAAAATCCTGGCTACTAAAAGAGTTACTTAAAAAAAAAACCAACATGCCAGATTATTTTATATTGAAGAATTATTTGTTGCTAAAATGGATTTTGACAATTGGAATTTTCTTTTGTCTTTCAGGATGCAAAAGCAAACAAAACAACGATAATCCGGAACCTCCCGGTCCTGTTGTGACCGGTAAGGCACAGGTCTGGCTTACCAAAGGTGACAAATCAAAGCTTTTAAACAGAGAAGCTGATCTGTCAATCACGGGAAGCACTTCATCAAACTGGCCTGTCATTACAGTTGATACCACCTTTAAGTATCAGGTAATGGAAGGTTTTGGCGCTGCGCTTACAGGCTCCTCAGCCTATCTGCTTCACCAAAGAATGGATGTTACCACACGAGCTGCAACACTTCAGAAGTTATTTGACCCCGAAAATGGAATCGGCATTTCATACCTGCGGCTGACCATGGGCGCTTCCGACTTTTCTCTCTCGGATTTTTCTTATGATGATCCCCCTGCCGGTGAAACAGATTTTGATCTTCAACACTTTTCTCTGGGACCCGACAATGACGATGTGGTTCCGGTTTTAAAGGAAATCCTTCAGATTTCACCGTCAATAGGACTCATGGGATCACCATGGAGTCCTCCTGCCTGGATGAAAACCAACAACAGCATGAAAGGAGGAAAACTTAAAACCACTTGCTACAGTGTTTATGCCGACTATTTTGTCAGATATATTCAGGCGATGCAAAGCCATGGGATCACCATTTCAGCCGTGACACTACAAAATGAACCACTCTATTTCACAGCCAGTTACCCTTGTATGGAAATGCAACCCGAAGAACAACTGGTATTTATCAAAAACAATGTCGGACCGAAATTTTCTGCTGCTGGCATCAATACGAAGATCATCATTTATGATCACAACTGGGATAATACCAGTTATGCAATTTCCATTCTGAATGATGCAACTGCCAGGCAATACATCGCCGGAACAGCCTTTCATGCATATGCAGGTGATGTTTCTGCCATGAGTACGGTCCACTATGCCCATCCCGACAAAGACCTTTATTTTACCGAAATTTCCGGAGGGGCCTGGGCTGTGAATTTTGGTTCAAACCTAATGTGGAATATGAAAAATATATTCATCGGTACCACTTTGAATTGGTCTCGGACAGCCTTGCTATGGAATCTTGCCCTGGATCAGAATTGGGGACCACAGAATAATGGGTGTTCAAATTGCAGGGGAGTCATTACCTACAATGTTTCGAACGGTCAGATCACTTATAATGAGGAGTATTATTCCATTGCTCATTTCTCAAAGTTTGTAAGACCAGGTGCAACAAGGGTTACGGCAACACTTCAGCAAGCCTTGACCAATTTACAAGCTGTCGCATTTATAAATAGCGATGGATCAAAAGTGCTGGTCGTTTGCAACGATGGCAGTGATTTTAAAACCTTCACTGTAAAACAAGGGAAAAGGTTTTTTGCTTATTCCATTTCTCCCCAGTCAGTCGTAACTTTAACCTGGTAATCACAAGCGGTTTTAAATCGATTGACCTGTCATTTCAACGATCATTAACAATTATTTTTATGAGTAGGAATCTCCTCTTTTTTTTCAGCTGTTTGTTTTTAACAGCCCTGAATGCTCAAACTCAAAAGCAAAACATTGTTCCGGATAAAAAAGTAACAGTCATCACTACTGCCGACAGTACGAAATTCCGGCTTACGGAAACTGCCACGCTTCAACTTTCATTGCGCGGGCAACCCTTGGAAACGGAACCCTGCATTTTCATTGATTCGGCCCGTCAATTTCAGACTTTTATCGGCATCGGTGGTGCTTTGACTGATGCTGCAGCTGAAACGTTCTTTAAATTGTCACCGAAGCAGCAGGATGCTTTTTTAGAAGCGTATTTCGATAAAGAAAAAGGGATTGGTTATACCCTTGCCCGAACCAACATGAACAGCTGCGATTTTTCGTCTGATATGTACACCAGTACTGATGAAAATGACAAAGATCTGAAGACCTTCAACATAAACCACGATTTGAAATTCAAAGTCCCCTTTATAAAAAGGGCCTTTGAAACTGCAAAAGGCAAGTTAAAACTTTTTATCAGTCCGTGGAGTCCACCTGCCTGGATGAAAGACAATAAAAATATGCTGCACGGAGGAAAACTGTTACCGGAATGGTACTCGTCGTGGGCCAATTACTATATCAGGTTTATCATGGCTTATCAAATGAATGGTATTCCGGTATGGGGACTCTCGGTTCAGAATGAACCCATGGCAACTCAAACCTGGGAATCATGTATCTATACTGCAGAAGAGGAACGCGATTTCATAAAAAACTATCTGGGCCCTGCCCTCTGGAAAAATAATCTCCGGGATAAAAAACTGATTGCCTGGGACCATAACCGGGATCTTATTTACCAACGTGCCTCGGTACTTTTAAGTGATAAGGAATCGTCAAAATATATCTGGGGAATTGGCTTTCATTGGTATGAAAGCTGGACAGGTGCAGCCATCCCGGAGAATATAAAACGGGTGGCTGAAGCATTTCCGGATAAGCAGTTGTTGCTCACAGAAGCGTGCAATTACCCGTTCAGCTGGGAAACCATTGATCAATGGCAATGGGGTGAGAATTATGGATCATCTATGATCAGCGATTTCAATAATGGAGCCTGTGCATGGACCGACTGGAATATCCTCCTTGATGAAACCGGAGGGCCCAATCATGTGAATAATTTCTGTTTTGCACCGGTTCATGCCGATACAAGAAGCGACCAGCTTCATTTCATGAATTCATATTACTACATCGGGCATTTTTCACGGTATATCCGCCCCGGAGCAAGACGAATTGCCTGTTCATCAAGCCGGGCACAGTTACTTGCCACCGGTTTTAAAAATCAGGACGGATCTCTGGCCATTATAGTTATGAACCCGGGTAAAACGAAAGTTGTTTACCATCTTTACATCGGAAATCAGGCAGCGGAAACGATAGGCCTCCCACACTCAATCGTCACTTTCTTAGTGGATTGAATTCCTGTAGCCCCATTCTATGTTGGTTAACAACAGGTGAACAGGAAATTTGAATTATTCGTACCAGGTGAATAAACGCTTCTGGATGTTAAAAAAAAGTATTAATTTTATCATTGAATTCTACAAATTTTTATTATTTTTACATCTTAAAGTTAAACGTCAGATTTTATTATAGTTATACTAAATACTAATGCTGAAAAATCAACTCTTAATTTTTTCTTTTAATAAAAAGTTGTTTTAACAAAATATATATTATCTTTGAATCAGAAAATCTATTTATTAACCTAAAATTAATCTTATGAAAAAATTATTACTCATTTCGTTTATTTTGCTGGCGATGGCCGGCATATCGGTGGCTCAGGTTATCGAAAACTTTGAATCCATCAAGATGAATCTGATGCTGGGCGGTACAACTGACAACAGTACCATGACCGTTGTTCCTAACCCTCATAGGTTTGGACTTGACTCTACTGAATATGTTGTCAATTTTTTCCGTAGCAAAAACGGTGTGCCCTGGGGTGGTTTTTATGCTACTGTTGGCACCCCTGTGGATTTTACAGTCAACAAATTTGTGCACGTTAAAGTTTGGAAACCCCGTATCAGCCCTAATAAATTTAAGATTGAAGGCGGAGTTGCCGGAGATCTTGAAATTTTTGCAAAATATCCGCAAACAGTGGTCAATGGATGGGAAGATATTGTATTCGATTTCCGTTCCAAAACAGGTACCTATCCCAAAGTACAGTTTATGCCCGACTTTGAGGATCCCCTTACACTTACGGATGACATTACCATCTATTTCGACGAGATCATGGTCAATAACGATTCCCTGCCGAATACCCCGACAGGTTATATGATTGAAGATTATGAAAGTATCCCGTTAAATGTGATGGTTAACGGTACGACAGACGCCAGTTATATGGTTAAAGTCCCGAATCCCGCCCCGGGTGGTATTAATATGAGCAACTATGTGGTAAAATTTTTACGTGATAAAAATGGTTGGCCCTGGGATGGTTTCTGGTCGCCAACACCTGTTGATGTTACCACCAACAAATACATGCACGTAAAGGTTTATAAACCCCGTACCAGTCCTATTAAATTTAAAATTGAAAAGAGTGGTGAGAATCACGAAATACTCTCATTAAACACGCAAACAATTATAAATGGATGGGAAGATATGGTATTTGACTTTTCTGCTTATACAGGTCCCTGGACCGTCATAGCATTTATGCCTGACTTTGAGGATCCAGTCACACTTGCAGATAGTATTGTCATCTATTTCGACGATATTATCCTGAATAACAGTCCCAATCCGATCGTACCACCGGTTCAGAAAATTAATGTTGATATGCATGGAGCCCATCTCACCGCGGGACAACCCGTTTATCTTTCCGGTGATTTTGGAGGCATCTATGGAACATGGGCTGAACCAGGCACGATTGCCGGAAACGAGATGACCGACCCAGAAGGTGACTCGATTTATTCCCTTACCATGAACCTTGCTTCAGCCATTTATAAATTCAAATTCTTCAAAGGTGCCGGCTGGAACGGCGGCGAAAATGTAAGTGCTGATCGTACGCTCACGGTAACCGGTGATTTCAATAATACTTATAAATTCGGGAAAAGCCCTGCAAGTGTAAATTTCAAAGTTGACATGAAGGGATCCGGACTTGCAGGAGAAACTGTTTATGTTGCCGGGAATTTTGGTGGCATCTACGGATCATGGAATGCACCTGGCACCAATTTGAACAATGTATTGACAGCAGGCACTCCCGCTACTGACTCGATTTATTCCATTTTTATGGTTCTTGATTCAATCGGCACTTACCAGCTTAAATTCTTCAAAGGCGCTGGTTGGAATGGCGGCGAATGGACCGGAGATCCCAACAGAATCTATAAAATACGTCAGGATACTATTTTTAATCTCAAATGGGGTATGAAATACCCTGAAGGGATAAGCGAAAATTTACTGACGGGTAAAATCCAGGTCTATCCAAATCCGGTGAAAGAGATTCTGAATATAGTATCATCAACTGAATTGAACCAGATTGTCATTACCAATATGATCGGACAGGATGTATTCCGTTTGAACAATGTTGGCTTAGGACAGAAAGCAATAAATGTTTCAGAACTTTCCAAAGGAGTGTATTTCATTACATTCTATGGAAAATCAGGGGGCAAGCTTACTCAAAAAATCTTAAAGTATTAACCTCTGATTATCATATTAAAAGAAAGAGGCCGTCATTTTTAGTCGGCCTCTTTCTTTTTATTCTTCCAATCCGGGTACTTCTAATTGAAAATTACAACGTCCTTTTTTTTATTGGTTAATATGATTTTTAATAAAGACCATTTTTTCTTTCATGGGCCATCGGCCGTCAATCCATTGTATTTTAATCCCCTGCCTTTCCATACGGCGGAACCAGGTCATCTGGCGTTTTGAAAACTGGTGGATCGCCTTATTGAGTGAATTGAAAAGCTCTTCACCGGTAATCTGACCGGTTATGAAGAGGGTCCCGAATTTATATTCCAGACCATAGTGCATCAATTTATCGGGACTCACTCCATGAATGATAAGGCGCTCAATCTCTTCAGTCATCCCTCCAACCAATCGGTCCCTGAGCCGATCAGTGATCCGTTTTTTCAGCAATCCACGTGGGAAACCGATGCCGAAAACCGAAGACGGAATAGCCGGAAAGGATTGCCCATGCCCGCCAAACCTGGCCTTATGCTCAATCTCAATGGCCCTGATCAGCCGGGTACGGTCTTCAAGATCCGTTTTATTATGCAGTGTTTTCCATGATTTCAGTAAGCCGGTTAGCTCCTGTTCGGTTTTATCTTCCAACGATTTGCGAAATAGTAGATCGTCCCGGACTTCCGTTAACCGGTAACCTTTAAGTACGGCATCAAGGTACATCCCGGATCCTCCGCAAAGAATGGGAAGCTTACCCCGTGCAATAATGTCGTGATAAACCGGTAAAAAATCCTGCTGATAACGAAAAATATTGTATTCCGACCCGGGTTCTGCAATATCGACCATGTGATAGGGGATGGGTTTACCTTCGATCACATAGTCATCATAATCTTTTCCCGTTCCGATGTCCATTCCCCGGTATACCTGTCTGGAATCGGCTGAAATCACCTCGCCATTCAATTCATAAGCTACCCGGGCAGCAAGGGCAGTTTTACCTGAAGCGGTGGGACCGAGAATTGTCAGCATCTTAATCCAGTTGTTCGTAGACCGAGTTCTGGCTTTTATATTCCGGCACCATCTCCTTCATCTTTCGTACAATGTCGAAATTCGATTTTTGTGGCACCATCTGGATAAGCTGATTGACGTCCCGTGTTACTTCATCGAGGCTGTATTCTCTCACTCTGGCGATCATGATCAGTGGATTGTATGTGGGCAGTGAATCTTCTGCAATATTGAGCAGCTCCTCGTAAAGTTTCTCACCGGGGCGCAACCCGGTATATTTGATATGAATATCTTTTTCGGGAGTGAGTCCCGATAACCGGATCATCTTTTTTGCCAAATCGAGAATTTTTACCGGTTTCCCCATATCGAAAATGAAAATTTCGCCTCCGGTCCCGATAGCGCCTGCCTCAAGTACAAGCTGGCATGCTTCGGGGATAGTCATGAAAAACCGGGTTACTTCCGGGTGGGTGACGGTTACCGGACCGCCTTTTTCGATCTGGCTCCTGAAGAGGGGAATAACGGAACCATTGGAACCAAGAACATTGCCAAAACGTGTAGTGATGAAACGGGTCCGGTTTTTCGAGTTCAGCGCCTGGGTATAAATCTCGGCGATGCGTTTGGAGGCACCCATCACGTTAGTGGGATTGACCGCTTTGTCGGTTGAGATCATGATAAATTTGCGGATTCCGAATTCAAGGGAAAGATCGGCAATGATAGCGGTTCCCTTTACATTGGTAAGGACAGCTTCGGCCGGGTTGCTTTCCATCATCGGTACATGCTTATAAGCAGCAGCATGGTAAACGATTTCAGGTTTGAAGGTCTCGAAAACCCGGTGCATCCTGGATTCGTTGCAGATGTCGCAGAGAACGAATTCGATGGCAGCGCCACGGTTGAATTCGATGGATTCAAGCGTAAGGGTATGAAGGGGTGTTTCAGCCTGGTCGACCAGGATCAGCTTTTTAGGTGCATAACGCGAAACGAGCCGCACGATCTCACTACCAATTGAACCGGAAGCGCCGGTAATCAGGATCACTTTTCCTGTAAGTTCCTGGGATATCCGTTGTTCATTGAGTTTGATCTCTTCACGTTCGAGCAATTCTTCGATATTGATATTCCGTATCTGGTTAAAGCTCAGCTCTCCGTTGATCCACCGGATCATGGGGGGTACGGTAAGCACCTTGGTATTATAGGCAAGGCATTTATCAACCAATTCTTGTTTTTTAACCGGATCAAAATGCATCACAGCCAGGATGATCTGCGCAATACTTTTAGTAGCCAGCAGGTTATCCAGTTTATCGGGATTGAAAATCCTGACCCCCTCGAGTTTTTTCCCTGTTTGTTCACATTGTCATCCAGGAATGCGAGCACAGTATATTTTGTGCCACCATCGCGGTCGAGGGTGCGTTTGGCTGAAATCCCTGCTTCTCCCGCACCATAAATCACTACATTGGCTTTTTCGCGCTCAGGATGCTGGAATTCAAGGAATGCCAGTTTCACCAAAAGACGGAAAGTGATCATTCCAAATGAGGTGGCCAGGAAATCGATGATGATGATGGAAAAGGGAATGAAGAAAAAATGCCCGATGAGATTATATGTTACCAAGTTGGTCAATGCAAAAATCAGACTGCCTGTAAGTATGGTAGCAAAGACCCGCATTGCGTCACCGGTACTGGTGTACCTGATAATACTGGCATATGAGCGGGCGATAAAAAAACTCACCGACCTGACCAGGATCATGTATAATAGAATTTGTGGCAGGGGGTCAAGCTCGGAAGAGGGGATGGCAAAGTTGAAACGCAGTAAATAAGCAAGGATTACCGAAGAGATGACGATACAGAGATCGATCAGAAAAATCAGCCACCGGGGTGTATTTTCCTTTGTTATTAACATTTGCCAAAAGTAAAAAATATTTAGTGGAACATTTCAACATTTGCGTTATTATATAAACATTCAGCCGATCCCGGTACAATTTTTCCTAAATTTGTAACGTTTATAAATACATCCCGTGGAGGTGAGACGCCCATTCATCTTTGGTAATACGACCCATGAATGATCATAAGGGATGGTGCTCCTGAACTAAACGCGGAGCACGGATATGACTGAAATGGAAAAATTAATCTCATCAAATGAAAAATACAGCTTTTACTAAATTTCACGAAACCCTGGGCGCTAAAATTGTGCCCTTTGCTGGTTACAATATGCCTCTCCAGTATGAAGGCGTTATTGCCGAACATGAAACAGTTCGTAAGACTCTTGGTGTTTTTGATGTTTCTCATATGGGTGAATTCTGGGTGAAAGGCCCCAAGGCCCTTGATTTTATTCAATGGGTAACCTCGAACGACGCATCAAAACTTGTTCCCGGGAAAGTACAATATTCCTGTTTACCGAATGATTCCGGAGGCATCGTGGATGACTTGCTTGTATACAAGGTTGCCGATGATGACTTTTTACTGGTGGTCAATGCAGCCAACATCGAAAAAGACTGGAAATGGTGTAATAAGCAAAACAAAATGGGCGCCACCCTGATCAATGCTTCCGATGACATTGCCCAACTAGCGATCCAGGGGCCATTGGCATTACAGGCCATGCAGAAGCTCACAGATACCAAGGTGACCGATATGGAATATTATACCTTTAAAAAACTGACTTTTACCGGTGTTCCTGATATCCTGTTTGCCACAACAGGTTATACCGGTTCCGGTGGATGTGAAATTTATATGGCCAATAAGGATGCTACAAAGATCTGGAACGCGGTTTTTGAAGCCGGAAAAGAATTCGGAATAAAACCCATTGGTCTCGCAGCTCGCGATACTTTACGCCTTGAAATGGGTTATTGCCTTTACGGAAACGATATCAACGATACTACCTCGCCGATCGAAGCCGGATTGGGATGGATCACAAAATTCACTGATTATAAGAATTTCATCAATAAGGATTACCTGCTGAAACAGAAACAGGAAGGCGTAAAGCACCGGCTCATCGGCTTTGAAATGGTCGATAAAGGAATCCCCCGTCACGAATATGAAATCGTAGATGCTCAGGGGAACAAGATCGGAGAGGTAACTTCAGGTACCATGGGCCCTTCCGTGAAAATTCCGATCGGAATGGGTTATGTTCCAGCAGCCTTATCAAAAGAAGGGAGCGAGATTCATATTAAAATCCGGGATAAAATCCTGCGGGCGAAAGTAGTGAAATTCCCTTTTTATAAAAACTGATACCAATCTACATGTAGATTTATAATTTTAGATTTAAGTAGACAAAATTTATTGTTTAACAAACACATTTTAAAATGACGGAAATCATGGATAAATTAAAGACAATAAGGTGGCAGCATGTTATTTTTATCATGCTGATTGCCGTTTTAGCCATTGGTACGGATGGATGTAAATCGACCGGAAAATTATCGAAAAAAGAACGGAAAACACAGATTGCAACCGCAAAAAAGCAGTTACAGTCTATCGTCGATGGCACTACGACACTCACCCTCGATGAACAGGACCGGTTGATCTCGGATATCACCAATAAAAATTACAAAGATCCTGACCTTAACCAACTCTTACTTCAAGCTTCTCAGAAGCTCAAGCAAACTTATGCCGATCAGGCTAAGATGAACATCCAGAAAATTGATGCGGCCAGGGCGGCTTTGCTCGACCTGATATTGAATAAAGATAACAAATCGGCCGACCAACTGGAAAGGGAACTGAACGCGATTAAAGCCCAAAACCTGAAGGATCCAGAGATCGATGAATTGATCGGACGTCTTGAGAAAAAAATAAAGGATATGCGGTCTTTCAACTCAGGAGCCAGCCTTCCGGTGAAAACCCAACTGGAAAATGCGTTCACAACAATAGCCAATTCAGCCCGTTCTGGAAATCTAACCCAGGCTGATGCGACAATAAAAAGCACTTTGCAGTTCTTTTCTTCTGACGATGTCCCGGTACTTATCATTATCAGCCGCGAAGGTTCCATTGTTGATTATGATAAACCCACCACGATCAGCCGGTACCTTAACTTCCTGCGTGATCAGAAATCAAGCAAAAACGATATCGACGCCATGCAGCTCGATGCAAACGGAAAAATCAAAGAACTCGATTTAATTAAAAAGTAAGCACCATGAGAAAACTTCTTTTATTGATCATAGTGGTTGCCCTGTCATCTTCAGCATACAGGGTTTCTGCCCAGGATAATCTTTCCCCGCAACGCAAGCAGGCCATCGACAGCCTTGCCCTTGAAAAAGTCAGGGACCTTAGCAAATACATCAGCATTATCGGCGATAAACAAACCCAATGGTCTGATGCCCAGCGTGTAATCGAACGTGCCGTGGAATTGTTCATGGAAAACAGCGAAGTGGGCGTTTCCTCACTAAATAAACAGGACGTCAATTATTACAAGGTTCGCGAATATTTCGATCGCCTGATGCAGCTTAATTACAGCAAGGTGACCATTGATTGGTACAAGATACAATACGTAAGCAATCTCGAACGTCAGCCCGATGGTACATATGTCGGGGTGATCACGATTTACCAGCGTTTCCAGGGATTTGACAAGGAAAAAGGACTGGTATATGAGGATACCACAAAAAAGGATATCACGATTTACGTGAAACGAAAAGAAACCCAGATTGGAGGAAGAACCATCGGGTTCTGGGATGTCATGCTTGGAGATATCCGCGTGAAAGAAACCTCCAAATAACCTTTGGTTTCCAATTTCTTTAGGATGCGAAGCATCACATGGCTTATTTTACTGTTCTTACCCCTATGGAGTCTGTCTCAGGGCTCCATAGGAAACTTTTCAGTTGACGAAACCATCTTTTATTCCCAGACGAAACAGATGAACCAGTTTTTTCTGCGGTTCAATGGGGAGGAAGATATACATGGTAAAAGGTTGTATGAGGGTGATCCAGGTTACCATGATCTGAAGACCCGTAAGAAATATGTGAACATGCTGTTCGATAATTCAAATTCACTGATCAGTGACGATACGAAATTTGTATTTATTGAAGAAGCGCTGAATAAAAAGAATCCGGTGTTTCTTGATTTTCACGGTAATTCATGGTTTGCTGAAGTAGCAGCAACCTTTCTGTACAAAAAGGAAAAGGTGAATCTGATCCTTTACCTGAAACTTGAGAAACAAAACGGAGGGTATAAATGGATGTTCTCTAATGTATATTTTGACCGGTTCGAATCGTGGTTTACACATATCAACGATACGGCTAACCTGAAATACTTTATTCATCCGATGAGCCATGAACTGGATTTTATGAACCTTCACAAAATATTCCGCGATTCCGGGAACCTTGATTATTACCTGGAAAGTGATTATCAGCCCGATATGCTTGCCTTGTTCGTGATGGAAATGAAAAATGAAAACCTTGAATTTATTTCTGTTAACAATGTTAAATTTCATATTTTCCAGGTTCAGAACTGGTACTTCGAAGTTTCCTATTTTAACCGTAATGATATGAATTCAGGGTGGTTGATATCCAATATCCTAAGGGTTACCGAACGGGAAAAAAAGGATCTGATACGACATTATTCACATACAAATTAGCACTGCATGAGAAAAATCTATATCCTGCTGTTTATTTTAGCTTCTGTTAGTATAGCACCCGTGATGGCCCAGAAGAAGCAGACCCAAGCACGGAAACCGGCTACCACCCTGAAAAAGAAAAGTGTTTCTCCGGGGGCGCAACAACAAAAATTCAAAGCGGGAAGGATTCCTGCCAACAAGATTGACACTTTCAAATTACAAGTCATTCCAATGGTCAAGTTTTTTGAAAGCACGCTGAACTTTTTAGCCGACAAACAAAATCCGGTAAATGAAAAACAGACCATCATCACCCAGAGTTATTTGAAATTCACATGGGATGAGGAGGTACAGATAGAAGATGATCTGGATGATAAACGGTTAGTGCCTTTATATAAAGACATGCCTGCTTACCTGAGCGATGTTGATTTCTTTTTCAAGGGCGCAAAATTTCAATATGCAATACAGGATGTCAGCCTGTTAGCCAATCAGCAGGAACTCAACTATTTTAAAGTAACAGCGAACCGTAACCTGAAAGGGATTAACCTCAACGGCGACTCGGTCAGTTCAAACAAAGTTCGTTATATTGAACTTAATTACGATTCAGTTAAACAACAACTCAAGATTGTCAGTGTCTATACTACGAAACTCAATGAAAAAGATGACCTGAGACGTTGGTGGAACAGCCTTTCACAAGGATGGAAGGATATCCTGGCCAAGGATCTGGTATTAGACGATACACTGCAAATGGTTAAAATTGAAAGCTATAATGATACAGTGGCCATGGTTGGAGGATTCCCTTCCCAGATTGATGGGGTACAGTATTATCAGTTCCTTGAACAAATCATCCACGCGACAACGCTTGATATTTCTGGCAATGTCGTGATTTCGGATCTGGAACCGCTGAGCAAACTTTCCGACCTGATTTCGGTAAATCTTTCAGGAACACCGGTGAGTGATTTGATGCCACTTCGCAATCTGAATAAGATGGAATCATTGGATATCTCCAATACATCAGTGAGTACGCTGGAACCTCTTCGATATTGTACGAACCTGCATAACCTTAAGTTAAAAGGCACTACAGTCGGTGATTTAAGCATTCTAAAGGTGTTTCCGGCACTCGAAGTGCTGGATATCTGCAGTACAAAAGCAACCACACTTGAACCCATCAAAGAAATTACGTCGATCAAGGACCTGCGTCTCCGGCATACCTCGATCCATGATCTGACGCCACTTTCGGGATTAACAAACCTGGAAATGCTTAACATTTCGAATACTCCGGTAGATAACCTCGAATCTCTTAAAAACCTCATAAATCTTCGTATCCTGTTTTGCGATAGTACATCAGTCACCAGTCTTACGCCACTGAATGACCTTACCGGTTTACAAAAAGTTTATTGTGACCAATCAAAGGTCACGGATAGTACAGTGCGGAACTTTCTGAAGAAACACCCGGGCGCTTCACTTGTTTTTCAATCAGCAGCGCTCTTAAAGTGGTGGTCTGAATTGTCTGCCGAGTGGCAAAAGCTTTTTGATTTTTACGTTGACATCTCCAATCCTCCAACCACTGAACAGCTTCACAGGCTGGTATTAACCGACAGCATCAATATCAATGGAAGAACGGCCGTTTTATCACTGGAACCCCTTAGCCGTTTTATCATGTTGCGAAACCTCCAATGTCAAAGCACAACGGTCGATAACCTGCTTCCCTTGGCAAAACTGACGGATTTGCGTGTAATCAATGCTTCCAATACCAAAATTGCGGAGGTTAAACCATTATCCGGACTCTTTAATCTTGAGACCCTTCAAATCGACAACACCACCGTGAGTGATCTTAGTCCGCTGTATGGGATGAAAGTCCTCAAGCTGGTTTTTGCCGACAATAGTCAGGTAAACTTGGCGGAAGCCAACCGGTTTTTAGATAAAAATCCCGGGTCATTGTTGGTTTTTCAAACTTTCAATAATACGAACTGGTGGAAAAATCTGAATCAACCGTGGAAAGATGTTTTAGTGCAACAATTGAATATAACCGGAACGCCTGATAAAATTCAATTGCAGCAAATTGCAAATCTTGATAAAGTTGTGATTTCTGAAAATTTCCAAATCACGGATTTAACACCGGTTTTGCATTTATCAAGACTCCGTGAACTCCAGTTTTCAGGAACCGGGATCAGTAAACTCGATCCTATAAAACAGATGACAAACCTCGTTGCACTGCGTTGCCCAAAGAACCCGGTAAGTGACCTAACCCCTGTTTCGGGATTACCAAACCTTACGGAACTCGATTTCTCCAATACCCAGGTTGAAGACCTGCTTGCTCTCCAGAATATGATCCAACTTGAGATCCTTAAATTCAGTGGCACACCGGTCAAAACACTGAAATACATACAGAAACTGGTCAACATCAATATCCTGGAATTTTACAATACCAAAGTCAGCAATGTTGATGCACTCGAAGGAATGAAGGCACTCAAATCGGTCAAAATGTTCAATACTAAAGTTTCATCTAAAAAAGTGGAGAAACTGAAAACCCTGCATCCTGATTGGGAAATAATTTTTTATTAAGGATGGAGCAAACTGAAAATAGGTGTTTGAGGAGTATTGAAGTCTGCTTTTCACCAAAACTGTTTCCCGAGATTCTCACCAAAGACGATTTTATTGTTATCCTGGTGGATATCCTTCGTGCCACTACCTCAATTTGTGCAGCATTTGAGAATGGGGCTAAAAGAATTCTACCGGTAGCAACGTTGGAGGAAGCCAGGATCCTGAAGGGGAAAGGTTACCTTGTGGCTTCGGAGCAGGATGGAAAAAAACTCGATTTTGCCGATTTCGGTAACTCAGCATTCAATTTCACACGTGAAACTATCGAGGGTGAGACCCTTGTGTATTGCACTACCAACGGAACCCGGGCATTGGCTTTTGCAAGAGATGCACAGAAAATTGCGATGGGCGCATTTATCAACATTACTGCACTGACCCAATGGCTTATCCGGGAGAACCGGAATGTGGTGATTCTTTGTTCAGGGTGGAAAAATAAATTCTGTATCGAAGATTCTCTTTTTGCCGGAGCCCTTGCCGAAAAACTTCTGTCTGCTCAGGTGTTTCAGACACATTGTGATTCGACTGCCGCCGCCATAGACTTATGGAATGTTGCCAAAGAGGATGTATTGGCGTACATAGAGAAAGCCGCCCATCGTCATCGCCTGAAAAGACTGGGGCTTGATGACGTGATTCCGTATTCGTTTACCCTTGATTCAACCAGGGTCGTCCCGGTTTATGATGGAAAGGAGATCATTGATGCCGGGTAAGAAAAGGATGCAGGATGCAGGATACAGGATAGTGGATGCGGGATGCTGGATTGGAGGCAGGGAAAAATATAATATTTATTATTGAGGTATGAGTAATTTCAGAACATTAATGATCATGGCAATAGCATTTTCCGTTTCTTATTGCACCCCGGGTGGAAAGAAGAAAGAAAAAAATAATGAAAAGGAATTCAAGGTTCTTACTGAGCAGTTTGCTGATTCCAAAATATTGAGGTACCAGGTTCCGGGCTTTGACAGCCTTTCGCTCAGACAGAAGAAGCTTATTTACTATTTGAGCCAGGCTGCGTTATGCGGCCGCGATATTACCTGGGATCAGAATTATAAATTTAATTTATTGATCCGGAAAACACTTGAAGCCATATATCATGGATATTCCGGAGATAAAAAAACCGAAGATTTTAAGAAGTTCGAAGTTTATCTTAAGCGCATCTGGTTTTGCAATGGCATACACCATCATTATTCCACTGATAAACTGATACCGGGTTTTTCACCGGTCTATTTCAAAACCCTTGTTCAGGGAACGAAGAAAGAAGATCTACCAATGAAGAATGGGCAATCCCTCGAGCAATTTCTCACGGAATTAACCCGCCTGATATTCGATACATCGGTTGCACCGAAACGGCTGAATCTCGATCCTTCGCAGGACCTTGTTCTGACCTCCGGAGCCAACTTTTATGAAGGAGTAAATCAACAGGAAGTCGAAAAATATTATACTGATCTTAAAAAAGCGGATGCAAAACTAAAGAAAGACCAAAAAGTCTCTTATGGTCTGAATTCCAAACTCATCAGAGAGAATGGAAAAATCAGTGAGCAAACCTGGAAGGTAGGTGGATTGTATTCGCAGGCCATTGTGCAGATCGTTTCGTGGCTCGAGAAAGCGTTGACGGTTGCCGAGTCTCCGGAACAAAAAACTTCCATTGAAAAACTGATTTCCTATTATAAAACCGGTGATCTTGCTACCTGGGATGAATACAATATTGCCTGGGTTAAGGACGATTCAAGGGTAGATTTTGTAAACGGTTTCATTGAGGTATACGGTGATCCCATGGCGATGAAAGCAACCTGGGAATCGGTGGTCAATTTCAAGGATATTGAGGCCACAAAGCGTACCCAGATCCTCAGCACCAATGCCCAGTATTTCGAAGATCATTCTCCGGTTGCGCCTAAGTATCGGAAGAAAAAAGTAAAAGGTGTTTCTGCAAAAGTGATCACGGTTGCACAGCTTGGCGGAGATTGTTATCCTACCACCCCGATTGGGATCAACCTGCCCAATGCAAACTGGATCAGGAAGGAGTACGGTTCCAAATCGGTAACGATGGATAATATTACCTATGCGTACAACCAGGCTTCACTCGGTAATGGATTTCTCGAGGAATTCGCGTATAGCCAGGAAGAGATCGACCGGGAAAAGAAATATGGTCACCTTGCCGGTAATCTCACAACCGATCTTCATGAATGCCTGGGACATGGTTCCGGACAGCTCAAACCCGGTATCACCGGAGAAGCATTGAAAAATTACCATTCGGCCATTGAAGAAGCGCGGGCCGACCTCTTTGCATTATATTACCTGGACGATCCCGTCATGATTCAATATGGGTTAATACCCGATCTGGAAGTAGCGAAAGCGGAATATGATAGCTACATGCGAAACGGCCTCATGACGCAACTGGTGCGTATCCAACCGGGGAAAAATATAGAACAGGCGCATATGCGTGACCGGGCACTGATCGCTCATTGGATCTATGAAAAGGTCAGGAAGGATAAAACAGTCGAAAAAGTAATGAAGAATGGCAAGACCTATTTCAGGATCAACGATTATGACAAACTTCGCGAAAAATTCGGGGAATTGTTGAATATCATTCAAAGGATCACATCAGAAGGCGATTACCAGGCAGCCAAAGAACTGGTTGAGAACTATGGAGTCAGGGTTGATCCGGAGCTTCATAAAGAAGTCCTCGCCCGTTATTCAAAACTGAATATCGCCCCGTACTCCGGGTTTATAAACCCTGTATTTACCCAGGTAATCAAGACCGACACCATTGCAGATATAATGATTTCCTACCCGGATGATTATTCAGGACAAATGCTGTTTTATTCCAAAAACTATTCGTTTTTACCGGCCCGGTAGTACCATGCGGATATCCTCTATCGTTGTCTTGATACTTGTCCTGACCTTCCCGGGGAAACAACTGGCGGGACAGAACCATTATCCCAGGAATTATTTCCGTTCGCCTGTGAATTTTCCTGTTTCGCTTTCCGGTTCATTCGGCGAAATAAGAAAAAACCATTTTCACTCTGGTATAGATATACGAACCCAGGGAGTTCAGGGGAAACCCGTTTATGCCGTAGCCGATGGTTACATATCGCGGATAAATATTTCTCCAGGCGGATTCGGTAAAGCCCTTTATCTTACCCATCCAAATGGTTATACTTCAGTATATGGTCACCTGAAATCATGCGCAGGAGCCATTGGAACCTGGATAAAAACGCAACAGTATAAGCAAGAATCGTTTGTTTTGGATACCAGTGTACCGGTTGGTATCCTGAAGGTCAAAAAGGGCGATATTATCGCTTATTCGGGCAATTCCGGCTCTTCAGCAGGACCTCATCTTCATTTTGAGATCAGGGACTCGGAAAATCAGGATGTCATTGATCCGCTCCTTTTCGGTTTTGTGGCTGCAGACGGGAGTCCTCCGAAAATTTCTTACCTTAAGATTTACCCGCACGATGAAAATGCCCTGGTGAACAGGAAAAACGAACCTTTGATGATACCGGTTTCCGGCGCCGGTGGAACATGTAAACTTAAAAATTCCGACACGATAGAAGTCTCCGGGAAAATTATTTTCGGAATTGAAACATCCGATAATGCTGAAGGAGGATTAAAAACCGGTGTTAATACTATTGACCTTTCTGTGGGTGGTTCTGTAATTTTTTCACAACACATTGAACGTTTCGCATTTTCAGAGACACGCTATGCCAACAGCCTGATGGATTATCCCTCTTTTATCCGGAGCAAGCATAAAGTCCAGCGCTCTTATGTTGCCCCGAATAACAAGTTAAGTGTTTACAGAGATGTTAAAAATCAGGGAGTTTACACTTTTAATGATAACAGGGCGCATAAGATCCGCTACCGCGTGACTGATGATTTCGGAAATGTTTCCACGCTGGTTTTCTGTGTTAGAAGTCATCCGGCAAATCGTGAAATTAGCTCCGTATCCTCTTCCATCATGGGATCCCAGACTTTTAAGTATCAAACGGATAATCATTTTGACCGTCCGGGAATAAAATTTGATGTTCCGAAAGATGCACTATACGAAGATCTGGCATTTGATTATTTTACCACACCCCCGGTTCATGGATCTTTTTCACCTGTGTACCATCTCCAGGATCAGTTTACACCGCTTAACACTTTTTGCACCCTTTCCATCCACCCGGATAATTTGCCTGGTCCGCTGAAATCCAAAGCCCTGATTGTGTCAGTGGAAGGCGGAAACCGGTTTGCCGGCAGGGGAGGGAAATTTGAGAATGGATGGGTCACTACCCGGATCCGGGATTTCGGAAATTTTACCGTCGCTGTTGATACCACATCCCCGGTTATCCGTGCTGTCAATATCTTTAATAATAAAAAAGTCAGCAGGCAATCAAGCATCATGATTAAAGTATCCGATAATCTTTCCGGGATCCAATCATACAGGGGAACGCTGAATGGTAAATGGATATTGATGGATTATGATCAAAAGAACAATCTCCTGACATACAGTTTTGACGAACGGATAAAGAGCGGAAAGAACCATTTTGTATTGGTTGTAACCGATGCAGTCGGAAATTCTTCCCGGTTTGAAGCCAATCTGATCCGCTGATCTTTTCTTTTTATATTTGTAAAATGCAAGAAACCATTTTGATCCTGGATTTCGGTTCCCAGTATACACAGCTTATCGCCCGCCGTATCAGGGAACTGAATGTCTATTGCGAAATTTATCCCTTCCATCATTTTCCTGTTCCGGATGACCGTGTTAAAGGGGTCATCCTCTCCGGAAGTCCATTTTCTATAAGGGATGAAAATGCCCCTATTCCTGATCTGAAAGATATCCGGGGAAAGATTCCGGTTTTGGGCATCTGCTACGGTGCACAGTACCTTGCCCAGTTTTCGGGGGGAGAGGTTGCGCCTTCCAAAATTCGGGAATATGGCCGGTCAAACCTCACATATCTTGATTCCCGTAGTACTTTACTCAAAGGCATGAGCACCGGCACCCAGGTCTGGATGTCGCATGCCGATACCATTCTCACTATCCCTTCAGGCTTCCACACCATAGCAAGTACGCCTGATGTAAAATTTGCCGGTTTTCATATTGCAGCAGAAAGTACCTATGGGATTCAGTTCCATCCGGAAGTTTACCATACCACGGAAGGATTAACCTTGTTGGGAAATTTTGTGGCGGACATCTGTGGATGCAGCCAATCCTGGACCCCCCAATCGTTTGTAGAAACAACAGTCGCCGAACTGAAAAACAAGATCGGGAACGATAAAGTTATTCTCGGACTGTCTGGAGGCGTTGATTCATCCGTCACGGCCATGCTTTTGCACAAAGCCATCGGTAAAAACCTTTACTGCATTTTTGTAGACAACGGGTTGTTACGGAAAAACGAATTCAGGAATGTTCTGGAAAGGTATAAAAGGCTTGACCTGAATGTAACTGGTGTCGATGCAGGTGATTTGTTTATTGATGGCCTTAAAAAGGTTTTTGATCCGGAAAAAAAGCGAAAAATTATCGGGAAAACATTCATCGATGTTTTTGAGGCGGAGGCGCATAAGATCCGTGATATTCAATGGCTCGCGCAAGGAACCATATACCCGGATGTCATTGAATCCCACTCCGTGAAAGGTCCTTCGGCTACAATAAAATCTCACCATAATGTAGGAGGTCTTCCGGATCATTTAAAACTGAAAATTGTAGAACCTTTGAACACCCTCTTCAAGGATGAAGTTCGCAAGGTGGGGAAGGCTCTTGGTCTTGACGATGAATTTCTGAAACGCCATCCTTTTCCGGGACCGGGTTTGGCCGTTCGGATACTGAGCGATATCGACCGTGAAAAAGTGAGGTTATTGCAGGAAGTCGATGACATTTTCATTGCTGCGCTTCGGTCTTACAACCTCTATCATGAAGTGTGGCAGGCTTTTGCCGTGCTATTACCGGTTCAGACGGTCGGTGTGATGGGTGATGAACGTACTTACGAAAATGTGGTGGCGTTACGCGCCGTTACTTCTACCGATGGCATGACAGCTGATTGGGCACATCTGCCGCATGATTTCCTGGCAAAAGTAAGCAATGACATCATCAATAAAGTAAAAGGCGTTAACCGGGTGGTTTATGACATCAGTTCGAAACCTCCTGCCACCATTGAGTGGGAATAGTGTAATGAAGAAATGCGTAGCTTTCACAAGGATATGAAGAAGTTGTTGTTGTATTATGGATTCCTGATATATTTATCGGGAGCGCCTATTCTTTGTTCTGCACAAGCGACGCAGGATCAATTAAGAAGGATTCGTTCTTCCGTCATAGAAAAGATCGATGGAAAGGAATTTTATATTCATACCATCTTGCGTGGACAGACCCTTTATATGATATCAAAAGCTTATGGAGTGGAAATAAACGATATCATTCGTGAAAATCCGAAGGTGAAAGAGGGAATTAAAGCTGATCAGAAAATAAGAATCCCAATCCCCGGTAAAAAAACGGAAATTCCAGAAGAAAAGCCGGAGATACCAACTCATGTTAAGGATTCCGCAGATAAGGCATCTCTCCCTGAAAATGCACCGACAATCTCCGATTCGCTCCTTCAGATATCTACACCATGTGGTAAAGACAGTAAATCGAAGAAAAATACTTACAATGTGGCACTAATGCTCCCGTTATATCTTGATAATGCAGATCATCTCAATGTGGAAAATCCGGAACCTGATATTTTGGAAACTTTTATTTCCTTTAAATTCCTGCCCTTTTATGAAGGATTCCGGATAGCGCTCGATTCCCTTGAGAAAACAGGTTTGAAGGTTGTCCTCTGGGTTTATGATGTAGATAAAGACACGGTTAAGACTCAGCAATTGCTGAGAAAACCGGAGATGAAACTAATGGATCTTATCATTGGATTATTGTATCACAGAAATTTCTTAATGGTAGCCGATTTTGCCAGGAAAAACAAGATAAATATTGTTAATCCCATCTCTGAACGCAGCGACATTGTTACCGGGAATCCTTTGGTGTTCAAAGTCAAACCAGCCAAAAGTCAGCTGAACCACCAGGTTGCGGAATATCTGGCAGACGTAGACCACGATGCCCAGGTATTGATCGTACGGAACGGAAAATACAGCGACCCTGGTGCGGTTGATCAATTAAAAAAAGCATGTCTTGAGCAAAAGCTGAATGTGCAAGTCGTCGATGGACAGGATGCTCTTATGACCCGAATGTCGAAGGAAAAAGAAAATTGGATCGTTGCTTTCACCGATAATACGACGTATGCGCTTGAGTTTACCCGGCAATTGTACCGGTTTCGCAACGATTATAAAATTTCACTGATCGGGTTACCCTTCTGGTCGAACCTGGAAGGGTTGGAAACAGATTACCTGGTCGGCTTAAAGACCCATATGGTTGTTCCTTATTTCACCGATTATGAGAATACGGAAGTCAAAAAATTTGTGCAGCGCTATCAACTGATTTATCATGCAGATCCTTCCCCGCTTGCCTTCGATGGATATGATGTAGCGATCTATTTTCTTTCCGCTTTGAAAAATTATGGTAAAAATATTCGGCCCTGTCTGGATGAATTAAAGATACCGTTACTTCAGACACAGTATGATTACCATTATTCCAAAAATAACGGATCAGAAAACCTGCACTGGGAAATCTATAAATATGAAAACTATAAACTGTTAAAGGCCAACTGACGATCATCCCATCGATGGAATTGCCAATAAAGGTATGTTGGTGGCAAACAGATTTTTTTTGGTGATGTTTTTGGTAAAAACCATATAAAGCAGGCTGCGTTTATGTGGTTGAAAAGCGATTATATCAATTTTGTTTTCACGTACAAAAAGATCAATGACTTTTTGGTTGTCGTCGACACATTCGATCACCTCGAAGGTAATCAAACCGGCTTTCTCTTCCTTGCCGAATTTCATCTGAAGGGCCTTCATCCGGTCAAAAGAATCTGAATTTTTTGTTTTGATGATGAAATGAACTACCTGAAGTTTAAAAGTAAACGGGGTGAAAAGTTCAAGGATGACCGAAATAGTGGAGGCATTGGCTTCCGAGAGATCGGCTGCGAACATGATCGTTTTAAAACCCCGGTAAGTCTTGATTTCAGGAATGGTCAGCACGGGAACCTTGGCATGATCGATGATATACGTTGAAACTCTACCCCAGACATTGATGTTATTTCCTTTCCCGGTGGTTCCCATGATCACAATATCAGGGTGGAATTCATTGCAAATTTCCCTGATTTCATTTTCAATTTCACCACCGTTGACGCTTGAAGTCAGGGTCACATTGGGGAGGTTCTCCTTACGGATCTGATCACTGACCTTCTCGAAAAGTTCTTCCATGTTGCGTGTGGCCTGGTGATGTATCTCTTTCATGAGTTCTTCATTGTACATGGTACTCATGTCGAGGGTATCGGGGAAACTCGTATCGGCAATGATAATCTGATCGAAATAGGTATGAAAAAGTTTAATTTCTGCACCGAAAACCCTGGCGAATTCAAGTGCATACTTGCAGGTTATATCAGTATGGCCGGAAAAATCAACAGGTATAAGTATCTTTTTCATATATTTGAATTTAAGAGGTCAATGCATCAGGAAGATTAAGACAAAGTTAATATTTCCATCAACAATTTACAATTCTTTTGATTTGAATGAATTTCATTCAGGATATCCCGACGGTTTTGAATATAACTTTCGTTGAATTCCAATTCGAAAAGTCCGGTTATTTTTTCTTTAAAATTCTGAGGTGTTGATGCCAGGATACACAGTTCAGCCAATGATGTTCCTGCCACCATGGCAGGATTGACCAGGCAAAAACGTCCGTTGAACAGAGCATTAAGAAGCTTCAGCTTAAGTCCTGTTGGTTGAAATGTGACCATGATATTGACATGTGCATGACGGATCAGATCGGACATTTCATCCTCAGGAGGATTGATTACAAAACGAATGTTGGGCCTGGATTGAGCTGATCTGATCAGCCAATCCGGTGGATCCATGCCCGCAATAACCAACGGAGGAAAACCATCCTCCCAGATTTTCCGGATAAGAAATTCGGCGGCCATATAATTTTCCGGAACTGACAGTTTTCCCTGATATAGTGCGTATGTGCCTTTACCGGGTAAGATATTCACCTCGTCATCGCGGTGAAAACTCGGCATGTAAACGATCTTTTTTGTAGGAAACCGGGACTTCAGGTAGTTTGTATCTTTCTGAGATACGGTGAGCATCACGGAAGCATGATCCAGTTTCCGCTGAAAAGCAAGCAACCGTATGCTTTCAATTAAAAAAAACAGTTTTTTCCTTTTGCTTTTCTCTGCCTTGAAGAGATGGTAATAATAATGGTGTTCAATATTGCTTTCCCGGTAAATCAAATACCGGTCGCTGAGGCGTTTATCGGCGAGAAAGCCACAAGTATGAAGACCTTCGAACAAAATGGGATCGTTGTCCCGGAGCAAATTCAGGACTAGTGCTTCCTGTATACGGGTAGTAACAATATATGGTTTCAGCGACAAACCGGGAATTAATCCCGATTTCCGGGGATAATAATAGACTTCATCGCAATATTTCTCCAGTTCTTTTACCGGGATACGATTATACCGGAAACAATGAAGATGAATGACGACACCGGCGTTGTATAGGGCCCTGATTTTGTAAAATACATCTATAACCCCTCCGTAATTTGCAGGATACGGGATATCGAAAGAGATGATATGTAATCTATAAGTCAAAAGTCAAAAATCAAAAGTTATCTGTTCCCGGCTGTTGGTTGTATGATAAATCAAAAGTCAAAAATCAAAAGTTAAAAGTTATCTGTTCCCGGTTGTTGGATGTAAGATAAATCTAAAATCTAAAATCGTATCTTGTATTCTCCTATTTCACTGAGTAATTCTAAAAGTCCTCCTTCTTCATTCTCCCAGCAAAGATCCGCGGCGGCTTTCAGCAGATTCTGCCTGTAAATCAGCAATTTTTCATGGTCATTCAAGATCCTGTCGATCTGTATTGCCAGTTTTTCCGGCTCATGGCTTTCAAGATATTCCCCGATCTTATAAATGTCCACAACATTTTTTATCTCGGGAAATGGAGAAACAAGCACCGGGACATTGGCCTGGATGTAATCCATAAATTTATTCGGCAGACAATTATGATAGTTGATGCTGACATCCTTTTCAATCGAAAGTCCCAGGTCGGCTAACTGTGTCAGCGGATGCAATTCCTGGAATGGGATTTGTCCCAAAAACCGAACCTTTCCTGAAAGTCCATTCTCCATGGTAAAACTCTGCAGGGTCTGAAAAATATCTCCGGTTCCCGCAATAATAAGCCTGGCATCGGTTTTCAAATATTTCATGGAGAGGATCGCTTCTTCCAATCCCCGGTCGATATTAACAGCGCCCTGATACAGAATGATTTTCTCTTCCGCCCTGATATTCAGGTCTGATTTGTTTTTGCCACCCGTTATTGATTTCCTGAATGGTACATTCCTGATGACGCGGATGTTAATTTTGTATTCAGTGGAATAAAGACCGGCAACCGACCGGTTTACGGCAATTACATTTAGAAGTCTAGGGAAGATCCGGTCTTCTATCCATTTCCACGAGGAAGTTACCCATTTCCTCCCTACCAGTTCGGGAACCCCCCGGAAATATTCATGACAGTCGTGAATAAGAGCCGGGCGCTGGATCCTGGATCTTGTATCCTGTATCCTGTATCCCGGCTGAAATAATGTACATAGAAAGTGTTTTAAGGAATCGGAGATTAGTCGCAGGAGATGGGCGATGTAACTGGCAGGGAGTGTGTCGGTATCATTGGAAACGATCAGGTCACATCTGTGGAGCAAAAGGAACAAAAAGAGACGGATGTTGAATTCAGCATAAAACAGGACACCCTTGTCGAAAAGAAGCCGCATCCGGTGTGTATGGTAAGTTCGGAAAGCCAATGGTTTGCTGTATGGGCGCAACCTTCCGATGAGCAACACTTCATAACCCGATTTGACCAATGTTTGACATGTTCTGTCAACCCGCTGATCAGTGGTTAAGTCATTAGTCACCGAAACAATAGCCCTTTTCCTCATTTTCGGAATCCGAGATTCAATGTTCAATATCCACAAAAATAATCCTTTTCAACCGATGTTATGACCAAATCAATTATTTTTGAATTTTACTTCTATCTATGCACCTCGACCAAAAAATCTCCCTTAAACCATTTCATACTTTCGGGATGGAAGTTGAAGCCCGGTATTTTATCGAGCCACGGACAAAAGAAGAAATTCTTACCCTGCTCAATTACAGGAATATGATCCATATGCCGGTTCTTATTCTTGGTGGCGGAAGTAACCTTTTATTTACAAAGGATTTCGATGGACTGGTAATCAGGATCAAATCAAAAGGGATCGAGGTTCACGAATCAGATCAGGATTATGTGAGAATAACGGTTCAGGCCGGGGAAGACTGGGACCCCTTTGTGCAGTTTTGTGTGGAAAGGAGATGGGCGGGACTTGAAAACCTTTCCCTAATCCCCGGAACGGTTGGGGCAGCGCCTATTCAGAACATCGGGGCTTATGGCGTGGAAGTAAAAGAGACGATTGAATCGGTTCATTTCGTAGAAATCGATTCCGGCATTCAAAAACGGTTTACCAATGATGAGTGTGATTTTGGGTATCGTGAAAGCATTTTTAAAAAATCCCTGAAGGGAAAAATTATCATCCTCGACGTAACTTTCAGGCTTCTTAAAACATCCGCGATTGATATATCCAATCAGGAGCATCTCAAGCTTGATTATGGCCTGATCAGGGAAGAACTCTGGATGATGAACATTACCCGACCTGGGATTTCCGATGTCCGGGAAGCGGTTTGTGCGATCCGTCGCCGTAAACTCCCCGATCCGGCTAAAGTTGCCAATGCCGGAAGTTTTTTTAAAAATCCTTTCATCCCGGAAGAACAAAAAAATGTTCTGTGCGATCGCTTTCCGTCCATGCCTTGGTACCCGGAACAATTTGATGTTAAAAATGTCGGTTTAAATTCTGATAACCCAGTGATGTTCAAAATCCCGGCTGCATGGTTAATCGAACAATGCGGATGGAAAGGTCATCGGGAAGGGGATGCCGGAGTTTATCCTGATCAGCCCTTGGTACTTGTAAACTATGGTAATGCCGGTTGTCAGCAGATACTTGACCTCATGAAAAGAATCATTGACTCTGTTTCTGACCGCTTCGGAATTATTCTGGAACCGGAGGTCAATATTCACTGATTAACGACTGGTCCTTATTAGTGATTGCCGGAGCCAATCCAGCGGTTACGGGACAAGCGTCCAAATCTTATTCTGGAAATTCCCGTTTTCAAAGTGTATTGAATCGCCGGTAGCTGAAGCCATCCATCCTGAGAAGGATCCTTTGGCCCATCCTCCCTGTCCTTCCCATAAAGAAAAAATTACCCGGAAAGGAGAAGTCGTCAGATCATAACGGGTTCCGGCTGCATCAATGAAAAAGCAAGAAAAACGGTATTCACCGGTTTGATATATATGCCCTATGAGGGGATCTCCGGGAATCCCGAATTTAATTTGTTCACTGGTCTCACTGTCAACATTCTTAAAGAACCTGCAACAATAAGTTGAAGAGGAACAAAAATCTTTCGAAAAATTTGAGGCCGATGTATAATGTCTCTCAACGCCATCCAGCATAAAAGTCGTAAAAGGCACAGGTGGTGGAGGTTCCGGACTTTTCTTTCTACAGGAAACAGCTGCAATCGCCGCTATACAAAGAATGAGAAGGGTGAGTTTTTTCATTGGAATTTCTTTTAAGATTAGACCTTAATTATTATCAACTAAATATTTACATCATGATTGTCTCTGTGACTCCCCGGAAATGTGTCGTTACCACTGTCAGCAAATAAGTAACTCCGGATATTTTATTCCCAAAAGTAATAAATTTCCACGGAATATTTTGATTCCATTTAATGCTGCACCTTCCATGATACCCGGAATATTTCAATATTGAATGAAATTATAAAAACTATTCAGTTCGGAGCGCTCCGACAAGCTCTTTTATGGATGCGATTTTATGACGTTCCAGGTATTCTCGTATGCCTTCAACGATTTTTATGCTGGCCTGGGGATCGATGAAATTTGCAGTCCCTACCTGAATGGCTGAAGCACCCGCAAGGATGAATTCAATAGCGTCAGTGGCATTCATGATACCACCCAGACCAATGACGGGAACCGCAACGGCTTTATGGACTTGCCACACCATCCGGAGGGCTACGGGTTTGATGGCCGGCCCTGAAAGTCCGCCGGTGATGGTGGAAAGAACCGGACGCCGGCGTTCCGCATCGATTGCCATCCCCAGCAATGTATTGATCAGCGTTATCACATCCGCACCTCCCTCAACCACGGCTTTTGCTATATCGGTTATGTGGGTCACATTGGGAGATAGTTTAACCATAAGGACTTTTTTATAGACCTTACGCACTGCCGCCGTAACTTCGGTGGCCATGGCCGGGACTGTACCGAATGCCATGCCCCCCAGTTTCACGTTTGGACAGGAAATATTTAATTCGATTGCGGGTACCTTTTCGAGTTCATTGATTTGTTCGGCAACTTCCACGTATTCTTCCACTGTCGACCCCGAAACATTGACAATGATATAGGTATCGAATTTTTTGACCTTCGGGTAGATCTCGCGGCAGAAATGGTCGACCCCTTTATTTTGCAATCCGACGGAATTCAGCATCCCGCCGGTTGTTTCTGCCATACGTGGATAAGCATTGCCATCGCGGTTTTTCGCTGTAACCGCCTTGACAAAAATGGCTCCCAACTGGCCCGGATCCAAAAAATCAAGAAATTCTTCTCCGTAACCAAAAGTCCCCGAAGCCGTGGTGACAGGATTTCTGAATGTCAATCCTGCAATATCTACAGATAAATCACGCATCATTCAAATCTCCTATCTCCAATCTCCTATCCTTTATCTCTTTCTTATCCCTCCACCCGCAATCCACCTTAACGTTCACCATTTCAACCTTTTTGTATTAAACACTGGTCCTTCCATGCAGACCCGCTCATTCCCTTTATCCGTAGGTGTTATACAGCACAGACAAACACCAAAACCACACGCCATGGTATTTTCCAGTGAGACCTCACAATCGATTTTGTGCCATCTGGCAATACGGGCTATCGATTTCATCATGGCATCAGGTCCACAACAGTAAATTTTCCTGAAATCCAGTTTTTCTTTTTGAAGAAGAGAATGATCAACTACCAGTCCTTTTTCTCCGGCAGTTCCATCATCGGTAGTGATAAACACTGTACCATATTTCGAATACTCTTCAATTTCAAATGTCTCTTCCTGTGACCTGAATCCAAGCAGAATGACCGGACGTATTTTTTGCTGGTTCAGAAATTGAGCCAGGAAAAGCAGCGGTGCAACCCCACAACCACCTCCAACCAAAAGCACATCTTTAGTTGTAGGTATCGAAAACGAATTTCCAAGGGGATAGATCAGATTCAGTTTATCCCCTTCCTTGAGTAAACTGAGGTGTCGTGTACCCTGGCCTTTGATCTGGATCAGAAGCCGGAATCGTTTATTGGGGATATCTACAGAATGAATGGAAAAAGGTCTGCGAAGGAATGTAGATGGCGAGTCTTTGACCAAAGCCTGAACAAACTGTCCTGGTAGCAATAGTGAAAAGGGTTGCTCCGATTGGAGTTCAAGCAAAAAATGACGCTGGTTGAGCCGTAAATTCCGGATTACGGTTAAGTCCTCAACATTTTTTTTGAAAACCATAGAACATGGATAGACCTGTCAACAAAAATAACCATAATCGGGAACACTTTGGGATTTATTTCTTATCTTTGGTTACGTAAAACCGGGAAATGTTATGAAAAAGAATATTACAATTCTGATTTTATTTATTCTCCTGGGCCTGGGCCTGAATGCCCAGAACCGCGGGATGAAAGCGGTGGAGATCCCTGTCGATGGTAAGCCGACAACACTTTACCAGGGTAGTTTTGCGCTTATAATCGGGGTATCCCAATACAACAATGGTTGGCCTCAGTTGCCTGGTGTAAAGGATGAAGTTTCAACGGTAAAAGCCGCCTTAGAAATGAATGGCTTCAAGGTGGATGTGGTGATGGATCCCAATAAAAATGAACTTGACAAAGCTTTTACCGATTTCATTTCGAAAAATGGACAGGTCGTGGATAACCGCCTGTTGTTTTATTTCGCCGGTCACGGCTATACCGTGAAAACCAATTATGGTGAAGAACTTGGTTATATTGTACCCGTTGATGCACCCAACCCGAGTTATGACCTGGCCAAATTCCAGAGTCAGTCTATGGAAATGGCACAGGTTGAAATTTATGCCCGGCGACTCCAGGCCAAACATGCCCTCTTCATTTTCGACGCCTGTTTTTCAGGTTCACTATTTACCAGTACACGGGCAGTTCCTGCCATTATCAATTATAAAACAACGCTTCCGGTAAGGCAATTCATCACCAGTGGCAGCGCGGACGAAATGGTGCCGGATAAAAGTGTTTTCGGTGAACAATTCGTCAGGGCCATCAGCGGCGAAGCGGATGTGGATAAAGATGGCTATGTAACCGGGAGTGAATTGGGCGATTTCTTGCAAAGCTCCGTTGTAAACTATTCACGGAATTCACAACACCCTCAATATGGAAAGATCCGGAGTCCGAATCTTGACAAAGGAGATTTTGTTTTCCCGATAGCAGGAGGGACGACTGCCGCGACCGGAACCACGGTGGCCCGCACAGAGCCAAATCCTCAACCCGCAGCTGTTTCTGCCGAGGTCAAATCGATGGAAACACCGGTTGCCAAACCGGTGACAACAACTTCTTCAACCGAAAAATCATCAAAGAAACGAGGTAAGGATAAGAAGAGAATCAGCGAGGTCCCACCTCCCGTTGTAGCGATTCCCGATTCGAGACCAACCGAAGCCGTTAATCTTACCAATGATTTTATACCCATGGTATATGTACCGGGAGGCACTTTTAATATTGGAGAAAAAGTGTCCGGGGCCAGCCCAAAAGGTCCAAGTCGTCCGGGGGCTCCACGTATTGGTCCAGGTGCTATGTCAAAAGGACATCCGATTACCTTGAAAAGTTTCTATATCGGCAAATTCGAAATAACCCAGAAACAATGGAAAGAAATCTTAGGCAATAATCCAAGTACTTTTAAAGATTGTGAAAATTGCCCGGTGGAGCAGGTGAGTTGGGAGGACGTTCAGAATTTCCTCAATGCACTCAATCAAAAGACCGGAAAAAAATACCGGTTACCCACGGAAGCTGAATGGGAATATGCGGCCCTGGGTGGAAATAAAAGTATGGATTTTATTTTTGCAGGCGGAAATAATGTAAAGCAATCGGGCTGGTCAAAAGCAAATGGAAGAAAGGCTACACATGTTGTAGGACAGTTACAGCCCAATGAACTGGGAATCTATGATATGAGCGGGAATGTCCTTGAATGGTGCAGCGACTGGTTCAATCCCAGGTATTATTATGGCAGTCCGGTATCAGATCCGCAAGGTCCGCGTATGGGCCAGGTTCGTTCGATACGGGGTGGAAGCTGGAAGTCTCATCCCGGAGAACTGAAGATCATTTTCAGAAAAGGAATAAAGCCGGGTGCCTCATACTCCGATGTCGGTTTTCGTATTGTTAGAGAAGAATAATCCCCATGAAACACATCCTTTTCTATTCCATCTTGCTTTTATTGAGTTTGGATGGCTTTACCCAGGCTCCGGCTTGGATCGATCCGGTAGAGCGGAAATCACAATATCCCGACAACCTTTATTTAACCGGATTTTCATCGGAAATGGTAAAAAAAGCAGTCAATCCCGACGAACTTCGTCAGAAACATCTAGGATTTGCGAAAACCCAGTTGGTAGAAACCATTCAAGTAAATATATCGAGTTCAGCCACATTAAACCTTGAAAACCTGAATACCGAATCGCTTGAACATTTCAAGCAAGCGAGCGTTTCAACCTCTGAGGCACAATTATCCGGATTGAAAACAGAAGCCTGGTACGACGCGAAAAAAAAATCAGTGTATGCTTTCGCTTATATCAGGATCGCCGACCTGTTGAAAGCTTGTAAGGCAGATATGACTGAAAAATCGTTGCAGCTGAAAAAGAAAATTGAGTCTGGGGAAAACCATGCTAAGAATGGCGATATCGAGCAATCACTGAAAACATTTTATAATTGTTTCCCCCTTGTCAGGGAGATGGAAAATGATGAAGCGATCCTGGTCGCTATCGGAAAAGAACCTTTACCGGAACAAACTGATGATTATGAATTCCTGATCAATCAGCAAATCAGTGACCTGAGGAAAGAAAAGCATGGTTCATTGGATGATGTTTGCCTGTTAATGGCAGATGGTTTAACACAGCAGCTTACAGGTAAAAACCTAGAAGGAAGTATCCGGATGGGATCCTTTACATTTCAGGATACCCATATGGGAAGTGAATTTTCTGCACGGCTTGCATCCAGTCTCGAGCAAAAAATAATTCACCAGGGATTTAACCTGAAATCCCCCGAAACGCTTTATCGTGGTTTACAGGAAGATACTTCAGGCTATCTTCTTTCCGGAACCTACTGGAAAGAAGGTGAAAATATCAAGATCATCAGCAATTTGCAGAATGTGAAAACACACGGTAACATCGCGGGCGTCGAAGAATTCCTTCCCCAGCAATGGTGTACCGATAATTCGGTCAGGTATATTGCAGATAACTATGATCAGGCATTGGTACGGAAGAAACAATTTTCGGAAAATGAAATTACAGGTGGAGGCCTTTTTGCGGACCTCTGGACAAACAGGGGGAAAGATAATCCGATATTTGCCAGAGGCGACACCATGCGGATCTATGTCAGGGTCGATCAGCCATGCTATATCCGTCTGATATATTATTTCTCGGATGGAACAAAATCTTTACTGGCCGACAGCAGGTATTTAGGAGAGGACAAAATCAATAAACCCATTTTATTACCCGATTTGTTCGTTTGTGATGCTCCTTATGGCGCAGAAACCATACAGATGATCGCACAGACCATTCCATTTAAACCCCTGACGATCCGGTTAGAGAATGGCTACCAGATGATCCTCGATGATGTTGGCGCCATCCTGACCAATGTGAGGGGGATGAAAACGATAGGGAAAACCGAATTGTTCGGTGAAAAACGACTCGACCTTACAACCCTGTCAGACAAATAATACCGGATGTTCCCAAAAACATTTTTCATCCTTACATTTCTCATCCTTTCTTTGAATTTCAGTGGATCGGCCCAACTTGGATATCAACCGACACGTATCAACATCAAGGGCAACAGTGTTATAGCCTATCAGAAAAGCTTTGCACTGGTGATTGGCGTTACCAACTACCAGAATGGTCTACCAAAACTGCAAGGGGTCAGTGTTGATATGGCCAATGTGAAACAGGCCCTTGAAGATCATGGTTTCAAGGTGACCCTTGTTCTGGATCCAGACTTGACAGAACTTGACAATGCTTTCTCAACATTTATCAATACTTATGGTCAGGATACTGAAACCCGACTGCTTTTCTACTTTGCCGGTCACGGTTATACAATTAAAACCAAACTTGGTGAAGAATTGGGGTATATCGTCCCGGTGAACGCTCCGAACCCGACCCGGGATCCGGTTGGCTTCCAGAATATGGCCATGGAGATGTCACAGATTGAAATTTACACAAAGCGGATCAAAGCCAAACATGTCCTGTTCCTCTTTGATGCCTGTTTTTCAGGGTCGTTGTTTGCGACAGCAATGACGATACCCACTCCCATCAGTCAGAAAACATTGTTTCCGGTTCGTGAGTTCATCACCAGTGGAACCGCGGATGAACAGGTCCCTGACAAAAGCATTTTCTGCGCCCAGTTCCTTTTAGCCCTGAAAGGTGAAGCTGATATTGATAAGGATGGCTATGTGACCGGGACGGAGTTGGGAACCTTTCTTCAGTATAAGGTGATCAACTATTCCTATGAAACACAACATCCTCAGTTTGGGAAAATCCGGAATCCCAATCTTGACAAAGGTGATTTTATTTTTGTTTTACCGACAGCCGAACCCCCGGTTGTGATGCAAACGGAGAATCCCGTTAATCCCCCTCCGACGGTCCCACCCGTCTTAATTAAAAAAGAAAAGCCTTTAACTGAGACCGGTGAACTTAAAGTTTTTTCAGAATATACAGGCGATCTGTATGTGGATGATGTTTTTTACCAGACAATCGTTGAAAATGCAACCGTGCTCTTTTTCAACATACCCACCGGTAAACACCTTCTCCAATTCTATGGGCCTGTGAATGTTAAAAAAGAAGTTGTTGTGATTAAAGATCAAACCTGTGTCGTCAACTTCGAAAAGAATTAGAAAAGCATATCCTTTTTCATGTTCATCATCTTCTGGGTGTGGTCTGTATCATAATCAAAAAGGACATTCCCATTGTTCCGGAACAAACGTACAAAGTTCACTTTAAACCACACAAATGCTTTTCCAACCTTCACTCCGTTTAAAACTTCGAAGCGGGCATCACCGTTGGGCAGTGGAACAACCTTTAACCGGGTATTGTTTGCGATTTTCATCTTATCAATCAATACAGGTTTTTCCTCATCTGTTAAAACAGTAACTATACCGGCATCGTTCCTGATCATCTGAAATTTCCCAAGGCGATCGAATACAGTAGGCGCCGTTTTTTTAAAGCCGGGGTTGTATTTATCAAAAGCCTGTTGTATTTCTTTACCGGAAATGGCCACATTGTTCATACGGATCAGGTTAACGGCTGCGATCAAACCCGAAATTGTCTTTTCGCAGTTATTCGAGATCTCTTTGTCGATTTCCGATTTCAGGGTGGAGATAATATTGAAGTTGGCTTCAAATCCAAGCGAAATGCGGTCGATCTTCATTCCGGAAGTGCCGCTGTAGGTTGTGGTATAATACACATTATCATTGGGATCAAAACTCAATCCGAATCCCGTAAAGTTGGCATCGGAAGGGAAATATTTCGTTTCGATAAAACGGCCCGTGTTATCGAAGGAGGTGGCATAAATGAAATCACTTTTTTGCCCGGTGGTGTCGGGTTTGACCTGATTAAGCCACACCATTTTTCCGTCGGGAGAAAATTTGGCCACGAAAACTGTTGTTCCCGGTTTCGCCATGGTCATGATTTTTCCGAAGGAGATGGAATTCTCGAAGGTGCCGCAAACATAAATATTTCCTTTGGAGTCTAATGTGATGTTATATCCCATAGCATTTCCTTCACTGCCGCCACTGATTGCCCACACCGGATTTCCTGCCTGGTTATACTTTGCTAAAAAGACGTCCGATTTCCCGTTGGTGTTGGTTAGGGTCGTACCACCCAACTCAGCTTTTTCTTTAAAATATCCGGTGAGATAAAAATTGCCTTCCACGTCGGTACATAGATTCTGCCTGTTGTCGCCTTTAAGTCCTCCGCCGGCTTCCGCTTTTTCCCAGACCGAAGCTACTTTCTCATCCTGGCTTTGTTCATTCAGCAATTCAATGATCTCTGCCTTGGCATTTACCATTCCCGGCATCGTAAGTCCAAAGGGGGCATTGATGTAAGTGGGATCCGCAATTACGTACTTCTCTCCTTTATATATCACAAAATCACCGGCTTCTTCATTCGGGAAACGGATGGCGGTGGCCACATGCCCGGGATAAACAACCCCCACAACCTTGAGTTTTAATAACTCCTTGACCAGATATGAGAAAAGAACTGCCCGGTCATCGCAATCGGTAAAGGGATAATAAAAATCTTCCTCCGGGAAAAAGAATTTTTCTTCCCCATTGAACTGATCCTGATCTGTCTTGTATGGAAACCCGTTTTGAACGAAATTCAGAAGAAAGTCGACCGATTCGGGTATCGAACGATCCGTCAGTTGAGGCTTCAGTGCTTCCAGTATGGATTCCTTGGCTTTGGGACTGATTGCCGCATCGAAATAGAGTTTCAATTCACAAAGAGGAAAATCCTTATAGAAATCCACCGAATTGGTATTGTATTTTACCGCGAAACTGTACTCCTTGTTCTGAAAGGTGAACTTGAATGGCCGTTCGGCATACTGATCTCCGATATTCAGAGCGGTATAGACATTCAGGTCGAAAACCTTTGATGCTCCCGGGAAATCCTTTTCATAGGTATAAATCTGGTTGAACGGAAAATCGGGGGCATAGAATTTTGTCTGGTCGATCATGAAATATCGGAGACCATAAATCGTATTGGAAGAGGGAAACATAAGTGCGATCTGGTTTTCCGCGTAGGCTACTCGGACCCGGTAACCCGATTTGGTCAATAAGAACCACGTCAGCAAGCGCGAATAATTTTTTGAAGATGAAATCTGTTCCGCAGTCTTCTTTACCATCAGGTAATATCCCCAGTCATTCATGTTCATTCGGGTGCGAGCATCGGCAAAGAGTTTGATCAATCCGGAATAATTGGTTTTATTCAACTTGTCCCATACATCTGCAATAGTCGTATTGTGGATTTCCGATGGCAAGGTGCCTGCCAGGTTTGGGTCAGACAGGAATTCAATTGTCGCTCCATAAAAACTAACGGGTATAGTTGTCCCGGTGGGAACCTCTGCTTGTTCCGGTTTCTGTTCTACCGGGAGATTGGGTATGGGCAGGATCGCCGGTACCTGAACTCCTGATTTTGGTTCCAGAGGAATTTCCCTGGGAACTTCACCTGGTTTTATTTTCGGGACGGCTGGATTGTATTTCGGGAGTATTTTTGGTTTTGGGGTTGTGTCCGGTTTAATACCGGCAAAGAGATTGAATTCTTCCCAGGCAGTCCTCAGATAATCTGAGAATTCCTTATCAATCTCATCCACATACTGATCAAATTCCCCCTGGTTTTCCTGCGCGAACGATTCTATTTCCTTTTGTAACGCTTTTTCCGTTTTCTCAAAAGTCGAATCGACCTGCGCAGTACCGCTGATCGCTGCGAAACACAGGAAGATCAGCACAGCGAACCTGGATATCATGGGATATCGTTATTTCGGGTTGTCGAGGAGGAGTTTGTCGACCTGCTCGTCGGTTTTTTGCAGTTTCTCTTTCAACTCTTTCCGGATGGCTTTTTTTGCGACGATGAGGCTTTGTTTGGTCTCATAGAAGATACGAACCTGGACTTCGACCTTTTTATCTTTGAGGTCGCGGTAAAGCTTGAAAGCAGGATTGATATATCCCATCTGTTGCGCGATGATGTTTTTCGACGACTGTATGATCTCCGTCACCGAAGTGGCCTCTTTGGTAGATTCCTGGCTGTTGGCCATGTTCCCTTTCACGATAGATGCAATATTTGATTCGATGGTTCCGGCCAGTTGTAGTTTTGCAAATTCGATAGCCTGGGCCTCGGCCACCGATTTACTTTCAGCTACCCCGTTCCCGTCGGCTGTGATGTAAGCAGGTTGACTATTTTCATCGGTAGCTAACTGTTTCATCCAGGCGCTTTCGAGAAGCTTATCCATCGGAATGGAACCAGGCATGGTCTTCCATCCATCCTTTGCATATGCCTTGGCTTGCTGCCGGGCTGATTTAATGGCTTTTTCATTCAATTCTTTTTTTTGCTCTTTTTCTGTGTTCTGGGCAAAAATCGCTGTGGTGAAAAACAGTGCAAGTACTGTCAGGATGTAAATTTTTTTCATAATGAATAGTTTTTGATTGGTAAATTTAGACAAATTTAGGAATATGTAAATTTTATGTAGACAAATTTATAATATTCTTTTTCGAAAAGCAAAAGTTAGTTTAAATTCGAATGTTTTTATAATTTCGAGGTTTAGAATCAAAAAATTCCCTGTAGGTGAAGAAAAAATTGAACCTGCTTTTTCCTTGGCTTAAGGTGGATTACCTTGTGGTTACCTTTAGCTTGTTCATTTCAGTTTCAATACTGGGTGTCATTACCTTCAACCTCACCATTTTTGACCCGATAAAAAAAGCGCTGTCTGATTTTAATTTCGCGGACCTGCTTTATTCTAAACTGAGTTCCACACAGGAAACCATTGATACAAACATTGTACTTGTCAATATCGGGCATCTGGACCGTTCCATGATTGCTGAGCAAATAAGACATATCCGGAAAAATAATCCCAAGGTCATTGGTTTTGACGGTTTTTTTTCTGTACGCCGCGATTCTGCCGTTGATGCTTTGCTGGTTGACAGGCTCAAAGAAAGCAACAACTTTATCATGGCTTGTTACCTGACCGGAAAAAATGAACTTACCGGCAAATTTGATTCCCTTGAAACTTCCGATCCATATTTTAACAGCGGTAACAGTGGTTATGTCAACCTGGGTGGTGCAAACCCTGAAATTTCCACAGTTCGGACATTCAGTCCCCGCGAGGTTTTCAAGGGAAGAACACTTTATCCCCTAAGCGTTTCCTTGATAAAAAGATTTGATCCCCCTGCCTTTTCGAATCTTATGAAACGGAATAACAACAGAGAAGTGATCAATTACCGGGGAAATAAAAATGCTTATATCACTTTTGATGCATCTGAAATATTCGATTCAGCGACCGATCTTACGATCATAAAAAATAAAATCGTTCTGATGGGTTACATTGGAGAATCTTTTCAGAGCCCGCCTGATCTTGAAGACATATATTATACCCCGATGAATTCTGAACTTTCAGGTAGGTCAAGGCCTGATATGTACGGGGTGGTTATTCATGCCAATATCGTCAGCATGATCCTTAACGGGAATTATATTAATGTGATGCCGGCATGGCTGTGCATTCTGTACTCGTTTATCTTCTGCTATTTTTATATCGTTTTTATTACCTGGCTGAATGCCAGGAATCCTTTGCTTTTTAATGTTGTCTTTCCCGTATTTCTTTTAGTTCTCAACGTCCTGATCATCTATATTTTCTTCATGATTTATAAGTACTGGAATTACAGCATCAATTCGGGATATTTTCTGGCGCCCTTACTTCTTTATAAAACCTTTTTAACCTATTACGAACGCGTTTTGCTGGTCATCAACCGCCGGATTAAAATCAAAAGTGTTTTTTTACCTAAAAAATAAAACCCATGAAACAACTCCTTTTTTTAATATTGACAGTGATATGTTTTTCATTTGACGCCCTGCCGCAATGTAATGAATTTATGGTTTTCCGGACAAAAGGGGATGTAAAACTGATCCGGGGTACCAAGGCTTCAGTCACATTGAAAAACATGAAAATTGAAGAAAGCGACCAGCTGAGATTAGGTCCGGAATCTTACGCAGTAATGCTCAGCGGAAGTGATAAAGCGTTGCGGTTGACCGTTACCGGAATATATTCCTATACCGATCTCCGGTCGATGTGCCAGAAGAACCAGACATCCCTTACACGGGAATACATGAATTACGTGGCACAATCCATTATTGAAAAAGAAGAACCCAAGACAGCCATGGTAATCAAAGGAGCAGTATACCGAACCCGGATGCAATATGAAAAATCGGATATGATCCTTCCTCCCGATTCATCGGTTGTTTCATCTGAAATGGTCAATTTTTCCTGGCATCGCGCTGCCGACAATTCCGCTAGATACCTGATTATTTTGGAAAACGGGGTGAAAGAAATCTACTCAAAATTGTTGTCCGATACCACTATTTCATTGCAGGCAAGCCTCTTTAAACCCCAAACCATCTATTTCTGGTTGGTCAGTACCAATCAGAAACCATCGGATAAAGAGGCCAGGTTTACCTTCGTGTTCGGGGATAAAGAATGGAAAACTGAATTTCTTGACAATGAAAATGTAATGAACGAACTCGAAAACGAGATCCAGAAAACGAATAAGAAAATCAAGGGAACAAAGCCCGGTAATTCCGGAATCAATGCGGATACACTGAGGTAAAGGCTTACATAAACCAACTCACTCTTCTTCCTGGGCCGGGTTTGATGTTTGAGGTTTTGTTGTCACTATTGGCTCAGGGGTAGGTTCTTCAACAGGGACTTCCACGGGCTTGGGTTCTTCAACGGCCTGATCTTCCTTTTTGGGTTCTTCCGGTTCAGAAAAGTCGAGCAGATTTTTCTCCAGGAGCAGATTATACCAATTCACCATTTTGCGGATATCAGAAACATAAACCCGTTCTTTATCAAAATCGGGAACCATTTCCAGGAAGAACTTCTTCAGTGTGTTATTGTCTGACTTTGAATCAATAGCGGGTTTCCCTTCCAGTTTTTGATGAAAGGCCTTGAAAACTTCCTTCAGGGGTAAATCTTCGTTGGTGGTAAATACACTGATCTCTTCCAGGGAGCTGATTTTTTCATGACCGAAAGCCGGAAAACGCTTATTATCGTTGAGCGATTCCACTATAACAGCACTTTTGGCTTGCGATACAACTTTGTACAAACCGCTTTTGCCAGCAATTGATAAAATCTTACTTAAATCCATAGTTTGTAAGTTTGATGCAAAAGTAAAAAAAATCTATAACTTGAAGTTTTTATACTCTCCGATTCGCCAACCGGTTTTTTTTTCAATAAAGTGAAGTAAATCATCTTTCATACGATGTTTTCCTTCACGGTGATTATAAATGAATTCCCAGTTTTTACTTGCAATACGGTCTTTCATAGTGGCCGGATGCGTCGCATTGAACGGGGCTAAATAGCCAATACAGGAATAGTCATATTCTTTTGATTTCGGAATCTTTTTTTCCATCCAGCTATCCGTATGCCAGTAACGGTTAAAGGATTCCTGCTTGGCCTGTTGCGATTCCGGTGGTTTGACCCACCCATAATGGAAGACCGTAGCATTGGCCGGTGCCACATGTAACTTCTTCCCATCTTTACGGAATCCCTGGGCATCCCTGTAAGAACGGATAAGTTTATCATTGCGGATTATCCGGACTTCCTTTCTGTACCAATGTCGCGAATCTCCGATGAAATCGTAAGAGCCCCAGAAATGGAGGTAGTCAAACAGGAGACCTTCCACTTCCGTGTGATCCACCCATTTTTGCATGGCATTCCGGATTGGATCATGATATTTTTCGTGAATCACTTCATCCGCCTGGAGATAAAAGGCCCAGTCACAATCTGAGGTAATGGCATCCATTGCCTTATTCGTCTCTGCCGCAAGTACCTGACCGCCAATTCGCAGCGAATCATCCCAGACGGTATCCAGGATTTTTATTTTGTGAGAATTTATCGACGCAATCAGATCCCGTGTCCCGTCATCGGAGTTACCTATCGCTATGATAAATTCATCACACAGGGGAAGGATCGAGTTGATCGACTCAACCACCGGATAGTCATAACGGATGGCATTACGGACGAAGGTGAAACCGGAAACTTTCATGGGTCAGGATGCTGGATAAAAGGTCGCTGCGCTTCGGATAGAGGATACAGGATACAGGATACAGGATACAGGATACAGGATACAGGATGCAGGATGCAGGATGCTGGATACAAGATGCTGGATGCTCAGTCATTATGGTATTAGAAGTCTATTATTCCTATGTAATTTTCAGGGGTAATTCTGTTTAGCTCCTCTTTGATGTTTTGCGGGACATCCAGGTTATCGATAAATTCACCAAGGTCTTTCCGACTGAATTTTTCTTTACCCCTGGTCAGCTTTTTCAAGACTTCATATGGCGCAGGATAATTTTCACGACGCAAGATGGTTTGAATGGCTTCGGAGACAATGACCCAGTTTCTGTCCAGGTCATCATGGATCACTTCTTCATTCAGCAGCAGTTTATCCAAACCTTTCAGGAGCGATTTATAAGCAATTACGGAATGTGCAATAGGAATCCCGATGTTACGTAAAACCGTTGAATCCGTGAGATCACGTTGCAGACGAGAGATGGGGAGTTTGGCAGACAGGTGCTCACAGATCGCATTGGCCAGGCCCAGGTTACCTTCCGAATTTTCAAAATCGATGGGGTTGACTTTGTGGGGCATGGTAGAAGAGCCGGTTTCTGTTGATTTTACTTTCTGCTTGAAATAATCCATCGAAATATAAGCCCAAAGATCGCGGTCCAGATCAATCAAAATATTATTGATCCGTCGGAGATTGTCGAAAAAGGCGGCCAGGTTGTCGTAGTGCTCGATCTGTGTGGTTGTCTGACATCGTTCAAGGCCAAGGGTATTGTTGATAAAACGGTTGGCGAATTTCACCCAGTCGATATCGGGAAATGCAACATGATGCGCATTGAAATTTCCTATGGCGCCACCGAATTTTGCTGAGACAGGGATGGTTTCCATTAAAGCCAGTTGCATCCCCAGACGTTCTGCAAAAACGTATAACTCCTTGCCGACAGTAGTTGGAGAAGCAGGCTGACCGTGGGTGTGCGCTAACATCGGGATATTCTTCCACGCTTTGCTTTTCGCATATAATGCCCTGTAAATGTTCTCGAGCAACGGTTCAACAATATCCCTCCAGGCATCACGCAGTGCAAGAGGAAAGGCGGAATTATTGATATCCTGTGACGTCAGCGCGAAATGGATAAATTCCCTGTATTCTCCAAACCCCAAACGGTCAAATTGCTCTTTCAGGAAATATTCAATGGCTTTAACATCGTGGTTAGTCTCCTTTTCGATTTCTTTTACCCTTGATGCTTGCTCCGGATCAAATTTTTCATAGATCGATCGCAACTTTGAAAATACCTTTTTATCGATCGACTTAAGTTGCGGAAGCGGAAGCTTGCACAAAGCGATAAAATACTCGACTTCAATAAGAATCCGGTAACGGATGATGGCCGATTCGGAAAAATAAGCCGCAAGCGGTTCTGTAAGCTTATGATAGCGCCCATCAACCGGAGAAATAGCATGTAATGAAAAATCCATATTACGATTTACAATTTACGATTTATCCGGCATCCATTTCCAACATCCTTCGTCCTTCGCCCTTCGTCCTTCGTCTTTCGTCTTTCGTCTTTCGTCCCTCGTCCATCAAATTTACAAAATTCCTGCATACTATCTGCCCAGGGTTTTTTTAATCCAATCGCCGATAACTTCCAGTGCTTTTGGGGCCATGGTCTCCTCAATTTTTGAATATTCCTCCGGACTGCCTGTTGTGGCTGTCTGGAACAAATGATTTAATCCGGGCAGTTCAATGATCGTATATTTCGGATTACCCCCAAATATCAACGCTTTTTCGATGGCTTGCAGATTTTCAGCCGGTGGTACCTGTAAATCCAGACTGCCGTTGATAGCCAAAATATCACATTTCACTTTCGACAGGTACTCCTCAGGATTCAGGGTCAGGAAGCACCGGAACCATAGCGAAGTTAGGGATTGTATCTGAAGGTTGAGTTCATCTTCACTCAACCGGTGAAAACTCGTATCACTTGAATTCTTTTTCTCAAAACGGGCAACCAGATCACGGATTTTGTCTTCTGCCTTTTTATTGTCGGGATTTTTTTTCAGAACCCCAAATATATCCTTACTGAGTTTTTGTTGTTCCATTATCGATTCATCACTTTCCCCTTTATTTTTCTCGATCAGTGCCGATTGAAGAAGAAGGATCTGTTCTCCGACAAGACCGGGACCGGCCATCAAGATGATAAAGTTAACATCAGATCGTTGCGATGCGACAATAGGCGCGATCAGCCCCCCTTCACTATGGCCGATCAGGCCGACTTTCAACGAATCGATTTCTTTGCGCTTCTTTATAAAATCCAGGGCGGCTTCGGCATCAGTTGCAAAATCCAGAGTGGTGGCCGATTTAAAACTTCCTTTCGATTTCCCTATTCCGCGATCGTCATATCGAAGAACTGCCATTCCCTTGCGTATAAGGTAATCGGAAAGTACGAGGAAAGGTTTATGTCCCATCAACTCGTCATCCCTGTTCTGAGGACCCGAACCGGTTATGAGGATAGCAGCAGGAAACGGACCGTTCCCCTTGGGCAAAGTCAATGTACCGGAAAGTTCAATCCCGGCGGATGGATTTTGAAAGACCACCTCTTCCTGCAGGTATGGCAACGGAGGTCTGGGTTCCTGGGGACGGGTACTTCCGATTTTTTTCTCCGATTTTGTAAAAGTCACAGGAAGAGAAACAGTCAATTGTTTCCAGATTCCGGTCATTGAAGCCAATCCTTCTTTGATGACACCGCTGAATTTTCCCCTTAGACGGCTCGATTCAACGATTAGCGAATCACCGGTGAAGTTTACTTTACTGGTTGGAATGTCCTTTACCCCCTGATCCGGACTATCGAAGGTAACAATTGCGCTATCAGCGGAATTGAAGGAAATATTCATCACCAATCTGAGTTCTATGTTCCTTAACTTCAGAGGCCCGACCCAGGATCCTTCCAGCTTTTTCAGGGCTGCATTATCCTGGCCCAGGTTGATCAAGGGGAAAGCCATAATCAATAGCACAGTCATAATCTGACTAAAAATCAGGCAATTTTTTTTCATATCATTATATTTTACCCTTTTAACCTGTTTTAATCTGTATACCTGGTTACCTGTGTACTATTGTTTTCGCAAAGCTGTTCGAATAGGCAGCAAAGAATCCGATACCTCCATGATCGATGTTGCCTTTAACATTTGCCGGTGGTCCGGAAAAGAAGGGTATATTCAATCCCGATTGCTGAACCTGCATAATAAAATTATAATATTCTTCCGTAATACCCGACATCTGTAAAATAATGGTATCTCCCGGGTTGATGGTCTCCCATTTATGTGCGTTATTCAAATAGATAACATCTACGCCATTCATATAACTGCCATTGTAAAATTTGTCGTCGGAAACTACCTTTTTCGTGATGGTATCAGTAAGAAGTTTCCCGTTACGATACAGGTTGAAAAGGTAATAGTTGACCTCATTCCCGGGTTCCTGTGCCCAGAGTTTTATCTTCCAAATCCCTTCCTTGCCCCAATCCGGTTCGAACACGGTCCCGATCGAGTCGAGATGGGTCACGTGGTTAAGCTTGCAAATGGCATCAAAAGCAGATTCGCCCGAAATTGGTTCGGACAGGTCAATGTGAAGAGTATAGGTCTTATCCTTTTTCCCGACAAAGGTAGAATCCGTTGAGTAAATACCTGAAATTCCTGGTTTTGTCTCAGCCAAAGGGAAAATATTTTCCCCATCGGATAGAAAAACACTGGCACGGGTGACAGGCGGGACCGGTTCATTAAAGAAATAATCCGCTGTCTTGGTCAGTCTGATCTGGTACGTAGCGGTATCCGATGCAATATTTCCATCCACTACCAGTCGAGTATAAGTGCTGTCGAGGTTGACATTGATTTTTTCGGTACATGCTGCAATCAGCATTGAAACCACGACTATATGACGAAATTTTTTAATCATTGTTGAAGTGAAAATTAAAAGTCACCGATGGAATGATGCCAAATAGATAAACCTTTTCAGCGTAAGTTACATTGGGATTTTCATTGTCCTGAACAAAATTGATCGACCAGGTATTATGCCGGTTATAAAGATTATAAACGGAGAAATTGAGATCCCAGTTGAACTTTCGTCCGGGTTTTTGTTTGCCGGAAAAGGTGACCGAAAGGTCGAGCCGGTGATAATCCTGGTACCGGTATTGATTCCGGTCGGAATAGATGGATACGATCTTGCCACCGATTTCAGCACGCCCGGTCGGAAAAGTCACGGGCGCCCCGGTGGCATAAACCCATGTTGCTCCAATTGACCAACGCTTACCGAGAATATAATTGAGCACTACCGAAACGCTGTTGGGTTTATCATAAGGTGCCGGATAGGGGTTACCGTCATTTATCCCGTTGATCTGGCGAAAAGATCTTGACCATGTATAACTTACCCAACCATTTAACCGCTCCTCATTCAAGCGTACCAGAATTTCAACTCCATATGACCAGCCTTTACCATTCCGGATCTCGCCTTCAAGTTTATTATTGAGGATCAGGTTTGCAAAATCTTTAAAATCGATCACATTATTCATCCATTTATAATACCCTTCTATCGAGGTTTCAATAGTATTATGTCTGAAATTCCGGAAATAGCCTGCTGCAATCTGGTCGGCAATCTGGGGTTTGACATTTGGGCTTGCAGCAAACCAGATGTCGAGCGGGGTACCGACCGTAGAATTTTGTGCCAATTGAAGATACTGGTAAGTACGGGCGTAACTGGCTTTTATCGAATGTTTGGCATTAAAATCGTACAGCAAACCCAAACGAGGTTCCCAACCGTAATAGGTTTGATAAACCGTTCCGGCTTTATAAATCGTGGAATCAATTGCTTTGTAAGAACTGTCGAAATGAAATACCGTACCGGGACCGGTATTTTGAAACATAGAAAGCCTCAAACCATATTTTACTGTGAAATGTTCCCCGATACGTTGTTCATTGCTTCCATATATTCCCGTTTCAAAAGCATAGTTATTTGGTACTTTTACCTCGTTGATCACCGTCTGGGCGCCAATGCCCTTAGCCTGACCCGGGTAAAACATGTGGTAAACGACAGATGCACCGAATTTAATGGTGTTTTTTGTATTCAGATAATAACTAAAATCGCCTTTTATCCCAAGGTCACGCAAATTTGAATTCCACTCAAATGAATTGTTGTTTCCATCCGGTGTGCCCAGGAAGTAGCTGTAATTGCTGTAAATGAATGAAAAATTCGAAAAAAGTTGTTTGGAAAAGAGATGGTTCCACCGGAAAGTACCGGTTTCATTTCCCCAGTTCATACGGGCAAAACCATTACTAAAAACGTCCCGGCCAAAATACCCGGATAAAAAAATCTGGTTATTTTCATTGATCCTGTAATTGACTTTGGCATTGAGGTCATAAAAATAGAGTTTGTTGTTTTGGAGCGCCTTATCGGACGACAACGGCAGAAACAGGTCGGCATAGGTGCGACGTCCTGAAATAATAAAGGAGCTCCGGTCCTTCTGAATGGGACCCTCAACGGTTAACCGGCTGGCAATGATGCCGATTCCCCCGTTGATCTCATATTTTTTTGAGTTCCCTTCATTCATTCGTATATCAAGTACCGACGAGAGCCTTCCTCCATAGTTGGCCGGAATATCCCCTTTATAAAGTTTTACGTCTTTGATGGCATCGTTATTGAAAACTGAAAAAAATCCCATCAGGTGTGAGGCATTGTAAACCGTAGCTTCATCCAATAAGATCAGGTTCTGATCCGGGGATCCACCCCTTACGCTGAATCCGCTTGAACCTTCTCCTACCGACTGAACCCCGGGAAGCAGCTGAATGGCCTTGATCACATCCACTTCGCCCATCAGCGCCGGAATCCTCTGGATGGTTTTAATATCCATTCTGAAAGTGCTCATTTCAGGTTTAACCACGTTCCGGTCATTTTTTTCACTGGTGATCTCCACTTCCTTCAGTTGCTGCTGATATGGCTCCAATTCAAATGAAAGGGCTATATTCATGGTAAGTATAATGACCTGCTCATGCGTTTTATATCCTATATATGAGAAAACCAGGGTATAATTGCCCTCGTCTAAAGTAAGGGAATAGTTGCCATAAACATCACTGACCGCACCGGTTTTCAGTTCCCTGATGAAAACTGTAGCTCCGACCAATGCCTCCCCATTTGTTTTGTCCGTGATTTTCCCACTGATGGTATAATGCTTGTTTTTATCTCCCTGATTTCCTGATACTGTAAATGTGGAAGAGAATATGAAAAGAAAAAGGAAAAGGAAAAGGAAAAGAAGGTGTTTTGACTGTATCATCCGTATTTATCGTGTTGAGATTATTTCCGGATGATCCGGAATTCACCGTTTTCATTGAGTTTAATGATTCTTGATGGTTTTACTTCATGAAGTTCATCCAGAGATGGATCAACAATATAATCAACTCCTTTAATGATTTCCTGACTGATTTTTTTAAAGATGAGGGGAGGTCGCGCACCTGCAATGTTGGCAGATGTAGATACGATGGGTTTACCGAATTCCCGGATCAAGCGGCGGCAAAATTCATTTTTTACAATACGGATGGCAATAGATTGATCGCTGGCTAAAACATTTGGGGCCAGGTTTTTTGACTGGGGATAGATGATGGTCAGGGGCCTGTCCACATAGTTGATGAGGTCATGGGCAATTTCAGGAACTACAAGGACATATTCCTCCAGCCGGTTAGCGTCATCAAGCAGGATGATCAGACTTTTGCTCTCCATCCTCTTTTTTAACCGATAAACCTTTTCCACTGCCAGCGGATTGGTCGCATCACAACCAATTCCCCAGATCGTGTCGGTGGGATAAAGAATGGTCCCACCTGCACTTAGAACTTTCAGGCAATGTTCAATTTCCCGTTGCATGGGTCAATCAGATCTGAATGAATTTGAATTTTCAGGAATAACGTACAAAGTTAGGAACAAATTGCTTAACCTCACTGCCTGTTTATAAATTGACAGGAGACCTTTCACAAACGATTGATAAGCAGTTCACCCGGAATGGTGATTGCACATTTGAAATGTTTTTCCGGACATTCGCTGTATCCGTGTAAACCACAGGGCCGGCAAGGGAGTTTTTCTGGAACCTCTACTACCTCAGCATTATCCGATAATGGACCAAAACCAAATTCCGGCACGGTCGAACAATAAATGACTGTGACCGGGGCATTTACTGCGGAAGCAAGGTGCATAGGTGCGGAATCATTAGTGAAATTCATGCGGGCATATTGCATTAAAGCTGCAGATTGAAGGAAGGATAATTGACCGCAAAGGTTAATGGTGGCCGGATGACCGGAACGCAGGCGGATATCTTCACAAAGCGCATGATCATTGTGTGCACCCAGCAGGTAAATGGCTTTATCAGCCGGAATGTGGTTTATCAGTTCAATCCATTTTTCAGCAGGAAATTGCTTGGTGAACCAAAGTGAAGCCGGGGAGAGAGTATAATAGGGTCGGGTCTTGTAAGGTTCAACCTTTTGGTGATCTTCCTTTGAGGGATATAGTCGGGGCAAATAACGGTGAGGATCCGGGAACTCTTCGATCAGCGCAAGGTTCCGGTCAACTTCATGTACCCCTTCACCGATGCGGTGTCTGATCTTCCGGGTAAACAGGAATGACATGGGATTTTTATCGAATCCTGTTTTTATCTGTGCTCTGGAAAACGCGGTCATCAGACCGGTCAAGAGAAAGCGTTGGACATTCACTACCAGATCATACCGTGTAGACCATACCCGGTGCATCAGTTTATCGAAATTCATATAAGACCGGTACTTTTTATCCCAAACCAACACCTCGTGTAAGAACGGATGATCCTGGAAAAGGTTTTCATTGCCTTTTTTCACAAGAAAATCGATGGCTGCTTCCGGAAAAACATGATGCAGTTTTTCCACTAATGGTGTGGCCAGAATAACATCTCCAATAGATGCGGATTGGATGATCAGGATTTTTTTCATTTAAATTGGAACATCGAATTCCCTCAATGCCTGGTTGAGTGAGGTTTTTAAATCGGTGGAGGCTTTCCGTTTGCCGATAATCAGCGCACAGGGAACCGAATAAGTGCCGGAAGGGAAGGATTTCGGTACGGCGCCAGGGATCACAACCGAACCTGGCGGGACATACCCTTTATGTAAAACAGGTTGTTCCCCTGAAACATCGATAATTTTTGTTGATCCGGTAATTACGACATTTGCACCCAGAACGGACTCCCGGCCGATGCGAACCCCTTCCACCACCACACAACGCGAACCGAGGAAACAATGATCCTCCACGATCACCGGGGCAGCCTGAACCGGTTCCAGTACACCACCGATCCCGACTCCTCCGCTGAGATGTACATTTTTTCCGATCTGCGCACAGGAACCGACCGTTGCCCATGTATCGATCATCGTACCGGAATCAACATACGCACCGATATTGACATACGATGGCATCATGATCACACCCCGCGACAGATATGAACCATACCGGGCAATGGCATGAGGAACTACCCGCACACCCTGTTTTTCATGGTTTGTTTTCAAAGGAATTTTATCGTAGAAAAGAAAGGGACCGATCTCGGTCACTTCCAACTGACGTATCGGAAAATAAAGGATCACCGCTTTTTTGATCCATTCATTAACAAACCATACTTCATCCTTTTGTTCAGCGACGCGAAGCAAACCCTCATCCAGCTGCCGTATGACCTCTCCAATCGCATCCCGGGTCTCCGATAGCGTCAATAACGTCCGGTCATCCCAGGCAGATTCTATGAGTTCTCTGATTGTTGTTGCCATTTTTTTAATGGGTGCAGGGTCGCTTCGCCCCGATAAAAGCTCGCTTCGCTCGCGATGCAGGATGCTGGATGCTGGATCTAAGATCCAAGATCCAAAATCCAGGATACTTAATATCCCACATCCCAATTCCAGCCTTCTTTATCCTTTATCCTTTCGTCCTTCGTCTATCGTCCTTCGTCCTTCGTCTATCGTCCTTCGTCCTTCTCCTACCTCTTACTTTTTCATTCTGCTTCAAAATTAGTTAAAATTTCAAATCTTCGTAACTTTGCACCGAATTTGGAATTATGGGTAGGATCTTAGCCATTGATTACGGGCAAAAACGGACAGGGATTGCAGTGACGGATGAACTGCAAATCATTGCCACGGGTTTGATCACGGTTCAAACTCATGGCTTGATCGATTTTCTAAAGGATTATGTTAACCAAAACAAGGTGGATTGTTTTGTGGTTGGTGAACCGCGACAGATGAACAATACACCCTCGCAATCTTCTGTTTATATCGAACCTTTTGTGAAAAAACTGGGAATGATCTTCCCGGGGATCCCGGTAAAACGGATCGACGAACGATTTACTTCACTGATGGCCACACGCGCCATACGTGAATCAGGTGCAAAAAAGAAAACCCGTCAGGACAAAGCCTTGGTAGACACCGTAAGTGCAACAATAATCCTTCAATCATACCTTGAAATGAAATGAACATCAACCGTAAAGCACTGACTTTTACTCGAAAATCCAAAATCTAAAATCGTAAATCTCATGATTCTCCCCGTTTTAGCATACGGTCACCCGGTTCTGAAGAAAACTGCAGTAGATATCACTCCCGATTATCCTGATTTAAATACCTTTATCGCGGATATGTGGGAAACCATGTATCAAGCCGATGGGGTGGGACTTGCAGCACCCCAGGTGAATCGTTCGGTGCGGATCATTGTGATCGACGCCTCACCCTTTGCTGAAAAATATCCCGAATCTGCCGGTTTTAAAAGGGTATTCATAAACGCAAAAATCTATAAAGAGGAAGGAGAGGAATATTCTTTCAATGAAGGATGTCTCAGCTTTCCCGGACTGCGTGAGGATATCTTGCGGAAACCGGTAATCTATATGAAATATATGGATGAAAACTTCATGGAACATGATGAACGCTTTGAAGGCGTTGCCGCACGTATTGTCCAGCACGAATACGACCACATCGAAGGTATTGTGTTCGTAGACCGGCTCCCCTCACTGAAAAAAATGTTACTCAAACGAAGACTGACAGACATCTCGAAAGGGAATGTTGAGGTGAGTTATAAAATGCTTTTCCCGGCAGTTAAAAAAGGAAGAAAGTAGATAATTTGTGGTCAGGTGGGCGAGTGGACGAGTGGACAAGTGGACAAGTGGTCAAGTGGGCGGAGTGGACAATGGAATAAATCGTAAATCGTAAATCGTAAATAGTTATGCGCAAATCAATTTTAATGGGTTTTTCGGGAATTCTACTTTTAATTACAGCTTGTGGTCCTTCACGGGAAAAATCGGTATTGAAGGTTAAGGATCTCGAAAAACGGCTTTTCTCCCCGGAGGCGGTCAGCTTTAACAAAGTCAAGGCCGATAGTCTGATGATGTTGTATGTAGATTTTGTAAAGGATTATCCGAAGGATTCGCTATCACCGCAGTATTTATTTAAAGCAGCAGGGATTGCAATGAATTCAGGCGATGGCAGCAAAGCGCTAAATTTATATAACCAGTTCCTGCAAGATTATCCTAATCACCCACATGCTGCCATGAGCTTGTTCTTCAAGGGATTTGTTTATGAAAATATCCTCCATAATCTTGAAAATGCCAAAGAAGTTTATCTGCAGTTCATCGAGAAGTACCCAAACGATGAATTTAATGATGATGCCCGCCTGGCGCTACAGAATCTCGGGAAATCACCCGATGAGATGATACGGGAATTTGAGGTCCGTCAGAAAGCCGATAGCACACGAATCGCTGACTCCGTCACGCACGCGAAGAAAACCCATAAGAAAAGCAGGGGATAGCAGATCTGGTACCCGACATCGTCATCCAGTATCCAGCATCCAGCATCGTGAGCGAAGCGAACATTCATCCAGTATCCAGTATCCAACATCGGGAGCGCAGCGACCCTGCATCCTGTATCCTGCATCCTGTATCAGTTAATCCTTCACTGAAACAGTTTTTCCAGGAAATTAACAAGGATTGCCGGAGTAACATTGCGGAAGAGTTGTCCTTCATGGCTGTAAGCAATTTCGCCCCGTTGCTCCGAAACGATGATGGCGATGGCATCCGATTTCTCTGTTATCCCGACAGCCGCGCGATGGCGTAACCCGTAATTAGGAGGAATTTCAGGATTATTGGATACCGGTAAAATACACCGCGCTGCGCGGATATTCTCCCCGATAATGATAACGGCGCCATCGTGCAGCGGACTGTTTTTGAAAAAGATAGTCTCCAGCATTACTTCCGAAATGCGTGCATCAACAACCTGTCCGGTAGCTACAAACTGGTTCAGTTCATTACGCTGGGTAATGATAATCAACGCCCCTGTCCGCGTTTCGGCCATTTTCTGGCAGGCTTTCACTATTTTGCCGATGTTAAGATTGACGGGGTTGTTGATCCTGAAATTCCAGAATAAAAAACGCTTACGATGGTTTTTAATGATCCGGGTATTCCCGATCATTAATAAAAACTGGCGGATTTCAGGTTGGAATACCACAACCAAAGCAATGACCCCAACACTGATGAATTGTCCCAGAATTTCAGTCAGTAATTGCATCTGCAAGGTTTTCACCACTTTCCAGATGACATACATGGCGATGAACCCGATAAATATCCGGATGGCAGCAGTACCCTTCACAAGGTTGTATAACTCGTACAACAAGATGGCAAACAGAATGATATCAATGATATCGACAATTCGGATGTTAAAGAGTCCGGTAAGTAACATGCCGCTAAATTACGGAAAAATGTCGAGCGGTTATACAATGGATGCTGATCCGGTCAGGGCTGGTTGTAGCTTCCGATAGGCAACCAGAAGCTTCCACGATGCCACTTATTCAAACTTTACGTTCTTTTTCTTCAGATAATGGCTTAGCATAAAAAGCGCTCCTGTCAGCATGAAGGGGAAGTTAATCATTAGTATTATGGAAAGGCTCATCCAGACAGAGTGATTCATGATGTAATTATGAGTGTAGATAAAGGGTGTAAATCCCAATGATACCACGATCAGGATCAAACCACCGATCAATTCCCATTTCCAGGCAACAACCAGGAAAAGGATCAAAAAGTATGTCGGAATAAGGTGGATTAAAAAGGCCAGTAACTGTTGCCCGAATGTATATTTAGGATCAAACGAATCGAGGGCAAACATACTTACGAACAGGATGGCAAGGATACAGATGATACGGGGTGTCCAGTGTAGAATTTTTATCGAATTATTCATATCCTCCGGAGTTTTAAGGTAAGATTAGTCATTTATTATTTCAAGCTGAAGATCAATTTATTCTTTTCTATTTCAAATGTCTATTTTCAAAGCAATTTCAAATCATGGTATGTAAAACCCGATGCATGACAGATTCATAGACAGGATTACCTCAGGATAAAAGGGACGATGGTAGCGATAACCCCGGTGCAAACCACAACCAAGATGAACAGGTTATACCTGACATTATAATTGCCAAGAAGCGATTCGTCGTAGTATTTCGATACATTCTGGTCTTTGTACATGGTGATCAGTCCGTTTACAAGTTTCATACGCGTTTGCCGGCCTTTGATCAGTCCGATGATAACCACGATATTGACCAGCACGATCAGGCTGACAAAAACGAACATTACGACGAGGGTTGAATTTTCGGTCCTTGATTTTTCAACGAGACCCGAATTGATAGCCAGTGTAATCAGGTTGAGAATGATAGCTGTCAGGATAAATATGATATCCGTCTTCGTGTTTTGTTCCAGTTCCTTGGTGATATGGGTATGTACATGTGCTAACATGGGTTACCTCCTTTTTTTATGTGATGATGAATTTTATAAAGTTAATACTTTTTTCCCAAAATCCACTATCTTTGCATCTGCAATGAATCAAATTATTAACATATCAAATTGTTGGTGGCGCGTCTTTTTCCGATGGCTCCCCTTTCCTGATTTACTTTTTTAAGATATTACCATATGTATTTAAGTACAGGGGTTGCCAAATCGGCAACCCTTTTTTATTTTACCCTTAAACCCGTTATAAAATGAAAAAGAGAAAATATTACCTTTCCGAAAATGAAATACCTGAATTTTATTATAACATCCAGGCAGATATGCCGAAAATGATGCAGCCGCCGTTGCATCCGGCGACGCTTCAACCAATTGCTCCGGTTGATCTTGAACCGTTGTTCCCAATGGAACTGATAAAACAGGAAGTTTCCCTGGAACGATATATCCCGGTCCCCGATGAAGTCCATCATTTATACAGTATTTATAGGCCCAGCCCTTTGATCAGGGCAACTGAACTTGAGCGCGCGCTTGACACCCCGGCTCACATTTATTACAAGTATGAAGGGGTAAGTCCGTCCGGATCGCATAAAACAAATACTGCGATTGCTCAGGCTTATTACAATAAAGCGGAAGGGGTGAAGAAAATCGTAACTGAAACAGGAGCCGGACAATGGGGGAGTGCTTTGAGTTTTGCATGTAACCATTTCGGGTTGCAACTCCAGGTTTTCATGGTAAAAGTCAGTTATTTCCAGAAACCCTATCGCAAAACCTATATGAATGCAATGAACGCTTCTGTCGTCCCATCACCGAGCACCCTGACCGTTTCTGGTAAGAAGGTATTGACGGATAACCCCGAATCACCCGGAAGCCTTGGAATTGCAATATCCGAAGCGGTTGAGATAGCGGCTCAGAATGAGGATACCCGGTATTCACTGGGAAGCGTTCTGAATCATGTTCTGTTGCATCAGACCATTATTGGTCTTGAGGCTATCCGCCAAATGGAGATGGCAGGAGAAATGCCCGACCTGGTGATCGGTTGTTTCGGAGGGGGAAGTAATTTTGCCGGCCTTGCATTTCCGTTTCTTCGACTGAACCTTAAAGCAGGGGGGAAGATGCGATTTATCGCAGTGGAGCCGGAATCATGCCCTAAACTGACCCGTGGAACATTTCGATATGATTTCGGGGATACGGCCGGTCTGACACCGTTGATTCCGATGTATACGCTGGGTCACCAGTTTGTTCCGCCTGAAATCCATGCCGGTGGGTTACGTTACCATGGAGCAGGTGCAATCATCAGTCAGTTGTTGCAGGATAAACTCATTGAGGCCACTGCTGTTGGACAATCCCGGTCATTCGATGCAGGTCTGCTATTTGCGCGAACTGAAGGAATTATCCCTGCACCGGAGTCTTCCCATGCCATTGCCACCGTAGTTGCGGAAGCATTGAAAGCCAGGGAGGAAGGGATTTCCCGCACAATACTCTTTAACCTGAGTGGTCACGGACATTATGATATGGGTGCCTTTGAACGGTTTTTAAAAAATGAACTTCCGGATTACTCCATTTCGGATGAAGAAATAGCCAAAAGCCTCGCGATGTCGGAAGTACCGGTGAACTAACAGAAGAAGTATAAAACTTCAGTTGCATTACGTCCAGTTCTGCGCCTAATCACAATCTGTTGATTTACTATTAATAAGGACTTAAATCTCTAAGGGTCAATCTCACGCACTCTGGGGCGTAATCCTGATATTGGGCTTGCCCCGGGGCTCATATCATTACTTTTTGGCCCTTATTCATTCTTTAACTTTTATCCGTTATATCCTGGTATAATTTCAGGTATTGCCCAATGCAGGTTTCCCAGCTGAATCTATCTGCATATTTCTTTATCTGATCTGAAAGAATTTTTTGATTCTCGTTATAAAGCGACAATTTTATTTTGATGAAAGAAGACATATATTCTTCATTGAAATTGTCGAAATAAAAAGCAGCATCACCTCCGATTTCCGGCAGACTTGTATATTGACTCAAGAAAACCGGTTTCCCGAACTTCATTGCTTCAATTACAGGCATTCCAAACCCTTCAGCCAAAGAAGGAAACAAAAAAGCATCACAATGGCTATAAAGCCAGGTCTTTGCGTTGTCGGTTATCCTGCCCGGTAAAATTACCCTGTCTGCCAGGTTCATTTCATGGATTTGCTTCTGAACTTGCTGACCATAGCGGGTATCTTTATTTCCTGCGATGATTAACTGATGATCCTTGAAATGCTTCATGACGGATAACAAAACATGAAAATTCTTTTTTTCATTGAAAATACCGATGGAGAAAAAGAACTTTTTATTACCCGCATAGCTTGGCTTGGAGCCGGTATCATGCGTATTAATTGTTATTCCATTATAAATTGTACGAATGCTTTTGCCTCTTAGATCTATATGGTCCTCAATGGTTTTTTTTGTAAAGTCAGATATGGTCGTTATATAATCAGCCCTGTCAATGTTTTTCTGTAATTTTTTCAGATATTTTAATTTTTTTACTTCTTTTTTTTCTTGTAAAAAATTCAGGTCATGTACCGTTAAGATAAATCTGGATTTGCATTTTGGGAAAAAAGAAGGGAATTGCTGAAGTCCATGCCAGATATCGTATGATCTATTGAACACAGGAAAGTATCTTTTCTGCAGGTTTGTTTTTACGGTAGTAACATTTATTCCAGTTTCGAATTTGAAATTTCCGGGAGTTAAGAATGTAAAATCAAACCCTTCCGGAGATTGGCGTATCAGCTCATTCGCATAATTTATTGAGAACTGACCCAATCCGGAGTAAATATCCTTGACTTTATATAAATCTACCAGTATTTCTTTCACTGCTGGCTAATTGATTTTAGGATATACAACGTTTGTTTATGTACCTAAGGGTGCCTGTTAGAAATTTACGTTTGTGTTATTCAATGTTGATCCTTGTAATTGTCAAGTATCTTATGCCATTCATCAGGTTCAAATGTTCCGGGAATTGTTTCATTAGCAAAGAGTAAATCAATTAGGTATTGTGGCTTTTTCCCTCCATTAAAAACTGATTTAATACAAGATACGCAGTATACAACAACATCCTCCCTGGGCATTTCCGATGTGCGTTTTATCATCTGCTCTTTTACCTTTTCTGTCGGGATCACACCGTAGTAACTATCGCCGCAACAGGTGCTTTTCTTCCCGGTATTCCTGGGTTCTACCAGTGTGATGTTCATTTTATTAAGGAGTATCCTGACCGCCTTATGTACCCTTTCCTGGTCCCGTGTCGGACAGGCATCCATTATTGACATAGATCGGCCTTTGTAATCCGGAAAATTAAAAAAGTCGTTTTCGGCTATAATTTCCCACAATGAAATTGTCGAAGTATTTTCATAATCGTTTCCAAATCGCTTGTCACAACCCGGACAAATGTTTATTACTTCGGTCTTTGCCGTTAATTGTGGGTTGTGATGACAACATATCATCAATCTATCCATTTCACCTAAATTTTCATTCAGGATTAAATGCAGTTTTTCGGCTAATTCCGGTTTATACAACATTAATGCGCATCCCGGTACGAATACCCTGTCTATCATATTACATTTTGGTTAAATCCTGGAGTTCAGAAAGATTTAGGATATTTTTCTTTATGCACTTTAGAGGAAGCCAATTCTTCCCGGCGATTAACTCGCAGTACAACTTGTGGATTCTAATTTTACCAGACAAATGTAAGTATACTTTTCAATTGAAACAATTCCGACCTGCCTCCCTTAAATAAAATGGAATTTACTTGACTTATTGTTTGGATTATTATATCTTTGAAAATCAATAAAATAAACATCATTTAAAATGAAAACAATCTTCTCAGGGATTATTGCGCTGATAATTCCCTTATTTCTGTTTGCCCAAATCGCAAAGGAAGCGCAGGACATCGAACAGGTCAACAAGAAAATGAATAAGGTTGAAAAGGAAAATGCCCGATTAAAGCAACAATTGAATGGTGTTCAGCGATCACTTGTTAAAATGAGTGAAGCGGAGAACAAAGATCATTTGGATTTTTTAAAACATGATTCCATTGCCAAAGCTGCTCAGGATACGGCAAGGTCATATTCCGGAAAGCTCCAAAAAATTAATGAGGACATGTCTGGGATTGAACATTCTTTAAATCTAAGATCCATTGGTATTCTTATCTTGATGATTCTGCTGATCCTCGCGGTAGCCCTCCTTTTGTGGACTCATCACAGAAAGCACAACAAAGACTATGATGAACTTCTTGAGAAAATGAAGGCCCAGCGTGATGAACGTGAACAACGCGTTGCGGAACTAAGAGCAATTCTTGAACGATCAGAAAATGAGCTGACGAATATCAAGAAAGAAACTGGTGACCGGTATGCTGCTGTGAGTGATAACATAGCGCATGTCGACAATAATCTGCAGGTCTTGCTGAATGAGAGAACACATGATCTTGAGCTCCAGACCAAAGACGAGCTTAGCAAGGTCAGGAAGGAGAATGAAGAGGGAGCCAAAGATTTTCTTAAAAAGCTTGAAAATGTACAGGCTTTGATGAATTCAGTGACCTCGAGAATTAATGAAATGGGGCAAAAAATGACCGATTTAGGGAAAAAGGTCTGACTGACACCAGATCACTAATCCCCTGATGAATTCAAACTCACAGTCCCGGATTGGTGATCATAAATGCCAGTAGCTATTATTTTTCAGACAGTTCTTTTATTTTTCCCAATACTTGTGACCAGGCTGCGAACGAATGTTGATGCATTTTTTCATCTGCGAATCCGGTCTGCCTTAGCAACAATGTTGTTTTATTATTCGCACATTCAAGTTCGTACGTTGCCAAAGAGTAATTTTCCGGTTTGTCCTCAAGTCCTGAAAAACCGCTCCAATAGTCATATTGTAACATCTGATTTGGTTTGATGTCCTTATCCGCTTCCTGTGCTGTAAGCAATAATAGGAATAAAGGCAAAAGCATCAGGGTAATCATAAATTTTATCTTCATAATATCGGTTTTTGGGGAAAGATGATATAAAAATAACAAATTTATATGATAGATCAAAAGGACCAATTTTTCGCTCCCTTTGGCCAGCCTCTTAAAAAGTCAAGTATTCATTACCTTTACTGTTGTTTTGAAATTTATCAGGGAAAAGTAACAATTGACTCTTTCAAAACGTTACAGCATTGAATATACTCATCGGATATACCAAACCATTGTCCTTGCGCCCACTGCTTACAGGAGTTTTACTTTTCATCGCCACGGGAATGATTATGAAGGCCCAGGAACCCGCTTATCCGTTTCCCCATCACACGGTGTACAACCAGCATGTAATCAAACCGTCGAAACAAAACCAGACCGGAATGGATAATGTAGTAACGGCTTTTTACGATCAGTGGAAACGAGCCTATGTCAGGAATAACTGTCCCGATACCCTGCAGTATTATATTTGGGATGATGAGGAAGGGCGCACGGGGAATGCCACTCAATCCGTTTGTGTCTCGGAGGGTCAGGGTTACGGAATGCTAATTATCGTAATAATGGCCGGGTACGATGCAAATGCACAGAAGGTGTTTGACGGAATGTACAAATTTTACAGACAACATCATAGTATAAAGAGCGATTACCTGATGTCGTGGAGCGTGCTTAAAGACTGTATTACTAATTCAAGGAAGGAAAACAACTCTTCGGCCACCGACGGCGATTTTGATATTGCATTATCGCTGCTCATGGCCGGCAGGCAGTGGGGAGATAAGGGAAAGATCAGATACTATGAAGAAGCGGTAAAGATACTGAAAGCCATCCTGCGGTATGAAATAAACCATAAGTCGAACACGATACTGCTGGGCGATGCCAATACCGCCGATGATTTCGATTATGACGACATCCGTTCGTCGGATTTCATGCCCGCACATCTGACAACATTCAATAAATATCTTCCCGATAAATTATGGTCAAAAGTGAGGATCAAGATGTATGAGATCGTGCGACAGATCCAAAAACAATTCAGTCCGAAAACCGGCCTTGTACCGGATTTCATCGTGTTTCGTGACGGGGAATTTCGTCCTGCCAAAGCCAATTACCTGGAATCAAAATATGATGGCGATTATTATTTCAATGCATGCCGGTTGCCGATGCGGGTGGCCCTGGATAAGATCCTGTATGGAAATACCAAGGCCAACACCTTGCTGGATCAGTTCAACGAATGGATACAGGATAAAACTGGCAATAACATCGATAATATCAAGTGGGGCTATCATCTCGACGGCCAAACGGTCGATAAAGAGGGTGAAACCATTCCTTCGTTCGTCTGTCCTATGGCTGTGAGTGCAATGATCGATCCGGAAAACCAGGAGTGGCTGAACGACCTATGGAATTACATCACAAAAGAATTTGAATTCAAGGATTACAGGTATTACGATAACACTTTGCAAATGTTATCATTGCTTATACTGTCGGGAAATTATTGGCAACCCTAAACTGTCCTGATCATGCAGAAACAGGTTTTTCAGACCCATTCGGCAACCCGGTGGAACAGTTTCAAATGGTTCATACGGATCTTCACTGTGGTATTTTTACTGGGAACGGTTTCGGTGCTGATCTCCCTGTTTAATAAGCGGAATTATAACTTAGAAGTACTTACATACAAAGCAAAGCAGTTACCTGATGTCAATACAGGAATTTCGAAAACTATCGTTTCAAAATCTGAGGAGCAGGCTTTTGCCAATCACCTTCATCAGGTAAGAACAAAACATAAACGGAATTTCTACCTGCAAGCTAAAGTTTTGCCCCAGTCTGTTAAAAAATACCTACCGGTGAGGGCCGCTTTTTACGTGAACTGGGATCCGCAGTCGTTTTCTTCCCTGCAAAAAAATGTAAACCAGCTCAATTTGGTGCTTCCTGAATGGATCTTCCAGGTTGGATCCACAGGGAGAATAAATACCGGAATTGATGACCACGTCTTGAACTTATTGCGGAAAAACAAGGTTTCCATCCTCCCAATGCTCACCAATAATTTCAATGACCGGTGGAACGGTGACAGCACGCTTGCATTGCTCAGGAATAAGGCAGCACGGGGATTACTCATCCGTAATATAAAAAGCATCCTCGACAGCAACCATTTCCAGGGGGTCAATATTGACTTGGAAAGCCTTCCCGATGCAATTTATCCTTTCCTTATGGAATTTTCAAGGGAACTCCATGCCGTGCTGCATCCTGCGGGGTACCTGACTTCCATTGATGTCAATCCTTTTGACCGGCAGATGGATTTTAAAGGGTTGGCGGTTTACTACGATTTTATTTTCCTGATGGCATACGACGAGCATTATCCTGAAAGTAGCCCGGGGAGTATCTCTTCCATGCCATTTGTTGAAAAAGCACTGGATCATGCACTGAAGAATATGCCTTCCGAAAAATCCGTTCTCTGCGTTGGTGGCTACGGCTATGACTGGCCTGGCGAGGGACAGGGAATAGATATTTCATACCATGACTTAATTTCCCTGGCCAACGAATATGGTGTCCCGGTTGAATTCAATGAGGAGAATCTTGACCTGAGCCTTCATTTCACCGACGATATGAATATCAGGCACGAAGTACATGGCAACGATGCCGCGGGGATTTTCAACCTGTTGCGAACGTCGGCTGATTACGGAACTGCAGGAGTCGCATTGTGGTACCTGGGAGCAGAAGATTCACGTATCTGGACCTTTTATTCGAAAAACCTGAATGCCGATTCACTGGAGAGGCATCCCTATGATCCAAAATTGCTGGAATCACTTCATTCCATATATTCAGTGGATTATGAGGGCAAAGGGGAGATCCTGCAGATCCTGAGTGAGCCGAGACCGGGCAAATCGAAAATAGAATTTGATAAGCGTGATAAGATCATCACAAAGGAAGACTATCTTTCATTGCCGGCTTCGTACGTAGTAAAACGTTATGGGGCAGTTGACCACAAGCAGGTTGCTTTAACATTTGATGACGGTCCTGATGCCGATTTTACACCCAGTATCCTGGATATATTAAAAGAGAAACATGTCCCCGCCACATTTTTCGTTACGGGCATAAATTCTGAAAATAACCTGCCGTTGATTCGGCGGATATACCGCGAAGGACATGAGATCGGTAACCATACCTTCACCCATCCCAACCTTGAGAACATATCGAAGGAGAGAGAACGGATGGAACTTCGATCGACGAGGTTGTTGATCGAAAGCGTAATCGGTCATTCCACCATACTGTTCAGGCCCCCGTACAATACCGATGCCGAGCCCAGGAATATGTTCCAGATAGAACCGGTGGCTGTTGCAGGGGAAGAGGGATTTATCTGTGTTGCAGCGTCTATTGATCCGAACGACTGGGAGGAAGGAGTGACGGCGGACACGATATTGGCCAGGGCCAAAGAACAGGAGCAGATGGGAAACATTATCCTGCTGCACGATGCGGGGGGTGAACGTTCACAAACCGTGAAAGCCCTGCCGTATATCATTGACTATTACAAAAGCCATGGATATCGGTTTACCACTGTTTCCGCCCTGATGGGGAAAACCCGTGACCAGGTCATGCCTGCAGTAAGCGGGCGACAGAAACTTCCCGAATCGCTGGACCTGATCCCGTTCATCATTACATTTTTATGGGAGAATTTTCTTCACGGTTTCTTTGTCATTGCCATCTTACTTACCATTCTGAAGCTCATTGTTCTTGCGGTCATGTCGTTCTTACAACACCGAAGGGAAAGTAAAAAGACCGGAATTGCAGGCTCCTACCAACCAAAAGTAAGTATCATCGTCCCGGCCTTCAACGAGCATCTGAATGCGGTGAATACAATCACTGCATTACTGCAATCAGATTATCCCGATTATGAAATACTTTTCGTCGATGACGGTTCCACCGATCACACTTTATTAAATGTAAGATCGGTCTTCGACGGCAACCCTATGGTAAAGGTGTTAACCAAACCCAACGGAGGCAAGGCTGATGCGCTGAACCTGGGAACCAAGGAGGCCTCGGGTGAGATCCTGGTATGTATTGATGCCGATACACTGCTGGCCAAAGATGCCGTTTCCAAAATGATACCATTTTTTGAGGATCCCGCTGTTGCCGGGGTTGCAGGCAATGTGAGGGTCGGGAACAGCTTGAACCTTCTTACCCGGGTTCAGTCTCTGGAATATACCACGAGTCAGAATTTCGACCGACGGGCTTTCGACTATGTTAATGCTGTTATTGTCATACCCGGCGCTATCGGGGCCTTTCGTAAAATGGCGGTTGAAGCCATCGGGGGTTTTGCAATGGATACGCTGGCCGAAGATTGCGATCTTACCTTGCGCCTTTTGAGGGCAGGGTACATTGTACGCAACGGGAACGAGGCTCTGGCATTCACCGAGGCGCCCGAAACGCTAAGGATGTTCCTGAAACAACGCTTCCGCTGGTCGTTCGGCATGATGCAGAGCTTCTGGAAACACCGTGACCTGTTATTCAATGTTCGTAAGACAAATCTGGGATGGATATTGCTTCCTAATCTGCTAATCTTTAATTTCATCATTCCCCTGTTCTCCCCATGGGTTGATATCATGTTTGTTGCAGGTCTTTTTACCCGTCATGCAACCGAATACCTGTTCATATATTTCCTCTATTATATTGTGGATTGCGGGGTATCCGTATTTGCCTATCATTATGATCACATGACATTTTCGCCGCGGAAAGCCCTGCTGCTGTTCGTCCAACGGTTTATATACCGGCAGCTGTTGTTTTATGTATTATTCAAGGCTTACCTGAAAGCGATCAGGGGCGAACTGGCAAACTGGGGTGTGTTGAAAAGGACAGGACATGCGACCTCCTAAAGGCCGACCACGAAGATTAAATATCGTAATTTAAAATATGTAACTCAAAAAGCAATAGAATCTATTGGTAGCCGAGCTTAAGTAAAGATACGGTGATATACCAGTGCCATTTTCATATCTTATTTCGAAACCAAACTTTTTAAATTTTGATCCCAAACCGATAACATATCCCAACTCATATCTCCGTGTATCGTTGAGCGCTTTACCCTCTTCTATTCTTTCCTGATCAAATAATTTCGATTCCGTTTTCTTGTAGTTTTTTACAATTATTGCATATCCGTTCGAAATCCCTGCATTTAAGTAAAGGAAAATTTTCCCGACAGGATATTTAAAACGAATCATATTATTCATTTTTAAGTAGGAAAACCCGATTGTTGTATACGTAATTGTATATTTATTTTCATTCGTATATTCGTCAAAGCGACCATTAACTTTATATGAAGAAAGGACCAACTCATTGTTTATTGACCATTTCTCATGATTCCTTGAAAGTATCACATCCATAAACAATCCAGCCGAGAAATTTACCGATAAGTTATAATCAGCATTCACAAGGTAAGCAAATTCCTCACTCCAAAATCTTAAAGAAGTCACTGACACACCTGCCAATACCCCGAATGCGACGGATACTTTCTCTGTTTTTTTATGAAATAACATTCCTGACTGAGTGCAATCATAATAGGATAAGAATAATTTTTCCAGGCTGTTTTTCTGGTATTCCGTATTCTGTAATTTCTGTTGAATTGTTGAACAATCCTGGAGATAAAGGATTAATTGACCGATGAATTTTTTATTTTCAACAATATTTGTTTGGCCTTCCTGATCTTTCAAATATTTTTTATAAACCAATAATTCGAACAATGAATCCTGCTTGATATAAAATTGTTCTTTTCCGAATTTACTCTTATAATAATAGAGGCTTTTTATCCCTTTTACCATTGCTTGTAAAAAGGTTGTATCTTTCTGAATGATCAATTCATAATTTTTTGACAGATCTTCTGTATTGACGGAGCTTATCTCTGTTTCTATTATCGCACTTTCATAGATTTCATCAAGAACCCCGAATCCTTTAATCTCCAAAGGTGTATAGCCCAATTTTTTGTCATCTGATTTTCCCTTGAAAAATATTCTATCCGGATTATTTTCCCAGTTACGGTAATCAATAGATCCGACTATTGTATCGTCTTGGAGTGAAACTATATATCCCGGCAGATATTTCTCCTGACAAAAAGAAGTCTGGAAAGTAAAGAGCATAAAAATTGTCAGTGAAATACTGTAAACGGTTTTACTTTGTCTCATGGGTCTGTTTTTTGTTTAGGGTAAATAACTCTACACATTGCTGGTTACCGGTTTGTTAGACTCTCCGGGGCAGGAATCCCTCTTAGTTTAAAGAGCCAATAAATTACTTTGGATTTCTTAAAAGTCAATGCTTCCACAATAGAATAGTTTTTGTCCAACGAGCCATTTATTTTAATGAATTCAGATTTTAAAATGTCCGTATGCGGCAAATATTTATCCTGCAATATAGTCTATTAAATTGGTTCGGTTAATAGAAGGTTATGTACGGCACATAGATATTGAATAGGTAAAACGTCGAAAAGCACCGTGGAAAATGGCATTGTGGCGTTCCCATGCTTGTTCATTTGCGCTATTTTACAATTATTTTCTTTGTTGTTAATAATTTACTGTTTTGGAGATGTAAAAGGTACAGACCACCGGGTAAATCATTCAGGTTTACTAATTCAGAAGGAAAAACCACTCCGCTTTTGACGGATCTTCCCTGTATGTCCATGAATTTATACTCAGTAGATCGGTCAAGATTGGTAATTTCCAAAAATTGGGTTGCAGGATTAGGGTATATTACAACATTTGAGGTCGTTACTGGCTCGTCAATCCCTGTTATTATTTGATCGCAATCCTGAAAATTCCATCCATTATTGTAATGATACGGATTGATAAATAATCCTGTGTTGGTATCCTCATAACATCTGAGCGGGCCATCCAGTGACAGATCAAGTCTTGGGAACATGAAGTGTATATTTCCTATACCATCAATTACAATGCCTCCGAATTCAATGATTATTCCATCTCCACAGGAAACGTATTGTAATGTTTTGATCTGACCATTAATATTTATTGTACCCGTCGAATCTATGACCATTTTAAGTGGCGAACCATTGTAGGTTGTATAGAATCCTAAAGTAATGGTATCGCCGGGTAAAGCAGAGAAATCATAAAGCAGGTGAAAATCGTTTCCTGCAAAGAAAAATACACTATCGGTAACCGAATAAGCATATAGATATGATGTATCGGGAATGCCTGATAACCTTGAAATTTTCATCAATTTCTTACAGGGAATTCCATTGATCATTGTGTCTGAAATTGACTCAATGGTTTGATAAGTTGTCAAATCAGGATTAAAAGTTCCCTGATCATACGTCCATTTTGCTCCAATTGGCGCAAATTCCTGTGCAACGGTCTGAATAGAGATGACTGTCAGGATAATAAAAATAAGTTTTTGCATGGCATTCAGGTTTTTTCAAAACAATAATATTTCAAAAATTTGCCGGGAGCATTAAGGTTTATCCAAGATATTTATTTTGTAAAATTTGAACGAGTGAAAAAGGATCCCATCAATTAAAAAGATAAAAGCTGTCGTGCGCAGCAATTATTTAGCAATAATCAGTTTGTCAAGGTTTAAACGCTCTTCATCAGACAATCTTGATTCACTTTTTAAAGGTGGAGGAAAAATTAATAAATATCCATTTTCATTAATCGTAAAACCATATGAACACAGAGTATTACCTTGAAAATTATTTTTAGTGGTCCAGGTATTTGTTACTTGATCATATTGATAAACTTCTGAGTTGAATTTGTTTATAAAATATCCTTTGTTTCCTATTACAAAACTAGATTCACAGTAGAAAATATTTGGTAAATCAGCTTTTTTTGTCCACGTATCATTTGATGGGTCGAATTCGTAAAAATCTTGTGGAAATGTGGAACTAGCATCTGCACCACCACCTACATATCCTTTATTACCTATCGCAAATCCAAGTGCACCCCAACGACCAGCACCTGGAAAATCAGTTTTGTTAGTCCAACTATCTGTATCAGGATCATATTCTAACATGTCTCTTAAACATGAACTTGAGCCTGTACAAATATACCCATGGTTTCCAATGCAAAAGGAAACTGCTAATGTCCTCCGATTGATAGACCCCGCATTTGCTTTTTACATCCAATTATTCTGAGATGGATCATAAGCCCAAAAATCATTTGTTGACACATTTCCTACACCTACATAACCAGTAATTCCGATAGAGAATCCTGATGCCATACCCCTTGGGCCACCGGCAAAATCTGTCAATTTTTTCCAATTGTTTGTTGATACATCATATTCGTAAAAATCATTATAATAAACAGTGGGGCTGCCACTAACCAATGAATATCCCGTACCAAAATAGCCTTTCTGACTAACAGAAAAAGCTACACCGTGCTCTCTCTTATTAACAGGGAAAGTTGATTTTTTTGTCCAACTATCATCTACATCTTCGTATTCCCATAATTCAGCATATGCCGTTGGTATATTTGTTGTTTGGTAAAATATCATACTGTCAATTTGGTTAACAGCTATTTTTGTTATTATTGCTCCATTTTTTAATACATATAGTGTATCTTGTGCACTTGAAACACCTCCGATAAGGGCTAAAACAATTATTAAGATAGCTGTCTTTTTCATCCTGTTTTCCTGTTTTTTTAGTTTTTTAAAAATTTTCTTGTTTCGATTGATGAACCGTTTAGCAGTCGACATAAATACAATCCTTTTGGAAGTTTTGATACGTTGATTTTAAATCGATCCATACCTTCTGTATGACTTTCCGTTTTGGTTAAAACGACTTTGCCTTGCAAATCAAAAATGTCAATTTGAAAACTGCCTTTATTTGCAAATTGATAAGTGAAGGTAAATTCATCAATTACAGGGTTTGGGTATACCTGTAGACTACTATTCTCCAGTAATGTATATTGGTCAATACTTGTAACGGCATTGCCAAAGTCTAAAAACCGAATGTTACTTAAAGTATACATTTGTATTATTCCATCTGTTTTACTCACTATGAGGTTTCCACTCAAGAAGGTTAATTTTCGTATGTCATCTAAATTATAAGATGTTTCAGTGCCTGATTTCTCTTTTACTTTAAGCGCATTTTGTGCCTGTAGTCCTGTCAATCCAAGACCTAACAAGAATAATGTGGATAATCTAATCTCCTTATAACCCATGTTTTATATCTTATTGGTTAATATAATCTGGTCTTCTCTCTCGCTTTCCTTCCCAAGGAAAGGTCAAGCATATCCCACTAAAACAAACACCTGTCCCTGGCATAACCATAGCCTTGACTTAACTTCACTTTGATCTTCTCAAAGGGGTCTATGTTCCGCCGGACGTCATCGAAATCACGATCGTAAAGATTGGTGTCGATCCTGACATCTTCATTGTACACGAATTTTAAAATATCATTTTTAATCGAGGCAGAGCTTATCATTGGGGCATGGGAATATGATTTCTTCTTCCTAACAACAGCCAAAAGTATTAAGGTAATTTCAATATAACAAGAAAAAAAATATCTTTTTGAGAATTTGTTTCGTTTTGATCCAATGTTTCCTGGGAAGAGCCATCGACATCATTCCAGATTGCTTTATTTTAATATTTCCCTGATTTTACCTTGTCCCGAACGTTTTACCGGAAAGACAGTGCGGTTTGTTTTGGAATGACGTATCATTGAGGTATGAGCGGCTCTGTGCATGGTAATATGTTGGGGCCGTGATTTTATTCTTTAATTATTTTTTTTACAATCACAGTATTCCCATTAGTGATTTTTAGAATATAAACGCCATGTGTTAACTCACTGAAATCTATTTGAGATCTTTGTGATAAATGTATTTGTTTGATTCTTTCCTGACCATATTGATTATAAACAACCAAATCATAATTTGGTAACTTTGTCTCGATTGTTAAAAAGTTCAAGGTTGGATTAGGATAAATTCGTGGAATGTCAACTTTTTCATCAATACTTACATATTTTTCAGAACAAGCAAATTCTTGTATAGTAAACTGTAAAAGACCGATATCGGTTACCTTTATCCACCCATATAAGGTGTCAATTGAATTTATAATTCTAACGCCAATATAATTTCCTAAAGGATAATTAATGAACCCATTATATTCGCATTCATAAGGCCCAATTGCCCACCATCTGATTCCTGCTAAATTCAATCTTATAGTATCACTCCAAAAAAAATGATCGTTAATGGTGTCACCCAGCTGAAATGATTTTGCAATCCTGGTAGTGAAATATTGAAGGGTCGTATCCGGAGCCCAACAAGTATCAGAATATCCATATGCTATTTGACAATTATAATTATGCATGTGTAAACTTGTTTCTTTCTGGCCAAATCCCAATGCCCAAACTCCATAAGCATGTAGAAAAAACTCATTAATTCCATCTCCATTAATATCTATATGAAATTCAGCGGCTGGATAAAATGGAGGTTGATGATTATAAGGACCAACCATCGTAGTATCAGGAATTACATCATGAAAATAATTATCGGCATTATGATGCCCGGCAATGATATATTGGGAATAAGAATCTGTGGCAATCATGCCAAAGAGTACTGTGATAAAATATAAGATTTCATTTTGAAAAACTTTTAGCGTATATGATCTTTTTTTTCGTTGTTCTTAAATACTTGATAACCTCCGTATATCAGTTATCCTAATTCAATTTTTTACATTTATTTTCTATGTCAGTAACTAGAAATTCCCCCTTGTAAAGATCCGCATCTGGACAACTTCATTTAATTATCTTAGTCCTGATTACTTCCTGATCCGGAAAGACAAGTTCAATCAGGTATAACCCGGCTGTCAAATCCTGAACATTCATAGTCTGTTGAGGATGAACGACAGACCTGACCTTTCTTCCCTGATTGTCAAATAGGACCACCTGGTTAATCACCTCTCCATTCGAAGGTAGTTTGATCATTCCGGATAATAGATCATAATGAATGTTTCCGTGATTCTTTGGTTTCAAATCCGGAACAGCGATCGGCAGATCATCATTGGTGACCATATTGGAAGGACCGGATTCACCGTTCGGCCTAGTGTACACGGCTGTAACAAATAATTGTCCGATAAATCCGGCATGGATCTGAAGATATGGTTGGATCGATGAATCCACCAGGGTAGTGTCATGATCGGGGTCGCCGATAAAATAAAGATGATAATGATCCAGGATGGCGGAGGTCAGCGTCGTATCGGGCGCCATCCATGCGAAGGAAAAACAATAGGTCGGACCTTGAACCGGTAGTCCGTCACAATAACCATCTTCCCCGATCATAATGTATTCGTATGAGTATGTGAGGTCGGACGGCGCCGGAAATTGAGCGAAAGTTGCTATGGATAACATTACCGCACAGATAATTAAAACCTTTTTCATGATGTATTGTAATTAATTTTTGATCAGAATCAATTTTCTATACAGGATCTCTTTCTCCGTGGTAATCTTAATCAGGTAAGTACCGTTTGCAAGATTAACAGAGTACTCATCAGATTTACCAGCGACCCTATATAAAATTTCCCCTTCTGCAGATATAAGTGCTATTTGGGGATTCTCTATATTTCCCATTCCGCTTATCCTGAATTTTCCGGTTGTAGGATTGGGATAAACCATGACATTCACGGGTCTCTTCTTTTCAATATTTCCGACTATGGTTGTTTTCAGTAACGCACCCCCTGCTGCGAAAATAAATCCGATCTCGGGGGTCACAAAACGGATTCGTACTAAGTTTGCAGAAGTAGGACAATCCTGAATATCCCACGATTGACCTCCATTGTCCGTATAAAGTATAGTGCCTGAATTTCCTGTGGCATATCCAACAGATTCATTGAAGAAAAACATGGAGTTGATTTTACATGTGGTGGGTGCGGTTGGCAGGCTGACCCAATTTATCCCCCCATCGGTCGTTTTTTTGAAATCGGCATTATTCTGAACAATATAACCCATGCTTTCGGAAGGAAAACAATACATGCTGACTTCCCCAGAAACTCCCGCAGGTTCAGTCCATGTCTGCCCATAATCTGATGTCCGGTAAAAATGCCCATCATAACTGACAAATCCACTGCTGTCATTGATAAAATATGGACCCAAAGGACTATATTCTCTTGTGCCATAATCCTGAACCGTCACATAAATTCCATCATGGTATCGCAACAGATAAAAATGTCTGAACATATTTCCTGCGAAAGCCATCAAGTAAGCATTGTTTTCGTCGAGAAAATTTACAGAAGCGGCGCTTAAACCAGTTGGAAGGGAAAAAGTACTGAAAGATTGTCCGCCATTGGTGGTTTTAAAAGTACGGAATGAGGTGCATTCCCCGTAAGAAACCTCTATGAAGAACCCTACAGAATCATTAATAAAATTTAATCCCTGTAAGGTGAGTCCTCCACCCCCGCCAGTTTGACATTGTTCGTTAAACACCCCGGAATACACAGACCAACAATTGTTGGTAAACCATGCCTGAACCCAACTGGCATGAGGTGAATTTGTGCCAATCCTCAGCAGTGTAACTCCCCGGGTTGGTGATATCATATAACAATCCTGGGCGATTTCTGGTGCGAACGGGTTGTTAGGATTACCAATTTGGGCAACCTGTGTCCATTGTGCTGTTAATATTACCGGTGCAAGAAGGATCAGATTGATAAAAATGAGATGTTTCATGGTTTTATAAGATTAAAAAATTGTGTTCATTTATTGTTGTTGAATCATCATTTCCAGACCCCTCTCCTAACAACACCCAAATGTAATGTTTTTATTGTTAAATAGCAAGTCTTTCCTTCATTTTTTTTCAACTGTCCATTATTTCATATTTTTTATTTTGGTTTTCTGATCACTTAATTATCATCTTTATACTTCCACGTGGTTTTTCCATTTTCCATAGAGAATTCAACCATAAAACCAATTGTCTCTTTTTATCAATTATCGGAAGAAAGAAAGAATTATCTTTCTACTTTTTTCCTTTACCTATATTGAATTTTGAAAGGGTGTTGGCGATCTTCGGAAAGTTGGCTTTTGATTTTAAGGGATGTGCCGAGCGATAAACAATCTTACCCGATTTATTGACATAGCCTGCTGTTCCATCAAGAAACCAAACCTTGGCCAGATCGCAATAAAAAACGTCGGCATCGTCAAACTGCGGAGGGATCACAAAGCCACCGGTCCGGTCAATATAACCCCACTGGGCATTTTTTTTAACGGGTGCAAGGCCATTGCAGAATCCCGCCACAACATCTTCAAATTGCGGTTCAATGATAAAATTCCCGGATGTGTCTATAAATCCCCATTTTCCATTGAATTGAACGGCAGCAAGTCCTTCCGAGAAAATATTGACGGCTGCGTATATGGGAGGAATTACGAATTGCCCGGTTGTATCGATGAAACCGATGCCCCCGGAAGGCGGATTGTCAACGGCGGCCCTGCCATACATAAAGATGGTTCCCTGAATAAAATCCCCCTGAAATTTATATTGGTTTGATGGCGTAATATAGCCTTTTCTTTCACCCACCTTGGAGGCAAAAGCAAGACCTTCGGAAAAAATCGTCATGGATTCGTAATTGAAAGGAATAACGATATTGTCGTTACCATCAATGGCTCCAACCTTATTGCCGAGGAGAACAACGGCCAGTCCCTCGTGAAAATTGGTACCATAAGCGTACTTAAATGGAACCCTGACTTGTCCGCCCATATCTATATAACCGAACAGCCATTTTTTTACATCACCTATTGGAATCAGTCCATCCGAAGAATAGTAGGAATTCAGAATAAGGCGGTAATTGGTCGGAACGGCAATAGAACCGGCTGCATCAATGAAACCGGCAAACTCGATTCCATTTTTGTCATCGACGATCAACGCGCGATTATTTGAGAATGATCCGGTGCCGGCGTATGAAGCATTGATCACAGTTGAGCCGATCTGATCAATAAACCCCCAGCGATGTTTGTCTGTTTCATAAGGATAGAGGGCAGTGGCCTGATGAATGAACAGCGAAAGTGCATTTTTCCCATAGGGCTGGCAGTTGCAATTATAATCCGGGACCGATTCTGATTTTTTCTTACAACCGATAAGCATGACAACGAGCAGACAACAGTATAGTGTGATAAAAATCCTTCCTGTATTTGCGTAACAATAATAGTTGGGCTGGAATATCTTGTTCATCAGATTTTGGCGGGGTGGGGGAGTCATTAGAAACATCATAAATTCAGGTTTTAAAGTATTTTGATCCTGTTTTAAACCAGGCGCTTCATTTTATTTTCGGTCCTTCATCTACCCCCAGTACCCGACTCCCCTCCTAACAACACCCAAATATACCGTGTTTATTTCAATTTGACAAACAAAACCTTGATATTTTATCAACCGATCTTTTTTCAATCCGATAATTGTCAAGAATGCACTCAATATCCTCTCACTCTCTCGCCATCTCACCATTTCACCATCTCACCATCTCACCATCTCACTATCTCACCATTTCGCTATTT
>JALNZC010000018.1 GCA_023229525.1 Bacteroidales bacterium
ATAGGAAAAATCCTCAGCGGTCATCCTTTGTTCAAGTATGTGAACATGATCCGGTCCCAGGTAATGCATGGCTAAACTATGAAGTTTTTCAGTCAGGACCGGGTCATTATGTAAGAACGGGTATCCATGGGAAATCCTGACTTCGCACCGGGCCCCCATACCTTCGGCCAGAGATACGGCAATTTTCTGAATCCGTTGATGGATCTCTTTTCTCCAGGTTTCATCATAAGTACGAACCGTACCTTCCATTTTTACTTCGCCTGGAATAATGTTGGTGCGGCCTTCCCCGGAAATTCTGCCGATGGAAATCACTGTCGGAATGACCGGACTGGCATTACGGCTGACAATCTGCTTGAGGGCTACCACGATGTGTGAGGCAATAAGGATGGGATCAACCACCTGGTCCGGTGTTGCTGCATGACCCCCTTTACCTTTGACAGTAATGAAAAATTCATCGGTCGAAGCCATATAAGCGCCCGGTTTCATTCCGGCGTCACCGGCTTCAAGGTTGTTGATCACATGCTGACCAATGATGATTTCCGGTTTCGGGTTTTCGAGAACGCCGGCATGGATCATCTGTATGGCGCCACCGGGGTAGGTTTCTTCCGATGGCTGGAAAATAAGTTTGACTGTTCCTTCTAAGTGATCCTTCAATCCAGTGAGAATCTTTGCTGCACCAAGAAGGCAGGCCATATGCACATCATGCCCGCAGGCGTGCATTTTCCCGGGGATCGTTGATTTATAATCGGCATCATTCTCTTCCACGATAGGTAATGCATCCATATCTGCCCTCAGGGCAATGCATTTGGCTGACGGGTGAGTGCCTTCAATCAATCCGACAATACCTGTTCCGGCAATTCCGCTCACATAAGGAATTCCATACTCATCCAGCTTTTTGCAGATATAAGCTGCTGTTTGAAATTCCTCGCAGGAGAGTTCCGGGTTCCGGTGAAGGTGGCGACGGATTTCAACAATCTCATGAAAGTAAGATCCTGCCAGTTGTTCAATTTCATGTTTTATTTTATCCATGAAAATCCCGTTGAAATAAACATCAAAGGTAGGAAATGTTTGACTCAGTTATCAACAAATAGGCCTTTCGTGGTATCTAAAAGTGTATATTTGCTTAACCAAGTAATATTCTTCAGCATGCGAACTTTTCATAATGAAGTTCACCTTTTTACTAAATTTTTAACGACTCGAAATGGCGTGTTATTTCAGCAGGATTGTTTAAAAGTGTTACCATTAATAAGAGAGGGCAGTATAGATTGTATATTCGCTGACCCTCCTTTTAATATTGGGAAAGATTATAAAAATGGATATGATGATAAACGTCAAAATGAGGAGTTTATAATCTGGTGTAAGGAATGGATTTCGCAATGTTCGCGAATTTTGAAAACAGGAGGATCATTTTTCATCTATGCAACTCCTGAATTAAATATAAAATTTGGAAATATCTTAAATGAGTTATTATCCTTCCGACATTGGATTGCATTAACCATGAAAGGTACTTTTCGAAGAGGAATGAGATTATACCCAGCACATTATTCATTACTTTATTATACTAAAGGTGAACCAAAAACATTCAATTTACTACGTACACCAATACCCACTTGCAGACACTGTAAAGGTGAAATTCCAGACTATGGTGGTCATCGGGGAAGTCTGAATCCCAGCGGCCTTAATTTAACTGATTTTTGGACCGATACTTCACCAAATCGACATCGAAAATTTAAAGTTCGACCTGGTGTAAATGAACTTAAAATAATTATCCCGGAAAGAGCGATACTCATCTCAACAAACGAAAATGATATTGTACTTGACCCATTTGGTGGAGGGGGATCTACATTTCAAGCGGCTGAAAAAAATAAAAGAAATTGGATTGGTGTTGAAAAATATGATTGTAACCACATCCGTAGAAAACTTCAAGAGGAATTTCCAGATTCCATAGATAAACCTCCAGGTTTTGAGATTGAGAATTATTTTCAACAAGAAATAAGTCTATGAAAATTACAGAAATAAAATATTACGATGGTTCAAGAAAAAAGTTATGTCAACTTGGTCTTGCTGATTTATTTTTTGAGATCCAGGAAATAATGTTATCAACCAAGATAAACTTAATGGAGGCCAAAGATGCTAATGGTGGAGCCGAAGTTAGAAAACTAATCGATAATACTTTTCAGGTAATTGGGACTTGGGATAAAGCGACATCTGGTAGTATTGATTGGATGAAAAGCATTAGATTTAATAGAACATTTATAGCAACAATTGGTGTAGAGGTGCAGGTATCTGCAAGAAGTGATTTATTGATCCGTGATATTGTTCATTTAAGGAATAAAATTCAAGCTGGTGAAATTGAGGTTGGTATTATTGTTGTCCCAAGTGAAAGAATGCAGTTATACTTACCGGACAGAACACCATCTATAAAGGATGCCAAAAAGTATATTGAACAGGAATTTCAGGAAGCAATGACCTATCCAATTGTACTAATGGCAGTAGAACATGATGGACCTGGATATGCTTTACAAAAACAAAAAAGAAAAAGTTAAGTTTTTGACCTGGTTAGTTCACAATAACTTTACCAACTTCCGTGTGCGTTTTTTACAAGGGAATATTGCCGTGTTTTTTCGGAGGATTTGTTTTACTCTTGTTTTGGGTTAATTCCAGCGCCTGGATGAGTTTTACCCGGGTTTGACGAGGAAGTATAATCTCATCGATATACCCTAGTTCAGCAGCTTTATAAGGACTGGCAAAGGTTTCACGATAGCTATTGACGGCCGAGGTTCGGTCGGCTTCATTCAGTTTACCTTTGTGAATGATGTTGACCGCCCCTTCCGGTCCCATTACGGCAATTTCGGCAGTAGGAAAGGCATAATTCACGTCGGCCCCGATGTGTTTGCTCGACATCACATCGTAAGCACCTCCGTATGCTTTACGGGTGATTACCGTAATTTTGGGTACGGTTGCTTCAGAAAAAGCGTAAAGCAATTTAGCGCCATGTTTGATAATTCCGCCGAATTCCTGAACCGTTCCCGGAAGGAATCCTGGTACATCCACGAAAGTGATGAGCGGGATGTTGAAGCAATCGCAAAAACGGACAAAGCGGGCAGCTTTTACCGATGAACTGATATCGAGTACACCGGCCAGAAATGCTGGCTGGTTTGCCACGATCCCGACAGGTTTCCCTCCGAGACGGGCAAATCCGGTAAGAATATTCTGGGCATAAAAGGGCATCACTTCAAAGAAATTATGGTTATCCGCCACCGTAGTGATGATTTCTTTCATGTCGTAAGGTTTATTGGGATCGGCCGGAACAATGGTCTGCAGCATCTCATCCTGCCGCATCACATCGTCGGTACAGGGTTGCATCGGCGGATCTTCCATATTGTTGGAAGGCAAAAAGCTCATCAGTTCGCGGATCATGAGCACAACCTGTTCATCATTTTCAGCCGCAAAATGGGCTACACCGCTTTTGGTGTTGTGCGACATTGCTCCGCCAAGTTCTTCCATGGAAACTTCTTCATGCGTCACCGTTTTTATCACTTCAGGACCGGTGACAAACATATAACTTGATTCTTTAACCATGAAAATAAAATCGGTCATGGCCGGAGAATAAACCGCTCCGCCTGCACAGGGGCCAAGAATGGCTGATATTTGCGGGATCACACCCGAAGCCATCACATTGCGGTAAAAAATATCGGCATAACCGGCCAGGCTCTCAACACCTTCCTGAATGCGTGCACCGCCCGAATCGTTCAGCCCGATCAACGGAGCACCCATACGCATCGCCATATCCATGATTTTTACAACCTTGTCGGCGTTGGCCCGGCTCATCGTGCCCCCGAAAACGGTGAAGTCCTGTGCAAACACAAACACGATACGTCCATCTATTTTTCCATGGCCGGTGATCATGCCATCACCGGGAACTTTGTTTTTTTCCATCCCGAAATCGCTGCAACGGTGGGTGACCATTTTATCCATTTCCACAAAAGTATTCGGGTCAAGCATAGAAAGAATACGCTCGCGGGCCGTTTTACGTCCACTTTTGTGAATTTTTGCAATCTTTTCCGGACCGCCCCCCAATTCGGCTTGCAGATTCTTCTTCTCAAAAAGATTATAAGATTCTTCCAATGATTTCATAGGTCAATGATTAGATGCTGGATAAAAGGTCGCTGCGCGACCGATAAGAGCTCGCTGCGCTCGCTGATACTGGATACAAGATATTGGATGCTGGATTCTGGATAAAAAAGAAAATATGATGGATGATGGATTATAATTCAATAATTGTAAATCTAAAATCGTAATTCGTAAATTCTTCAGGGTTTATCTTCTAATTTGATCATCAACTGGTGGGCGGTCACGGTATCACCTTCCCGGACCAGTATTTCATGAACGATTTTTTCGCCGGTGGATTTGAATTCGCTTTGCATTTTCATGGCCTCCACCACGATCAATGTCTGGCCAGCAACCACTGTTTCTCCAATGGTAATGGGAATTTTGATTACTTTTCCGGGCATGGGAGAGGTAACATGGTTTGCTCCTTCCGGTTCCTGCCCCTGGTTGCGGTTATTGATATACTTTGTTTCAGCGTCGATTATTTCAACATTGAATGTTTTTGCAAAGGTGTTGACAATATATTTCTTGCTTGAATCTCCTTCGATGAGTTCGACATTATAAGAATGACCGTTAAAAAGGATGGAATAAACCCCATTTTCCACTTCCACGATATCGAGGTCGTATTTCCGGTCATCCACTGCGATCAGCGCTTTATTACCGACCCGGTTGAGGAGCTCAATATTCGCTAAGCGGTGTTCGATGCTAACTTCATATGCCATAATATTATTTATAACCGTAAATTCATTCTTTATTACTGTAAATTTTTCATAATCGTAAAACGTTCCGTTTTCTGCCAAAATCTTTCCAGTTGTTACCTATATCTTCGGTATTTTTCGGAGGCCGGACCCGTGACAATTTGTCAAGATAGTCGATGAACGCTGCAATTATTGCCATATCTTCGCATTGTGTCCCACACAATTTCGAAGTGAATAGCCGTTCGTGGTTATCTTCAATAAAATGTGTATTGTATTTCCCATCGATAAAGGCCGGAGTATCCATGATGCGTTCGAGAAATTTGATCGATGTGGTAACTCCAGTAATCTTGTATTCATATAATGCCCGACGCATTCTGGCAATCGATTCTTTCCGGGTCTGACCCCACGTGATCAATTTACAGATCAAGGGGTCATAATACATGGGTATTTCATATCCTTCATAAACATATCCGTCATAGCGCACTCCCAGACCAAGCGGTTCGGTTATGTGTTTGATGATACCTGGATTCGGCATAAAGTTGTTATCGGGATCTTCGGCATAAATACGGCATTGTATGGCATGCCCGTGCTGATAAAGTTCGTCCTGTTTGAATGAAAGTGGGAGTCCGTTGGCAATGTTGATTTGTTCCTTCACAAGGTCGACACCGACGACGCGTTCGGTTACCGGATGTTCCACCTGCAAACGGGTATTCATTTCCAGGAAGTAATATTCAAGCTGATCACTGACAATGAATTCGATTGTTCCGGCTCCTTCATAATTTACCGCTTTGGCGGCAGCCACTGCTTTTTCACCCATCTCTCTGCGTAAATCCGGCGTCATGAGCGGGGACGGGGTCTCTTCGATCACCTTTTGATGCCTGCGTTGGATGGAACATTCGCGTTCGAACAGGTGAATAACATTTCCATGCTGGTCGGCGAGTATCTGGAATTCAATATGATGCGGTGACTCGATATATTTTTCAATATATACCGAATCGTCACCGAAGGCATTTAAGGCTTCCGAACGGGCCATCCGTATCATAGGTATAAGATCATCCATGGATTTTATCAACCGCATCCCTTTGCCACCCCCTCCGGCAGAAGCCTTTATCATCACCGGGAATCCGATCTTGTTACAGATCATTTTGGCTTGTTCTTCATCGGTCAGTTTCTCAGTAGTTCCGGGTACGACCGGGACCCCTGACTTGATCATTGTTTTCCGGGCTGTGATCTTGTCCCCCATTGTGGTAATGGCATAAGCATCAGGTCCGATGAATTTTATGCCTTCCTGTTTGCATCGTTCCGAGAATGCTGCATTTTCCGAAAGGAAACCATATCCCGGATGGATGGCATCAGCTCCTGCCTTTTTTGCGGCATCGATGATGGCCTCAATATTGAGATAACTGTCGCGTGAAGGTGCAGGTCCTATGTAATAGGCTTCATCTGCATACCTGACATGCATGGCTTTCCGATCGGCATCAGAAAAAACGGCCACCGTGACCAATCGCAGTTCCCGGCAAGACCGCATGACCCTTAAGGCAATCTCACCACGATTAGCCACGAGTACTTTTTTGATCATGTATTCAAACTATTTAATCAGAGTCAAAAAATCAAAACTATTAAAAAAATGAATTCAAGAAGAGAATATATCTATCTATTTATAGATATTTAACATTTTGATTGATTTAAACAGCATTCCGGTTGCTTTTCGTTCCAAATTTTTCCGATCTTTGCTGCAAGATTTTCTGTACTTCATGCCCTTACAAAAAACCCTTTTTCTCATTTTTTTACTCCTGATAACGGGGTCCTCCTGTCAGACCGACCTGTCAAAAAATCATTCCTTATCCAGTCTCCCGATTCCCGGACAAAAAGAAAAAGCATTGGATAACAAACCTTTACTGGCGGCTCTCGAATCGCTTCGGAAAGACCCTTCCTTAAAAAACGGTTCATTGGGTTACCTGGTGGTAGATATCACTGCGAAAAATCCGGTTGTCGTTGCAGATTATCGTTCCAAATGGCCAATGATGCCTGCATCAACCCTGAAAATTTTTGTAACCGGCGCCGCACTTGATATTCTCGGAAAAGAAATCATTCCTGAAGTCACCATCACCAACCTAATGAGTGTGAATTGGCGTTCATCAAAATTACTCCGGAAAATCGGGGGAAAGGTTTATAACACCGCCACTACCGTTGGAGGTGTTAAAGCTATTCTCGACTTCTGGGAAGAGCGGGGAGTTGATACCCATGGGATGTTTTTTTACGATGGTAATGGCTTGTCACGCAGGAACGCGATCTCCCCGAAGCAACTGGTTGACGCTCTATATGCCATCAGGACCTCCCCCAGTTTTCACTATTTCTATGAATCACTTCCTCTTGCAGGCCTGACCGGCACTTTGCATAAGGCCATGAAAGGGACCGCAGCTGAAGGCCGCATCCATGCAAAGACAGGCACCATTTCAAAGGTGAAAAGTTTCGCCGGATATATCTCAACCCTATCCGGACGGAGGCTGGTATTTTCCCTGCTTGTCAACGATTTCGATTGCCGTCCGAAATTGATGAAGAAGAAACTCGAGGCCGTACTGATTAAAATGGCGGAGATTAAGAAGCAGGATGCAGGATGCAGGATACAGGATAAAAGGTCGCTGCGCTCCCGATGCTGGATGCTGGATGATAAAAGAGGGATGATTTCAAAGGGTGGATGGTTGGCCGAGAATTAGCAAGATCTTAATCAGACAAAAGACTGCAGCTCATATAATTTCCTGTAAATCCCGTTTCGTTCGAGTAGATCGTTGTGTGTCCCCCGTTCCATCAGGGTGCCATTCTGTATGACAATGATTTCATCGGCAAACTGAATGGTCGACAACCGGTGGGCGATGACGATGGAAGTACGGTTACGCATGAGATTTTCGAGTGCCTGCTGGACCAGTCTTTCCGATTCCGTATCCAAAGCCGAGGTGGCTTCGTCGAGAATAAGAATGGGTGGATTTTTCAACACTGCACGGGCAATACTGAGACGCTGACGTTGTCCGCCCGACAATTTGGTACCCCGGTCACCGATATTGGTTTTGTATCCCAGTGACATTCTTTCGATAAACTCATGTGCATTGGCAACTTTGGCAGCAGCAGTTACCTCTTCTTCGCTGATGTTCTCCATACCAAATGCAATGTTATTGAAAACGGTATCGTTGAACAGAATGGTTTCCTGTGAAACAATGCCCATTAATCCACGCAGATCGCTTATTACCAGGTCGCGGATGTTAATTCCATCAATGCATATTTCCCCCTGCAGACAATCATAAAAACGCGGTAACAGATCTACCAGTGTGGATTTACCACCGCCAGATGGTCCCACAAGTGCAATGGTGCGTCCCTTGTTGATCGTTAAATCGATATTTTTCAACACGGGTTCCTTTGCATAGGAAAAGCGAACATTCTTGTACTCTATCGACGAACGGAAATCTTTCTTGATTACGGCATCCTTCCTTTCTTCGATCACTTCCGGCTCGGCAAGCACTTGTTCAATACGCTCTACGGATGCAACCCCTTTCTTGATATTATAAAAAGCCTGGGTGATCGCCTTGGCCGGGGGCATCAATTGGGAGAATACGCCAAGGTAAACAAGGAATGTTGCGGCATCCAGGAAATTCCCTGGTGTAAATACCAGCTTTCCTCCGTACCAGAGGACGATGGTGACAACACAAGCACTCAGGAATTCACTCAGTGGAGATGCCAGATCACGCTTTCGATATAGCCTGACCATCAAGCGGTTGTATTCGTGGTTGGTGTTACGGAAACGCCTATCGGCGAAATCAATGGCATTGAAAGCTTTGATTATTCTTAATCCCGAAATCGTCTCTTCGATAATTGACAGTAGGAAACCCATCTTTTTCTGACCCTTGTCGGAAGTTCGTTTTAAACTTTTACCGATCCTTCCGATGATAAATCCGCTGACAGGTAAAAGTACAAGGACAAAAATAGTAAGCGACGGGCTGGTGATAAAAAGAAATACCAGGTAGACAAGCATCGTGATCGGATCACGGAAGGCCATTTCCAATGAACTCATGATGGACCATTCCACCTCCTGCACATCAGTTGTCATTCGGGCAATAATATCGCCCTTACGCTTTTCGTTAAAATAGGATAATGGAAGTATCAGGATTTTCCGGTAAAGACTATTACGGAGATCTTTGACGACACCGTTCCTGACCACAGCAAGGAAATACATGGCCAGGTACCGGAACAAATTCTTGAGAAAATAAAGGATTATGATGAGAATGCCAATATAAACAAGCATTCTCTCGTTGCCATACTTTTGAAGGAATTGACCTGTAAAATAGTAGAAGTTATCTCGGACGGAATCAATAGTGAAAACAAGTGGCGGAGCAGACAATGGGATGTCAATCTGGTGAAAAAGCATCTGTAAGACCGGGATAAATAAGGTAAAAGATGCCAGGGAGAAGATGACCGCCAGAATGTTGAACAAAACATTCAATGCCGCATATGCCTTGTAGGGACCTGCAAAACGCAGTATCTTGAAAAAACTTTTCACGGGTGCAAAGATAGAAGATTAAGGTTAAATAACTTCCGTTTTTGCCGGCCTGTTTTTATTTTTTACCTTTGTGAAATGGAATCCACACGTCAGCAAAAAATTTCACGTCTTATCCAAAAGGAATTGGGCGTCATTTTTCAGCAGGAAGCCCGGAACCTGTTCGAAGGGGCACTGATCACAGTGACCAAGGTACAGGTTACCAAAGATCTGGCCATCGCCAGGGCAAACCTTAGCCTTTTTGGTATCAAGGATAAAAATGCCCTGCTCGAAAAAATCCGGCATCATACTCGGGAATTAAGGCATCATATGGTCCGGCAGATCCATGATCAGTTGCGGATCATGCCTGAGTTGCAGTTTTATCTCGACGATTCGCTGGATTATATTGACAATATTGATCACTTGCTGAAGGACGGATAGAGGTCGCTTCGCTCACGATGCTGGATGAATGGTCGCTTCGCTCCCGATACTGGATGCTGGATGCTGGATGCTGGATGCTGGATAAAAAATATTTCCGTTGGAGTCCCGTCATTTGAATTTTGAGTATTAAATTTTGAGGTTGCAAAATGCAATACGACCCTATAAAAAAATCGCTGGGTGGCGTGTTTAACAAAACTCCATTACTGCGGATTTTGTTCTATAAACTGCTTGATCTCTTACTTTTGCGAGCCTGGTACGTCCGTCGGGAAATAAAACGATGGGCAAAGGATCTTTCTAGGCATGAGGGTCGCCGTTGTGCTATTCTCGATGCGGGTTCGGGCTTCGGCCAGTATACCTATTTCCTGACAGGACTGAATCCGCTCTGGTTTGTGGATGCAGTGGATGTAAAGGAGGAACAGATCGCTGATTGCAATGATTTTTTCACCCGGATCAATCGTAACAATGTGCTCTTCGAAAAAGCGGACCTGACTTCTTTTATCAAACCTGACAAATTCGACTTGATCCTGTCGGTCGATGTCATGGAACACATTGCCGATGATGAAAAGGTATTCCGCAACTTCTATGATTCCCTCACCCAACAGGGTATGTTGCTGATATCCACCCCATCTGACCAGGGTGGGTCTGATGTACACGATCACGAGGATAGCTCTTCCTTTATCGATGAACATGTGCGTGACGGCTATAACATGTCAGACATACGAGGTAAGCTGGAAAGTGCGGGATTCACCAATACAGAAGCCTATTACACTTATGGAGCACCGGGGAAAACCGGATGGCGGCTTTCGATGAAATATCCTATTTTGATGTTGAATACTTCCAGGCTTTTTTTCATCCTTCTCCCTATTTACTATATTATCGTATATCCCATCGCTTTTTTTTGTAATTGGCTGGATACCTGTTTTCATCACAAGTCGGGGACGGGGTTGATCGTGAAGGCTTGGAAATAAAAATGAGTGAATGAAGGAATGAAGGAATGAAGGAATGAAGGAATGAAGGAATGAAGGATTGAGTGAATGAGTGATTGAGTGATTGTGTGGGTGAATCAATGAATGATTGACAAAGTATCAAACTGCAATAAACGTCTTTAACTTTTAACTTTTGACTTTTGATTTTTGACTTTTGAATTTCCCTTTTTATATAGCCCGCAGGTACCTGGTTTCGAAGAAATCGCATAACATCATCAATATTATTTCTGCGATTTCAATTGTTGGCGTTGCCATCGGAGCCATGGCGCTCATCATTGTGCTTTCGGTGTTCAACGGGTTCGAAAAGCTGGTTGTTTCCCTTTTCAGTTCATTCAATCCCGATATGCAGGTCACGGTCAGGCATGGCAAAACCTTTGATATCAATAAGATTCCCCTGGACCAGTTGCGAAAAATTCCTGGTATTGTTCATCTTACCGATGTGATCGAAGAGGATGCCCTGATCAAATACAAGGAGAAACAAACCATTGTTACAATAAAAGGAGTTGGCCAGGAATTTATCCATATGAGCGGGATTGACACGATGATGGCGGAAGGAGATTTCAAACTTCAGGACAAGGACCAAAATTTTGCTGTACTGGGATACGGAATAGCCTCAACGATAGGCGCTAACCTTAAAGATTATCTGAATCCGCTGGTGGTATATGTTCCGCGTCGGGATGCTTCCTTGTCCGGAGGATTTGAAAATGCCTTCAGTTCAGATGTAATATTTCCGGCAGGTTTTTTTTCAATTCAACAGGATTATGACGTTAAATATGTTCTCCTCCCTTTACGGTTTGTGCAGAATCTGTTGGATTATGGAAACGAACGGACAGGCCTTGAAATGAGTCTGGCCAGGGGCTCGGATCAGCAAAAGATCCAGCGACAGATTGAAACCTTCATGGGTAATGAATTCCGGGTTCAAAACCGGTTTCAGCAACAGGAGATCCTCTATAAAATCATGAGATCGGAAAAACTCTATATTTTCCTCATCCTTTCATTCATCCTGTTCATGGCGACGTTCAATGTGATCGGATCGCTTTCGATGCTAATTCTCGATAAGAGAAAAGATATCGCTTTACTGCGGAGCATGGGAGCAAGTCAACGCATTATCCGGTGGATTTTTTTTATCGAAGGAATACTTATCTCTTTAATCGGCGCTGTAGCCGGATTAGTATTGGGAGCCGCTGTCTGCTGGATACAGATCCGTTATGGGATTATCGCATTGGGATCCCCTGACAGCAGTTTTGTGGTGAGCGCCTATCCGGTTCATTTACAAATCGCTGACTTTGTCCTTGTATTCACAACTGTTCTATCGATCGGATTTCTTGCAGCCTGGTATCCCGTGTACAATATCCGTAAAATTCATCTCGGGCTTATTAAACCGGATTAATTTCCACCTGGCTTGTGCACATTAATTTCTCCCGGTTTTTATGAAATGTAAACCTCCAGAAGTTTACAGGTTGAATCCGGTTCCAGGATCGTATTTTCAATAGTTGCCGGAAGAAGGATCGCTTCTCCGGGCTTTATTGACACAGGATCGTTGTCTGTCCGGATGATCGCTTTCCCTTCTATGCCAAGATAAATGACAAACGAATCCAGAATGGAATAGTCTTTTTCCATTTTCCGGTCAAAGGTCAGCAAGTCGGTTGTGAAATATGGACAATCAACCAAAGGGGATGATTGATTCATGATCGGTCTGTAATGGGTACGGTATGAATCCGGAAAATTAAAATCAATGGCTTCGAGGGCAAGGTCGGTATGCAAATCCCTCGGATTTCCCTCACTATCGACCCGGTCCCAGTCGAAGATACGGTATGTTGTATCGGAAGTCTGTTGAATTTCTGCCAGCAGTATTCCGGGACCCAGAGCATGAACACGGCCTGCCGGAATAAAAAAGAGATCATCCCGTTTTACTTTTTCAACATTCAGAATCTCTTTCAACCTTTTTTGATGAAAAAAATCAAGGTATGTACTTGCATTCATCTCCCGGTTGAAACCGGTGATCAGTTCGGCGCCGGATTCCGCCTCCAGGATATACCACATCTCCGTTTTCCCGCTACCGATTTTCCTGAGGGCTGCCAGTTTATCGTCAGGATGAACCTGAATAGAGAGATATGCATTGGCGTCAATAACCTTGATGAGCAGGGGAAATTCCGTTTGATGTTTTTCGAATACTTTTTCACCCACAAGCTCATCCATATATATCTCCAGGATTTCGTTCAATTCATTGCCGGCAAGGAATCCATTGACAATTTCTGTCTGGCATCCGGAAACCCCGGATAGCGCCCACAACTCGCCGCAATTGGGCAAGGGTGAAAAATCAAGACCCAGATGTGTCCTGATTTTTTGTCCTCCCCAGATTTTATCTTTATAAACAGGTTTGAATTTCAGCGGGTATAACATAATTTGAAAAATCAATAAAATTATTATGTAAATTTGAAAATTACATTATGTGCAAAAGTACTGAATTTCGTAAATTTTATGGATTCCCTTCTTGACTTTCTCCCCGAACTGATCTCTTTGAGGAAAGAATTGCATTATAGTCCGGAAAATTCGGGATGTGAACATTTTACAGCTCAGATATTACGCCAGTTCTGTTTACCGCTAAATCCGGCCAGGATCGTTGATAAATTAGGGAAAACCGGTCTCGCCCTTGTGTTTGAGAGTGGACAGCCAGGGAAAACACTGATGTTCCGTGCCGAAATGGACGCTCTGCCAATCGAAGAAGACATTGAAATATCCTATTCATCCCCAAACAAAGCGTTATCGCATATATGCGGTCATGATGGACACATGACCATTCTTTGTGGTCTGGCCTTTTTACTTCACCTGCATCCCATACAACATGGCCGGGTGATCCTGCTCTTTCAACCCGCGGAAGAGACAGGCAAAGGAGCCCGGATGATTCTTGATGACCTGAAATTCAAATCGTTACAACCGGATTACATTTTTGCCCTTCATAATATTCCGGGATATCCCCGTCATTCGATTTTAGTTAAAGAAGGTACCATTACCATGGCCTCAGAAGGAGTAATGATCTCGCTCAAAGGACATGCAGCCCACGCTGCTTATCCTGACCAGGGAATCAGTCCCCTCCCTGCCCTGATGGAGATAATGGAAAAACTTCCGCACCTGGTGACAAATAAGCGTATTTATAAAAATTTCGTCCAGTTGACGATAACCTACTTAAAAACCGGTCGCTTCGGATTTGGTACCGTACCGGGGAATGCCGAACTGGCAGTGACCCTGCGTGCCGAACAAGGCCCGGAACTGGAACGGTTGCATCAGGAGATGAAGCGGATGGTAGCAAAAACTGCGAAACGCTTTTACCTGGAGGAGCAATTAAACTGGTTCCAACCCTTTTCTGTGACCGGGAACAATCAATTTACTGTTAACGCCATCAGGAAGGTCGCCATCAGGTCTCAATTTCCCCTTATCGAATTGACCGAACCTTTCCGCTGGTCAGAGGATTTCGGGCAGTTTACCGACAGCTATCCGGGCGCCATGTTTGGACTGGGAGCCGGAGAAAACCATTCAGACCTGCATACCTGGTACTACGATTTCCCGGATGAAATTCTGGAAACCGGCATTAAGATGTTTTACGGGATTATCCAGGATTTGTCGAATAATTAAAACAATGATTAAAATAAAGATTAAAACACAGATTAAAACTTTATGTGTTTTTTGTGGCTCCAGTCTTGGAAACCAACAGGTTTTTACCGCAAAAGCCGGAGAATTGGCGGAAATTCTGTGTAATAAGAATATCACGTTGGTTTATGGCGGCGCCAATGTAGGGCTGATGCAGGTACTGGCCGATACAATGCTTGCATCTGGAGGAAAGGTTGTTGGCGTTATGCCTAAATCGCTTGTGGAGCGGGAAGTTGCTCACAAACAACTTACGGAAATGCACATCGTGGCAGATATGCAGGAACGGAAAGCGCTCATGGCCGATCTCTCGGATGCATTTATCGCCCTTCCGGGGGCCTATGGCACACTGGACGAACTTTTTGAGATCCTGACATGGAACCAGCTCGGAATCATAAAAAAACCCATCGGTCTGCTCAATATCGCGAATTTTTTTACACCCTTGCTTGCTATGCTCGATAATGCCGTAAAGGAAAGATTTCTCCGGATCGAACACCGAAACATTCTTCAGGTAGCCGAGGATATTTATGAGCTGTTTGAGAAACTCGAATCCTTTCAGCCGGTCACCGCCGAAAAATGGATCGAACGACTTAAACAAGGAAAAATCTAATTTGAAAATTTGAAAATTTGAAGATTTGGGGATTTGAGGATTTGAAGATTGAGGGATTTGAGAATGAATATTAGTTTTGATTTTTGAGTTGTGGTTTTGAACTTTGAATTTTGAGCTTTGAACTTTGACTATACAAAGATGTTGATTATTGGAATAACCGGGACGTTGGGAGCAGGAAAAGGAACTGTGGTTGAATATCTTGTCAGTGAAAAGGGTTTTCATCATTATTCAGTCAGGGCATATCTTTTGGAATTCATACGGAAAAGCGGGATGCCGGAAAACCGGGACAGTATGTTCCGACTGGCCAATGAACTCCGCTCCCGGTATGGGCCATCATATGTAACCGACCAGTTATATCTTCAGGCCCGAGCGGCTGAGCATCGTTGTATTATCGAAAGTATCCGTACTCCGGGCGAAGTCATATCGTTGCGGGAAAAGGGGAATTTCTGCCTTTTTGCCGTGGATGCCCTGCCTGAAACCCGCTACCGTCGCATTCAACTCCGGCAATCGGAAACAGATGGGATCTCCTATGAAACCTTTCTTGAAAACGAGCAGCGAGAAATGGGAACCACGGATCCCAATATTCAAAATATCACCGAATGTATACGACTGGCCGATTTTGTTTTTTATAATGATGAAGAAAAGGAGGACTTGTTCCGGGAAGTGGAAAAGGCCCTGCGGCAAATTAGTTTGTAATGGCCAGTTTGCGGATCAATACGTCCTTATCCGTTTTGATTTCAGAATATATATTCCCGATGCTGCAGAAGAAAGATCAAAGGTAAAATCCTTCTCTCCTTTTCCATAAATGCCAGCCATTCTTTTTCCGGCACAATCAAATACAGTGATTTCCCTGATTAGATTATCATTGCGGTCACCGGTTATCCTGAAAATTCCATGGGTGGGATTCGGGAAGATACGTATAGCATCGGATATAGGTTCGTTAACTCCGACAATAGTCCCGTTTATCAGGATATCATCGATGCAAACACCAAATCCGAATTTGGCATTGCCTTCAAAGGCCAGCTGAAATTGGCTGGAAACGACCGGTAATTGTATGATCTTCTCAGTCCAGGCAGTAATCGATTGTGCGTAATTTTGTAATGAAATCCATGAATTTGCAGGATTGGTCCGGTAAAACACCGTAAGTTCATCCTGTCGCGTTCCCCAACGCTGCATGAACAGCCAGAACCTCAATTCAACATTGCTGTAGTTTGACAGATTTAAGACCGGAAGGATAAGTTTATTTCTGTTGGGCGCTGTCGTTTCATCTTTCAGGACGGCATTGCGGATACCGGTATGCGCATCAGCCGGGAAACCGTACCCTATGCCGGGTCCATTACCCTGGCAAAAGAGCCACGATAGGCCATTGTTTTCTTCGGTCCAGCAAACTGGCAGTTCGATATTGGTTTCAAAACCTTCGTTAAAGGGAAGGACTGTAATGGATTGGCAAAATGTAGAAGCATCAGAAGCGACACCAAATGAGTAAACGTCACCGGTAATCACGGACCAGGTCTTGTAATAATAGTGGGTATTCATTGCGAGGTCCATGTGGTTAAAAAGGGTGTCTGTGCCGGAATAGATGATGATTCCGCCCCCTGTAAGTGTATCACCCGGTAAATAAGGGGTTCCGTTAAGGGGGGTTCCGAAAATACCTGCTGTGTCATAAGCGATCACGATATGATCGACATCCGGATGGTTTAACCAGGTCAACCGTATCTGAGAGGTACTCATGGGTGATGCGGTAAAATTACCGGGATCCTTGATGTGGGTTACGTTAACCGTAAATGAAATGGTGGTGTCGGCCGAGGTGACATTCATAAAAAACAACCCTCCGGGAGAACCATCCTGAAGGAACGAGGTCGGGTCGGTGGTTTCGTTCATGGCGGTTCTTCCCGATCCTGACGAGTAGTTAGCGATATTGGGAGAACCGTTGGTTGAAAGGGTACCTCCGGGTCTGTAAATGTAAACTTCATCGGGAGGGCCGTCAGCATTACCAACTTCGGTGGTATCGATCCGGTAAACAAGCAATCCGGAACCGGGAAGCGTACCTTCAAAAGTACCCTCTTTTTTCCGGTATTCCACGATAAAATATTGACTCTGTGTATAGGGTGAAGCGATCTTGTAACAATTGTTCGAGGCTGAAGCCAGCGGATGCATGGAATAGGTACCTGAAGTGGTTATTTCAGGGATGGAATTAATCCAGGCGTGGTTCGTATATTTCCATTTCATGTATGCGCCCATATGCCCAATGCCGCTTTCCATCAGATCCCAAGGGCCGACGGGTGCAATCCCGTTATCGGTATAATGATACAGATCGGGTGCTCCGAGTGCATGAAACATTTCATGGCACAAAGTATTGACGGCGACCTGGGTTTCCGGTTGGAATGTATAATCGTATACCATTTTCCCGTTAATGTAAACATCAAAAGAAGTTAAGGCCCACCGGTGTGCCCAAAGCAATTCGGCCCACGCGCCGTTACCGCCGCGAATGACGAAGCAAACATTATCGACTTTCCCATCGTTATCGCCATCTAAATTCAGATCACCCGGTACCGGCGAATTGACATTGATCCATACCACCGCATCTCTCAGCAAGGTATGCTCCCGTAACTTTCGCTGGTTATCGTTACGGTATCCATCGGGATTGGTGACGGCATTGTATGGCTGAAAATAATTCCGGTTATGGGAATCCCTATAAGAAAGGTTGATTGTCAGATCACATGCAGGGTAATGGGTGCTGCTGATGGTAAATGTGTTATAAGATACATCCAAATAATAGGATTTCAGCGTAGTTCCGGAAGGCGGATTGAAGAGGTTATCGAAGGTCTGACGGGGAGTTGAAAATTCGGTATCGTCGTTAAAACGGATATAAACAACCAGGTTATTCATTGTCCCGGTATGGGGCGCCATGACTGACCGATCAACATTTTCGGTATAAAAATCCCGGTGTCTGCGATATTCCTTCAAGGAGATTTTTGCCCATTTTGTCAACCCGGCACTAGTTGGATCAGCTTCACCAACCCGGTATTTTGTCGGTTTTACGATATCGCCGGCGGTTTCACCATAGTAAAAATATCCGTCGTCGGCTTGAATGATGGTGTATCCGTTCTTATCGTGGAGCCAGTTAAAATATTCATCTCCCGAAACAAAACAGTCAATCAATACCCCGTTTGGTTGCGTTACCTGGTAAGGAAGATAACTGAAATAGGCGGCGCTGGCGTTGAATACATTGAGTACAAATATGACGAATAATAAGATTTTTATTTTCATCGGTTCTGGTGGGAATTAATTTAATCAAGACAAAAATAGTATTTTCTTTTCAAAGATGTACATTTGTTCTATTAATTAACTGTTAATCTGAAGGCAATGGAAAATGGCAAAAATAAGCGGCCATCGTGGGATGAATATTTTATGGAGATAGCCGGTACCGTATCTAAGCGGGCGACATGTGACCGGGGACGTAGCGGATGTGTCATTGCCCGTGACAAACAAATACTGGTAACAGGTTATGTTGGTTCGCCACGTGGTTTACCTCATTGTGACGATGTGGGTCACCTGATGAAAAAAGTGTTGCACGAAGATGACCACATCACCCAGCATTGCATGCGAACAGTGCATGCCGAACAGAATGCCATTTGCCAGGCAGCCCGTTTGGGCATTTCCCTCGAAGGTGCAACCCTTTATTGCAGGATGACTCCATGCCGGACCTGCGCCATGCTGATCATCAATTGTGGTATCGTACGTGTGGTATGCGAAAGGAAATATCACGATGGGACAGAATCGGAAGTGATGTTTCTCCAGGCAGGGATTTCCCTGGAATATGTTAATGATGAAATCCAGGAGTACGAACGACAGTAAAACAGAGGTAAAAATGATCAGTAAATTGCGACCATCCTGGTTCCATCGGATTTTACAAATCCGCGGAACATAGCATTGGTATTGAATGGCATCGCAATATTTCCCATCCTGTCCAAAGCAATCAGACCACCATTTGCTTTTTGCTCCTTCAGTTTTTCCAAGATCAGATATCCGGCAGCATTTTCCAGGGTCATACCGCGGTATTCCATAAGCGCTGACAGATCATAGGCTACAACATTCCTGATGAAGAATTCGCCATGGCCGGTTGCAGAAACTGCGCATGTTTTGTTTGAGGCATAGGTACCTGCACCGATGATGGGTGAATCCCCGATACGTCCTGCCATCTTGTTTCCCATCCCTCCGGTAGAAGTGGCAGCAGCTAAATTTCCTTGCTGATCCAACGCAACTGCGCCAACCGTACCATGCTTTTGTTCCTCTTTCCGGTCCGATGTACGAGGACCCAATTGGGAATGATCTTTGATTTTGTCCTTTTTCCACTGATCCAACCGTTCGGGTGTGATAAAATACGACGGATCGACAATTTCAAGCCCCTGCTCCTTGGCAAACCTTTCTGCACCCGAACCAATTAACATGACATGAGGGGTTTTCATCATCACCAGACGGGCAGCGGATACCGGGTTTTTAATGGTGGTTACCCCTCCTACAGCGCCTGCCAGCCCGGTTTTTCCATCCATGATGGAGGCATCCAGCTCGGCTTTCCCATCGGAATCCAGCACTGCGCCTTTTCCAGCATTGAACAAAGGACAATCCTCCATGAAGCGGATTACAGCTTCAACGGCATCCATGCTGCTGCCGCCTTTCGACAGTATAGCGGAACCGAGCGTCAATGCTTCATTCAACTTTTTCAGATACGCTTCTTCCTTTTCTCCGGACATAGTCCCTTTTACGGGTCCCCCGGCTCCACCATGAATTACCAACGCCCAATTCCGTTCTCCGGATTCCTGATGCCGGAGGCCGGAAACTGAATCGGGATTCTGTGCCCTGAGCGAATAACTAATTATAAAGAATGAAAAGATCAGTGGCGCTAGAAAGGAGAAGGGAGATAGCAGACAGGAGATGGGAGACGAAAAAGTGAATATCGGAAAGAGATGATGTTTCTTCAAACCCGTTTGATTTTTCATTGGATTTTGATTTTGAATTAATGTATGAACCCCAGGCTTTGGACCCAAATTCCACCCAGAGTGCTGGGGAATTTATCCTGAGCGCCTTAACCCCTGCACCCTTTCTCCTTAAGGAGGGGCCGGGAACATGAGGTGTTTAAAGAATACCCTTCAACATTGACGTAAAATTAACCAATCCACTGACCTGCAAAATGGTCAGGATGACTGAAAGAACGATGACCGCACGTATAAACCCGGCTCCTTTCTTCACGGCAAGATAAGATGCGATAAGCGCACCGCAGATACTTCCGGCCGAGAGGATCAATCCATAAAGATAGTTCACTTTCCCATCGATGAGGAAAACCAGGAGGGCAAAAATGGCGTAAAAGAAAACGATCAGGTTTTTTACGGCATTGGCTTTTACAAGATCGTATCCGACGCCCAACACCAGCGACATAAGCAGGAAATATCCAACCCCGACCTGAATAAACCCGCCATAAAAACCGACAGCAAAGAAAATCAGCAATTGCCACCATTTGAGTGGCCCCGACAGCATCTTATGATTTTCTTTCAACCATTTATCGGGTTTATAGAAAAGAAAAAAGAGCATGATCACCATGGCGACCGACATGGCAATTTCTATTACTTTTGTTTCGACATCCACAGCCAGATACGCACCAAGGACAGCCCCAATGGTCGCAGGAATACCCAGCCAGACCGGCCGCATATTATCGAACATCTTCTGACGGGTGAAACTGCTAACCGACGAAAGGGTCTGAAAGAAAATACTGATCCGGTTGGTTCCGTTCGCAATATTGGCAGGCAATCCGAGGATCAGCAATAACGAAAGACTGATCACCGAACCACCTCCCGATAAGGTATTGATGAATCCAACAAAAATGCCGGCTATAACGATGACGATGATTTCAGTGAGCGACATGGGAAAAAAAGTTATAAGTCAAAATAATTCAAAAGTCAAAAATGAGCCTATTCCGAAAAGGTTTAATTTGAAGAATCAAAGTTTTTATTCGTCCCTCGTCCTTCGTCCTTCGTCCCTCGTCTTTCGTCCCTCGTCCTTCGTCCCTCGTCCCTCGTCCTTCGTCATTTTTATCCGGCTATGACGCCTGCTGTATCCGAAATAAATAATCAGACCAACAGAAAGCCAGATGAGAAAACGCAACCAGTTGGTCACACCGAGATGGGCCATGAGGTAAAAGTTGGTCAGCAGTCCGAGAACAGGGATCAGGGAAAGTTGTTTCCAAATACCCACAAATGTTAGGATGATTGCTGAAAGGATAAAGATCAGGATGGGGAATTCCTGGCTGATTAAAGTGGTAATTCCAGATTTTGGATACTGGATACTGGATGCTGGATGCTGGATGCTGGATACTGGATGCTGGATGAATGAGGGGATGAACTTTTCAAGCTCCGGTGGTCGCCAGGAAAAGAGCAGAACAAAAATTCCGATCCAGATCAGGGGAAGAAAATAGCGGCTGTTGAGGTACGGGATATTGAAACCCTTTTCCGTAGGAAATTTTTCATTTTTTCTCCCGTTACCATCGAGTACAAGTACTCCACCAGAAACGAGGATGAATGCAAAAAGGGTCCCGATACTTGTTAAATCGGTAACTTCTGTAAGATTCATGAAAAGGGATGGAATTGCAACCAATATCCCTGCGATGATCGTAGAAAACCAGGGGGTTTTGTACCGCGAATGAATCTTTGAAAACGACTTTGGGAGTAAACCGTCGCGACTCATACTCATCCATATCCGGGGTTGTCCCACCTGAAAAACCAGCAGGACACTGGCCATGGCAACCACAGCGCTGAGGGCGATCACGCCGGAAAGTTTTGTGAGATGAAGTTTTTGAAAGGCATATGCCAGTGGATCTCCTACGCCCAACTCGCTGTAATGAAGCATTCCCGTTAAAACAAGACTGATCGTGATGTACAGAACAGTAGTGATGACCAGCGCCAGGATGATTGCCCTGGGAAGGTCGCGGCGGGGATTACGGCATTCTTCGGCAGTCGTGGAAATGGCATCAAAACCGATATAGGCAAAAAACACGCCTGACACCCCTTTTAACACGCCCGACAGGCCATTGGGCGCAAAAGGATGCCAGTTCCCGGGGTCAATATAAAATGAACCTACCACAATGATGAGCAATAAAATCCCGATCTTCAGCAATACCATGGTGTTACTGGCCACTTTGGTTTCATAAATTCCAATGTATACCAGTGCGGAAATGAATACCACGATGGAAAATGCAGGGATATCGGCAATGATGCGGATTCCCGCAATCACGGGTGCGTTTTGCCATGCCCTGAATGATTCCTGTAGCGCATCGGAGAGACTTCCCATGGGTATCCCTTTGGCGAGCTCATTCACAACGGTATGATAACCCCGTGAGGCTGACAGGTAATCCACACTTAGATATTCCGGAATGTGAAGTCCGGTTCCGTTGACGAATCCGGTAAAGTAATCCGACCATGAAATGGCAACGGCAATATTGCCAATGGCATATTCCATGATCAAATCCCAGCCGATGATCCAGGCAATCAACTCACCGAAACTCGCATATGCATATGTGTAGGCACTTCCGCTGATAGGTATGACGGAGGCGAACCGGGCATAGCATAAGGCCGAAAACCCGCAGGCCATCGCTGTAAAGAGAAAAAGAAGAGAAACTGCCGGACCACCACTGGCAGCGGCATTTCCGATGGTACTGAAGATTCCCGCACCAATGACCGCTGCTATACCCAATCCCGTCAGGTCATAAACGGTCAGGTTTTTTTTAAGCTCCGTTCCATCTCCTTCCCGGCTGTGGGCGTCCTGCAAAATACGGGCGATCGATTTTTTACGGAAGAGGTGGAAATTTACCACGCCGGAAATTTTTGATAAAGGTAAAATATTTCCGTTCAAATCCGGATCAATCCCATAGATGTTCATACTGATTTTGATTAGCTTTGCCCGTAAATTCTCATTTCCTTTCTGGTGAGATATCAATCTTGCCGGGTTCATATGCTTGCAAATAAGTTTTGGGTATTCCAAGACTGAAAATACGATGCAGACATTTGACCGGTTTGTAAATAAATAACTTTTATCTTATGAAAATTACAGTTTTTGGTGCCAGCGGTCGAACCGGTATATTGATCGTTTACCAAGCCCTCAACCAGGGTCATCAGGTCAATGCATTTGCCCGTCAACCATCGAAAGTCACAATACAACATAAAAATCTTACAATCGTCAGCGGTGATGTACTGGACTCTGTAAAAGTCAAAGAAGCAGTTGACGGTCAGGATGCAGTACTATGTGCATTGGGTGTTGACACAAACAAACCTGTTACTGTACTTTCAGACGGAACAAGGATCATTCTCAAAGCCATGGAAGAATCCGGAGTCAGGCGTTTCATCTGCATGTCGTCAGCAGGGATACTGGGTAATGATGCCGGTTTCTGGTTTGGAAAAGTTATTATGCCCTTGTTCCTTCGGCATGTTTTTGCGGATAAAATTCGTCAGGTAAAGATCATTCAGGAAAGCAAAGCCGATTGGGTTATTCTCCGGCCCGTTAAACTTACCGATTCACCGAAAACCAACAGTTATAAGATATTACCCGGGATACCGACTTCCCGTACCGTTCCACGTGCCGATGTGGCCGATTTTATGCTAAAACTGGTTACCGATACCTGCTATGACCGTACCATGCCGGCCGTGTCGAGTTATTGATAAATAGCAGAGGGAGGGACGAGGGACGAAGGACGTGGGACGTGGGACGTGGGACGAAGGACGAGGGACGAGGGACGAAGGACGAGGGACGAAAAAAATGACAAATGATCGGGATTGGTTATGATGGTGTGTAGCAGAGAATTTTTTGCGGTCAGAAAACGGATTTAGTGGAATGGAGTTCCAAGAGAGCATTGATGATTCCCTCCGTATCAAACCCGCATTCATGGCGGAGTTCGGCAAGCGAACCCTGCTCTATGAAGCTATCTGGAATTCCGAGACGTCTTACCTGTGCATGATAACCGTGATCAGCCATAAATTCCAGGATGGCTGAACCCATTCCACCCATCACTGAGCCATCTTCAACTGTAACAATCTTTGAAAATTTCCTGAAGATACCATGAAGCAGTTCTTCATCCAGGGGTTTCAGGAAACGCAGGTCATAATGAGCCACGGAGATATCTTTTTTTTCGAGTTCGGTACAGGCAGCCACGGCATCATTGCCCACATGGCCAAGGGTAATTACAGCCAGATCATTCCCTTCGCGGATCATCCGCGATTTACCGATTACAATTTCTTTAAGCGGCGTTTTCCATTTGGCCAACACACCACGGCCTTTTGGGTAACGTATGGCGATAGGCCCCATTCCGTCGAGTTGCGCTGTATACATCATGTCGCGCAACTCCTCTTCGTTCATTGGTGAGGCAATAACAATATTTGGAATGCAGCGCAGGTAAGCCAGATCGAAAGCGCCATGATGGGTAGCGCCATCTTCGCCAACCAATCCTCCACGGTCGAGACAAAATACCACATGCAACTTTTGTAATGCCACATCGTGAATGATCTGGTCGTATGCCCGTTGCATAAAAGTCGAATAGATGTTACAAAAAGGGATATATCCGGAGGTAGCGAGACCGGCGCTGAAGGTGACGGCATGCTGTTCGGCGATACCAACATCAAACGTCCGCTCGGGCATCTTTTTCATCATCAGGTTCAGTGAACAGCCGGTCGACATAGCCGGGGTAACCCCTACAATTTTTGGATTCTTCTCTGCCAGCTCAATGATCGTACGGCCAAATACAGTCTGATACTTAGGCGCCTGGCCAAGGCATTTATCTTCTTTTATCGTTCCCGTTTCTTTATCAAAAACACCTGGGGCATGATATATGGTCTGATCTTTTTCGGCTTTTTCAAATCCCTTGCCCTTGATCGTATGGACATGTAAGAGTTTGGGGCCTTTGATCTGTTTCATGTCACTGAGCAGTTTTACAAGGCGGATCACGTCATTGCCATCCACCGGGCCGAAATACCTGAAATTAAAGGCTTCGAAAAGGTTCCCGCTTTTGAGGAGGGTAGTTTTTAAGGCATTCCCCAATTGCTTGACGATGGCACGTGAGTTTTTACCATATCGGGTGCCGCCACCCATGAGAAACCATATCTTGTCACGGACTTTATTATAGGTTTTGGAAGTAACAATATCCGCGAGATAATCCTTGATGGCTCCGACATTTTTATCAATGGCGATCTGGTTATCGTTGAGGATTACCATCAGGTTGGCATTGGAAACGCCGGCATTGTTCAGGGCCTCCATGGCCATTCCTCCGGTCATGGCGCCATCGCCGATAATGGCAACATGGTGACGTTCCTTCTGATTGTCAAGTTTTGCGGCAACGCCCATTCCCAGCGCGGCTGAAACCGAGGTGGAGGAGTGACCAACCCCAAATGCATCATATTCGCTTTCCGACATCTTCGGGAACCCGCTGATCCCTTTATAAGTGCGTATGGTCCCGAACTGTTCCTTTCGTCCGGTGAGGATTTTGTGAGCATAAGCCTGATGACCTACATCCCAGATGATCTTATCGAAAGGTGCATCATACACATAGTGTAATGCAACTGCCAGTTCCACTGCACCCAGACTGGCGCCCAGATGGCCCGGGTTCACCGCCATCACTTCGATGATAAAACTCCGGATCTCTTCACATAGTTGTGGAAGGTCATCGAGACTAAGTTTCTTCAAGTCAGAAGGGAAGTTTACAGACGATAAAAGCGGTCCTGTTGATGGAGTCATTATCCGGTTTTTAATCAGCCGGCAAAGGTAAGAAGAATCGAGTGATAAATGACAAGTGAGGGAATGAAGGATTGAAGGAAAGAAGGATTGATTTATTGAATACCTGATGGGCGAGGGACGAAGGACGAAGGACGAGGGACGAAGGACGAAGGACGAAGGATGAAAGCATAAAATGGATGCCGGATGCTGGATACTGGATAATACCAGGGGTTCTTGTAAATATCACCTATCACCTATCTCCCATCCCTTTAGAGCAGTCCCAGGTCTAACAGCGCCGCTTCCGAAATCCTGTCTCTGTCCCAGGGTGGTTCGAAGGTCAGTTCAACCTTAACGTTTCCGATGTCCTCTACTGTTTTTACCGCATCCTGCACCTGGCCCGGAATATCTTCAGCTACCGGGCAGTTGGGCGTGGTGAGGGTCATCAAAATATAGACATCGTTTGTCTGGTCATTGATCTGCAGGTTGTAAATAAGACCAAGATCGTAAATATTGACCGGGATTTCGGGATCGAATACCGTCTTCAAGGCTTCGATCACCTTATTTTCGAGGGGGGTATGATAAATTTTTTTCTGGGGTTCCATAATGGAATATTTTGTGCAAAGTTACGGATGTTTTAACCTTTTAATCGCTTGGAGGAACGATAGGCTAAATCAGCTTTTTTTTTCAACGAATCAATTGGTATGAACCCCAGGGCAAACACTGGACCCGCATTCCGCCCCAATGGGCGGGGAATTTACCCTGAAAACCTCAACCCCTGCACCCCTTCTCCTTGAGGAGAAGGCCGGGAGATGAGGTGATTAAACAAATTACACAGTAACAGGGACACCCTTTCTATAGCCCCTAATCCAAATTATGAGAAGACAGTAAAATAATTATCAACAAAATTTGGTTTTTATTATAAACTTGTTTATATTTGCAACTCATTTATAAATATAAAATCATGGAAACACAATTTTCGCAAAAAGAAAGTCTTGACCTGATCAATCAGATGATCAGTTCGGCAAAGAACAACCTTCATAAAGGAATGAGCAATATTTTTCTTCTCTGGGGGTACCTTGTTGCCATCATCAGCTTGCTTATTTTCATCCTTTTACTCACTCTGCCCGGCGACACCCGGTATTTTTCCTATTGGCTCTGGATCTTTATGGCGGCGGGCGCCCCGATTCACTGGAAACTGGTCAGTAAAATCGACCAGCAACAACTGGTGAAAACTTACATCGACAAAATTATGGGATTTGTCTGGATCGCTTTTTCGGTCTCCATCATTGCGGTTGTTGCCGGGATGCTTCTCTCAACCATCCTTGTTTTACCCGTTTTTACTGATGTTGATCCATCCCACGAATTCCTCCGGTGGATTCAATGGACCTTTATAACGCCTTTTATGCTTTGTCTGTATGGTTTTGCCCTTTTTGTCTCTGGGAAAGCGTATCAGTTCAAACCACTGGTTATCGGAGGAATTGTTTGCTGGATCGCAACTGCATTTCTGATCATAGCGTTTCATCATCCTTATCTTCTGATGATCCAACAGATCGTCCTTTTCATTTGTGCTGTTGCTGGATTTGTCATTCCGGGTCATCTCCTCAAACAAAAAGAAAACTCCCATGTATAACGATCTTGATCCGTTGCTGCATTCCCAATTACGCTTGGCAATTATGTCAATCCTGATAGGTATCGAAGAGGCTGATTTCGTCTTCATACGCGAAAAAACGGGAGCCTCAGCAGGAAATTTGAGCGTTCAACTTGACAAATTGATGGAGGCAGGTTATCTTGAGATAAGAAAATCGTTTAAGGGCAAATTCCCCCGGACAACCTGTAAAATAACTCCGCAGGGAATAGATGCTTTTGAAAACTATGTCAGGGCGTTACAGGAATATATCAAACCCGGTCAACTCTGAAATCAGCTTTTTCCGGACAATTTTGTCTTAAATGCCAGGGCATACAGCTTCATTTGCTTCATCATATTGCTGAGGCCATTACTACGTGTAGGCGAAAGGTGTTCCTTCAACCCGATCTGATCGATGAATTCCAGTTTGGCATTCAGTATATCATCGGGCGTGTGGTTTGAAAGCACGCGGAGCAGCAGGTTGACAATTCCATTCGTGATGATAGCGTCGCTATCGGCGGTAAAAACAATCTTTCCTTCAACGAGGACAGCATGCAACCATACTTTTGACTGGCAACCCGTGATCAGGTAGGGATCAGTTTTATATTGCGAATCAATTTTGGGTAATGATTTCCCCATCTCCACGAGTATATTGTACTTGTCGAGCCAGTCATCAAATGCGGAAAACTCACTGACAATCTGTTCTTCAGTTTCTGTAATTGTCATTCAGTCAAATATTAGTTTCTAGCCTTTCCCTGATTTTCAGTTCAAGTGTTTTAGATTCTGCAGGGCTTCGGGCATAAATTTATGTACTCCGGCCACGATTTGGCAACCATCCAGTTCAGGACATTCCCCGCAGGTTACATATCCTTTGGTATCTGCACATTTGCGTATTTCACATTGCAAACAATGAGAGAATTTCACCCCTTCAACACGACAACCGGTACAGTTAATCGTCTCCGGGGTAATATCCGGAGCATTATACATTTTTTGCCACTTTTCCGCAGTGGCTTTCCGCAGGTCATCATCATTCTGTATTGTAGCATTCCGGGCATCGCAAACCGAACAATCCAATCCGCAACAGGCAATTAGTTTTTCCATATCACATCTTTTTTAATTATACGTAAAATTTCAACATCATTTTATTTATGATTTAGTATTCTGGCTTTATTCCAGCATTTTCTTTGCCTTTACAATTGCCGAAACCAATAAATCGATCTCTTGAAGGGTATTATAAAAAGCGAACGAAGCCCGCACAGTGCCGGGAATCTTCAAATAATTCATGAGGGGCATTGCACAGTGGTGACCGGTTCTGACAGCGATACCCATCTTGTCAATGATGGTCCCGACATCATATGGATGGATATCGCCGATGAGGAAAGAGATCAGGCTGGTTTTGTGCACTGCCGTACCATAAATTTTCATACCATCAAGGTTTGCAAGCTTTCCGGAGGCATATTTAAGCAGGTTCTCCTCATACATTGCAATATTTTCCATTCCCAGCTCTTTCAGATAATGAACGGCGGCACGAAGCCCTGCAACGCCTTCCACATTAGGGGTTCCGGCCTCAAACTTAAACGGCAACTCATTAAACGTGGTATGATCGACATATACCTCTTTGATCATCTCTCCGCCCAGCTGATAGGGGGGCAATTCCTCCAAATACTTCTCCTTCCCGTAAAGCACGCCAATTCCCATGGGAGCATACATTTTATGTCCTGAAAAACAATAAAAATCACAATCAAGATCCTGCATATCCACCTGCAAATGTGAAACCCCCTGCGCACCATCGATCAAAACCGGAATATTATTCCGGTGCGCAACAGCGATGATCTCCTTCACCGGATTAATAGTTCCCAAAACATTCGATACATGTGTCAGAACAATGAGACGGGTCTTTTCATTGATCATCCCGTATAATTCATCCAGATCCAGTTCCCCCCGTTCATTGATTCCCGCAACCCTGAATCCGGCGCCATGTTCCAGACACATCTGTTGCCATGGAACAAAGCTTGAATGGTGCTCCATGATGGTGGAGATCACTTCGTCACCGGGTTTTATGTACCGTTTTCCAAATGATGATGCTACCAGGTTAAGCGATTCCGTGGCGCCTTTGGTAAAGATAATCTCATGTGTACTCCGTGCATTGATGAATTCGCGGATCTCCTTTCGCGCCTCTTCATATGCTTCCGTCGCCTTCATACTCAGGTAATGCACTCCGCGGTGGATATTGCAATTGTCATGTTCATAATAATGACGGATGGCATCAATAACCTGTACCGGCTTTTGTGTGGAAGCGGCATTGTCGAAGTACACCAGCGGACGATTGTAAATCTGCTGATGCAGGATAGGAAACTCGGATCTTATTTTATCGATGGGAAAAAACACTTGGATTTACGAGTTTTAGATTGAAAAAAGATTTGAAAATTTGAAGATGTGAAAATTTGAAAATGTGAAGATTTGAAAATGAATATATAATTTTGATTTTTGAGTTGTAGTTTTGAATTTTGAATTTTGAATTTTGAGTTTTTATCCCCTATTTCCTATCATATTTTCGACATGTCGATTTTGAATTCCACCGGTTGTTCGGGAGTACTGCAGTGAAGTACACATTGTTCGCAGATCTGGAGCTCGCCCTGGAGACGTTTTTTGACCATATCCTCTATCCGCTGGCGCAACTGGGGAATGGCGATCTTCCCAACGATCTCATTGGCAAAGGCAAACATCAGCAACATGCGGGCACTCTCTTCGCCGATACCGCGCTGGCGAAGATAAAATAATGCTTCTGAGTCGAGCTGGCCGGTTGTGGAACCGTGAGAACATTTAACGTCGTCGTTATAGATCTCGAGGAATGGTTTTGAATTGACCCGTGCCGTATCAGTAAGTAAAATATTTTTATTGGTCTGGCGTGCGTCGGTCCCGGTGGAATTCCTGCGGACCAGCACATGCCCGTTGAACACCCCGTGTGCATTTTCATCCAGAATTCCTTTGAAGATTTCATTGCTTGTGCAATCCGGAGAAGCATGATCCACAAACACATGATTATCGATATGCTGCCGGCGATCCATCAGGTAAAGTCCGTAGATATCGGCATTCCCGTGAGTTCCATTGAACAATACCCGGATGTTGTTGCGAAGCAGTCCACCGTTGAGCGACAGGTAGTGTGATTCAAGATTGGCAGCGGCTTCCAATTGAAAATAGACGGTGCTGATCAGGGTGCTGTTGTTGTTCAGGTTTTGCAGTTTATAGTGATCCAAAAAAGCGTTTTCACCCAGGAATATCTCGGTGACAATGTTCGAAAAGCTGGCCTGCTGGTTGTAGGAGTCGTCGCAATGCACAAGTGACAGACTGGCATTGTCCCCGATCACGATGAGGTTTCGTGACTGCAGGAAGAGGTTTTCATAGTGATGGATCACGTTGATCAGTTGTACCGGTTTTGTACTTTTCACCCCCGCCGGCACATAGATAAAAATCCCGTCCTGTGCAAAGGCCGTATTCATCGCTGTGAATACTTCGGCCGTATCTCCGGTGGCCCGGCTGTAATACTTATCAACCAGGGCCGGATATTTCTTTTTCGCTTCAGCCAGGCTACCCATGATGATCCCGTTGCCAAGCTCCATCAGGGGTACCTCTTTCGACACATACCATCCGTTCAACTGTCCGATGATGGCGGTATCGAGATGGGGAATATTACATCGGAATACCTTTTGAACATCTTCTTCCGGAAGGGGATGAAGGTAATAATCATATCCGCGTTCAAGGCTATCCTTCAGATCTGTATGACGCCAGGCTTCCATCTTTGTGTCGGGAAATCCAAGTTTTCCGAATAAGATGAATGCTTTATCACGTATCTCAGAAAGTAAGGCGGTATCGTTCGATGCCAAAACCTGACGGTTGGATTCGAATAAATGTACCATCCGTTCGAGAGTAATACTTTGTTGAACTGTTGTTTCCATCTCGAACGGTTTTCTATTCCACCTGTTCTTTTTTGATCCAGTCATAACCCCTTTCTTCCAGTTCCAATGCCAGTTCTTTGCCGCCCGACTTGACAATTTTTCCTTCAAAAAGGACATGTACATAATCGGGGATGATATAATCGAGCAATCGCTGGTAGTGCGTGATCACCACAAAGGCGTTGTCGGGGCGACGCAACTTGTTTACACCGTTAGCCACAATACGCAGGGCATCAATATCAAGACCGGAATCGGTTTCATCGAGGATCGCCAGCATAGGTTCAAGCATAGCCATCTGGAAGATCTCGTTCTTTTTCTTTTCACCACCCGAAAAACCTTCGTTGACAGAACGGTTGGTAAGGTTGGAAGTGATCTCCACCAGCTTTTTCTTTTCTTCCATCATCTTGATGAATTCGCTGGCTGAAAGGGCATCCAGCCCTTTGTATTTACGGATCTCATTTACTGCCGTACGCATGAAATTGGTGATGCTTACCCCAGGTATTTCCACGGGATACTGGAAGCCGAGAAATATCCCTTCACGAGCCCGTTCTTCTACCGATAATTTCTGAAGATTTTTTCCTTTGTACAGAATTTCACCGGATGTCATTTCAAATACTTCACGGCCGGCAATCACCGATGCAAGGGTACTTTTTCCGGTGCCATTCGGTCCCATAATAGCGTGTACCTCACCCCTGTTCACTTCGAGATTAACCCCATTCAGGATTTCTTTTCCCTGAACAGAGGCATGCAGGTTTTTAATGCTTAACAACATGATCTGCTAATTAACAAATTCAAAACTCAAAAGTCAAAAGTCAAAACTAAAGTTCAAAACTCAAAAGTAAAAAATTTGCTTAAATCGGACTATCCACCACCAAAGGAGGTGGCTTTTCGCCCGATTTATGGCTTCGCCACCGCAAATTCTTTTTAAAAAACCGGCAAAGCCAAACATACATTACCACCGTCAAAGACGGTGGGTTTTAAAGTCGTACTAAAATTCATCTTCAAATTTCCAAATTTCCAAATTTTCAAATCTCCAAATCATTAATCATCCCACGCTTCCCTCCAGACTGATCGACAGTAGCTTCTGTGCTTCCACCGCAAATTCCATGGGTAGTTGCTTAAGCACTTCTTTGGCATAACCGTTAACGATAAGGCCGATGGCGCTTTCCATGTCAATTCCACGCTGCTGGCAGTAAAAAAGCTGGTCCTCGCTAATCTTTGAGGTAGTCGCTTCATGTTCCACAATCGACGATTTATTTTCTACCTGGATGTAAGGGAAGGTATGTGCCCCGCACTGGGAACCAAGAAGCAAAGAGTCGCACTGACTGTAATTCCGTGAATTAACGGCATTTTTCGTGATCCTTACAAGTCCGCGGTATGAATTGTTACCCTTTCCGGCAGAAATCCCTTTTGAGATGATGGTACTGCGTGTATTTTTGCCCAGATGCTGCATCTTGGTACCGGTATCGGCCTGTTGGTGGTTATTTGTAACAGCGACGGAATAGAACTCTCCCACCGAATTATCGCCCAGCAAAATACAACTGGGATATTTCCAGGTGATGGCAGATCCTGTTTCTACCTGTGTCCAACTGATCTTTGCATTGCTTCCTTTACAGATACCGCGTTTGGTAACAAAATTATAGATACCGCCCTTACCGTTTTTATCCCCCGGATACCAGTTTTGCACCGTGGAATATTTTACCTCCGCATCCTTCATGGCCACGATCTCAACGATGGCGGCATGAAGCTGGTTTTCGTCACGCTGAGGCGCTGTACACCCCTCCATATAACTTACGTAAGACCCTTCCTCAGCCACAATGAGTGTACGTTCAAACTGACCGGTATTGGCGGCATTGATCCGAAAATAGGTGGACAGTTCCACCGGGCACCGTACCCCTTTGGGAATATAACAAAAAGAACCGTCGCTGAAAACGGCTGAATTCAGAGAGGCGAAAAAATTATCAGTGTATGGGACTACGGAACCCATGTATTGTTTCACCAGATTTGGATGCTTCAGTACCGCTTCACTGAAAGAACAAAAGATAATGCCGTATTTGGAAAGGGTTTCCGTAAAGGTAGTCTTTACTGAAACGCTGTCGATAACAGCATCTACCGCTACTCCTGATAATTTCTTCTGCTCCTCCAGCGAAATTCCAAGTTTATTGAAAGTAGCCAATAAATCAGGATCGACCTGGTCGAGGTTTTCCAGTTGATGTTTTTTCTTTGGGGCTGCATAATAAATGATGTCCTGAAAATTGATCGGATCTATATGTAAATGGGCCCATTTGGGTTGTGTCATGGTGAGCCAGTGACGAAACGCTTTCAGGCGGAACTCCAATAAAAATTCGGGTTCCTGTTTTTTAGCAGAAATGAACCGGATGGTGTCTTCGGTGAGTCCGCGAGGGGCGAATTCTGTGTCAATGTCCGTGACGAAACCATACTTATAATCCCCCTGGGTAAATTCGCCGATTATTTTATTTGAATCGGATTCCATTGTTATTGAAATTTAGAACAAATCTTAGTATTTTTTAACTCCAGGCGAACTGTTTGATAAATCCAGATACAAAGTTACGATAATTTAGGTATTTGAATGCCTGATTAAAAAAATATTGAAATAAGGAATGGAATCGTTAGTAAAGTTTATAGGATACCAGTTCTGTCGTTTCTGCTATTTTCGAGGTTCCGGTGCCAGGTGCATATACGGTATGTTTAACCAACCCGTAACCCGGGGCGAGATATTCTTCACATTCATATCCCTGCTTGTAATGAACCATATGATAGTGATAGCAATTAAAGATTCCGGCTGGGACTTTAACAGTTTCATTGACAGACACTATTGTCACGTAGGAACTGTCGGCTGTCAAATACTGGTCATTAACGGTTGATGGATATTTCCAGAAAAGGTCACTTTTCATGACAGATGGCGATTTCCCTTCAAATATATACCACCAGCCCCGGGCAGTATTTCTGCAAACCGTACGTATAACAGTGTCGTAGGTAAGTATAAACCACTGTTCCTGGTTAATGAGGGTGTCTTTTAACACATCATTGACGTGAATAGTATGAGTGGAATCAGCAATGGTCGTTTGAAAAGTCCAGTGATTACCCACATTAAGGGGAAAAATCTGAGTCTGAAAAGGGGTTGGGCTATACTCTTTCCTGCACGAAATCAGCAGAAGAAGAAAAAAAATGACAAAAAGTGCATTGGTTATTTGTTTCATATATTATTGTTGTTAGAAGCAGGTTGTTTCAATTGTTCGACACCTATTTTATCTTTCTATTTCGAATGCTTATATATCCATTTGGCGCCTTCTAAAAAAGCTTTGGGAGCAACAGTCACATGAATGGTTCCCCTGTCGGGGTTAAGTTCAACAGGACCATATTCCACATAATCAATGTTTGTCAGTAGGAGATCCGAAAACCTTTTCCTGGCAACAAGAAAATTACCAAAAGGAACACAATCATCATTATTACAATGCCAGAGCAACATTTTTGATTTCGGAGCCCAGTTCACATAGGCATTGTTCTCATATACTATCTGGTAAGCTTTACTGCTGAAATTCTTAAGGGAGTCATAAAAGGAATCGGTAAATACCTTTTTTAAAATCTTGTCGGAAGGCATTTTACCGTTTACAACTGTTTCATCATAAAATCCGGTGGTGTATTTTGGAATATCTGTTTTATAGGGTTCTTTTAGCATTGCTTCATATGAAAATGCATTTGGATAAATGGTGTTATACCCTACCAACATCATCGGTAAAAAGTAAGGAACCGGAAAGGGTTTGTCCGCCAGCATAACATCCAGCATGGTGCCGGATAGATCATAAGGCCCATCCATACAAACAACGCCCGACAGGTTTACATTTCTTGCCTCGAGTTCCCTGGCGGCTGCCATGGTTACATATCCACCTTCCGAAAATCCATAAAGGAAAGTTTCCCATTCCATTTTACATAAGCATTTTGATCGCAACCCAGGGAATTCTGTGCCGCCTCCACCATATCGGCAGTAGCATTGGCCAGCCTTTCCCTGATGACATAGGGATGATTTTCTCCAATGTCGTCCCCCATTCCCTGATAATCGGGCATAATAATGATCCAATTGTAGTAGCATGCCATAACATCGGCAATGACCATTTCCGGGAAATCTTTCCAATCACTCCATTTGGCACTTTTCCATTTGGATGGCGCCAGTTTTTTAAGTATTTGTGTGCCATGATTTACAGAGATAATAGGAGCATTCACCCTGCCAAAAGGGGGCAAATTCCATGGATAAATAAGGAGACCGGTCAGTTGGATTTTATTTCCATTGTTATCTGTGGAAGTGTATTTTACTACTTCATGGGCTATCGGTTTGAGTTCCAGGGCGCCGGGTAATTGGGTTATCGTTTCCCTGTAAAAATCATTATAATCGAAATAGGTAGAATCATCCGGAAGCAGTTGTAACTGGTCAAGGACATCCTGTGCATTCCGTTCAGTGTGGTCAACAACCTCAAATCCACCTCCTGTTAACGGGGAACATTCCGGCCCGGGATTATTTTTTTTCCTGCAGGAAGTGATCAGAATAAACACAACGAGGAATAGGAAAAATCCTGTTGCGGTTTTTATAAGATCACGGTTCGGTCTAGAAATCAATGTTTGTTTTTTCATATTGTCCTTCCATTCTTATCATTTGGTATAAATCAATTGGCATGAACCCCAGGCCCTGGACCCGAATTCCTCCTTCTTCTTTCGTCCTTCGTCTTTCGTCCTTCGTCCTTCTTAAGGTCCGGGGATGAGATGATTAAATTTTGATCATGATAGTAAGACAATAAAAGAAGTTATTTGGTTGCATCAATTTGTTCATTATTCCGTTTGCTGATAAATTTACCTATCAGCAAACCGATGATTGTAACAACATACAATTGACCCGATATACTGATGAAGGTTGCAAGTGAACGGGTGTATGGTTTCAACGGTACAATATCACCATAACCCACAGTGGCAAGTGTTACGAATCCGAAATATAAGGGGACACTTATTGAAGGAGTTGCAGGCTGTAGCCCGTTATTTTCTTTCAGGGTCACATTAAAAGCGTCCGGATCAGCCTGCATGATCGCTGCAATCAGTACCGAAAAGATCAGACCCAACAGCAAGTATCCGGATATTGATTCGAGAATTACCCGTGCATTGACAATCCTGGCTGATGCCATCTGCCTGATCAGGATGAATACTACGACCATGAAAAACAAGACATTGATGACACGGGAAGCTTCGGTAAGGAAGTTCAGTTCGAGAATTTCCGAGATCCACTGCAGCACGAAGGCTGCTGTTGCTAAGCCCAGAATAGACCATTTCCGCCGTTCCATTGACATGATGCCCGAAATAAAGATCAGGCTGAAACCACTTTTAAGCAATGAATTTCCAATAGCAGCCGGAAATACCGGAATCACAAAAGCACAAAGAAAAACAGCAACCACCAGAATGGAACTCCAAAGGGTTTTTGATTGGTAAAAGGGTTCTTTCATTTCCAAAGTATTGCAGGATAAAAGTAGAAAAAAAAACAGCCGGAACTTATTATCTTTGCCATAAATTCGGCAACCTGACCCAGGAAATGTTTGAAAAAAAAGAGAATAAACCTACCGGGAAATCACCAAAACTCACGACCCTGGCGGAGCTTGGTGAGTTCGGCCTGATCGACCGGCTGACCCGCCAAGTGAAATTATATCATCCCGAAACACTGAAAGGTATTGGCGATGATGCGGCAGTCATTGACGCCGGAGATCATGTTATCCTACTCTCTACCGATCTTCTGGTCGAGGGTATCCATTTCGATCTCACCTATATGCCTTTCAAACATCTCGGCTACAAAGCCGCTGTGGTGAACATCTCCGATATTGCCGCCATGAACGGTATCCCAAAACAGATGACAGTTTCCATTGCCGTTTCGAGCCGCTTTTCAGTCGAAGCGCTCGACGAACTCTATGCCGGGATTTTGCTTGCCTGCGAAACATATAAAGTTGACCTGGTCGGTGGCGATACAAGTTCAGTTGCCAAAGGGCTGACGATTTCGGTTACCATTACCGGGACCGCACAAAAAGATGAGGTCATTTACCGCAACGGAGCCAGACCTGGCGACCTGCTTTGCGTTACCGGCGACCTGGGCTCAGCTTACATGGGTCTTCTTGTCCTTGAACGGGAAAAAAAAGTTTTCCAGGTCAACCCCGGTATGCAACCGGAACTGACCGGTTACGATTACCAAATCGGACGCCAGCTCAAACCCGAAGCCCGAACTGACATCCGGAACCTTTTACAGGGGCTGGGATTAAAGCCAACATCCATGATCGACATATCCGATGGACTGGCATCCGAAATTCTACATCTCTGTGAGCAATCGCAGGTTGGCTGTAAACTGTTCGAGGAAAAAATCCCCATTGATTCCCATACCCGTGAACTGGCTGTTGAATACAAGATCATCCCCAGTGTGACAGCACTGAGCGGAGGGGATGACTATGAGCTGCTCTTCACCATTCAACAAGCCGATTATGAAAAGGTCAAAGAGGTTGCCGGTATCACCGTGATCGGTCATATAACAGATAAATCCACCGGAAAATGGATGATCACTCCCGACGACAAACAGGTGGAACTCACCGCGCAGGGTTGGGACGGGATGAAATGAAGGACGAGGGACGCTATTTCCCAATTTTCTTTAAAGCCTTTTCGACGTTAGCCAGCATTTCATCCGTAAAATCGAGATGGGTGACAAAGCGGACGGACTGTGGTCCCAAGGGCAGGGCATGAATGTCGTGATCCTTCAACTTTCCGAGGAAATCCTTTTCCGTAATCTTGTTTGTCAGGTTGAAAATCACGATATTGGTCTCAACCGGGAGTACATTTTCAATATACGGGAGGGATGAAAGCAGTTTCCCAAGACAACGGGCACGATCATTATCCTGCTTCAATCGTTGAATATTATGGTCAAGCGCATAAATACCTGCCGCTGCAAGATAGCCAGCCTGGCGCATGGCACCTCCAAAAGCTTTACGCACCCTGCGGGCCCGTTTAACGAAAGCTTTGCTGCCGAGAAGCAGTGAGCCGATGGGCGCCCCCAGCCCTTTCGAGAGACAGATGGAAACTGAATCGAACAATTTCGCATACTCTTTTGGGCTTTCACCTGTTTCAACCAGGACGTTGAACAGCCGGGCACCGTCGAGGTGACACTTCAGTTGATGATTGTTGCAGACCCTGGCTATCTCAACCAGAGACTGGTATTCATAACAGGAACCACCTCCTTTATTCATGGAGTTTTCCACTTCTACAAGCGAAGTTACCGGACGGTGGATATCGTCGGGATTGATATGGCTTTCAATATCAGCGGCCTTGATCAGGCCACGGTCTCCTTCGAGGAGGCAGACCGAAACCCCTGAATTGCGCATGATGGCGCCACCTTCGTAATAGTAGATGTGTGCATATTTGTGGCAGATCACTTCATCGCCAGGCCGGGTATGAATATTAATGGCCACCTGGTTTGTCATGGTGCCGGATGGGCAAAACAGAGCGGCCTCTTTCCCAAGCATGCCGGCTGCTTTTTCTTCCAGTGCATTCACCGTGGGATCATCCCCGAAAACATCATCGCCCACTTGAGCCGAAAACATGGCTTCGAGCATCTCTTTCGATGGACGGGTCACCGTATCGCTTCGTAAATCAATCATCGGATTAAAGAATTATTATTTCACATCCATTCAGTTCACCGAGGCAAAATTGCGCCGGATCCCTTTCAGGTATTCTGCTTTCGGGTAACCCATGATCAGGAAAAGTCCTTCCCGGCTTTTAAAACGAATCCCGTGTTTTTCTCTGAATTTCCTTGCTGTTTTACCGCTTTGAATGAACGGGTGAACTGCGCCTAACATACATGTTCCCAACCCCAGTGATTCCGCAGCAATCATGGCATAAGTGGCTGCAATGATCGGGTCGCCGGGATCGCAATAGGGAGAACCATAGAAATACAAAGCCACCGGAGCATCATAATTCACAACGTTTTCTCCTTTCTTCATGGATGTAATATATTTGTTGAGCAGAGGTTTCAGGAAATTCCGAAACAGTTCATCGGTCTCTTTCCCCCAAAAAGGTTTCATCAAGGTGAGAAACCAGGAAGAAGAGAACCATTTGATTGTTTCAAGGAATTGGCAGAAATCTACCGCAAAGGCACGAACTTTTTCTTTTGAATCCAGAACCATTACATTGACATCGGATGGCGGCAGACCCATCGGGGCTGTTTGTGCGGCTTTCAGTACCTTATCCAACAGGTTATGCTCGACCGGTATATTTTTAAACTTCCGGATGCTGCGACGACGCTGGAGCAGGTTCATTAACGACTCGAATGAAGCAGCGGTTTCCCTGGCAGGTAATGGGAATAGATCGTCGTGTGAAAGAAACCGCCCATGCACTTCGATGGCATCTTCGGGGCATACAGCCATGCACTGGCCGCAGGCAATACATCCGAACACACCGTTACCTGAAGAGCGGGCTTTCCCTTCATGGAGTTCCAGGTCCAGGTCGCTGCAAACACTCACACATTTACCGCATCCATTGCACCTTTCATAATCCACTGTGATATTGCCGGGTTCTTTGGCCCGGGAAGTCGGAATGGCCATAAAATTAAGTTTAATGAATAGTGATTTTGGTTTAATTTTGCTTTTCCTTGTAAAAATAAGTAGAAAACGTAGAAATGAAACAACCTGTGATCTTTTTTTTTCTGGTCATTTCCATGCTTCAGGTGTGTGCTCAGCCAGACAAGACGATTCATGAACTCCCTGAATTGAAAGCAGTTTTTGAGAAATATAGGATGAGTGGAACCATCATCATCCTTGACCGTGGGAAAAATGAATTGGTTGGATATAAACCGGCGCTCTGGGATAGCAGTTATCTTCCGGCATCTACTTTTAAAATTGTCAATACCTTGATCGGCCTCGAAACCGGAGTAATCGATACTGCCTATGTGTTTAAGTGGGATGGTCGCAAACGTCGAATTTCCGATTGGGATAAAGACCTGACTTTGACGGAGGCCTTCCGGGTGTCCTGTGTGCCATGTTATCAGGAACTGGCACGGAAGATCGGGGTTGACCGGATGACCCGTTATCTCCGTGAACTGAATTATGGCCATATGGATGTTCATCCTGAAAATATAGATCTTTTCTGGCTCGAGGGCAATTCCCGGATAACACCACGACAGCAGGTGGATTTCTTGAACAAATTATATGATGAAAAATTGCCGCTTTCGTTATCCGTGATGAAATCCGTTAAGGCGATCATGATTAATGAAAAAACACCGGAATATTCCCTGAGTGGTAAAACCGGCTGGGCCATTCGCAACAACAATAATTATGGCTGGTTTGTAGGTTATTTCGAATCGGCAGGCAAGGTTTATTTTGTCGCCACACTCATCGAACCGAACGATCAGCAACAGGTTTCCGATTTTGCATTGGCCCGGAAAACAATCACCATGGATGTATTCCGTATACTCGGATGGATCCGCTGATCAAAGTGAATTAAATCGTGACTTTTGGTAATTGACCAGGCTATGGAAAGAATGGGAAGATATGTAGCATTTTTACGTGGGATCAATGTCGGCGGGAAGAATCTGATCCTCATGCCCGAGATGCGGGCATTGTTCGGTTCATCAGGATTATCGCATGTGGAAACCTTTATTCAGAGCGGGAATGTAAAGTTCACCTGGGATGGCACCGACCTTCAGTTGTTGAAGATAAAACTGGAGCGACGGCTCGAAATCCTGCTTGGTCAGCGGGTTGCGGTGATAATGCGGAGTTTGGAAGAATTGCAGGATGCCGTACGAAACGATCCATTCATGTCGGTGTCGACAAACCTACCGGTGAAGTATTATGTTTGTTTCCTCGAAAAAATACCGGAGCATCTGCCGGAACTTCCCCTGCGTAATGAAAAGGAAGGTCTGGAGGTGATCATGATCCGTGGTGCAAACGTTTACATTGTAAGCCATGAAGTAAAGGGAAGATATGGGTTCCCGAACAACTTCATCGAAAAAGAGCTTGGTTTGTTATCCACCGCCAGGAACTGGAACACGGTTCAGAAAATTACAGGGATTCACTGATACCCCAGGCCGGTGAATAAATGCTCAAAACAACAAGGCAAGCACTCGATCCGGATTCTGCACTATAGGTGCAGGGAATTTATCCGAAGAACTCAACCCCAACCTCAAGGAGAAGGGGTGAAAGGATGAGTTGGTTAACATTTATGGTTCTGATCCCGGTTAATCTCCTGAAAAACTCTGGAAATTAGCGCCTTCAACTCTTCAATATCCCCGAGAATCAAACCATTTCCCGTCTTTTCAAATTCCTTTTCTTTAATCTGTCGGGCTTCGATGAGCGAATAATATAATAACGCGGCTTCGGTTTCGTTGACTTCCAACCTGATCAATTTCTGCGTCATAGCCACTGAAATTTATCGATCCAAAATTATAAAAAATACTCTATTTTGTTACGACCCGTATATGCAGTTTCTCTTCCGTTTGTTATACAGTAAAATTCATTTATTTATCTTTCCTCTGGTAAATTTGGTGAATTTTTATGTGGTGCGTGTTTGAATCGGGATTATTATGTAAGTTTGTATTACACAGGGACGGAACGGTTTAGAAATGAACCTTTCTGATCACGTGGGTATTATTGCTTTTGAAAGAAAAATACTTCGTTTATTTCAAGATGCGGTTTAAGTGAGCAAACATAGGTAAATAACCAGCTACAACTGACCCATGTACATTTCAAAAAAAGAGATTCAGGTATCTTATGCCGACACGGATATGATGGGAATAATCTACCACGCCAATTATTTAAAATGGTTCGAACTGGGGAGAACACAACTTATCGAGGATGTTGGATACAGTTACGCAGAGATGGAGAAATCAGGATATTGTGCTCCAGTTTTGAAAATTGAAATCACCTACAAGAAACCAATCCGCTATGGTGAACGTGTTATGGTAGAAACCTGGATCGAAGAAAACCACGGATTAAAAACCACGTATGGTTACCATGTGGTTAATGGAGAAGGCGATCTCTGTGCATTCGGAACAACCCGGCATGCTGTGGTGAGAAAAGATAATTTCAAACCCGTTCAATTCATGAAGTATTTTCCCGGTTGGTTTCAGAAATATGAAGAAATTAAGAAAAAATGACTGATGCATAACCGAAAAACTTTATCATGCAAAACGAATACCCTCAGACATTCGCCCGATTCTATGATTTGATTTATCATCAGGTAAGAAATAATGTTGACCATGACTTTTTTATTGACGAGATCACCCGGACTAAAGGCAAAGTTCTGGAGATCGGGGTCGGTACCGGACGGTTTTTTACTGAGGCCCTGAATCGGGGAGCGGATATTTATGGTTTGGATATCAGTCCATTCATGATACAGGTTTTATTAAGCAAGCTTTCTCCGGTTCATCAACCGCGGATCACTTTACAAAACATCGTCGACTTCCACTATGATTTTCAGTTCGACCTGATAGTGGCGCCTTTCCGGGTTTTTATGCATATACTTGATAAAGCATCACAAATCAAAGCGCTGAATAATGTTTTCAGACACTTGAACACGGGAGGAAAATTCATCATTGACCTTTTTATCCCCGATTTAAAACAATTGATCCAGGGATTGGATCATCAAACTGATTTTGAAGGGGAATACGAAGCCGGAAAGAAAGTGAGACGGATCGTATCGACCAGACCCGATCTGATCAAACAGCTGATCAACGTCACGTTTCGGATCGAATGGGATGAAGCCAATACCGTTCGGTGCGAAGATTGGGAAATTCCAATGCGGTTTTTCTTCCGTTATGAACTGGAACATCTTATCGAACGGTCGGATTTTAAAGATTACCGGATCATGGGTGATTATTCAGGGAACGAATTGAATGAGAAGTCTAAAGAATTCATTGTGATCTGTAAGAGATAATTTCAATGTGATGGACATTGATAATACCAAAAAAAGACGTTTGAAAATCCTCATGGTGATCGATTGTTATGATGATAGCAAGAATGGGGCTACAATTTCGACCCGGCGATTCACTGACCTGCTACGCGCCGATTATGATGTTTCGATCCTGACTACCGGCGAGGCAGCACCCGGAAAGATCCTTCTGCCCAGGTTTTATGCACCGGGCGTGAAGCGCATCATGAAAAAAATGCAGGCTCCTTTAGCGGTTCCTTCACGACGGGTATTAAGGAAAGCCATGAAGGATACCGACATCGTACATATCCAATTCCCATTCCTTCTTGGTATTGAATCCGTGCGGATGGCCCGGAAACTGAAGATTCCTGTTGTCGCCACCTTTCATATACAGGCGGAACACCTGGCCATGAACGCCGGTATCCATTCATCAGCATTTATCCGTTATTGCTATAAGATCTGGATGAAGACCATTTACAACCGGGCCAATATGGTTATCTGTCCGAGCCGGTTTGCCGAGGATGAACTGAAGCGCTACGGGTTGAAATCACCAACAACCATCATATCCAATGGAATTTTACCAGTATTTCACCCGGTTACGGTTGACCGGCCGGAAACCATGAAAGGTAAATTCATCATACTTTCAGTGGGAAGACTGGCGCCGGAAAAACGTCACGATATCATCATCAGAGCTATAAAGGAGTCAAAATACCGAGACCGTATCAGCCTGTTCCTCATCGGCGATGGCCCGGTAAAAGAGAAACTTCAACACCTCGGAGCGGAACTTCCCATTCCTCCCATTTTCCTTTTCTTAACCCCCGATGAACTGGTATATTATTACAACCTGGCCGACTTGTATGTCCATGCTGCAACCATCGAAGTGGAATGCATGACGGTACTGGAAGCCATGGGTTGCGGGCTTCCCGTACTAATCGCCAAGAGTACAAAAAGCGCTACCGGACAATTTGCACTGGATGACCGGTTCCTTTATACCAGCGATGACATTGCCGCATTGACTGCCCGGATCGATTACTGGATAGAACATCCGGACGAACTCCAAAATTCAAAAAGTCTATACCTTCAAAAATCTACACATTACCGAATTGAACAGTCTCTGGAAAAGATGTCATCCCTTTACCTTAACCTGACCCGTCAAAATAAGGACCAGTCTCGGGTCACACCGTCAACCCGGGAATGATACCAATACTTTCCAAACATTCCGGAGATTTTTCATCGAGTTTTTGGCCTCGTTCATCACAATATTTGCGAGCAACGGGATTTCATCTCTAAATTTGATCTTAATTTATTAACAAATCAACTATATCATCCCATGAAAAAGTTTTCCTTAGTCCTGATGTGTTGTCTGCCTATGGCCGGATTTACCCAACAACGTTTCTATCCACCCATTACACCGAAAATACCGGTGGTGGATACATTACACGGTATGCTACTCACCGATAATTACCGGTGGCTCGAAGATAAGACCGATCCAGCTGTGATCGCATGGACCAAAACACAGCATGAAAGCGCCGTGGCTTACATGAAAGCCACTCAAAAAGAGCATCCCGGACTGCGTAATGAAATCACTGCTTACATCGACATGGACTACGAAGGTCCACTTGACAAACAGGGTAAACGTGTCTTTCAGAATATCCGCAAAAAAGGTGACAAACAAATCTCCCTATATACCATCATCGATGGAAAGAAAATCCTGATCTGGGATCCGGTGAAACTCGACACCACCGGGAAAACCTCGACTAGCGGGGTCAATTATACCTACGACGGGGAACGGGCAGCCGTGAGCGTGCAAAAGAGCGGGGCCGAGATCTCCACCACATACATCATCGAGACCCAGACAGGAAAAATCCTTTACCCGCCCCTTGAAAATACCTTCGGTTACCAATGGACCAAAGATCAGCAACACGCTTACTTCACCCTCCGCAGCCAGGACGATGTCAATACCCAGCGACCGCTTAAAACATATTACTGGAAGGTGGGTGATACCTTGTCCAATTCACGGTTCATCGGTACTACCGATGACGCCAAAAATTCCTGGTTCATCTACGATAATCGTTACAGCGATGTTACTTTTTCAGGACGGGGGGATTTTAATTCGAACAATTGTTACATCCGGTCAACCGGTTCGATGGAAGAGGGAAAACTGATCTATGAAAGCAAGAAATTCCAGGCCTATCCGTTTGCAATCGGCAACAAACTTTATATCCTAACCAACGATAATGCACCCCGTTACCGGTTCATGGTTGCCGATAAGGATAAACCCGAATACAAGGACTGGAAGGAACTGGTCCCGGAAGGAGAAACCGTTTTGCAGAACGTAGAAGTGCTGAAAGACGGGCGTCTGATCGTACAAGACAAGAAAGATATTCAGAGCCGATTGACGCTATATGATTCGAGTGGAAAAATGATTGGGCCGATTGAACTGCCGGAGATTGGCAATGTGAGCGGCTTCAATTTCGATCGTGAAGAAGATTCGGTGTACATCTATATGTCGACCTTTACTTCACCCGGAAAGATGTTCGTCGCTTCTCCCCGTGATTTTAAATGGAGACTCTATTATTACCGGGAACTTCCGATAGATATGTCGAACATCACCGGGGAAATCAGATTTTATTATTCCAAAGACAGTACCCGGATTCCTGTGATCATTGTTCACCGGAAAGACATGAAACTGGATGGAAACAACCCGGTATTACTGACGGCATATGGTGGATTCAACATCGGGATTACACCGTCATATTATGGCAGTTATGCCGCATTCATCAACCGGGGCGGGGTGGTCGTGGAGCCTGGCATCCGTGGAGGCGACGAATATGGAGAAAAATGGCACGAAGCCGGAATGCTCCTGAACAAGCAGAACTGTTTCGACGATTTCAATACCTGTGCCGAATGGCTTATCCGTGAAAAATATACTACCCCGTCCAGGCTGGCTGCTGAAGGCGGAAGTAACGGCGGTTTGCTAATGGGCGCCGCTGCCACCCAGCGTCCCGACTTGTACAAGGCGATCCTTTGTGCCGTTCCGCTCATCGATATGGTACGCTTCCACAAATTCCTGATCGCCCGTTACTGGATCCCTGAATATGGTTCCAGTGAAAATGAAAAGGATTTCAGAAACCTGTTGAGATACTCACCCTATCACAATATCCGGATGGGAATAAACACACCAACCATGCTGATCCGTACAGGGGCCAACGACAGTCGTGTGGATCCCCTCCATGCCAAAAAATTTGCAGCAGCATTACAAAATAATCCCGGACAGATCAAACCGATACTTTTATTCATCGATTATAACGTTGGTCATGGTTCCGGTCAGGAAACCAAACAACGTATTGATAATACAGTGGTCAATTACGAATTTGTGATGAACCAGTTGGGAATGTAGGCTCGCTACGCTCGCGATGAGCTCGCTTTGCTCGCTGATGCTGGATGCAGGATGCAGGATACAAGATGCAGGATACAAGATGCAGGATGCAAGATGCAGGATACAAGATGCAGGATGCAGGATACAAGATGCAGGATACAAGATACAAGATTCTGGATACTGAATACTCCCCTCTCCTTAAGGAGAGGGGTCAGGGGGTGAGGTGCCAGAATTATCCTGGATGATTTTTCAATCGAAAATTCCAAATTGTTTGTAACTTTACAGTTGCTAAAATCAATTTGTCATGGGAAAAGAAAAAACAGTTAAAAAAGAGAATAAAAAGGAGCCAACCAAGAGCTTAAAGGAAAAACGCGCAGCAAAAAAAGAAAAGAAAGCGGCAAAAAGATAAGGATTCCGGCGCTACAGCAGGATCAATCCATTTTCACGCAAGGTCTGCATTGACCTTTCTTTCATGAAGCGTTCAAAATCACCCGGAACATGCCGGGCAAATTCTTGCTTTAAGTTTTCATAGGTGAAGGTTTTTCTGTTTCTGACCCCCAACAAAGGGAGTTGGTCGTTTAACCATTCTCCCTGGGCTTCAGAAAGTGATATTTTCACCTCCCTCTTCCGGTTTTGGACGATGAGTATCGCCGAAGGAAATACTTTTCCTTTTTTCTTCCGTTTATAATATTTTACAGAACACGATCCACCTAACCAGATCACACGGGTTGAAGGATTGATGTTTTTCATCTCTTCTGCTTCAGGCAGATTTCCGATAAAATCTGGTGCAACGGTAGTGTGCGGCACGTGAAAATCGAACCATTCCTGCAACGGAAAGTCAAAGCAAATGCCGTGCATATAGTTGAACAATGCCTTCCGTAGCCCATCCCCGAAAAATTCATGATCATATCCGTCCGGGTCGGTATGTCGCAGATCGTTGTTGGCGAAAGGTGCGGTTTCACGGGTTTCACGGATAACTCCGAATTGTTCCGGGTTCATTCCAACTTGGCTGTGAGTTGTCAACGCGAATAGATGCCAGTACCCCGACTGTATAAAACCGTGCATAAACAATTGCCTCACAAACTCAAGTGAATCCATGGTTTCCTGGGCTGTCTGAGTCGGGAACCCATACATCAGGTAAGCATGGACCAGTATCCCGGCCCGGGCGAAATTATGGGTTACCTGCGCAGCCTGTGACACACTCACTCCTTTGTCGATAAGCTTCAGAATACGGTTGGAAGCAACTTCCAGTCCTCCCGAAACCGCGATGCAACCGGAAGTCTTCAGCAAAAGACAAAGGTCGCGTGTGAAGTTTTTTTCAAACCGGATGTTGGTCCACCAGCAGACATTCAGGTTCCGCTGTAAAATCTCCAGCGCCAGTTCGCGCAGAAGAGCCGGAGGAGCCGCTTCATCCACGAAATGAAAGCCGTTCTGCCCGGTCTGTGCCATAATCGCCTCCATCCTGTCACAGATTTGCCCGGGTTTGTTTGGAACATACCGGTTGATATAATCGAGGGTGGTATCACAGAAAGTACATTTGGCCCAATAACAGCCATGGGCAAGCTGAAGTCTGTTCCAACGACCGTCGCTCCAGAGACGGTGCATCGGATTGGTCATTTCAATTACCGGGAGGTAGCGGTCCAATTGCAGATCGCTGTAGTCGGGCGTTCCGGCCTCACCGGGCAGGCAATCGGGCATGGTGGAACCGTCATGGAAAACCACTCCGCTCTTCTCCTTTGAAAAAGTCCGCTTCAGTTTCTGCCGGGTTCGTTTCCCTGCAAGGTGTTCCAGAAGATTCAACAAGGGGACTTCTCCATCATCCAAAATGATGAAATCGACCATATCGAATATACGGGGATCGGTGAGCGACCGGAGTTCGGTGCTAGCATAACCGCCACCCAGAACCACCGAAACTTCCGGGAAATGATTTTTGATCCACTGTCCGCATTTGAGCGCACAATAAAGGTTTCCGGGAAAAGGTACGGTGAGCGCCACCAATCCTGGCCGGTATCGTTCCATCTTCTCCTGCAATAATTCCAGCAATATGTTATCGATAAAACCGTCAGGGTTGTGAAGTTTGGTTTCCATTTCATCGAAGGTAGCCGGAGAACGTGCCAGCCGTTCGGCATAGCGGCTGAAACCAAATTCCGGGTCGATTACCCTCGTGATCAGGTCGGAAATATCTTCCAGGTAAAGCGTTGCCAGGTGCCGGGCCTTATCGCGGATTCCCAATTCGCCGAAAGCAACATCCATATCTGCGGTTTGAGCGAAACGCGATGCTTCCGGGAGCCATTCCCTTCCGCAGATCAGATGAGCTATGGAGGTATCTTTGTCGTGCAGGAATGCAATCACACTTCCGATCGTGGAGATATATTCCCGTTGCAAGGAAACAATACGTCTGAAATTATCAGTTAATCCGGGGTTTTCCCGATCAATCCCGGCAAACAAACGGATCAGTCCTTTCGCGGAAAAAATTGTCAGTATTACTTCAAGGCCCAGGTCAACCTGGTGTGAAACGATGCCTTGGGTATTCAGGTATCCTTTCAGAAAGGCTGTGGCCGGATAAGGGGTGTTGAGTTGGGTAAATGGCGGGGTGATGAAAAGTACCTGCCGGGAATTAATCATCGTTCAGGTTATTTTATTTTCAAACTTACATAATAATCACGATTCATACACGCACCGCATAAAAATCCATCAGTTTTATAGAGGAAAGATACACGAACTCCTGGAATTAGATAGGAGATGGGAGATAGGAGTTAAACTTTCGCAATTGCGGGTCGGGTGTCGGTTAAAGATCACATCGCGGCTGCGTCTCGAGCCGCACAGCCATACCGCACAACCGAAGCTCTCGCCAAGGCCGCTTATGTGATCTTTCAACCTCCGTAAAATATTTTATTCTGCATCCTGCATCTTATATCCTGTATCCTGCATCTTGTATCCTGTATCCTGCATCCCGCATCCTGCATCCCGCATCCTGCATCCCGCATCCTGCTTCCTGCATCACAGATCATACGTTTTTCCAAAAATTCAACTACATTTGTTCATTGATCGTGTTTTCTGAGGCTCCTTATGTTTCCTCGTATTATTGCCGATGATAAAATTCCATTTCTGAAAGGCGTTCTGGAACCCTTTGCCGAAATCCATTATCTGCCGGCAACTGCCATAACCCATGCCGTTTTATCTGCTGCCGACGCTTTACTTATCCGCACACGGACGATTTGCAATGAAATGCTTCTTCGGGATACGCCCGTACAATTCATCGGTACAGCTACCATTGGGTTTGATCATATCGACACCAATTACTGCGATTCCCGGAAGATCCGTTGGGTCAACGCTCCCGGATGCAATGCCTCTTCCGTTCAGCAATATATTGCTTCGGCTTTGTTCACTCTGGCAAAGCGCGAAGGATTCCACCTGAGAGATAAAACGCTCGGCATTATCGGGGTTGGACATGTGGGATCAAAAGTGGAAAAATTGGCTCACAACCTGGGAATGCAGGTATTGTTAAATGATCCGCCACTGGAACGGCAGAAAGGACCGGAAAAATTTGTAACGCTTTCAACCCTGCTTAGGGAATCAGATATCGTTACTTTGCATGTTCCCCTCAACGTCCATGATCCGGATAAAACTTACCATCTGATCGGACCGGAATCGATTGGGAAAATGAAAGCCCGGTCATGGCTGATCAATTCTTCCCGAGGAGAAGTGGTTGATCAGGAAGCGCTATCTGTGGCGCTGCAGGAGAAGAAACTGGCCGGCGCTGTGCTGGATGTCTGGGAAAATGAACCGCAAGTGAGTTCCGGTCTGATATCGCAAATCTCTATTGCGACACCCCATATTGCAGGATATTCTGCCGACGGAAAAGCCAACGGAACTGCAATGGTGGTTCAGGCATTGGCTCATCACTTCGACCTGCCTTTAAAAAACTGGTTTCCCTTGAATATACCTGTGCCACCGGAACCGCTTATCCTGATCGATGGAAATGGAAAAACCACGGAAGAAATTGCAGCAGAAGCGGTTCTGAAAACATACGACATTCTGAAGGATGATACCCGTTTCCGGATTAATCCGGCCGGATTTGAACAGCAGCGCTGGGCTTACCCCTTAAGAAGGGAATTCCCGGCATACCAGGTAAAAGTGTCAAATGGCCATGCTGAGGCAGTTGAAATTCTCAGAAATCTTGGATTTCAGGTGATGCTGTGAGATGGTGAGATGGTGAGATGGTGAGGTGGTGAAATGGTGAAATGGTGAGATGGTGAAATGGTGAAATGGAATATTTTTTTTTCGCAGGAGAAAAGGATTTTCTGTGAATCTTTTATATCTTTAGAAACCATTTGAAAATGATCCGATTATCTTCCGGAACCATCACCTAAAAATAAATACTATGAAAAAGTTAGTTTTACTTTCAGCACTGATGCTTGTCAGCATTCTTTGTTTTTTATCCACCACGGTTAATGCCAAAATCTGGAGGGTAAACAACCGCACCGGTATGGCAGCCGATTTCATTACCGCTCAGTCCGCGCACAATGGGGCGACTGCTGGTGATACGTTATATTTCGAACCTTCCGCAGTATTATACGGGGACCTGACCTGTACCAAAAAACTGATCCTTGTCGGACCCGGTTATTTCCTGTGCGAAAATCCCGAAACCCAGGCACTCACAACTTCTGCATCGTTGGGATCAGTGATTTTTACCAGTTCCGGGGGGCCTGCCAGTGAAAATTCAAAGATCATGGGATTGGATCTCGTATCCGTAACCATTGAGGTTTCAAACATTGTGGTTGAGCGGAATTTGATCCATAACGATGTAGTCGTTAATGCAGGCGTTGTAAGCAACATTCTTGTCTGCCAGAATTATATCGGCGGTTCGGTATTTACCCAAGCCACCACAGCGCCACCTTGTACCGTAAACAATTTTATGGTTAAAAATAATATGATCACTTACCTTTATTCTTTCCCGGAAAGTTATTTTACCATCGAAAATAATATTATATGGAATGGTTTTATTAACGTTCAGAATGCAACTATCCAGAACAACATCCTGATCTATGGGACATTCTATCCCAATAATAACTCATACAGCTATAATATCGCCACTGATAATGCATTCGGAAATCAGAACGGCAACCAGGAATTTATTGACCCGGATAACATGTTTAATTGTTACTCAAGTTGTCTGGAATTTTCATCCGATGGAAGGTGGATGTTAAAACCGGGCTCGCCTGCTATCGGAACCGGTGCAGGGGGAACCGACTGCGGTATTTTCGGCGGGGCCAACCCTTATGTTCTTTCGGGCTTACCAGCTATTCCGGCTATTTACTATTTTTCACATTCCAACACCAACAGCCAGATCAACGTCAATCTGAAAGTAAAGTCCCATAATTAACCGTTCGTTTTGAACCTGTAAAACCTAAAATTATGGAAACTTTTACTCAAGATTGTCTGAAAAAACCAGGTCCCGGTATTTTCAAACGTGTTCTCTTTGCCACCGTGATGTGCTTGTTCCTCAGTCTGACAGGATTATCCCAGAACATAACGAAGGTGGAGTATTTCATAGATACCGATCCTGGCCAGGGATTGGCGGTCAACGTGCCTGTTACTCCTGCCCCCGACATCAGTGACCTGAATTTTACCATCAACATTGGCTCCTTGTCTGTTGGATTTCACAACCTGTTCATCCGTTCAAAGGATGCCAACAGTATATGGAGTATGAATTATATACGTTCGTTTTATAAAGAATTCATGAATGACCCCCTGCCGAATATCACGAAAATGGAATTCTTTTTTGATACCGACCCTGGATTTGGCCATGCAACAAATATCCCCGTCACTCCCGGAACCAACCTGATAAACCTCTCTTTTATCATCGATATTTCCCAAGCTGGGGCAGGATTTCATAACCTGTTTATAAGGGGTAAGGATGGATACGGCAAATGGGGAATGATCGCCATCCGGCCGTTTTATAAAGAGCCATCCGGCGCTGTCTTGCCCAATATCACCCGGGTGGAATATTTTATCGGTACAGATCCCGGAATGGGTAAGGGAACAAGTGTCTCTTTTACCCCGGGGACAAACCTCACCAACCTGGCATTCCCTGTTGAATCCAGCGGTTTGCCCGATGGAACCTATAACTTATTTGTCAGGTCGAAAGATGCCATTGGCAAGTGGGGCCTCACAAATGCAGATACCATCAATATAAATAATCATGTGACATTACCCGATACGGCAAAGCTTCTGAATGTTACTGTTCCCAACGGTATCCCCGAATGTTATGATGCCACCCATACCATTATTCTGGGAGGTAACGGAACTACTTTTGTCATCCAGTATGGCGGTGATGCCACACTGATAGCCGGTTATAATATTCTCTTCAGACCGGGCGCCAGGATTTATCCCGGAGGTTATCTCCATGGTTATATAACGACCAACAGTCAATATTGCAACATGGTTCAAAACTCAATGGTCACAGCATTAAATGACCAGACGGATAAAGTGACAGGAATACAAACTGATGATCTCTTTTCAGTCTATCCTAATCCCACTCCGGGAAAATTCAGGCTGGAGCTGAACGCAAAAGTCATCACTTCAAAAACCTTCTTGCGGATTTATGATATGATGGGAGCAACGATCCTGAAAGAAGAGTTGACAGGTATTCCCGAAAAGGAATATTCAATGGAAAACAGACCGGCTGGAGTATATATGATCAGTATAATGTCCGGGGACAAAATCCAGATTGCAAAGATCATCAGGGTGCAATGATCCGAACCAGGATTTTATTTTTATCGTCGTTTAATTCCGGATGATCCTGATGGTCATCGACCGGTCGTTCGACAAGAGATGGATGAAATAAATGCCGGATGGCAGTCCTGTCAGCGTATATTGGCGATGTGTTATACCCCTTAGCAGATCTTCAGTTATAATTTTTCCAGTCATATTGTAAATCGTTACAATGACCGGAACATCCTTGTCTATAGGATCTAATTCCAGAGTGAAGTTATCCTCCGTGGGATTTGGGTATACCCTGATCGTAAGTTTGTTTGCCGCTTCAGGGATCAACTCCGCTTCTTTGGTAAAAGTATTGACCATGGACGGACTTTTGTCCCCACAATAATCGGCGGTAGTGGTTATCCGGGCCGACAAATGCCCTCCCTGTTGAACTACCGATCCATCAAGGAAAAGGATATTTTCTCCGGCGATCAGGATAGCATCGCCTCCATCCTCCACAATGAAACCTGTTCCGTTACCTGCTGCAATTATGGTTTGCGTGGCATTGAAACATTTGACTTCTCCCACAGCCAAAGTGTCGGTAATTGTCAGTTGAGCAGGAATTGAATCAGTAACGATGATGTTGAAATCCGGTGAAGGAACGCCATTTCCACATTGATTGATCCCCTTGACCCGGATGATACCGGATTGGGACGAAGAAGAAAAACTGACCTGAATGCTGTTCGTGCTGTCACCGGAGTTGATGGTCGCTCCCACCGGAAGTTCCCAGATATAATAAATGGTGTTTCCGATGACAGACACATTGTACGATACACCGGATTGACCGCGGATGACCGTATCAGGACCCGAAATCGTGCCGGCAGCATCCGGAAACATGATTTCGGTAATAACGGCGCTGTTATTCATAGTTACCAAACCATAAGGGCCGACGGCTTCAACGGTATACGTTCCTGCTGGGCAATTCAGCCAATGAATGGCAATACCGGTACCCGGGACTGCATCGCCAACATTTCCGCCATCCTTTTTCAATTGGTAGGAAACGCCGGTTTGAGAACCACCCAGGGTGACCGTCAATCCCGGTTCTCCCATGCAATACGTTCCGGTTCCCGTTACATCATAGGAAACCGGGGTTGTGGCAATACTGGCTTGTGGAACAGATCCTGTGATCTTGAAATTGATCAAAATCCCTGTGTTGGTATAGGGAAATATCTTGAAATAATAGTTTGTGTTGGTTGTTAATCCAGAAAAGGTAAACCATTGTGTCCCTGCTGCTATGTTTTTATCCAAGTTTCCGTCAGACACGGGTATTCCGTCTACGGGGGTGATGATGGCAGCAAAACCGGTCGTACTTCCGCGGATCAGGTACCCGTCGGGGATGACTACTCCGGTGGCATCTGTCCAGGTAAGTGTCAGGGCGCTCCATGATGGGGATCCGGTAGTGACGGAGAAGGCAGCAGGATAATTGGTCGGCTCACCTTTTACGGTCTCAGGCGCCCACACGGCGACGGCATATTCCGGGTGATCGATATAAGGATTCCGGTTATTCTGAATGGCATAAACGGCGTTGTTCCGGGCGATTTCCTTGGCCGATACCGGGTCCGCTGCACTCCAGGCCAGCAGCATGTTGACATACCAGGTTTTAAAGGCAGGGTAAGCATTTCCGCTAAGAATTGCAGCCGCATTCGGGTCGTTTGATGGCCATCCGGCAATCAGGTTTTCATAGCGGGTAGCCATGTATAAATAGTTACGGGCAAAATCACCTTTGAAATCATCTCGCGGTTCAAATACAGTTCCGGTATATCCTTGCCAGCTGCAAGGCCCTACCTTACTCCCGTTCAGGGAAGTCCAGGTGGGTGATGAAACCGTTCCGAAGGGATAATTGCTGCGGTTCCCGTTCACATATCCATCGGTTGGACAGAGGTGAAACAGGTCGGTATACATAGGTGAAACCGTTCCCCCAAACCAGCTCTTGGGCCAGGAATGCTCCCGGTTGTAACAATCGCCTTCACCGCCGTAATTTCCGCACTGATCGGCAACGAAAGTGAATTCGTAAGGCGGGGTACCGTTTGGAATATCGGAATACATATCCCATACTTTGCCGTCTGACTTTTTATCAGTGGTCTGAAATGCGGTCCAGAGATAATCGTACGATTTCGCCGTATGGCCCTTGATGATGTTATATAATGCTGTTTTGAGGGTTGCCCCGGTCTTTCCTGCAGCGGTGTTATAATATCCGGATGGTTGGGTGAGTCCTGCAGTTGAAAACCAGGCCAGGAAAAGTATACAAAAAAAGCCGCTGAAAAGAGGCTTGATGGGTTGAAAGAAACGTGCAGATTTAGTCAACAGATGTGATCATTAATAATCGGGCAAAGATAAGAAAAGATGGTGAGATGGCGAAATGGTGAGATGGTGAGATGGTGAGATGGTGAGATGGTGAGCTCGTGAGCTCGTGAGTTGGTGAACTGGTGAGCTACCGAGTTTGCGTGTTAAAAAAACTTTTAACTCGCCAGTTCACCAGTTCACCATTTCGCCATCTCAAAATCTCGCCAACTTAGTTTTTTTGGATTTTGCAGGTAGTTGAGGTGGTGCCGGTATTAACATGGATGATATACATTCCTGTGGGTTGATTTTCCAGTGAAAACTGATGGATTGCTTTACCGTTGAACAATTGTTGCAGGATTGTTTTGCCGGTCATATTGTAAATTGTAAGCTGGATTTCGGATTGAAATTCCTGATGGCTGGTAATCAGGTTACAGATACCGGAGGTGGGATTGGGATAGACTTTTATGACGGGTTCGTTTGATAAAATCGAAGGATCCGATAAAACCGGTTTGTTATTCAAAGGATTTGATACTACAGGCGAAAGGGGATTACTGCAGAAGTTTCCCGATTCCGTGATATAACCATGAAAATATCCTCCTGAATTCACAAGGACTCCGGGAAGTAATGAAATTATATTTCCGGCGATCATTGTGACGAAACCACCACTGTCCACCACAAAGAGGTTGCCATTCCCTGCCACCATCAGGTTCTGTGTGGCATCATAACAGGTGTTCTCCCCGTTTATGACGTTAATATTCGCTAGCTCCTGATTTTGGGGCGGCGTGTCGCTTTTTAATCCCGTGAACGATCCGAAGCCCGTGATCCCTCCGGTAAAAAGCTGGTGGGCCGTTGTATTGGTCAAACCATAGGTTACCCAGGGTTCCGGGCTGACCCGCGTACCAGAGATCAGGTATTCCGAGCCGGTTACATCAACCGGAACATAATGAAAGGTGGCATTGCAGTTGAATCCTGAAATTCCTGTCCCGGATATCGTCCAATAACGGTTAAGATAATTGCCTGTGATGCCCGGATCGGGATATTTTTCATTGATCACAGATACTCCGGCAAAGTTTCCCGGAGCAAAAGTACCCTGGGTAAAATTCAGTGTCACGGGTGAATATTCCGCGTTTCCGGTGGTATCTCCTACCGGGAAAATAAAACTCCCGGTAAAGCCGGGTGGAAATTCCTTTAAAAGCTGCTCCGAACCGGAAATGACAACCATTGCATCGGCTGATGGTGCTCCATCGATGGTGGCAACCGGCCCCATGAAAAAACTATTTCCGTTGAGTTGTATTCTTCCGTGGATCAATGACAGTGTTCCTTCCACCCGGGTATTCCCGGTAAACGAAACACCGGATTCACTATTTACTGTGAGATGATGAAAAGTATTTTGCCCGGAGATATGCTGGCGGATAATCCCGTTAAGGTCGATTGTTCCTGTACCAAAGGAAACTTGTGTACTGTTTTCGTTGATCAGATCTTTGCTCACGATCACCGTTCCGATATTATTGAATGTCCCACCGTTCCTGATGGTCAGACATTCCGGCCCGTCCATGGTAGCAGTTCCTGAAACCGTAAGAATACTTCCGGTATCCACAGTGAAAACGCTACCTGCCCTAATATCAAGCGCCGGCAGATAAATGTTATAATTCCCGCTATTGAAAGAAGTGCCGGTCACACCATTCCCAAGGATCACTTTCGAACCTGTCCCCGGTACCGACCAGTTGTTTCCGAGGGTAGCCGTCGACCGGTTCTGAATCGTAAAAACCTGGTTGATAAAGTTAAATGCTGCCGGGTTTGTGCCTGATCCATCGGCCGACGCGCCCCAGTTTAACAGGTTATCCAGGTTGCCGGTTGGTTTTGAAAAATAGTTAAATCCATGATACCCTAGCCTTTCCGGCGTTCCGGTGGCAGCAGTATCCACAGCAATATTGGTGAGTTGGATCCAATCGCTCATGGCCCATACAGTGGATCCCGAGGAAATGTTGTTCCTTCTGTACAACGACATATCTGCGATGTTGTACGAGGTAGTAAGGTTGTCTATCACTTCTCCGACCACATCTGTCCTGGCATCCCATGCAATTGGGGCAACCGTACTTGGAGAAGTGGATAAAAAGATAGCATCATAAGCCCCGTTAAAGGTGAGGTTTCCGTTTGTATAGTCCGCTACTGCATAGACCGGAATTACAGCCGATGTATTCCTGGCCAGCCGTGAACTCCCGCTTGTAAAGATGCCCGTGTTCAACAAAGCACACAGGTTGGGGTTGGTGATGGTTACATCTTTAGGGCCAGATCCGGCGATTTGTAACAGGTAAACCGGATGTGCGGCCAGGTCGACATCGGGTCCCAAGTTGGTGATCTCGATCCACTTGTTGTAACTTGTTCCTTCATAATACTGGGAAATGATGATATCGCCCGATCCAGTGCCTGATGAGGTTGTCGCGCTGGTTGTTGGTACAGTTCCATCGGTTTTATAGGCTATTGCTGATCCTGAATTGGTGTAGGAAAATATTTTGAAATAATAAGTAGTTGACGAAGATAGTCCGGTGAGGATGCAGGACTGGACTCCGGCTGCCACATTCAGGTTCAATCCTCCGTCGCTCACGGGAGTCCCGTTCACCGGGAATTCAATGGCATCGAAACCGGTGGCGCTTCCACGGATAAGGTATCCATCGGGAAGAATGGCGCCGGTGGCATCGGTCCAGGTAAGGGTAACGGCGCTGTAAGCAGGAGGACCGGCAACGGAAGAAAAAGATGTGGCATGGTTGGTCGGTTCGGGTTTGATGGGCGCCGACGACCAGATTGCGGCTACATATTCGGGATGGTCGATAAAGGGGTTGCGGTTATGCTGGATGTTATAGATCACGTTGTTGCGGTCGATCTCCTTTTGCGAAACCGGATCGGCCTGGTGCCACTGGATCATCATCGCCAGCGCCCAAGGGTTAAGCTGTGAACCGGTTACCATATGGCTTCCCGGCCAGCCGGTATCTTCGGTATAATAACGCACCGACATATAAAAATAACTCCGGGCGATATCGCCCTTGTATTCATCGCGGGGTTCAAAAACCGTCCCGGTATATCCCGGTGCAATGCAGGGCCCGAGTTTGCTTCCGTTCAACGATGTCCAGTCGGGTGTACCGACAACTCCGAAAGGATTGTCGCTATGACGGTTATTCACATATTGATCCACAGGATAGATGTGAAACAGGTCGGTATACATGGGCATGACCGTTCCGCCGAACCAGCTTTTCGGGAAGGAGTGTTCGCGGCTGTAACAGTCGCCTTCATGAGAGGCATTACCACACTGGTCTGTGATAAAAGTATAGATATAGGGTGGATTTCCGTTGGGTGTTCCATTTGGGATATCGGAATAGATATCCCATACGGTGCCATTGGGTTTGTCGTCGGTCGTCTGGAAGGCCGTCCAGATATAATCGTAACTCTTCGCGGTGTGGTTTTTAATGATGTCGTGCAACGCCTGTTGCAAGGGTGTTCTTGTAAGGCCGATGGCTGAAGTGTAGTATCCGGGAGGGATCTGGGCAATTCCTGCCTGAAACCCAACAAGAAGTAAAAAGGATAATACCAGGGTACGATACAATCTGCGACTCAGACCTGGTTTTTTATTGTATGTATACAAGGGTTATCTTATTACGCCACTGAATGCCAGGGCGGGCAAAGATACAAAAAAAGTGAACGAGTCACGGGTTGCGGGTTGCGAGTTACGGGTTATGGGTTGCAGTAATATTATTTCACTCCTCAATCTCGTCGTTTTCCGCTTCCTCTTTCTTCTTCCTGCTTTTGTAGAGTTTCCGTCCGCCATATCCTGCTCCAAGAGCAAGGAGGATGCCCAGCCCGCCATCGATAGGGGCTCCGGCGGGCGCTTGGTTGGTGGTTTCTCCGTGGTGTGAGGGTGGATCGGGCGGATTGGCTTTGATTGGTTTGGAAACTAAGATCGCACATACGATCAGGGATACAAGTGCCAGGAATTTAATAATATTTTTCATATTTTTTTGATTTTTATGTTGTTACTCTCGCTGTTTCTTACCGGATGAATATTTTACCTGAATATGCTTTCTGATCGGTGATCACCTTCACCAGGTAATACCCCGTGGTAGCATGGAGGTTGATCTTCGTCAGGGCGCCTTCACTGAGCTTCGTCTGCATCATCTGCTGTCCCATGAGGTTATAGACCAACACTTCACCTTTAAGGAAAACGCCTGTATTGTTGGAGATGTAAAGGGTGTTGTTCGATGAGTAAATCCTGAAAGGGCTATTGCCATCAATTTCATTAACTCCATTGGGAGCGCCAAAATGGACATTGAAGCGTTTCGGATTATCTCCTTCCGATGAGTTGAAAGTATAAACCGGGTTTTTTCTTAAATCCTGCGTTATGTTAGTTTTGGTATCCTCCAGTGAAATTGCTACATCATTCGGAAAATTGTCCAGTTTTGTTACCACGATCGAATAATTGTTTGATGCTCCTTTAATAAATTCGAGGGGGACTACCCGGCTGGTCGTCAATGCCGGGAAGGTATTGAGCGACAGCTGGGTATTATCGGTCAGATATGAACACATCTGGGGTACAACCGAAGCGCCCGGTAAGAACGGAGAATCGTATTGCGGATCAAATCCTTCGGTGGCATGGTCGTTAAAACGGATAATATTTTCCTGGTAAGTCGTGTTTTCAGCGCTTTGTGCGGTAAGCATCAACAATGCATCGCCGGTACTTTTATACCAGGTTGAACTGTGCGTTTTGGCTGAAGCAGGAATGGTGAGGGAGTTGGTACCGCTGCTGACCTGCATAAAGAAGGCATTCATGGCCGGAATAACGCCGCCATCGCTGATATCGGAATAAGAACGGCCGCCATTTAACACTTTTCCGGAGGCAGTGCTTACATATCCTAAATCAGACATTCCGGCGCTATTCCATGTAATTCCGCATGGGAAAGGATTTGGGATGAGGTGCCAGCCGATACCTTGAAGAGGGGTATAGGATACATTTGCGATTGTATTGTTTGCATTAGTAAGTGCTCCTGTGAAATATTTGGTTGCTGTTGTCTGATAAGAGCACATATATCCACGGTCGATACCGAAATCAAAATTTCCGGCAATCCAGTTTATCCATAAGTTCTGGCTTTCATCAAACCAATAGAGATCGTCAGAACCGGAAGTCGGTTCAAATGTCGATCCCAACACGGTAAAGCTGCTCACCGGGCAGGCCAGCAAGTGCCAACCAGTGTTGTCGCCGGTGTAACCGGTAACATAACGTTCAACTGTGGCATTCACACCGCCGGTATTGTGGATCAATGAACCGGTGCCGGTGACATCGGATTTTACAACCATTCCGGAGTTTCCGGCGGAGTTGGTAAATGTCCCACCTAAAGTTAAGGCTTTCCCGGCATCAATGGTTAAACTTGCACCGGTATTGATAGTTAAATCGTTGCAAACTGCCGGTGTGCCTGAAGCTGAAGTTACATGAGGCTGATTTGCAGCCCTGGAATTAACAACTACATTATCCGACCCTATTGGTATTGATCCATTATCCCAGTTAGATGAAGTAGCCCAATCGGTCGAAGAACCTCCCAGCCATCTCCCGGCTTCCGAACCTTCAAAAGCGCCAACATCAGGAGGATTGGAACGTGTAGCCCCTTCATAATCAGTGGTAATGCCCGGGATATTGGTTCCGATCAGGTAACTACCGGTTGTGGGTTTTAAGTTGGTGGCAGAAGTAAAATTTGGATTGGTGCTGTAAGAGTTGGCGTCCTGAGAAGTTGCGGTTTTCCATGCGGCTAAATCAGCCTGTGCAGAACCAAGATATCCAATATACTCGGTTACATCTGATTGATTTGTAAAATAATAATCGTTATAATTTATATTTGTATATGTAGTATTCGCAGAACCGGAATAGATTACATAAATTTCATTAGCCATTGTTGAACCCGAATATGCGCCCATCGAGTTTTGCAGTGCATTATTTCTTATATCCAAACTTGTAATACCAGACGTGACACCGATACAAGTACTCATTCCGTCATACGATGCACTTTGTCCGAGTGTATTTCCAAATAAATAAATGGAGTTGTAGTATATTTTACAGTTACCACCCGAAGCAATATATATACCTTGAGGGCTATATCCAATACCGGTTGCATCACCATCTCCTTTTATATTATATATTATATTATTCGATATATCAGTTTCGGTTGTTGCATCAGAAACATAATAAATTCCGAAGCATCCATATCCACTTGTGCCTGTATAATAAAAGTCGTGTATGGAGTTTCTGCGAATTTTTGTGTTAATAGAAGATGTTGAAATATAAATACCTGCCTGGGAATAATTGCTGTTTCCGGTAACATCGCCATAAATTTCATTGCCCTCGATCAGTGAATTATCAGCCAGGGTAGTGGTTATTGCACGGTATTTCGAATATACCTTACAATTTTTAATGGTATTATCGTTTGCAGTATTACTTAATGCAATGGCACTGTTCAATGTTCCGGTATTACTGTTTGAGAGTGTCAGGTATTGACCGCTTCCGCCGTAATTACCATCAATGGTAACCCGGTCGGCACCGTTTAGACGGATTAAGCCACCTGCATAACTTCCGGATATTGTTTTGTTTACCGCTTCACTTGGCTGGATGGTCAGCGTGTAATTGCCTGCGCCGGATTCGGCCCATTGATTCAAAGCATTGGCACCATCTTCAGTTAAGTCACTGATGATGGTCACCGTTAAATTACTTCCCAAACCAAAGGCATTGATATCAGCAAACAATCCGGTTACACCGGTAAGTGAAGTATAGTCAGCTCCGGTATTACCCACTGTTTTGGCGCCAGTTAATGCAGCTTTGATTGTGCGGTTTTCTGGAGGAGCCTGAACTGTTGGAGTATAAGGATTTCCTCCAACAGTTATCGAATTGCATTCTCCGTCAACCACATTATCTATAGTGGCTCCTGAAGCAATATCATAAGTCAGCCAGAAATAATTTGTACCTGAAGACAACGTATAGGGTAAATTTGTTCCGCTATTAACAGTAAACGGACCGGAAGGTGCGGTTACTGTTGAACCGATCTGTGAAGTAGCTGCAAAAACACTGCTTGTTCCTGTTGTCCATAGTTTTGCATTAGAAATATCACCGGGAGCAGTTGATCCGTTCGTATTAAATGTAAATGAAGTAACGGTTAATGGATTCGCTGAATTGGCAGTAACAATCTGAACCCCAATTATTTCCTGATTGGCTGAACCTGTAAGTACAAATGCCGTATTGGTTTGGGTGGTCGTACTTGAAGTATAAACCATATCCGGCGCTTCGTTTATAATAACATCGTCAAGCCAAACGTCGGCATTACCATAACCTGCAGTAATTTTAAATGATAATTTGAAATTAGAAATTTTATAAGAGACCGGAATAGGTAATGTAACAGAAGTCCAGCTGGTATTGGACCCTGTGTAAGAATATGAAGCCAATTCTGTCCATACAGATCCATCATAACCCATAACTTTTAATGATCCGTTCCATGAAGTATAAGGATAGGCGTATGAGAAAATAGCCTGAGGAAAATTTGAAGTTGATAAATCTATTGTTGGGGATTGCAATTCATCCACCTGTCCGGCAGTTGCATTATAATCGTTATAATGAGCTACATAATTTCCGCTTACCGGACCTGCAGGTTTGTTGGTGCCGCTTACACTTCCGGGAGCGCTCCATGTGCCGGCAGAATAAGTAGCCTGATCCCACACTTTATCTGTTGATCCAACACCGTTTACATTTGTCCAACCGGCAGGAGAAGGAGGTGTGCCACTCCATGTTCCATCAAAGTTCTCTAAAAAATATGCACAGGATATTGTTCCCGAAACAGCCTGCGTCAATGACCCGCCATCAGCCTGGATTTTAAACGTTTCCACCTTATTGTATTGTAAATCCGTCCATGTATTTGTACCGGTTGCTAAGGATTGTGTTAATCCTGCAATAGAAGATAAAGTCCCTGTTCCGGTATTTCTGGCAATTGTTACCGAAGCTGTATTATCTATATCAACATTTCCATTGGCATCCGTTGCATTAACGGTTGCGCTGAAGTTGGAATTGATCAATACACTCGCCGGTACACCACTGAAAACCAATTTGGTAGCAGTAACGGTAATAGTATGTTCATTTGATGTAACAACGGCGCCGAAATCAGCGGCAAATAATGAGCCAGAGCCATCAGCAGTAAAACCATGACCCGTGGCAGGTATTGTAAACTGAAGTTTCTTATTATCCTCTATGCCTGAGGTTTTCAGATAAACCGACATTGTTATCGATGTACTGCTTGCATCAGGAACATTCAGGTTACCCGCAGTAACAGGTATGTCAATATACGATGTAGTGATAGTCGGTGTTCCTATCGTTATATCACTTGAGCCATCATTAAGTTTTAATCCGGCAATATTAGCTGTCCAACTGGCCCCATTGGCCGGATTGGCATTCTGGATGCGGATATTGGTTACTATTGTTGGCAAGCCGTCGCCAGAACCCATATCGGTAATTTTAAAACGGAATACTTCCACGACAGCGCCTATTGTAGTAACGGTAGAAGCGATGGTTGTCCCGCTTATTTGCGTTGTTGGCGCTTCCGCTATTGAGGTTTGGTCGTTTAACACGAATTCGTCAGCGCCGATATCGGGTGGTGTGCCACGGATAGCGCCGTCAATGTCTGTTGTAATATCCAGTGCATCTCCATTGGCTGTTGAAATGGTAACTCCGGCGCCATTCAAATCGGAACTTGTGGAATGCAAATCGGTAGCAGATGCAAACTGAGGGTTTGCTGATTTTGAATTTGCATCCTGAGACGTAGCTGTTCGCCAATCTGAAAGCGCTGCACGGTCGGCAGTATAATAACCAACAAATCCGTTTCCGGTATTGGGAATATAATAATCGTTATAGTCTGTCGTATTTATTGTTCCCGATGATCCTTGTCTCATTATGCCGTAATGTTTTGGTGTACCGGTTTGGGTAGCGGTAACATTGGCAAATACATTATCTCTAAACCTCATTGTATTTGCTGTACCGCCCGTGCTTATGATACACGCGCTGTTAATAAAGGTACTCCCTTCAATTCTGATGCTGTTATAGTACACGTTGGAAGTTCCGGAAGTAACACCCATTGCGATTCCTGTTGCCTGAATAACGCTGGAAGGTACACTCGTGGTTGCTGTTGTTTGTCCAGTTGTAATTCCAAAAATAAAATTATTATATACATTTACAGTTGAACTTGCCGCAACATCAAGCCTCATACCCGATGCAAGATAGTTTGCTGTTGAAGACGATGTACTGGAACCAGTTACAGGTCCAATTTTATTGTTATAAATTGCAGATGTTCCATAAGAGTTTTCAAGAAAAATACCTGCAAATTTATTGCTTGATGAAGTGCATGTTATATTTCTTACAGTGGTGTTAAATATCTTAACCCCACTTTGATAAGTTACCCTGATACCATAAACAGAAGAAGATCCATTACCTATATCATTGGCAGAGGAAGACCCAATGGTTGTGGTTCCACTTCCCGTTATTCCAACTTCACACCCTGCATCATAATACGTTGAAGAAGAGGCCCTTAAGTAAATCCCCGCATAAACATTTTCAATCGTAATGTTGTAATACTTATTGTTGTTATTATTTCCTGTGGATTGGTTAGTGGGTGTTGTGGCTGTATATTGATAAATCCCAACCGAAGAGGTATTTGACCTGTTTAGCGTTATTTTGCTATTTTTAATTGTATTATTCTGTGCCCCGTTGGTTGCAGTAAGATTGTAGAGGTAATATCCATATTCAACAGCCGAACTTGTGGCAATTGTAATATCAATTCCATCGAATGTAATGTAATCGCCACCGGCAATTTTAATTCCTGCATCGGTTGTTCCGGTACCTCCTGTTGGTTTAATTACAGGGTTTGCACCTGAACCGGATTTTTGGAAAACAACCGGATTGCCCAAGGTACCGGTTGCAGTTATTGCAGGACAGTCTTCCGTTGAAACAAAATCAGCATCCACATTAAAAGTTATACCGCCCGTCCCTACTCCGGCGTCGTTCAGTGCATTGATTGCAGCCGTAAATGTGGCATAGTCTCCACCGGATGATTTAATGGTCTTTATACCAGTGAGCGGAACAGGGGTCTCATCCACAACAAATTTATCAAGCCAGATATCGTAGCTTCCATATGTAGCAGTCACTTCAATTCCAAAACGTGCATTGGAAACTTTATATGTCTCTGAAATAGAAATAGCTATTTTAGTCCAGGCTACCCCTGGTTTTGTAATTGTCTGAATATCACTCCATGTAGAACCTCCATCATTTGAACCCCGGAGTTTTAATGTAAGTGAACTGGATGCATTTAATGCAAGATAAAATGTTACTCTTGGATTTGTTGAAGAAGACAGATCAATATCTCCGGTTGTCAACTGGTCTTTCTGCGTAGCCTTGGCGTTATAATCATCATACCACGCAACAGAACTTCCGTCATATGCTCCCGTTGGCGTTGTAGGCGTTCCATGTCCTGCAGGGGACCATGCACTCCCAGACCAGGTGTTTTTAACCCAGTATATCGGATCAGTTCCGGAAGTTCCCCCTGTTGCAGTGGTGTGAATAATTGACCATCCTGAAGGAGCCGCCGGAGTGCCACTCCAAGCACCTTCAAAACTTTCACTGAGATATGTTTGCCCCGATGATCTTTGGGCAAAGAGAATTGCCATGAACAGCAGAAATCCGATAAGTAAATTTGACTTTCTCATAATATTAAATTTAGGTTGTTTTTTCAATAAAAAGCATTCACAGCCGTCGCCTCAACAGCACGATTATAATATATTAATAGCTGGATATAAGGAATAATAGTTATTTCAATGTAATGCAACAGATAAATAAGTAACAATAATAAATGTATAGCCTATTGTTGCCAAATTTATCTGGTACGGATTCGTGAATCCGTACCAGAGATTTATTATCTTTACCATATGGAACTATTCATTAAAATTCTCTACGTGCTTCCAATCTATCAATCGGCGATTCTTGCTATTTTATTATTTACTTCCGGCAGTCGTGAAAGTTGCTGTTCGAAGCTGATCATGGGTGCATTTCTTTCCACCACCGGTATCTATTTTTCCTTCAATTTGTTGTACAGCTTAAGTAGTTTTGATTTGCTGAAGAAACTCTATTTTCTGATCCTTCCCATTATCCTGGCCTTTATACCCTTATTTTATCTCTACCTGGAATCCATTACCACTCCGGGTTTTCATTTCCGGAAGAAGCAGTTATGGCATTTTTTACCTGCAGCCATTTTTTTTATTTTAATGAGTCCCTATTTCTTTGCCACGGAACATGAAAAATATTTGTATATCAACCATGATTTCATACGACCGGGCATGAGTCCGGTCATACTATACCTTCTTATTGTTTACATTAGTGGAACTTACCTTGTGTCCAACCTGCAACTCGGATATTACGTATACAGGTCCCTACAACTTTTTCACCGGCACAAGATCTATATTGTCAACCGTTTCTCTTATACCGAAAACATTCACCTTGACTGGATCAAGTCGTTGATATTTTGCTTTGTCGTTTTTTTTCTGATCAATGAATTGCTTTATATCACTGGTATAAAGCAACATCTTTTTTCAGGGATTTTTTATAATGTATCCATGCTGGGGGTTATTCTTTTCGCCGGGTATCATGGGATGGAGCAAAAGAACCTTGAGAAGGAAGAGAAGGAAGAAACAGAAATACAAGCGGAGATATCTGCAGAAGTTCCGGAAAAGATCAAATATTCAGGTTCATCTCTTACGGTTGCACAGAAAAAGGCGCTTATCGCGAAGCTTGAGTTACTGATCCTGGATGAGAAAATCTATACTAACAAAGAACTGAGCATTGAAGATGTCGCTCAACGCCTGGAGACCAATTCAAAATATATTTCACAGATACTGAATGAGCATTACCAGAAAAATTTCTTTACTTATATTAATACTTACCGCGTTGAAGAAGCACAGCGTTTATTGTCGTCCGACAAAACCCGGAAATACTCCATTCTCGGCATTGCGCAGATGGCCGGGTTTACTTCCAAATCATCGTTTTATGAAGCATTTAAAAATATTACAGGAACAACGCCCAATGAGTTCAGGAAGAAATTAAAGTGCTAATGCGCAAGTTGCAAGTTGCGGGTGAGATGGCGAGATGGTGAGATGGTGAGATGGTGAAATGGTGAGATGGTGAGATGGTGAAATGGTGAGATGGTGAGATGGTGAAATGGTGAAATGGTGAAATGGTGAGATGGTGAGATCGTGAGAATAGTGAGATGGTGAGATGGTGAGATGGTGAAATGGTGAGATGGTGAAATGGTGAAATGGTGAGATGGTGAGATGGTGAGATGGTGAGATGGTGAGATGGTGAAATGGTGAGATGGTGAGATGGTGAGATGGTGAAATGGTGAGATCGTGAGAATAGTGAGATGGTGATAAGGTAAACTGGCGAATTGACGAACTGGCGAAATTATTTATTACCTTTGTTTGAACTAATATAAGTATCTGTCATGGGTAAAAATATAAGTCATTTTACAACCATTGATCTATCAGGTTTACCAGGCAACATCCAACAGGAGCTTTATGATTTTTATATTTTTCTATTGAATAAATATGGGAATAATAAAATAAAACATCCGAAGAAGAGTATCGGGTACAATAAGAAATTTTCACAATTTCTTTCATCTTCAATCAAAACGAATGATTATTTAGCGTTGAATAGAGATGAACGAAACGCACGATAATTTCTTTATTGATACAAACCTTTTTGTTTATGCCAAACTCGAAAATTCGGATGAGGTAAAACATGCAAAGGCTAAAATATTTTTAGGTGATCTGACCGGAAATGTTACAATCAGTGTACAGGTATTGAATGAGTTGTATGCTGTGTTTTCAAAAAACAAAATCTCTGACCCAATTATTCAGGAAACCATTACATCCATTCTTGATGAAGTTATATTAGAAACGATTACCCTGAAAACAATCCACATCGCCTGGGCTGTCAAACAAAAATACCAATACAGTTATTACGACAGCTTAATAATAGCGTCTGCTTTAGATGCAGGGTGTACGATTTTATTCTCTGAAGATTTACAACACCTTCAAACCATAGAAGGAAAATTGAAAATTGTTAACCCGTTTTTACAAGAATAGATTAGGGTCTGATGTACTGACGAACCAACGAAGTTCTGTATCCTCCTCCTTTCCACCTGTCCGCTGGAATGTGCGAACTACGGGTTGAGGGTTGTAGGTGAGATGGTGAAATGGTGAGATGTTGAAATGGTGAGATGGTGAAATGGTGAATTGGCGATATGGTGAGTTAGTGAGCTTATGGGCTCATCAGTTCATCAGCTTTTTTTGCAAGCTTAAGGTGTTCAATTGTTTTTCTCACCTTTTCTTTGATAAATTTTAGTCTTTCGGATTTTGGAACAGTTTTTAACTCCTCATGCAAAGTGTTTTTCCATTCCCACACTTCCAATTGAGCTTTTGAGGTATTAGCTTCCATAATCAATTAATTCTAAAGGTGTTATAATTCTTAAATCACTTCTGTATCCTAAACTCCAGTTCAGCAGTTTAACCCGTTGTTCCCTGTTTACATTTGCCAGTGTTTATAGTTCCAGCTTACCTGATAATCCATATCCGGTAAAACGCTAACAGCGATACGCAGGGCATCCGCAATTTTTTTTTCAGGAATAATTCCTGCTTCAATATATTTATCAGCCAACTCCTGGATTTCTTTTTCATCACTTTCGGATATGTTAAGTAGTTCAATGGGGTATTTTTCGAAAATATTCAGGAGTCGTTGACGTTTGCCTATGTCCTTTGTATCTTCTACCTCTGCAAGGACAATTGGTGAAATAAAGACCCGGTAGACCGAAGGTTTAATGAAGTTTTCAAAAAAATCCTCGGTCACTTCACGTTTTTCCGGTGAATCATCTGCAAAAAGAAAATTTGGAACTGAGGTGTCTAAATATATTTTTAACCGCCTATCCATTGAACTCCAGTTTTCATAAAAGTACGAAATCGCTAGTGAAATAACAAATGCTTACAATAGCGAATTGCGGGTTATGTGTTACAGATTATGTGTGGGGAGTTGCGGATTGCGAGTAGCGAGTTACGGGTTACAGCAATATTTTTTCACTCCTCAATTTCGTCGTTTTCCGCTTCCTCTTTCTTCTTCCTGCTTTTGTAGAGTTTCCGTCCTCCATATCCTGCTCCAAGAAGAAGGAGGATTCCCAACCCGCCATCGATAGGGGCGGCGGCTGGGTCCTGGTTGGTGGTTTCTCCGTGGTGTGCGGGTGGATCAGGCGGATTGGCTTTGAGTGGTTTGGTTATAAAGATCGCACATATGATCAGAGATAAAAGCGTCAGGAATTTTATAATATTTTTCATATCCATTGATTTTATGTTGATACTCTTGTTTCTTCTTACCGGATGAATATTTTACCTGAATATGCTTTCTGGTCGGTGATCACCTTCACCAGGTAATAACCTGTGGGAGCATTGAGATTGATCTTAGTCAGGACGCCTTCGCTGAGCTTCGTCTGCATCATCTGCTGTCCCATGAGGTTATACACGAACACTTCACCTTTAAGGGAAACACCGGTATTGTTGGAAAGGTAAATGATATTGTTCGAAGAGTAAATCCTGACAGGGATGTTGCCATCAATTTCATTGACTCCATTGGGAGCGCCGAAATGAAGATTAAAACGTTTCGGATTATCTCCTTCCGATGAGCTGAAAGTATAAACCGGGCTTTCCCTTAAATCCTGCGTTATATTGGTTTTGGTATCCTCCAGCGAAATTGATACATCATTTGAAAAATTGTCCAGTTTTGTTACATTGATCGAATAATTGTTTGATTCCCCTTTAATAAATTCGAGGGGGACCACCCGGCTTGTCGTCAACGCCGGATAGGTGTTGAGCGATAGTTGGGTATTATCAGTCAGATAGGAACACATCTGGGGTACAACCGAAGCGCCCGGTAAGAACGGAGAATCGTATTGCGGATCAAATCCTTCGGTGGCATTGTTGTTAAAACGGATAATATTTTCCTGGTACGTCGTGTTTTCAGCGCTTTGCGCGGTAAGCATCAACAATGCATCGCCGGTACTTTTATACCAGGTTGAACTGTGCGTTCTGGCCGAAGCAGGAATGGTGAGGGAGTTGGTACCGCTTTTGACCTGCATAAAGAAGGCATTCATGGCCGGAATAACGCCGCCATCGCTGATATCGGAATAAGAACGGCCGCCATTTAACACTTTTCCGGAGGCAGTGCTTTCATATCCTAAATCAGACATTCCGAGACTATTCCAAGTAATTCCGCATGGGAAAGGATTTGGAATGAGGTGCCAGCCATTACCCTGAAGAGGGGTAAAGGATACATTTGCGATCGTATTGTTTGCATTGTTCAACGTTCCAGTGAAATATTTGGGTGTTGTTGTTTTATAAGAGCACATATACCCCCGGTCGATACCGAAATCAAAATTCCCTGCGATCCAGTTCATCCAGAGGTTATAGATTTCATCATACCAATAGAGATCGTCATTGCCTGAAACCGGTTGAAATGTAGATCCCAACACAGTAAAGCTGCTCACCGGGCAGGCCAGCAAGTGCCAGCCATTGTTGTCGCCGGTATAGCCCGTGATGTAACGTTCAACTTTAGCAGTACCAGCGCCGGAAATGGTTCCATTACACATAAAAGATCCCGTGCCGGTGGCATCGGATTTGATAACGAGACCTTCAGCCTGATTGATGGTGGTATTGCCTGAAACGGTTATACTCTTCCCCGAATTTATCGTAAAAGTTTTTCCGGAGTTAACAGTAAGCATTCCTCCGAAAGTAATATCTCTGTCTGCAACAGTATTATTATCAATTGCTATTGTTGAATTTGTACCGGTACTGACCGTGCCTGTTCCAGAAATTGTTTGTGTAGCTGAACCGTTGAGGGTTACAGTCCCTGCACTGGCAGGGTTGAAACTAAGGGTATCATTTACAATAATATTCCCTTTGATTGAATGCCCAGGTGTTCCAGTCATATTGAAGTTAAGACTTCCATTGGTAATAGTTAAATTATTCATAGAAATAGAAGCGGTTCCTGACATTGTAATTGCTGGTCCTGAATGATCGAGTTCGAAATCAGCATAAACTCTTCCTGAAACTGAAGGTGTTAGAGCACCCATGAGTTTAAAGAGGCTCCCCGTTTGAAAAACCACTATACTTGAAGGCTGACCTAAGGCGAAAGGATTACTTCCAGCTATTTGAAGAAAGGTGGATCCATTACCAAAAACAACAGAATTAGCAGTACCTGAAGAACCAAAAGGATTGCTACTAAAGCTTGTTCCTGCTGTAAATATCGCACCACTATTAAAAGTAATTCCACTTACATCGACTGCAGTCAATTTATGAGCAGCATTTGTAAAAGTCATATTACCGTAAATACTGCCTGTAAAACCTGTAAGTACATTGATGGTAAAACCATTGGAAGCGCTGACAGTCAAGGAAGAACCTGATTCAATCTCCAACTGTGGAGATGCCATTCCGGTATAGCCAATATTTAAAGTTCGTGTAACATCATTAGTTGCAAAGGTTACGGCTGCATTGTTGATAATCCGGAACCTTCCGACAGTCTGTGGAGATGTAAAATCAATAGTTACGCTCGGTGTAGCCTGAAGACTGCCGTCAAAAACCAGAACATCATCCGAATAAGCGGTGGTTCTTGAGGGAGTCCAGCTTGCTGCGGTATTCCAGTTACCGGATGAAACGTTCCATGTGTATGTTAAAAGTGGTTTTACATCTGTGGCAGTAGAAGAAGTGGGTACCGTACCATCGGTTTTATAGTTGATATTGCTTCCGCTGTTTGTGTATGGGAAAATTTTAAAATAATAGGTCGTATTCGGTGTCAGACCGGTAAAAGATACAAATTCAACGGTCTTGGCGATATTTTTAACAAGGGTTCCGTCGCTTTCCGGCGTTCCGTCAACAGGGTCAACAATATCAACATAACTTACTGTACTTGCCTTCACCAGATAGCCATCTGGGATTGTCCCCCCGGTAGCATCATTCCATACACCTTCGATCACACTATATGTCGGAGTGCCTTTATCAGTCAGAAAATTCGTAACATGGTTGGTCGGCTCCGGAAGGATACCTGTACCACTTACCGTCTGGTTTTGAGTAACAGCTCCGAAACTTGTATGGGTAATATTACCGCTATAGGCTTGTGCTGCTACCGGAGCAAAACGGGCATAAATTGTCGTTGTTGCCACATTTCCACCACCATCTTTGGTTAGAGTAATTGGGTTGGTGGGACTAAAACCTCCACCCGTGCCTGTTGAAATTTCAAAACCTGATGGAGGAGCAATGCTTATATCATTGGTAAGGTAAGAGCCGGCGACAGTATAGTTTTGTTCTGTGGAAGTGCTTCCGACCAGGGTAGCGGCAAATGGGGTTAAGCTGCCGGTAAGGGTAATAGTCGGTGATCCTTCCGAACCGGTTGTTGTATATTTTGGATTGTCGGTGGCAGAGTTGGAGTTATATATTTCTAAACCAGCGCTCCCGTTATATTCGCAAACCATCGCTATATAATCAGTAGTGGCGGAAAGGCCAGTAACAGTAATGCCACTGGCATGGGTAGTTCCGTTAAATACGCAATACCAGCCTGAGCCGGCTTGATCGCCACTACCGTATGTAAGACTGGGGGCATACGTCGTATTATCAACAGGGGCGGCCGTACCGGTATTGGCTTGTTTAACGAACACAGCCCTCTTTGAACCGTTGCCGTCGGTCCAGTTAAGATCTAACTGGCTTGAGACAACATTCGAAAAGACAATAATGGAAGACTGAGTGCTAGGTGCTCCTTTGGCAGAAATATCATCAACACAAAAACTTGGACGGCTACCGCCGCCACTAACTTGTCTTGAAGCCCATCTTATTTGCACAACTGATTGATTATTACATGCAGATGGTAGGTTAATGGATTTGGTCACCTGATTCTGCGGGGTTGTTACTGTTCCTGTTTGAGTAGTGGTGTTATTCTGATACTCAATACCCGTTAAATTCGTAAAAACTCCAGTAGTGCCCACACGATATTGAAGAGTTACTTCATTTATTCTTGTATTTGAACCACCATCATAAGGATTTCTCATTGTAGCAATTTTATAACTAACAAGAACATTGGATAAATTTGTTGTATTCAAAGCAAGTACAATTGTTAAATCAAGAGAACCAGTATTTAAAAACCCAATGGTCCCATTGTAGTTGTGTACATTACCGGAACTAGTTGCCGCTGTACTAGAGGCAACTAAAGCTCTGTCGGCTGTGGGAGCAGAAGTGTTAAACGAAGAACTTGGTGAAGTTGAAATTGTCCAACCTTGCCACCCCGTAAGATAAGTTGTTGAAGTCCATGCGAGCCCGCTAAAATCTTGAGTATAAGGTAAACTTTGTGCTGTCGGATTAGTTTGCCCCCACCCCAAATAACTAACAGCAAACAAGAAAACCAAAAGTAAAAATTCTTTTTTCATATGTTTTGTTTTTAAATGTTTTAATGCCTTTTTTAGGAATGTTAAATTAATAACTAATTTGATATGATGCATAAAAAATTTTCGAAGTTGATAACTTTTTATGTCGTTGAATATGTGTAATTTAACCCTGATTTTTTCTTTAACATTTTCTAAATTACATGTTTTTACCCATATGTAAGTAGCTGGCGAGGTGGCGAGCTCGTGAGTTTGTGAGATGGTGAGATAGTGAGATAGTGAGATGCGGTTCATATTTTTATGGTTATTTTTCATCCTGGTGACACATTA
>JALNZC010000019.1 GCA_023229525.1 Bacteroidales bacterium
AAATTGGTGAGAAACTCACGGTCTTTTAATTTTAATTTAAATGTCATCCTTGTCATGGCTTTGTGGTTTTATTCCACAAAGATAATGTTTCTATACTAATTTGTCAAGACACTAGTGATATACCCATCGATATCCACCAGAGCAGAAAGATCCCAGGTTACAGCGGAAGCGGTATTTTGAGCGGTTGTCGATTTGGCCACCACCAGGCCGCCGTTGTACCCGGCAGAGCCGACTACATACAATTCCCCATCCGGACCTACGGTCATGGTGCCCCAATAGGGGTCATCCGGAATTACAATGCAATTTTGAAAACTGGCCCCATCATCTATAGAACGGGTAAAAAACCCCGGCAGGCACGAACTGAAATTAGAGGTCCATGAAGAATAAATATTTCCGGTTCCTATCCCACCGCTCCGGTCAATAGTCATCCATTGTTTATCTCCGCCGTGTGCATCTACACCTGCATCCCATCCGGCGCCCCCATCGGTACTTTTGTACACTTTGGTAGTATAAATCTCAGGATTACCACTCGCAGTGAGACTGTTATAGTAAAAATTACCGGCTGTGTCATAATCCAGCACCGGGTCGGATCGGAAAACCCCCGGATTGATCTTTCCCGGGAAGGTCCAGGATAGTCCTCCGTCGGTTGTATAGCCATATCCGGCTTGCCGGAAATCACTGTTTATGTTGTCAAACTGGCGCCATCCGATCACCATCTTATTCGGATCGGTCGGATCGATCGCTATGGAAGGTTCGTTGGCAGCATCGCCGATTATATTGTTTCCATTGGAATCCACATTAACCTGGACGGTAAAGAATTCGGAACTCCTGTATTGATATCCGGGTGAAGTCATTTGATTTGCAGGAGGAGGAAGGTATGCATCATGTGGGACTTCCTGGTGTAAAAGGAATTTTTGATCCTTAGGGAGATTACCGGTTTGGGCAAACGAGCTTGCAGGACGTGTCGCAAGGATTACCGATAAGACGAGGAACAGGGTAGCATATTTTTTCATTTTCGGGGAATTTTTATGTAAAAGTATTCATTTTAGGCGATAAGGTAAAAGAAATCCCGCCTTTTCCGTATTTTTATTCCCGGAAATTGAGAGCAAAATTCCTTTCCAATTATCATTAGATTTCATTTGATCCCCGCAATTATGGCACAAAAGAAAACCAATGCCACCGGTATGAAAAACAGGACCGGAAAGAATCCGGAAACCATTCCATATCACCGTAAACCTACCGAAATGTCGTTCGAAACCTGGCAGGTAGCTCTGCGGAAACAATTTGTAACAGGAAAAAATTTCGACATCAAAAAACTCGACGGGCACCCGGTATTCAGCGATTATTCAGTTTATAACCCCGAAACAAAGAACATTTATAAAGTCGCCATCCGCAATAATGATCAGGTGATGAACTTTTGCACCTGCCTGGACTTTAAAACAAACCATCTGGGTACGTGTAAACACATCGAAGCTGTTTTACTGAAGATACAAACAACCCCTCGCCTGGCTTCCCTGCTGGAAAAAGGTTATACCCCGCCATACACTTCGGTGTACCTGCAATATGGGAAAGAACGTAAAGTGAGACTTCGGATTGGGATTGATTCTGCAGTGAAATTCAAAAACATTGCCTGGGAATATTTTGATAATGAGATGACGTTAACCTCCTTCGGATATGCAAACTTTGAGCAGTTCCTGATGCGGGCCAGCGCCATTGATCCCGATTTCCGTTGTTATGACGATGCACTCGGGTTTATTCTTGAAACCCGGGAAAATCAACGCCGTATGCAGTGGGTCGAAGAACGTTATCCGGATGGTGAAGAACTTGAAGGGATCATTACGACAAAACTATTTCCCTACCAGCAAAAAGGGATTCTCTTCGCGGCAAAGGCAGGCCGAAGCATGATCTGTGATGAAATGGGGCTTGGAAAGACCATTCAGGCTATCGGCCTGGCTGAACTGATGAAAGTGGAAACCGGGATATCGAGTGTACTCATTGTTTGCCCCACTTCCTTGAAATACCAGTGGCAATCGGAAATCGGACGGTTCACGTCAGGAACTGCCCAGGTCATCGAAGGGCTCCCACATATCCGCCGTAGCCAGTATGAAACGGATACTTTTTATAAGATTGTATCGTACCATGCCCTAAGCAATGACCTTGACTCGATCAATCAGATGGAATTCGACCTGGTGATACTCGATGAAGCCCAGAGGATCAAGAATTGGAAAACAAAAATCGCGCAAAGCGTGAAAAAGATCCGTTCCCCTTACGCCGTGGTACTTACCGGCACACCACTCGAAAACAAGCTTGAGGAACTCTATTCCATTGTTCAGTTTGTGGATCCATTCAAACTGGGGCCATATTATCAATTTCTCGATTATTACCAGGTGAAGAACGAAACCGGACGCGTGATCGGGTATAACCATTTGCATGAAGTCAGCCGGAAACTCTCGGATATCATGATCCGACGTTCCAAGAAAGAGGTGATGTCGCAACTACCGGAGCGGATGGATAAAAATTTATTTGTCTCCATGACCGAAGAGCAAATGAACATGCATGAGGAATTTGGCGACATCGTGGCCAGAATCGTAAACAAATGGAAAAAACTGGGATTCCTCAACGAACAAGACCGACAGCGGCTGATGATCAACCTCAACCTGATGCGTATGGTGTGCGACAGCACATATATTGTCGACCAGCAAACCAGGTATGACACCAAAATCGGGGAATTGATGAACATCATTGAAGAATATCTCGACGGAAATAATGAAAAACTGGTAGTGTTTAGCCAGTGGGAACGAATGACCCGGTTGGTGGCCCGCGAACTCGACGAACTGAACATCGGCTACCGGTATCTGAACGGCAGTGTGCCCAGCCGTAACCGGAAAGAGCTGTTCGACCATTTCAACAACGATCCTTCGTGCCGTGTATTTTTATCAACCGATGCCGGGAGTACCGGACTGAACCTGCAATCGGCCTCAATGATTATCAACCTCGATATCCCCTGGAACCCGGCCGTGCTCGAGCAACGTATCGGACGGGTACATCGCTATGGCCAGCAAAAGAAAGTTTCGGTTATCAATTTCGTCTCCTCCGGCACCATCGAACACCGTATGATAGGCGTGTTAAATTTCAAAAGTTTGTTGTTCGACGGCATTTTGAATGATGGGGAAGATTCGATATTCATGGGTGAAGACAAGTTCCGCGAATTCATGAAGACCGTCGAAGGAATTACCACTACTTCCGTTACAGATGTCGAGGCCGACATTCAAATTCCCACAGATATCGAAGCTGAAGCGGACGAGTTGCAACAAACGGATCAGATGCAAGATATGCAGGATCAAAAGGAGGAAGAAGTCATTCGTGATATTCCCGGCGATGACGATGTTCCCATGCCTGAACCGGAGGTAATCATTCCTCAGTCATCTATGACAGCGGAAGCGCCCGATCCGGCAGCGCTCATTGCAGGAGGACTGGGATTTTTAAGTGGGCTGGCCCGGACATTTTCTTCGCCCGAAGCAACACAAAAGTTGGTATCTTCCCTTGTCGATAAAGACCCGGCTTCCGGTAAAACCTACCTGAAAATACCGGTGGAAAATGAAAAAGTGGTTACCGATGCGCTGAATCTGTTCGGGCAGTTGTTCAAGGCATTCGGGCAGAAGTAACTGTTTCAGACTTTTTTAATCCAATCAAAATATAACATCCAAAGGAAAAACAACATCTTGGCCTGGCTTGAGACAGCACAGAGGATTGTTATAGTTGAGAATATTAATTCTTATAATTATTCTACAGAATGAACAATTTTTAATTTTATTGTTCATTTATTTTCAAACTCAGGATCAGGGCTTTTGCCACACCAATATTCTATTTTATGGGGTTTTATGTCTGCATCCTTCAATATCTGAAATACCCGGCTTTGGCTTATACCTATTTCTTTGGCTATCCGACTTTGAGACCAGTGAGTGTAACCTCCCTCCGGTTTAGAGCAGACTTTCTGGATTACCATGATTTTTTGCTCAGGACTAATAGTAGGCGCTTTGCCTGGTCTTTGTGCAACTTTTAACCCTGCAACGCCAAACTTCTTGCAAAAAACCGAGAATGAAACATTTTGTTAACAAAATACTATCACTAAAGAAGAAAACACAGGCGGTAACTTATTGCATTTTATAATTTCTGTTAAAACAGATACGTGGATAAGAATTTCTCAATCTCATATTCTACTTCGTTAACTTGTTCAATTAACTTTTCCTTTTTCCCCCCAAGAAATTGAAACATATTTTCTTCAGGTAGAATTGAGTCTTGATCTTTTTCTTGATTAATACTTAACAGACTGGGCATTATCAGCATATGTCCTGCATCTGGTATATTTATATGATAGTAAGGAAACTTGAAATTATTGTTTTTCAGTCTTTGCAATATCATTTCAGACATGCGTTGTGCAGGCCAAAGGCGATCATCGCTACCGGATATTAACAATAACGGGGCCTGAATATTCTCCACTTTAATTAAAACGGCTTGATTATCTCCAATTTTATCTATTGCTGAGTTATAGAACTCAAAAAGATTGGAATAGCCTTTTGAGTAATCATATGGCAAAAAGTCGACAGGTTGACCATTTAAAGTCCATGATGAGTTTTTAGTGAAATAATCTTGATGATTAATTGATTGCCACACCACACTCGAAGGAGTTAAAACAACCACTGCATCAAATTTTGCAAGGCGACTGGCTTGTAATAATGCAAGTTCTGCACCTTTTGAAACACCGATCAAGCCAATTTTGCTTTTTTTTAACTCAGGTTTTGATTTGATCCAATTAAGCGCCAAGTCCATATATTCAAGTGGTATCCTCTCTAGTTGCGCCGGTAAACCTGTATCCTGAAAATATGCAAGGGACATTACATGATAGCCTTTTTTATTTAATTCAGATGCCCAACTGTTACCAATACTGTTTCCTCCTTGAGAGCCACCCAGAATTATTAGGATAGCATTTTTATAATTTTTCGACTCAAACCAGTCAGCTCTGAATCCATAGTCAGCAACCATTAATTTAGCGTTTTGTGCATCTACTATTGATATGGTGAAGATGGTGAAGATTAAAAAGAGTTTACTTTTCATTTTTCTTGATATTTATGAATGACATTAGTGCTTTTACGTGTTTTTCGAAAGATTCTATTCCTTTTGGAGTAATCTTGCATGTAGTGAGTGGGATCTTTCCTTTAAAAGATTTAGTAATTTGAATGTATCCTGCCTCATTTAGTTTTTGAAGTTGTGCACTCAGATTTCCATAAGTTGCACCTGTTTTTTCTTTCAAAAAAATAAATGTTGCTTCTTCTAAACCAATAAGTAAACTAATTACTGCAAGACGCAACTCGGAATTTAATAGTGGGTCTAATGGCTCAAACATGTTTTGTTTCTTTATATCTTTTCCACAATAAAATTCCAGGAATAATATAACCAATAAAAATTGCAAATGCATTTATAAGAAGTTGATTTGGGACATCTGTTTGTGGGCAAATAGCTGCTGTAATCCAAAATACAAATGATCCAAAAATTAAGGGTGCAAATCGATATAAGGCACCTGACACGAAAGTTGCTAACCCAACCAGTAATAAAATAAATGCAATTGGATTGATTCCAAATGAGAGACTGACAAAGATGCTTACGATTAGGGTTATGACAAAACCCATCCATAGATAACCATACATTTTATCGAATTTGCTACGAGTTTTCCCCTTCTTGCCTCTTCTATATTCGTAAATAAGTGCCACAGGTGCGCCTATTATTGGCATTATTGCCCATACCCAGTAAGATACATGTGTCATGCCATTAGTAATTAACATGTACTGTGCTAGACTGGTGGCTATTATCAATATTCCCCATAACAAGAAATGAAACCCTGTTTCTGTAATCTTGTTTTTTGCCATATCTATCATTTCTTGAATGACTTGAAGGCTTTCTTCGTGTGATAATTCTTTTTTCTGCATATAATTTCTTTATAATTATTAAACATGTTGCAAATATAGTGTGCTTTATAATATAAACTACATTTTATTTTATTTATTTTTCGAAAATGAATTTTCTCTTCCATGAGTTGTTATATCAATAAATATTTTATCAAAATTCAGATTTTTTCAAATTTTTATACTTTTGTGTAGTTTTAGATCTTAAATCTTTTATCTGGAACAGATTTATGGGTTTTTCCTGCTCAATCTCATCCTTTAAATAATCGTAATAGGTGATAAGTTTATAAATCCACAATTGTCCCACAACTTCTTCCGGATTTGATTTTCCATCTTCAATATAAATCTGTACTACATTCTTATCAGAATGGAAAGAAGCCAATGTCTTTAAAAATAGATGGTTTTGCCGGTATTCTTTCCTGTTCCTGGTTTGGTGACAAGAGTTAAAATTTTATTATAATCCAATTTGATACTGTCGAATTCAGCAAGTTCAAATTTAGTTGCAGGATCATGGAAGATTTTATCGAGGAGGTCGTGGAGCGTCATTTTTACTTTCTTTTAGAATATAATGGACAAAACTAAGATATTTAATTGTTTGGATTTTGTATAGTTGTGCGTTAACTGATTTTTAATTAGGCACTTGCAATTCTAAATCGATTGATTCTATTCATTGATTACATTATTAATTTGTTAAATGCTTGCTTCTTATTCCCAATGGAAATCCAGAACTTTAAAACGAAAACCAATACGGACCAATACGGTCTAAAATTATAACGACAGAACTCCGGTAGAGGCGCTTATTGTATAGAGGTGGTGGACATCCATGAAACTAATCGAAATGTCGTACCTTTCATGTCGTTTTAATGGAATTTATCTTTAAATGCATATCGTCGAAATTAATCATCTGACAAAAACCTATGGACGGTCGCGGGGGATCGAGGATCTTAATCTACGAATTCCGGAAGGTAATATCTTCGGTTTTATCGGACCCAATGGCGCCGGAAAGTCCACGACTATCCGCATTCTGCTGAACCTGATATTTCCCACATCCGGTAGCGCATCTATTTTCGGACTTGATGTGGTGAGGGATTCCAAAAAGATCCGCAGTCGTACCGGTTATGTTCCCTCCGATGCCAACCTTTACGGCCGGATGAAGGTGTTGGAATTCCTGAAGCTCATGGCGGCATTCTATAGCGCGGAAAACTATGATCATAGGATCCGTTATCTACTTGACCTTTTCGACCTCGATCCCGACCGGAAAATCCCCGAATTATCCATGGGAAACAAAAAGAAGGTTTCGATCATCCAAGCCATGATCCATAGACCTGAACTACTGATCCTTGATGAACCTACATCCGGCCTTGACCCGCTGATCCAATCGCGGTTTTTTGAACTCCTTTACGAGGAGAACCGGCAGGGAACCACCATCTTTTTCTCGTCGCACACCCTGAGCGAGGTTCAGGCATTCTGTAAAACCGTGGCGATCGTTAGGGACGGAACGATTGTGAACGTTGAGGAGATCGCATCCCTGCGGAAAAAACAGCTGAAAAAAGTAAGGATACTCTTCCCGGTTGATAAAACCATTGAAGATTTCGACCTTGGCGGAATCGGTCCTGTGGAATCGGGGACAGGTAAAAACCTGATATTCTTCTATTCGGGAGATATTAATGTATTGATTGGAAAAATGGCAGGACAAGAGATCGAAGACCTCTCCATCGAGGAACCATCCCTAGAGGAGATCTTTCTGCATTATTACAAATAAGTGAGCAAAATGAACCGGATCCTTTTTCAATTGGAGTTGCGAAGAAATGCACGGAGTCTTATACTCTGGTCGGTTGTGATCGGATTGCTGGTTTTTTTCACCATGTCATTTTTCAGGACGGTTCTCCAGTACCAGCAACAGATCTCAGGAATGATTCAACTTGTTCCTGCTGCTGTCATTAAAATGAGGGGTTTTGCAAATATTAATGACATCTTTTCCATCATGGGATTCTATGCTGCCAACAATCTCATATACATGATGCTCCTTGGAAGTATTTACGCCATTATCCTGTCGTCCAATATCCTGTTGAAAGAGGAATACGGGAAAACTGCCGAATATCTGATGTCCCGACCCATAACACGCAGCAAAATATTCATATCAAAGTTGTTACTGGTTTGTCTTAATATCGTCATCCTGAACATCCTGGTCACCCTGATCGGGTTTATTGCCATCCACGTGTATAAAAAAGGCACCTTTGAAATCCATCCCTTCCTGGTGATTTCACTGTACACCCTGTTGCTTAACCTCCTGTTTGGCGCACTCGGATTTTTAATCTCAGTGATGATGAAACGGGCACGACCTGTTACTTCATTTTGTGTCGGACTGGTTCTGGTTCTCTATTTCCTCTACAGCATTTCACGAATGTCGGGAGTTGACGGGACCTTCGGCTATCTCAGCCCGTTCAAATGGGTGAACGTTGATTTACTCTCGCCAACGTACGGAGTTGAAATGTGGAGGACTGCCGCCTTCATCGGGACCATTACGCTACTGATACTGTTATCCGGATTGATATACCGCCGGAAGGATATCCTGACCTGAAATATGCATTTCAGGAACACGCTTTATCTCTTCATCGTATTTATCACGAATGTTTTCAGCCGTTTCGCTTGGAAAATATCGATCTTCCCATTGCTGGTATACCTGTTTTATCCTAACTTTATCGCGTGACTTCCTTCTGAAATTATTTCCTTTACCTGAAATAACCGTCGATTGAACTTTCTGAAAATCTGTCTTCTTGTTTTAATAGTTTGTTCCCATTTATTCTTCTTTGGCCAGGGGGGTGAGTTAACAGAGACTCTTTTTGTTACTCCATTTGGTGTTGAGCAAGGTCTCCGGCAGAGTATGGTTAGCAGGGTCATCCAGGATAGCCACGGTCTGATCTGGATGACAACAGGAGACGGTTTGCATTATTTCGACGGGAAAAAGTTCAAAGCGTTTAGGGTACCCATCGACGGAGTATATACCCATACCGACAATCTTATGCGCGACCTCATTGAGGGCAGCCCGGGAATTCTCACCATCTCTACTTCTTCATCCCTGCTTAACTTCAATACTTCAACGGGAAAATTTTCTATTGCTTTTCGCAAGGATAACAGCTATCCTGTATTATTTGATCCGTCAATAAACTACAAGCCGACTGGTTGGATCAAGGAAATTAAATTTTGCCTGGTAGGTGATGACCGGATAATTCGCCAGAACCTCATTTTTGAAACATCACAAAAACTACCTGAAAATTTTATTCCCAAACATGCAATCAGGAGCAAATCCGGTGAATTACTGATTTATAATGAATCTGGGATGCTCATCATTACCCATGATAAAGAAAATACAGGATCAAACTTCCGCGCGAAGTGGATGCCAATCCCTTTCTGCCAGGCCTTAGCCACAGACAGGAATGGCCGGATGTTTATACTAAAACACGGCACGATTTACGAATACTTCGGAACAGGTGAAATGAAGATACTCTTCAATACCAGGCTTTCGGGTAATTTGAACCTTTTTATCGACAGCAAGAACAACTTCTGGATAACGAATCAATATAATCAGCTATACAGGATTTCAGATGGAGCTCTGCGGCAGATTAAGTTTCGTTACCAGGACGGAATGCATATAGACTCAATTTCTTCCGATGTACGATCGGTTTTCGAAGATAACCACAACAATATCTGGTTCGGAACCGACGGTCATGGCGTTTTGCTGTACTCTCCGGGAGCAGTACGGTTCAATCGTTCTGATATCGGCTTTACGCGTTGCCTCACCTGGTTCAACAATGAAATCTGGGCCGGCACATATAATAACGGGCTTTGGAGGATAACACCAGATTTGTCCAGGTCCAGGCAGGTATATCATAAAGGTTTTCGGAATGGGATATATTTTCTTGATATGACTGTCGACAGGAAAGGAAGGCTCTGGATTGCAACTACCCGTGGACTTGAAGTACTGGACCAGGCCGGCCATACCATATTCAAACAAGCGCTTTATTGCAGCAAAGCAAAACTGATTCCCGAAAATGATGATACGCTTACTTTTTTTTGCGATACACAGTTGCGTCGTTATATTTCAGGTGATGACATCTACATCCTCCAAACTATTGATTTTGTTCCTGTTTCAACATTTTTGTGCACCGGGGATGCATTTTGGATCGGTAATCAATACGGACTTTACCGGGGGATGAAAAAATCGGGATATCACAAGAACTGTATTTTTAAAGTCCAAAATCAACTGGCAAATACGGCCGTATATTCATTGATTGTTTACGAAGGAAATATCTGGGCAGCGACTAGCAATGGCATTGAGATCTTCGGCCAGGACGGGAAGCAAAAAAAGATCCCTGTCTGTCTCAAGGAATTGCAGAACGAGATCATTTATTCGTTGCTGCCAGATGACATGGGCCGGATTTGGTTCACATGCAATCACGGCATGGGATGTATCAACCTTAAACATCAAGGGGTTGTATATTTCAACATGCGGAACAATCTCCAGTCACTTGAATTCAATTCAAATGCTGCTTGCCGAACACCGGACGGAAAACTCTATTTCGGTGGAATCCATGGTATTAACGGATTTGATCCCGCCTGGTTCAATCCCCGGAAAACAACTTCAAAAGTCAGGCTGATCTCTCTTATGGTTTCTGATTCGGCATATTCTGAAGGAATTCCGCCCGATAGTACATCAATAATACTGGACCGGAAAGCGCCTCATATCAGCGGCAGGGTCTTCAGCGCCGACTATACATATAGTTATGCCGGTTCACAGGTTTTTTCCTTTTTACTCGACGGATATCCGCAAAGTTGGAGCAAACCCTCTCCCGATGCTGAATTCAATTATCGTAACCTGCCTTACGGGAAATACCGGTTGCTGGTTAAATGCGCTGATCCATGGCTAAACTGGAGCAAGCCGGTTACACTGCTCGTGATCACACATAACCCGCCTGTATGGAAGACCGGATGGTTCCTGCTGGTACTGGTTTCCATGATCACCCTCGTCACAGCATACGTGGCAAGAAAATTAAATTCGATTCGTTATAAACGACGAATCCATATACTGGAACAACAAAGTGCCATCGAAAATGAGCGACTTCGGATTTCCAAAGATATGCATGATGACCTTGGAGCAAGCCTGACACGCATCTCCATTCTGAGTGAACTGGCCAAAAAACAACAACATGATCCTATTCAATCGCGACAGATTATTGAACAGATATCAGACATTTCCGGAAATGTCGTGGATGATATGAGTGAGATTATCTGGGCCATGAATCCCCGCAATGATACCTTCGACAGCTTTACTTCCTATATCAGGCAATATACGCTGTCCTATCTTGAATCTGCCGGAATTGATGGTCAATTCTTGCTGCCTGAATCGGGTTCTTCGCTGCCCATGACATCGGAGTTAAGGAGGAATCTGTTCCTGACCGTCAAAGAAGCGTTGCATAACATTGTAAAGCATTCGGGTGCGCACAAGGTGTATATTAAGCTGCAACTCACCGCATCACACTTTCAAATCAATATAATTGATGATGGTAAGGGGTTTTCTGTTGAGGAGACAAAAGGGTGGGGAAATGGTTTGATCAATATGCGCAAGCGGATGGAAGACCTTGGAGGCCGGTTTGATATCACATCCGGGTTTACGAAAGGAACAACCATTGAATTGTCTGTTTTTCTGCCGGATTATGAAAAGTCACATTAAATGGTGATGCATCTTCTGTTTTCAGATAATACATTTGTATTCCGGGATTTATTAAACCATGACGAGCCATGTCTGAAGAAATTGAAGTAATGATTGTGGAGGATGACCAAGCCGTACGTGAAGGGTTAAAATTTCTGATCAACGGCTCGACGGGGTACCGGTGTGTCGCAGCCTGTTCAACGGCAGAAGAGGCTCTCCGCGAAATTATCCATCATCAACCTCAGGTGGTACTAATGGATATCCATCTGCCCGGTATGAATGGAATTGAATGCGTGGTCGGTATCAGGAATATGTTCCCGGAAATTCAAATCATGATGCTCACGGTTTTTAATAATGCTGAGGAGATATTCAAATCACTGGCAGCCGGCGCTACCGGTTATATGCTTAAAAAGACCCCTCCTGCCAAGCTTCTCGAAGCAATCAGTGAACTGGTTCAGGGGGGATCGCCCATGAGCGGTGAAATTGCCAGGAAAGTAGTTCAGACTTTTGCCAAACCGTCCCATCACTCTTTCCCAGGATCAGGCCTCACTGCAAGGGAAGAAGAAATACTCGCCTACCTGTCAAAGGGATACCTCTACAAAGAGATCGCGGCTTCGTTATTTATCAGTATCGAGACCGTACGTACCCATATCCGGAAGATTTACCAGAAACTCCAGGTAAACACCCGCACAGAGGCTTTGCTCGTGTACATGAAGCATTGAATTTCCCGCTTCCTTAATTTTTCGATCCCCTTGCAAAATCACATGAAATGGTGATTGCCGGTTATGAATTTGAACCTCACCTTTGCCCGTTATTCAATAAACCTGTTTATGAAAAAAACACCCCTTTTTCTGCTTGCAATTTCGTATTCAATCTGTCAAATTTCCGAAGGAAGATTTTAGGTTGTTAATTTCACGAACCAAAACATCGGTTTTCCTGGAAAGTTTTTGAAGAATAATTTATCAATTCATTAATAAAATCAAACCTATGAAAACTCAATTGATCAGACGTCACCTGGTTCTTGCAACAATGTTCATGTTATTGTTCATGTTATTGATCCCTGCATTAGATTTAATTGCCGGCGGACCTGCTTTCCGTGAACTTCAGAGCATCAAGCTTCCATTTACCCCTTCAACACACTGTTATACCCATACCAGCGATTTTAATTTTTTTCTTTGTTCCACTAAGTCGGATATGCTGATGTTCGATGGTATTACCGGAAAAATCCTGTGGCAAAAGAATTTTGAAAAGGATTTTAACAATAAAAAATTTTCGAACCAATTCTGGAACAAGTATGCCAATGTAATACTTGTGTACGATGAAGACACAAAAAAAGGAATTGCAACGAAATACTTCATTGATGGTAAAACCGGAAAGTTGCTTTGGAGCAGCGACAAATATGTATCTGATTTCGGAAACTATGAGCTCTCCTCCGGTTTCAGCAACTATTATGATCCGGGAACCAATGGGGTATTATTGCCTGCAAAGGAAAGTGTTGATTTGGTGGAAGTGAATACGGGGAAAACACTTTGGTCAAAACCAATAACACTCACAGGCAAGGCGAAGGACTTTGACTGCTTTATCATGACTTACTATGACCTCGTCAAGATTATTTCAGGAAAGGGCAATGAAACATTCCTTACCGTTACCGACGGAAAAGAGGTTACCGATATTGACCCGTATTTTAATAAAAAGAAATACCTGGGTAGCCGCCAACATTCCCTGATCATCGACATTCCCGATAAGAATATGTATATCCTGATGTTGGGAGAAACCAATGAAGCATTCAGGTTTCTTGCCGGGATAGATATTCCAAAAAGGAAAATGACGTTTAAAGGGTATAATTCCAAAACAGATCAGGAGTTGTGGAGTAAAGTTTATACCATAACCTACGCCATGGATTGGGTAACCAACCGCGATCAGTTCATCAGATTGCTTTATGACGACGGTAAGTTATTTGTTGAACATAACCCGGATAATAAAGCGAATACAGGACTTACCGTGTTAAATCCTGAGAATGGAGATCTGATGTGGGAAGGTTTTTTTACCTCCAGTGAAATAAAAACGTCCGGGCTCAGTAAGTGTTTGCTTACACCATTCCCTGCTCCTGATCCGGTAACCCTGAATGGGAAAACGTACGTGGTAAACAAAGTGAAAAATATCGTTACATGTTACGATGCCAATTCCGGAGCAAAGAATTGGGATTCGGAAAAATTCCCGGATGCACAGAAAATCCCTTCGTTTTTCGTATCCGATGGGTTGGTCATCATGGGTTATGGCGGTGATGAACTCAAATGTGCCACCATTGTCCAGACCAACGGTCCTTCGATAAACAGGTATGAGTACAATAATAAGGACAAGTATGGTATTATCGCTTATGATGCCGCCACAGGAAAGGAAGTTTGGAGTAACGAAACCATCGAAAAAAAGGCCAGGGACAAGTTTGATTTTATTGCAGGTCTAAAAATGATTGATGGGAAATTATTCTGCGCAACGGATAAAAATTTCTTCATTTTAGATCCTAAATCGGGCAATGTTTTGAACAGTATTCCTGTAGCCAAAGAGAAATTGGGCGATGCCTGGAAAATGTATTACTTTGAAAAAGAGAAAAAAATTATTCTGAATTGTGAAAAAGGTATCGTGAAAATAAATCCTGAAACCATAAAAATTGAAGGAATCGTAAAAACTCCAACGGTGCCTTTTTACCAGGCCTCCAAGTTTATGAATGCTGACGACACCTACCAGGATTATGCAATCTTTACCAGTGGTGATGCGGTAAAAATGAAATTCAAGGAGTTTGCTTCTGTCGACCTCGACAATATGCGTATTCGCGGAGTTGAAGATGGAGATTTGCTGTTTTATAACATATCCCATTTCAGCGATGGCGGTGAAATGTTTTACAAGGTGGACGGAGAGGTGATCAAACTCTATTCGGTCAAATAAAAATGCCAATTCTTTAAATTCATGATGAAACTGGCAGATCCGTTTTGAATACAACTTTGACATATATTGAATAATTCCTCCTTGTTCTGTTGTTGAAGAGAGTCGTAACATTAACGTTACGACTCAAACTTCCTGTGACTTCCATCGTAAAAAACAGCAGAGAGATAAACCACATTTAACAAGGTTTTATTGCATTTTCATCTTTAGGGTGGTAAAATATCTCTGGGTATTTACCAAATTATTTACGTAACTTCGCCCGGTCATTTTATTGGAAGAACCTTGGCTCTTTAATGTTTTTTCTAATGACCGATTCCAAAAACAAGCTATTTACATTCATTACAAGTCCGCATTTCGTTAACATTGAGGTGTCTGATCTTCTTGATGATTTCAATAACCTGACGGGACCAGGGTTTCAATCAAAATACCTATTCATCTAAAGTACAATCTATATGGCGGATGACAAATTTTCTGTGACAATTATTGAAGGCGACAGTAAGCACCGGTTTCTTCTCAAATCTCAACTTCACGCTGCTGCGGGAATCAAGGCACTTGCATCATTAAGATCAACAGAAGAAGCATTTCTGAAGATCTCGCGGCACGTTCTTATTGTCATCACTCAGTTACTGCTTATACTTGTTTTTACAACCCATTCCATTGCACAGGAAACTATCTCCTACCTGAAAATGAATCCTGATGACCTGAAAATGATGCGTTGTCCAACAGATACGGCGGCTTCAGCCATGATACTCAATGATATCGGGTCAACAAAATTTGAATATGATCCGGAGAATGGTTTTTTTATGTTGTTTGAAAGACTGGTGCGAATTAAGATTTTTAAAAAAGAAGGGTACAGTTATGCAGACTGGTCCATTCCGCTTTACCAAAATCCAAACAATAAAGAGAAAATTCAATTTTCAAGGCAAAGACCTATAATCTGGAGAATGACAAAGTAGTGGAGGTTAAAGTAAAGGATGAATCTGTATTTTGGGAGGAGGAAGACAGTTATAAGCGGAATTACCGGTTTACCTTCCCGGCAGTAAAAGAGGGATCTGTTATTGAACTCAAATACATAATCAAGTCAGAGTTTTTTCGTTATCTACGCGATTGGACGTTCCAGAAATCCATTCCGGTCCGGTGGAGCGAATACAAAGTGATGATCCCTGAATTTTATCAGTATAATACTCAGTTTTATGGCACGGTTCCCTTCTTCATCAATAAAGCTTCCACAAGTTCCAGTTCCATTACCGACAGGCAGGGCAATTATTCGTCATTATATTATGACGACAATGTTCTTCACCTTGCCGCAAGGGATGTACCTGCCATCGTGGAGGAACCTTATGTCAATTCGATAGAAAATTATACAAGCAAGGCCAAATTCACCCTTCGCTCCTATAAATTTCCCCATCAGGAAATGGTTCCGGTGAACACTACCTGGGCCCAGGTTGGGGCTGATATGCTGAAAGATGATGACTTTGGCATCCAGTTAAAAAAAGGAGGGGCTACTGATGATCTTGCCGCAGTCATCAATACCGCAACCCAAGCGCCTTTTGAGAAAATGCTGATGGGATTCGACCGGATAAGGAATTCTTTGAAATGGAATGGTAATTATTCGAAATATACTTCTAATAAACTGACGAAAACCTGGGTTGATAAGACAGGTAATTCAGCTGATATCAATCTGCTGCTGATCACCTTGATGCGTGAACTTGGATTGACGGCTAATCCTGTATTGCTCAGCACACGGGATCATGGTATATTATCGGAATACAGTACCTCCCTGGCTGCGATGAATCATGTCATCTGCTCTGTGACCATTGATAATAAAGAATACCTTCTGGATGCCACACAACGCTGGCTTCCTTACAATATGCTGCCATTTCAGTGTCTCAACGGTATAGGATTGGTGGTCATGCCGGAAAATGTCCGGTGGGTTGATCTGCTGACGAATGAGAAGAACAATGTCTTCTACCAGGCAAATCTGAAAATTGATACAACGGGTGAGATCTCCGGTACAATGCAGTTTTCTGCCTTGGGATATCCGGCCCGCAATATACGCGCAGCATGCAGTGGGGCAGGAAAGGAAGAGTATATCGGAAACCTTAAAAAAAATCTGAAAAGCTGGGAAGTGGAAGATATCATGTTTGAGAACCTTGACAGTTTAAACAAACCACTTTTAACTGGATATAAAATAAAGAGCACAGATATCTCACAGGTGGCGGGGAATCTGATATATATGAATATCCTTGCAAATCTAAACCAGTTCGACTACTCCTTTCCACAAGAGAAACGGTTCCTGCCGATCGATTTTGGTTGCCCCTTCAAAGAATCCTATATTTTCACATTCGAAATCCCCGGGGGATATACCGTTGAATCCTATCCTCAGAATGTCCGCCTGGCTCTTCCCGATCAGGGCGGTTCGTACAAATTAATGACCACAGTTGAAGGAGGGAAGATCATTGTCAACGTCCAGATATCAATCACGAAAGCCAATTTTTATGTGGGAGAATATCTTCCCCTTCGTGAGTTCTTCGCGCAGGTAATTGCAAAACAGTCCCAACAAATTGTTTTCAAAAAAATATGACCATGCGACAGTTTCAATTGATATTCCTGGTTCCTATGCTTCTTTTGAACCAATTGGCAACAGGTCAGGAATTCCATTACCCGGTTTCCACAATTGATACTTCACTTTTAAGGGATGCCTCTGCTGTTATCCGGTGCAATGAATGGGTCATTGACATCAGTTCTTTATATACAGAGACTATTACAATGCATACGGTTTTGACAATCCTGAAAGGTCAAGCTGCGGAAATGGCAATTGCTGCTATTCCTTACAATAATTGGTCGGATGTTGACCGTTTTGAAGGTTTTGTTTATGATGCGGATGGAAGACTGATAAAAAAACTGGGGAAGAAAGATATCATCGACAAAAGCGCCATAGACGATGAACTTCTTTATTCGGATCAACGCATTAAAGTAATCGATCCGCTGATTGCTGTATATCCGTTTACCGTAGAATATTTTATCAAACAATCTTTTCACCGCATGCTACATTATCCCACCTGGCAGGTACAAGACTCGTATCACACCTCAGTGGAATCAGCCAGGTTGGAGATCCGCACGGATGAAGGCATCTTTCCCCGATACAAGGAAATGCGGATACAAGGCAATGCCATTATTTCGGTCGACGGGAAACAGTTCAAGTCATGGGAAATGAATAAACTGCCAGCCATCGTTGATGAACCCCTATGCCCTCCCATTACAGAACTTTCCCCGGTAATATATCTTGAACCCAATACATATGAGGTAAACGATTATTCTGGCAATTTCAGTTCCTGGAAAGCGGTTGGCGAATGGGAGGCCTCCCTGAACCAAGCGCGGGATACCCTGAACACTTCGATCCATGCAAAGGTGAATGCACTGATTGACGGAGTTACAGATAAAACCGAAAAGGTAAAACGCATTTACAAGTTCATGCAGTCAACCTGCCGGTACGTATGTGTAACTGTCGGCATTAGCGGGATTCAGTCTGAAACAGCCGAGAATGTTGCCCGTCTTGGGTATGGCGATTGCAAAGGCCTGGTCAATTATACCTCGGCTTTGCTGAAAGCGGCAGGCATTCCTTCCTATTATACCCTGGTAAGGGCAGGGAAAAATGCTGAAGAAGTTCAAGAGGATTTCCCAAGTGATCGGTTCAACCATATCATCCTTTGTGTTCCCATGATAAACGATACGGTATGGCTTGAGTGCACCAATATGAAAATGCCCTTTGGGTTCCTTGGTGATTTTACCGATAACCGGTATGTACTTATCGTAACACCGCAAGGAGGAGCGCTGACACGTACGCCTGTTTATCCTAAAGAACAGAATACCAGTTCCAGAGTAACTCATTTGATCCTCAATGAAACAGGTAATGCAACTGTTAAAATTCGAAGTATTTACAGGGGGTTGCAGGTTGAAGGGAAATTGGAGCTACCATTCCTCAGCCCGGATGAACAGAAAAAAGCGTTGCTTCGCCATTATGATGTTCCCGGTGTAGTCTTCAATTCAATGTCATTCACCGTTTCTGGTGACCGTATCCCGGTAATAGAGGAAAAAGTGACTGCTGATATTCCCAGATTCTCCACGGTAAGCGGAACCCGGATGTTCATCTCTATGAACCGCTTCCTCGATACACCCGGAAAAGGTAAACGGGATGATCATCGTAAATATGATTTTATTATCTCCCGTCCCTTTATTGATACTGATACAGTTATCGTTGAAATACCTTCAGGTTACAAGATTGAAAACATACCTTTGCCGGCAGAACTGAAAACTCCGTTTGGGCGATTGAAATCTGAGGTGAAAACCGATAGACAAACCCTTACACTTTACCGTTATTCTGTCCTGGAAAAGGGACGGTATCCCGCCAATCAATACAATGATTTTGTAGAATTCATGCACCAGGTAACTAAACAGGATGAAAGGAAGGTAGTAATCGTAAAATAACCTTTTGAAAAGAAGAGAATTGTGACCGTTAACAATAGTTCACGGTTTTCTAAAACTCGTCCGGCAATCTTTTCAATTGCTCATTGGTAAATACTGGACCATCTTTACAAACATAGGTCGATCCGATGTTGCACCGGCCGCATTTTCCCAGGCCACATTGCATTCTCATTTCCAGGGTAGTGATGATATCCTTGTCGGCAAATCCGAGCTTTAACAGCGACTGGATGGTATATTTGATCATAATGGGAGGTCCGCAGGTGATCACTTTGGTGTTTTCGATCACCGGTTTAACCACCTCTTCAAGGATCTTGGGGACAACGCCCACGTTGGTTGTCCATGTCTCTTCAGGCTTATCAATGGTAAGAATTACTTTCAGGGTCTTATTGTCCTGCCACTCTTTGATCTCCTCCTTATAGCACATGTCCGCTGATGTACGGGCACCATAAAGAATGGTGAAATCCTTGTAATCATTGCGGTTGTCGATGCAATACTGGATCAATGAACGCAACGGGGCCAGACCGATACCGCCACCCACGAACAACAGATTCTTCCCTTTGATATCTTCGAGCGGGAACCAGTTTCCATAAGGACCACGGATACCCACTTCATCGCCTTCTTCAAGACCGGAATGGATGTCGGCCGTGACGATCCCCGCACGTTTGACGGAGCAATCGAAATAACCCTTACGGGTCACTGAAGAGGCGATACAAAACGTGCATTCTCCGGAGCCGAGCAAGGAAAATTCCACAAACTGACCGGGCATCCATTTGAATTTCTCTGTCAATCCCTCTTCTTTGAACTTCAACCGGTAGGTGCGTATATCGGGTGTTTCCTGGATTACCTTGTCGATCTTGCAGATCATCGGTACGAGCAGCTGTTCCATCTCCTTATATATTGAATAACTTTCTTCTTTGTATTTTTTTAATTCAAAACTCAAAATGACAACTTAAAATTCAATACCTGGTGTAAATCTGGCAGGATAAAAGTTTTAATTTTTGAATTGTAGTTTTGACCTTTGAGTTTTGAGTTTTAAACTAAACTACCTCATTGCTAGCAACCTGGTTCACCACCTCAAAAATGCTGATATTCACCGGGCACGAGACAGCACACTTCCCACAACCCACACAAAGATTTTCGCCAAAGCGTTCTTTATAGTAAACGAATTTGTGCAGGGCGCGTTGCCTCCACCGGCGATACTTGACCGGGCGCGGGTTATGGCCGCCTGCCATCAGGGTGAAATAACCGTTATTGCAGGAGTCATAGCTTTTATAACGGACACCGGTATCTTTTACCCGCTCATCAGAGATCTTAAAGCAATGGCATGTCGGACAAACAAAAGCACAGGTGTTACAACTGATACAGTTGGCTGAAACGTCTTCAAATTCCGGGGAATCGAAGATTTTCGAGAGTTTTTCATTGATCTCTTTGTAATTCATCTTCAGCCGGAAGGAAGCTGCGAAAGCCTGGTACTGTTTTTTCAGCTCCTCATCAGATACAGGATGCAAGATGCAGGATGCAGGATCAAGATTTTCTTTTAGGAAAGCATCCCCTTTTTCAGTTCTTGCCGTAATGTGGACCTTTCCCTCGGTTCCGTTCACGATCAGCACATCCATGGCGTCAAGATTTTCCACGTCATAGTCGAGCGAGGTGCAGAAGCAGTGGGTTTCCGCTTTATCGCAACGGGTGGAAATAACCACTGTGTTCTGACGCCGTTTCTGATAGTCATTGTCGATGTAATCCCAGTTATACACCTTATCGAGAACCTGCAAACTGCGGGCATCGCAATGTTTCATCCCTAGGATCACGCGTTTGGCGGTAAACGGGTCTTCGTCGGTCTCCTTTACTCGGGTTCCTGTACTGTCGGCTGTATATTTCATGATCTTGGCCGAACGCGGAAAAAAAAGCGGTTTGGCGCTCCTGGTCGTTGCGATGGGGGAATCGGGATCACATTCACCAAGGCTTGAAACCCGTTTGAAATCAAACTTTCCGAATTTCTCAACCGGGGCCCAGGTTTCATTTCTGGCAATAATGGCTTCGTAGAATTTCTGCAAGCCAGCTTTATCGGTAACAAATATTTCAACGTTCATAACAGAAAGTTCGGATTACATTATAAAATCATCTGGATCCTGCATGCTGTATTTATAAAAGGCGCCACGGTCACCCTCATGCACGCCAGCAAGATGTTCCTGGAAATTTTCGTAGATAACGCGTTCGTTCCACTTGTGCAACAGGTGCAGCGGTAAATGGCTTGGGCAGGCTTTCTCGCAATTACGGCAATCAACACAACGGCCGGCCAGATGCAGTGACCACGTCATCAGGGCATGGAAGGCGCCCGAAGTGGTATTGGCCCCGTTATATAATGTCGCTGTCTCCTGGTCAATACAGCATTTGGCACAGTAGCACAACGGACATGAGTGACGACAAGCATTACAACGGATACAGTTCTCAAATACCTCCTCGAAATAGACGCGGCGGTCAACAAGTCCTTTTGAAGCCAGTTCGTCAATATCGGCATTCACTTTATATTTGCGGACTTCGTGAGGCGTTCCGAGCATTTCGTCGGCCACAATGGCATCGGGGAACACGCACTCCATGCAATTCTGCATTTTGTTGCCCTGTTCGTCCACCACTCCTTCGCAGGCGATGCCCACCACGTAAAGCTTGTCGCGCTTTACCTGGCTTTCGGTCAGCAGAAGGTTCAAAGACCGGCTATCGCATCCCTTCACGACCAATCCTACCCGTTTATTACGTGTATGCTCGTATTTCAGGTAATTGACCAGGTTAAAGACCGACCTGTCATTGAAAACCAGTTGGGATACATCCTTCTGGTCTCTGATCAGCACCGGGACTTGGTTCTCATCGAAACCCGTAAGCCGGTAACCGACGAAAACGTCGATCTTTCCTTCAGCAAAGAGCTTCGAAGCGATCTCCTGGATTTGTTTTGTGTAGTCCATTATTTCTCGAAGTTTTCTTTTTTATACAAATGAAGCGGGCCGAGTTTTTTGATATCCTCGGTCACCTTGGCCACCACCTTGGCGAACTTAGGTCCTTCGGCTGCCGAAACCCACGAAAACTGAATACGGTCCTCATGAAAACCGACAAAATTCAGCAGCTTCTTGGTGACCAGAAACCTCCGGCGGGCATAATAATTTCCGCTGATGTAATGACAGTCGCCGGGATGGCATCCCGAAACGAGGACTCCGTCGGCTGTGGTCTGCAACGATTTGATCAGGAACCAAGGATCCACGCGGGATGAACAGGGTACACGGATAATCCGGATATTGGGGGGATATTGGATGCGTGAAGTCCCGGTAAGATCGGAACCGGCGTAAGAGCACCAGTTGCAGAGAATCCCTATGATCACAGGCTCCCAATTGGGCGGAGCCACAATTTCGGGCTTTTCAATGCTTACAAGTTGGTTATTTGCTACTGCTTCCATCAGATTGAAACTATCTCGTTAATGATTTGAAGATCTGTAAAACCGGCCAGGCTAATGGCCATGCTGCGGCAAACCGCCACACAGGAGCCACATCCCTGGCAAACCCCTTCATTGATCTTGGCTACGGTACGCATCTCTTTCGAGCCATGGCCCATCGGAACTTCTTCGGTCACAATGGCTCCGTAAGGACAAACCTTGACGCAATTCTGGCAGCCCGTACAATATTCGTTGTTTACGGTGGAGATCATCGGATCTTTCTTCATGGTATCCCCGGAAAAGATTCCGCAAACTTTTGCGGCACAGGCTGATGCCTGGGCGACAGTGTCGGGAATATCCTTTGGTGCCTGAGTACAACCGGCAAGAAAGATCCCGGCTTTGGCTGTCTCTACCGGACGAAGTTTCGGGTGGGCTTCCGACATATATCCGTATTTGTCGTAGGAAACGCCCAGTAAACGGGCGAGATCGGGGTTGTCCTTGGGGGGGATTACAGCGGTCGCAAGGACCACGAGGTCGGCTACCACTTCCACTACCTGGCCGATCTGGGCATCTTCACCACGCACGATCAGTTTGTCTCCTTTTTTGTAAATCTTTGATACGCGACCGCGCAGATATGTTGCAGCAGTATCAACCTGCGCTTTCTTCACAAATTCCTCATAGCCTTTTCCCGCTGCCCGGATATCCATATAGAAGACGTATGCGTGTGAATCGTGCACTTTGTGATGCAGGAGGATGGTGTGTTTGGTGGTGTACATGCAGCATATCTTCGAGCAGTATTCGATCCCTTTGGCTTCATCGCGGGAACCGATACATTTTATGAAGACCACATTCTTGGGAACTTTTCCATCGGAAGGACGCACCGGGACTCCATTTGTCGGGCCATTAGCCGATACCATCCGTTCAAATTCGAGGGAAGTGATGATGTCTTTGAACCGCCCTACTCCATATTCTTCATACGGTTTCGGATCCCAAAGGTCGTAACCGGTTGCGACCACCACGGCGCCGATTTCGCGTTCGATGATCTCATCCTGCATCTTGTAGTCGATGGAGCCTTTTTCGCACACCTTGGCACATATCCCGCATTTACCTTTGGTAAGCATCGTACAATGCGCAGCGTCAATGACGGGTTTATTGGGAACCGCCTGCGGGAAGGGGGTATAGATCGCCTTCCGTTTGTCGATACCCATATTGTATTCGTTGGGGACTTTTACGGGGCACTTCTGCCAGCAGGTGCCGCATCCGGTACAGGTCTTGAAATTCACATAGGAAGCTTTCTTCCTGATCTTTGCTTTATAATTTCCTACAAAACCTTCGAGTTCGAGGACTTCGGCATAGGGAATGAGTTCAATGTAAGGATGAGAGGCGACATCCACCATTTTTGGTGTAAGGATGCACTGGGAACAATCGAGGGTCGGGAAAGTTTCGTCGAGCTGTGCCATCTTCCCTCCGATGGATGGACTTTTCTCCACCAGTACCACGGGTATCCGGGCATCGGCAATATCCAAAGCCGCCTGGATGCCTGCGATCCCGCCACCGATTACCAGGGCACGTTTGGTGACCGGGACCGAAATCTCATGCAATTGCTCGTTGGCAATTGATTTTGCCACTGCCATCCGGACAAGATCGGACGCTTTCTCGGTGGCTGCTTTTTTATCCTTCTGGTGAACCCACGATGAATGTTCGCGGATGTTGGCCACCTCCAGGAGGTAAGGATTCATCCCTGCGTCGGAAAGGGCTTTCCTGAAAGTTTTCTCATGCATCCTGGGCGAGCATGCGGCAACCACAATGGAGGTGAGCCGGTACTGGGTGATGGCATCCCGGATCTGTTGCTGACCGGGATCGGAACACATATATTTGTAATCGATGGCGAATTTCACCTCACGGATCCGCTTGGCTTCTTCAACCACTTTGGGGACATCAACGAAATCGGCAATATTGGCGCCGCAAAAACAAACGAAAACACCTACTCGGGCCATTATTCAACCTCACTTTCTGCTTCAACAGCTTTTCTGGGTTTTTTAACTTTTTCTGGTTCCGGTTCAATCTTCCCGATGTTGGCCAGGGCACCTTCAACGGGAACAATATGCTTATTGAACATCATATCTTTCTGCGACATACCGAAGGCGAGTGCCATCAACTGCGTAAAATAGAAGATGGGAAGGTTAATTTTTTTCCCGGTATGCTTTTCAATATCAGGTTGCCGCATGTCGAGGTTCGACTGGCAAAGCGGGCAAGCCACTACGATGGCGTGGGCCCCGCTCTCCCTGGCCATTTCCAGAATCTGGCTGCTGAGGTTGATCACCACTTCGGTATCGGAAATAGAAAAGGAGGCGCCGCAGCATTCGGTCTTGTAGTCAAATTCGGTAGCTTTTGCGCCAAGTGCCTCCACGATATGGTCCATTGACATAGGATATTCGGGAGAATCAAAATGGGTGATGTTCTTCGGCCGGGTAAGCAGGCAGCCATAATAGCAGGCCAGCTTCATCCCTGCAAGGGATTTTGTTACTTTTGACTTGATGGCTTCCAGTCCGATATCTTCGTAACAATATTGGAGCATAGATTTCACGGCCACCTTTCCTTTATAGGTTCCCTCGTCAATTACTGTGGAATTGATCTTTCTTGCCAGTTCCGGGTTATCATCCATGTGGACCTTGGTCACCTTCAGACGTTGGTAACAGGAGGCACACGGAATAGCCATGGTGGCATTGTCAAGTTTCTCTGCCAGGACCAGATTACGTAAGGGAAGTGCATATGCTAACGTTTCGCTCAGGGAATGGGCGGAAGTGGCGCCACAACAGTTCCAATCGGGTATTTCCTCCATCTGCACATCCAGGCTCTTCATGACCATTTTTACGGTCATATCGAATTCCTCACTGGTGCCATGCGCGGAACAACCCGGGAAATAGGTTACTTTCTTCATTTCGGGATGGATTATTGATGCTTCTTTTCCAGTTTTTCAGCTAATTGGTACATGCGTCGGATTGCTTTGGCGCTCTTCATAGGTTTCACTCCCAGTGGGATTTTTCCTTTGAGCAGCGCCTTGGGGGCAAGGTGCATATCCTTGAAAAGATTGCGGGTACGGATATTGAATTCGGCCATCATACGAAGCTCGTAGTTGCGGCCGTATCGTTTGATCATATCGAGAAAGATCTCATGGAATTTCCTGATCTCTTTTACTTTGGTTGAATCGTTCACATAATTCTCTTCTATCGCCAAATGACGGATGGCTTCCATTACAGCTGGAATCTCAATCTGGCGGGGGCAACGACCGGAACAGGCGGAACAGGTCAGACAAAACCAGGTTGAATTGGCCATATAAACTTCGTTCCGTTGTCCCAACTTGACGAGTTGTATGATCTCCCTCGGGGGAAAATCCATGTATTGCGATACCGGGCAGGTGGAGACGCATTTCCCGCACTGGTAACATTCAAGCACATTGGCACCGCTTCGTTGATTGACCTCGGCCAGCAAGGTGTTTTTTTCCTGTAATCCAAGTGTGATCATCGGTCTGGATATAATTTGGAATTGATCGGATTAACTTGAGCTTTATTCTGAATCAATCAATATTGTTAATTAATTCACAGCACAAAGTTACTAAAAATAATTTTTGGAAAGATTCTAAATTTGGAATTACCTGTAGTTATAGATAAAAGCAGGCTTTCAGGTACGTTTCTTTTTCCTGAAACTGACCGTTATATCAGGTTTCCTGACGCTAAGGGTCGGTACTTGTTCAGAGAGATCAAGACATTTTGCCCTACCCTGCCCTTGATTGTCCTAGCTGCCCATGTCACGTCAACCGACCAGAAAAAAGTGCAGAGGAGAGGTGCAATAACCACATCTCAAAACCGATCAGAAAGGAACAATTGTTACAGATGTTGTCAGGGTGCCTGGAAGGTCAGAATGTTTTTATGATTATTATTTTTCCATCTTCTTAGTGAATTTTAAAGCGCAGAGGCTAAAGAGTCCAATAAAAAGTCCTGAAATAAGCCCAATGACAGGACCTGTCATAAGCATCATCAACCTGGGTGAATCAGGGAACGGCATGTGAGTCACCATGGCAGCTTCCTGGGGGTGATTTGTAAGGTAAGTCTCAAAAAATATAATATGAGCAGCTGTTACCCAGACCGAATTTACCAGACCTACGCACAAGCCATTCAGAAAATACTTTTCGGTGCATTTCTTTGCGATGATATACGCACATATGATAATAATGGCAAGCCAGCAAAAGGGTTCATTGGTTGATGAAATAAAAAACACGGTTGCAATTGCCATGGCTAAACCGAATAGTGAAAGCTGCAAGATCAATTTTATTTTCATTTTTTAAATGTATGGTTTATGTTCGCTTGTATCCATGTTCAAAGATAAATATTAATGCTGTGGAATTAAAAGCCAGGTGATTGTTTTCTTAAAAGACCAAAACCACTACAGCTTACCCGGGAAAGAGGGTTGTAAATAAAAAGAAGTTGAAACGCGTACAAACGGCCATAACATTGCTCCAAAGGAGATCTTGAGTAAGAAAAAAAATTGGAATAAAGAAAGGCGGCCTGGAATCAGGCCGCCTTTCTTTATTGTTGAAACAACGTTAAACCTTTTACTGCAAGGTAAATTTAATGGGTAGGTTAAACTGAACACGAACCGGCACGCCGCGTTGTTTTCCGGGAATCCACTTGGGCATCGACTTGACGACCCGGATGGCTTCCTCATCACAACCGCCACCGATCCCACGGAGGACACGCACATCAGTGATGGAGCCATCCACTTCCACTACGAAAGTTACGAATACCTTTCCCTGAATACCCAATTCCTTGGCTTCTTCGGGATATTTAATATTCGATTGTAGAAAAGAGATACGGGCTTCTTCTCCACCAGGGTACCCGGGTTGTTCTTCTACTACCGTAAAAATTTCAGCCTGGACAGGCGTTTCAATTACTTTGGGCGCTTCTTCTTTTACCTGCACTTCAACGTCTTCCGTTGGCGCTTCAGTGTTGACCTTTTTATTCAGGTCATCCATGGAAGTTAATCCCGTTTCGATGGTGGTATCTTCCACAACGACAGGAGCGGTAAATTTTACTTTTTCCACAAGGGCTTCGGGAGGAGGTGGTGGCGGAGGCGGTGGCGGAGCTTCTTCCTGCTTGAGGTTCTCCAGGGTAACGCCGACTTCCTTTTCTCTTTCCCTGATCATCTTATTTTTGTTGATATATGCATTGATCAAAGGATAGGCGACCACGACACTTAAAAGTACAAGGCTAAAGATCATGGAAACCGTAACGTATTTACGGTATTTTTTTCGCAGCTGGTACGAACCGTATTCTTTATTCCTGTTCTTAAAAACAATTTCCTCCAGCGTCTCTACACGCTGTTTTTCAATTGCCATACAATTATGTTTTTAAAGTGTTAAAAAACATCATCATGAATTATTTGGGAGCATTCTTTACCATTTGAATCTCCAGGGGAGCAAGATCCACCACGGCGTAGCTGGCAATGTTGCAGATGGCCATTTCGTCGATGATATTTACAATGTCCTTGTATTTGGCTTTTTCGTCAGCCTTGATAAGGACGATCGGTCCTTTCTTGTCTTCCTTCTTAAATCTTTTGATCGTATTATCGGCTGTTGTATCGGCCACTACCAATTTCCCTGTCAACCGTTTATCGCGGAATTCAGCGATCTTTGTAAAAAGATCCTTATTCCTCAGTAACAACACTTTACGAATGCCGTCTTTACTGAAATCTGATTTGATCAGGTCAGGTAATGGGAGTTTTTTGGGATCAGCCAGACCCTGGTAGAAATACACCTTGTCGTCGCCTGTAAGCAATATATTAAGGGTTCGTTCGGCGGAGATTCTCGGGGCCTCTTTGGGTTTGTCTTGCTGATCCTTTTCCGGCATGGTGATCACCATAACCTTGGGTTTGCTAAAGGCAGTTGTGAGCATGAAGAAGGTAATGAGCAAACACATCAGGTCGACCATAGGGGTCATATCGATGCGGGTGCTGTGTTTCTTCGGTTTTCGCTTACCACCTTTTTTTCCTTTTTCCTCAACAATTATTTCACCCATTTTATTTTCTTTTTAAGGGTTAAAACCGCATTACCTTACTTTGGTAAATCTTTCATCGTGATCTCTTCCATTTGAAGATTGGTAACGAGATTAAACTTATTCACCTTGTTTTCCTGCAATAAATCCATTATTTTCTTCACATCAGTATAAGGGGTATCAGCATCTCCTTTGATGGCAACTTCCGCGCCTAAATTGGTAAGTCGGGCCATACGTATCCACCAGGCCAGTTGGTTATCGGTCGAATCCATGGGAATTCCTGTCTGGAGTTTATCCCGCACTTTCGAGTCGGTGGCATTGATCCAGGCTTTGACATCTTTGATCGGCATGCCGAAGGAAGACATTTTCCCGAATTTATCCAGTTGTTTGGCATCAAAGGTAATTTTATACTGTTCCCCCATTTTTACCAGCAACTTTGCCCGGAAGTGGGTAGAGGTATCTTTCCCGTTATCAATGTTAAAGAAAACCTTACCTTCTTTGGAAATGAAGATCGTCATGATATCATTATCCGGCGCCTGCTTTTCGGAAACCGACGATGGTGTTGTGATCGGAGCGGCTTCCTGGGGACGGAACGACGTAGTAAGCATGAAGAATGTAAGCAGCAAGGAAAACAAATCCACCATAGGCGTCATATCTATGTGCGGAGATCTTGCGGGAGCTTTAATTTTTGGCATGGAGTTTCGCTTTTAATTACTTGGTAGCGGCTGCAAATGACTGAACAAGGCTGAAACCGGCTTCATCGATTTTATAGGTGAAGCTATCGATTTGAGTCGAGAAAAAGTTATACATGACAATCGCGAGCAAAGAACCGAAAATACCAAAAGCTGTATTGATAAGGGCTTCAGAGATACCGGTTGCCAGAGCAAGGGCGTCGGGTGCTCCGGCAGTAGCAAGAGCGCCAAAGGCCTTGATCATACCAAGTACCGTTCCCATAAGACCCGTTAACACAGAGATGGAGGCGATGGTGGAAAGGATGACCAGGTTACGCGAAAGCATCGGTAATTCGAGGGCGGTTGCTTCTTCAAATTCTTTCTGCAGAGCCAAAATTTTCTGATCTTTTTCCAGTGTAGTGTCTTTTTGAAGGGTACGATAACGAAGTAAACCGGCTTTCATTACATTGGCCAGGGAACCGCGTTGTTTATCACAAGATGCCACGGCGTTTTCAATTTTATCCTCATTCAGAAAATCCTGCAGTCCCTTGACAAACACATTGATCCTGCCTTTTCCTTTGGCACGGGTAATAGAGATGGCACGCTCAATGGAGAAGATGATAACCAGTAAATTTAAACCAATCAGGAAGGGAACGATCATCCCCCCTTTGTAGATAATACCCAAATAGTTACCGGGAAGCGGGGAGCCAGCCGGATTGTTGCCTTCAAAGTTTATCGGGTTACCCATGATCAGTTTAAAAACCACAAAACCTGCAATGAAAGCCACAACAATCGCTATCAGCGTAAAGGTCGATCTTAAAGCGTCTCCCAAAGAGCCGCCCTTGTTATTTTTTTTGCTCATTGTTAAAAAGTTTTAGATAATAATGTTTGAATTATTGGAATATCTTATAATAAAAGGCTCGCAAATATAAAAAAATTATAAAAGAAATCAAACAGTTGCTATTTGACTTTGTCTTTTAATACATCCATGATCTGTTTGGCTTTTTCCGCTTTTTCGTCATTGGGGTCTATGGCATTAACACGCGCGCCATATTCCACCGCTTTGATCGCGAACTCTTTGTCCTTGGTCTGGTTGTATTGCAAAAAATTATAAAAGGCTAAAAAATAATAAGCTTCTATTCTTTCTTTGGCATATTTTGCCGTATCGGCCTGGGTCTTTTCCAGAATGGTTTCGTAAATCGGTTTTGCCAAGCCGAGTTTACTGTCGGGATCAAGATTTGATCTTGCCCTGGCATGCCATACCCATCCCTGGATGTATTCGGGTTGCATGCTGTTAAAAATAGCCAGGTTGGTGTCGGATTTTACATAATCCTGAATACTGTAATAAACCTTCCCCAGATTATAGTAATCCATCGCACCACCTTTATTCAAATTAATTTTCTTTTCATATAGTTCCCTTGCCTTTTCGTATTTTTTCACTTTGGTCCAGCATAGTGCAGCTTCTGAAATCAGCTCTGTTTTGGTGGTATCGAGCGAGTATGCTTTTAAAAGTTGTTCCGGAGCAAGCGAATCCAACTTCATTTTTGCCAGACTCCTGCCATAATAAACATAATCGAGGGCGCGGATTTTCGACGGGGTCGCATTTGCAATAAATTTACGGATGGAGGCCAGGGCTTTATCATACTGCTGAGTCTCAAAGTATGAATAAGCAAGCGCCCGGTTAACATCATTGTCGGACGTGTCAACTTTTAAAATTTCTTTGAGCTGGGTAATGGCTTCCTGGTAATCATTAAGATCGATCAGGATATTTACAAACTGCTTGCGCGCTGATGTATTACGCGAAAGTTGAAGGAATTTATAAAAATTGGCCTTGGCTTCTTCCTGTCTGCCGGCACGGGAAAGTAATAGTCCCATTTCACGGTAAGCCGGAGCAAACGTGGAATCCATCTTCACTACCTGTTCATAATAATTAAGTGCATTGGTATATTGCCTTGCCCTGAGCCATAGCAGTCCAACCCGTAGCTTGGCTTCCGGCGACATTGGATCAAGATTCTGAGCCATATTGTAACTGGAAATGGCTTTTGATCCGTCGTTCAACATATAAAAATAAACATCTCCTTTAACGATAAAGAGCTCAGGGTTTTTACTGTCCAGTTTTTCAGCACTGCGTAAAAGGGCAAAAACATTGGCCGTGTCCCTTACCTTGGCAGTCACATATGCCCCAGCCATTTCGATCAGCACTTTAGCTTGCCGGGCTGGCGCCATTTTGATGCTTTTATTTGCCTTCGAGGGCAATAAGGCCATCGCCTTTGCAAAATAATCCAGGGCCATGGGCGTTTGCTTTTTAATCAGTGACAACCCTCCAAGACCGATATAATTTATAGGATTTGTAGGATCGCGGGTGATGCCCAGTTCATAAATTACCTTTGCAGAGTCTGCCTTTTCCTCAAAAGAAACATTGAGCGTGTCGGAAAAAAATTTGTCTAAAAAATTCTGCCCGTAATAATAGTAGATATCGCCATCACCGGGTGTCTGCTTGATAAGCGTTTTAAACATGGAACTGGCTGCGGAAAATTGTTCGCTTTTAATCAATTTGATGGCAGTGTTCAAATCCTGTGCGGATGTTCGCATGAGAAAAGGGGAAAAGATCAGGAAGGCTAAAGTTCCGGTAAGCAGTTTAACAAATCTGGACATAAAAATTTCTCCTCTATTTAATGTTTTAATTCAATAATCCGAACGGGCATTGCAGCTGGAACCAGGCCTGAATGTAAAATGATAAGCTGACCTTTCTCGCCTGCGACAAACGATGAAAAACCAAACGCCATCCCGGTATATGATTGGCGGTTAATACAATATACTTCACGGGTAAACGGATACGAACCTTCTGCAATATAGCCCTGATACGGCCGGTAAAAACGCGTTTCCGGATTATTGTCGCCCTCCAGTGAAATCCCTGCAACCTTAATCCGCTTTAAAAAATTATTCGAAACCGTATCCTGGTTGTCACTGATCCAGTTAACACTGACAACTCCGATGGCATTTTTATTGTTTTCAACATAATTGATCACTTCCTCATTATTTTGTACGGCAGAACAGGTGGCCGGAAATGAATCTATCGCAAATTTTTCTTTGAAATACCTTGGATTACTCGATTTGAAATGATCGAAGACCATTTTCAGCGCACCCAGTTTTGATTTTGGATTTACCTGTTTCCAGTTGGTAATTTTCCCCAGGAAAATATCCTTTACCGTTTGGTAAAATAAAGCAGTATCCGTATTCTCTTTGTTTACAATGAGGGCAACGGCATCGTGCGCAATAAGGGTAGTTTTCGGAATATATTGTATCGATTTAAGATAAGCTACTTGTTTTTCACTAAGTTTCCGGTTCACAATAATAAGAGGAACAGAATCGTTCATAAAATCATTAATGACATCCGCTTCGGTTTTATATTGGGCGTCGATATGGGCATATTTGTAAATCGATTCAAAGGTATAGGTCTCCGCCTCAATGAGCAATCTGTAAGATTCATCAACACCTACCTTGATCCGCCCACTCGTAGGGGTATCTGTATTCTTTTGACCGGAATTATCACAGGCCGTCAGAAATAATAGGAATAACAATCCTGAAGCCGGAAATATCCGGTTTATGAGCCAGATTTGCATTTTCATTGCTTAATTGCTAAAAATCAGATGATTCTTAAGTAACAACACAAATTTATCAAATTTATTATTGTTCTTTCTCTTTTCAGGAAATAAAAGTACGGTAAAACTAAGAATTGTCAAGGGAATTTTGATTATTCTTCGTTGTTTTCCCTGTTTTTTGTCCAGATGCGGGCAAGACGGAATCCACCGTAGAGAAACAGGACGACCGCAAAAATAACTTTTATTTCACCGGAAAGGTACTGAAATCTGGGGCTTACAAGGATAAATACGCCCAGGAAAAAATAGAGGAGGATAACAATATAGGAAAAATATTTTGAGAACTTTTGCATTTCTTTAATGATGAACCTGCCAATAAGGAATTTCCCATTGATCCGGCCACTGATACCAATATGCGGGTGAGACCACTTGTCCGTCTTTCCGGAATAGTTTTTTCTGATATAATACGACAGTAGGATTGACTGTGATATCTGTAATCCCAATGATGAAAGTATTCAGGGGAGATCCGTCCTTGGCCTTTTCACCTTCGGTTTTTACTTCATACCCTTTGAATGAAAGAAGGTCTTTAAGGAATACGACCCGTTCCACCGTGGCCCCTGATTCAATGACCGTGCAGGACACACCTTCGATGCCCGTTACCGTATGTTTGCCTTTTAACGCTACCATAACTTTTTTTCTCCATTGAAATTTTTACCTTGTTGAGACGCATTGCAATGCGTCTCAACGGCTATTAATATAATCCAAAACTCAGGTTGTACACCATTTCATAAACAGAACTGGCAAATCCCACCACAACCATGCCGGCAACACAAATAAGCAATCCGATCCGTGTATATCCGTCGCTTTTGAAATATGAAATCGGGCGATCGCTGTTGTTCAGTAACATCGCTTTGATCACCAACAGGTAATAGTACAATGAAATGATGGTGTTGATCAGGGCAATCAGGACCAGGATGTAGTAACCTTGCTTGGCTGCAGCTGTAAATAAGAAAAACTTGCCAAAAAATCCTGCCAGTGGGGGTATTCCCGCCAGTGAAAAGAGCGACAACATCATGACAAGGCTTAGGTTGGGATTCGTGCGATACAATCCATCGTAATCATCGATCGTCTCTTTTCCGGTGCGGTTCGAAATGATGCTGACGACACCGAAGGCCCCCAGGTTTGAAAATATGTAAACCAGGACGAAATAAATCACTGTGGTCATCCCCACCTGGCTTTGTCCGATAATACCGAGTAAAATAAATCCTGCCTGCGCAATGGAAGAAAAGGCCAGAAATCTTTTCAAATTCCGTTGACGCATGGCAAACAGATTTCCAACGGTAATGGTCAGTATCGTAATAATGTAGAGAACTTCACTCCACAAAACAGCAATTTTATAGAATACAGTATATAATATAATGGTGAAAATAAAAACTGCCGCCCCTTTTGAAATCACCGAAAGATAGGAGGCAACATTTACCGGCGCCCCTTCATAAACGTCGGCAGTCCACAGGTGGAATGGCACAAGCGAAATTTTAAAAGCCATGCCTGTAAAAAAGAAAATAAACGCGAGGATCTGAAGGGGCGACCCTGTGATCAGAGGGGCTATATCGGTAAAATACATGGTTCCGGTGGTTCCGTAAATCATGGAAAGTCCATACAGTAAAATTCCGGATGAGAGTGCGGAAATAAAGATCAATTTAACGCCTGCTTCAGCCGATTTTTCCTTTAAACGTTCATATGCGGCCAGCGCTGCAATTGGGATGGTTGCCAACTCAAGTCCCAAATAAAACATAAGGAAATCACCGGCCGAGATCATATAATTCATCCCAATAAGGGTCGATAGAATGAGCAAAAAGAACTCGCTGATTTTTTCTTTGTTCTGCTCTTGTTTCAACCAATCTACCGACTGGATAAAAACGATAAGCACCCCGATATTCAGGATGTTTTTGAGCATGATGGTCAGGGCGGTCGATTGGTACATCCCCCCGAAAAGAATCCCCGGAGTTCCGGGAATAAACCCAATAACGGTCACGGCCGCCATCAGAAGAATGGCAGGAAGAATGATTTTACGTTTCTCTGTATTGGGCAGGAAAATTTCGACAATCATCAGGATTACCGTGATAACCACCAGCAGTAATTCGTGTCTCATTATCAGCATCGTTCAGAAATTTTTATTCGTAAATCTAATATCGTAAATCGTAAATCTAAAATTCATTAGTGCAACATGGGCGCTGCCGACAGCAGTTTCTGCATAATTGGACCAAGTCCCTGTGTGATCATATCCGAAAGCCACAGTGGCGCAATGCCAATAACAGTTATCCCAAAGATCAGCGCCACTACGCTGATTTTATCATACCATTTGGCATCGGTGATCATTTCATACGCTTCATTCCGGATTTTACCCAACAATAAAATGCCCACCACGCGAAGGATATAAACTGCGGTCACAACGATGGAAGAGGCAACAATGATGGTGGCCACGCGATGGAACACATCGGCATTCTGAAAGGCGCCGACAAAGATGGTCATCTCTGCGACAAAACCGCTGAACCCGGGAAGCCCGAGTGAGGCCAACCCTGCAATTACATAAGCAACTGCGAGAAACGGCATCACTTTCATTAATCCTCCCATTTCATTGATATAACGGGTGTGTGTCCTTCCGTAGATCATGCCAATAAGAGCAAAGAAAAGGGCCGTCATGATACCGTGAGAGATCATCTGCATGATGGCGCCGTTCATCGCGGTTTGATTGAACATCAGGATGGCAAAGAGGACCAGGGCACAGTGACTGACCGAAGAATAGGCATTGATGTATTTGAGGTCTTTCTGCCAGACGGCGCCAAGAGCGCCGTATATAACGCCAATGGTAGCCAGGATCAGGAAAATCCACCCCAATTGATGAGCAGCCTCCGGAAGCAGAAATACGGCAACACGATAACAACCATATCCGCCTAATTTCATCAGTACCCCGGCATGAAGCATAGATACGGCAGTAGGTGCCGAAGCATGACCGTCGGGCGACCATGTGTGGAAAGGAAAAAGCGCTCCCAATACGCCGAAACCAACAAAGAGGAAGGGAAATAGGAATCGCTGTGTCTCAACAGGTATATGTACTTTGGATATCTGGATCAGGTCAAAGGTCAGCGGGCCGCCACCCGGTGCAGAGTTGAAATACAATCCAAGTATGCCCAGGAGGATCAATGCCGAACCGCCCATGAGCATAAGGGTCAGCTTCATGGCTGAATAATGACGGGGTCCGCTTCCCCAAATCCCGATTAACAGGTACATCGGGATCACGGCCAGTTCATAAAAGAGGAACATCGTGAACAGATCCAGGGAAATGAAAAAGCCGAATACTCCGGAAGCCAGCAGAATCAATGAAGTGAAAAATTCACGGGGCAGATCTACGATATCCCAACTGGCAAAAATTCCGGCAAAAACCACGAGTGAGGTAAGCCCGATCATAGCAACCGATACGCCATCCACACCGACAAAAAAATGAATGTTCAGGGTTTGATACCATAAATTATCCTGGATGAAAAGAATTTCGGCCATATTTCCGGCACGGCGTTCGGCCAGGAAAAGAAAGATCAGGACAATGGCAGTGATCAACTGAAGGCTCATCCCGACTACGGCAGTCCATTTAACCTGCATGTGGTTTTTGCACAGTAGAATACCAATTACAGTGAGAACCGGTATGATGATAAACAGTGTCAGAAAACTCATTCTTCTATTGTTTTAGTTGGTCCATAAATAGATAAATAACAAAGCAAGGAAAATGGTTCCCGAAACAAACACAATGGCATATTGCTGAAGTTGACCCGATTGAAACTTTCGTATCCGGAAAGAAGCTTCATTGGTAACGTATGATACCCCATTCATGGTCCCATCCACGATGTGCCGGTCAAACCAAGCGATCGGCCGTGATATATAATTGAATATGATCCTTTTGGTAATGAAAAGATAAACCTCGTCGATGTAAAATTTATGGTACGCCGCGGTATAAAATCCCCCCATTGATCTGGCAAGACGGGTTGCAATATTATTTTCTTTCCTGTAAAAAACGGTGGCAACGGCAATACCCACAACTGCGATCAGTATCGAAGGGATCGCAATGCCCCATTCAGTATGGATTTCGAAAGGCAAACCGTCTGAAGTAACAAGTTTCGTAAAAGGAATAAAACCTGTAAAAGTAGAGCCGAGAGCCAGGAAAATCAATGGAATGGTCATCGTGGCCGGGGCTTCATGAGGTGTATGGTGATAATGTACCTCTTTTCTCCAGAAAACAGAATAATACAAACGGAACATATAAAACGCAGTCAGCCCGGCAACAGCGTATTCCATTGCGAATAAAACTTTGTTATGGTGGAATGCTGCGACCAGGATTTCATCCTTGCTGAAGAAACCCGCAAACGGAGGTATACCGGCAATGGCAAGACAAGCGATCAGGAAAGTAATATGGGTGATGGGCAGATATTTCCGCAATCCACCCATTTCATTCATATAATTGCTGTGTACGGCATGGATGATCGCCCCGGCCCCAAGGAATAACAACGCTTTAAAAAATGCATGGGTGAAAAGATGGAACATGGAGGCCATGTACCCTAAGCCTTCATGACCGCCGTAACCTGAAACTCCCAGCGCCAGCATCATGTAACCGATCTGCGACATGGTGGAATAGGCCAATACCCGCTTTATATCAAATTGTGTACAGGCAATAACGGCCGCGAAAAGAGAGGTAAAAGCGCCAACCCAGGCCACAATATCAAGTGCGGCAGTTTCGTGAATATATATTGGGAACATCCGCGCAACCAGGTATACACCGGCCACTACCATGGTGGCTGCATGGATCAGCGCAGAAACAGGTGTTGGCCCTTCCATGGCATCGGGTAACCAGATGTGTAACGGAAACATGGCCGATTTGCCGGCACCACCCATGAATATAAAAATCATCGACCAGGTCATGGTTGATAAACCCAGAAACCAGACCCCCTGACCGGAAGAAAAAGCCGGGCTAGAAGAACCGGTCAAGGTGATAAAATCAAAAGTTCCGGTGGTATATGAAAGGATCAGGATGCCGATCAGGAATCCGAGATCAGCAAAACGGGTAACTATAAATGCTTTTTTGGAAGCTGCAACCGCTGTGTCTCTCGTATAATAGAAACCGATCAACAGATACGAAGAAACCCCTACAAGTTCCCAGAAAATATACATCTGAAAAATATTGGTCGCTACAACCAACCCCAGCATTGAGAAGCTGAAAAGCGAAAGCATGGCAAAAAACCGTTGAAAGCCTTTCTCACCGTGCATGTAACCGATCGAATAAAGATGGACCATGAGCGAAACGGTGGTGATCACAATCAACATCATTACCGAGATGGGGTCAAGAAGAACCCCCATATCAATATGCAGTTTGTCGGTTAAGTGGAGCCATACGGTGTTCACCGCCAATAATTTCTGGAATGAACCATCAGTGGCTTTTTCGAGCACAAAGAAATATTTGTACGCGGTGAAAAGAGAAAGTACCCAGATGACAAAAAGTCCCGAAGTGCCTATTACCCCTGAAACCAGTGGTTTGAATCGGTTCCCGAAAAGGCCGACCAGTACAAATAGAAACAGCGGAATCAGCAGGATCAGCGCGGTATAAGAAAAATCGATCATATATTTTGATTTACGATTTTAGATTTTAGATTAATATTTCATTTCATCCATCTTTTCAACATTAATGCTGACAAGCCGGCGGTAAATATTAATGATGATGGCAATGGCTACAGAAGCCTCGGCTGCAGCAACCGCAATGATGAAAATGGTGAAGAACATCCCTTCCAGGTGGCCCGGATAAAGGATCTTGTTAAACGCCACAAAATTGATGTTGACCGAATTTAAAATCAATTCGGTCGACATGAGAATGGTGATCAGGTTCTTCCGGACCAGAAATCCATAAATACCGACAAAGAACATGATGGTGCCGGTGATGAGAAACCAGGTTAATGGAACGCCTTCAAACATATAGTCGGAGTATTAAATCATTAATCTTTTGTTAATCTTTACGTTTTTTTGCCAGAATGATGGCGCCCACCATGGCAGCCAACAACAAGATGCTGATCACCTCAAACGGAAGAGCATATCCGAATTTTTCGGTACTGATCAAACTTTTGGCGATCACATGAATATCGGTCCGCTCACTCCCGGACATTACCTCTTGCGGAAACTGGTATTGCAGTATCGTGGCAATGGTAATAACCGCTCCGAATGCAACTGCCACCAGCGCCGGTACAACTTTTTTCCATCCCGGGGCTTCCAGTTTATCTGCAATATGACTGGTGAGCAGAATGGAGAAAATGATCAGCACTACGATACCTCCGGCATAAAGGGCCAACTGTATGGCTGCCAGGAAATTAAACCGCAGTAAAAAATACATACCCCCGGTAGCTACCAGCACGAAAAGCAGGAAGGTGGCCGCCCGCAGGATACGCCGGCTGGTCACAGTCAAAATGGAAAAAATAATAATGACTGCCGAAAAGATCGCAAACATCAATTGATTGGTCGTCATTCTACAATATCTTTTATGATGGATGATCCGGGTTGATTTAAAATCTTGGACAGCTTTGACCGGTCGTAAACAGCATGTTCAAATTTCTGTCCCCAGGCCAGGGCATTGGATGGGCACGATTTGATACATAACCCGCAAAACGTACACATGCTCAGGTGGTATATATGTTTGCTGATGATGCGCTTCTTTTTTCCATCGGGCATATCAATTCTATCCTGAATGATCTCGATAGAACCATTAGGGCAATTTGTTTCGCAGATACCGCAACCGGTACAACGATGGAAGTTTTGCTCATTATGCGGCATGATGACTTCGCCCTTGAACCGGTCGTACATTTTTAATTTATTCCGGTTCTCCGGATATTGCTGGGTCACGATTTCCCAGGGGCTGAAAAAATATCTCCCGGTCACCTTCATTCCTGTAAGGAGTGATTTGACTGCACGGAAGATATCTGTAAAGTACTTGAAGAAACTGTTCATAGTTTTAAAAATGCCAACCCATTAATACAAGAAATGCCATTACCAGAATATTGACCAGGTTGATGGGTAGTAGATATTTCCACTCAAGGGTCAACAACTGATCGATACGCAACCGGGGAAAGGTCCATTTAAACCACATCATCATCCAGATGACAAAAAATGTTTTCCCTATGTACCATACAAACGGCGGGATGAAATCCATGATGTGATTAAACCCTTCCCAGGCGCCAACATGGAACGGCATCCACCCGCCAAGGAATACGGTAGCGGCGATTGACGCTACGATAAACATATTCATATATTCTGCGAGGAAGAAAAAAGCAAACTTGATCCCGGAATATTCGGTATGGAAACCGGCGGTAAGTTCCGATTCGGCTTCGGCCAGGTCAAACGGACCCCGGTTTGTTTCGGCAGTACTGGCAATGAGAAATATCACAAAGGCAATAAAGGCAGGGATATGACCCTTGAAGATGAACCAGCCGTTGGCCTGGCCCTCAACAATCTGCGAAAATTGCATGGTGCCTGCCAGAATAATTATCGTAAGCAACGATAATCCAACCGACAGTTCATAACTCACAATCTGGGCCCCACTCCGCATGGCCCCGATAAGGGAGTATTTGTTGTTCGATGACCAGCCTGCCAGCAGGATCCCAACAACACCGAGTGAGGATACTGCAATCACATACAATATACCGATATCAAAATCAATGGCATGCAAACCTTTGGCAAAAGGAATGGCAGCTATGGCCATGAAAGAAGCTATGATAATGATAAAAGGAGCAATGTTGAACAGCAATTTGTCGGCATTTTTAATGGTTATCAGTTCTTTGAGCATTAACTTGATAAAGTCGGCAATGGTCTGGAAAAATCCGTAGGGGCCAACCCGGTTGGGGCCTACACGGTTCTGCATGAAGGCACATACTTTCCGTTCCGCATAAACGAGGAAGAGGCCGACCAACGCATAAAAAAGCAGAAATACCAGGCCGATAATGGTCATTTCGACAACAACGGCCCAAAAGGGCGGCAGGTTATCGTACAGGAACTTATCGATCCATTGGTTGAATGACGTGAAGTCATAAATACTAAAGTTCATAGATAAAGTTTATTATCTGTCAATATCCGGAATAACATAGTCCAAAGATCCACCGATGGCAACCAGGTCGGCGATCTTTACCCCCCGGCTGATATGGTCAAGGGCGCTGAGGTTGGAGAAATTCGGAGAACGGAATTTCATCCGGTAAGGGGTTTTATTGCCATCGCTCACTACATATACACCAAGTTCCCCCCGGGCTGCTTCTACCCGCTGATAATACTCCCCTGCTGGCAGTTTGATCACCGCCTTCATCTTTGCAGTGTAATCGCCTGCCGGAATATTGTCGATAAGCTGCTCGATAATTTTCATCGACTCACGCATCTCATGCATTCTCATCAAATAACGGGTAAATGTATCCCCATCGTTTCCGAGGATCTCCCTGAAATCAGCTTTATCATAAACGCCGTAAGGATGATGTTTCCGAACATCACAGGAAAAACCCGATGCACGGCCAGACGGGCCGATGACTCCATAACTGATGGCATCCTCTTTAGTAAGGACACCAATGCCCTTGGTTCGTTCCTGCATGATGATATTCCCGGTAAGAATATCGTCATAATCCTTGATTTTCTTCCTGAAATATTTAATAAAATCTTTAACCCCTTTTTGGAAATTGGGATGAATATCCATCATCAGACCGCCCGGGGTATAATAACTATGAAGTAAACGGGAGCCGAACGACTCCTCAAAAATATCAAGGATCTTTTCCCGGTCGCGCAAACCATAGAAGAAACAGGTGAGACCTCCCATGTCCATACCGAAGCTGCACCACCATAACTGGTGAGAAGCAATGCGGTTTAATTCATCAATAATGGTCCGGATGTATTTGACTCTTTCAGGAACTTCTACCTCCAGGGCTTTTTCAACCAAAAGGCACACCGCATGATTGTTGATATGGGCCGACAGGTAATCCATCCGGTCGGTGAGATGGATGATCTGGGGATAGGTGTCTTTTTCACACATTTTTTCAATGCCACGATGGATATACCCGCAATGTGGTTTTAGACTTTTTACGATTTCTCCCTGAAGTGAAACGACCAGCCTTAGAACACCATGTGTGGAAGGATGCTGAGGTCCCATATTAATATGGTATTCCTCCTCCTCTATGTTTTTTACAGGTAGGTTTATGACTTCTTTCATACCTAAAGTTCTACGATATTAACTTCATCAACATAATCCTTGCGGAGTGGGTGGCCTTTCCAATCTTCTTCGAGGAAAATTCTGCGCAGGTCGGGATGGTTGTTGAACCGTATCCCGAGAAGATCATATATTTCACGTTCATGAAATTCGGCGGTCCGCCAGATATTGCTCACGGTTTCCACGGATCCGTTTTCGCGGTCTGCAACGCGTACTTTAAGCGCCAATTGATGTTTATGAATGGTTGATTCGAAGTGATAAACCACTTCCAGAAATTTGATCATGTCAACCCCGGAAAGGCAAAACAGGAAGTCGAATGCCAGATCAGTTTCCGTTTTCAACGCGACTGCCAGGTCAAGCATCCTGGCCGGAGGGATGATGAAGGTGAGGAACTGTTTATTTTCCTGGAATTCTGCGTCGGGAACAAGGCCCAGAATACGTTCCTTCAATGTTGCGTTATCCATCTTGGGGAAATATCTATTATAAATTTTCTGTTTTTCTCGGGTTGGTCAGGGTTTCCAGCTTGATTTTTCGCTGAAGCTGCATTACACCGTAAAGCAGCGCTTCAGGACGGGGAGGACAGCCTGGCACATATACATCAACAGGAATTACGTGGTCGACACCCCTGACGACGTGATAGGAATTATAAAAAAAAGGGCCGCCCGATACAGCGCAAGCCCCCATGGCAATGACATATTTGGGATCCGACATCTGGTCGTATAGACGTTTGAGCACAGGCGCCATTTTATTGACGATGGTACCAGCAACTACAATCATATCTGATTGACGGGGACTGGCGCGATAAACTTCAATACCGAACCGTGAGAAATCGTGACGGGAAGCTCCGGTCGCCATCATTTCGATCCCACAACAACTTGTGGCAAAAGTCAACGGCCAGATAGAATTTGAACGCCCCCAGTCCATCACTGCATCCAGCGTGGTGAGTAAAATATTCCCACCGGATTTCCTGAACAGATCAAGGGTTTCATTGTCTTGGAAATCCGCTTCTTTCATGTTTTTTATTCCCATTTCAAGGCTCCTTTCTTCCAGGCATATAAAAGGCCCAAACCCAGTACGAAAAAGAATATAACAATTTCGACAAAAGCAACCATACCGAGCTCTTTCATCACAACAGCCCAGGGAAATATAAAAACACTTTCGACATCAAAAATCAGAAAAATGATGGCAAAAAGATAATACCCCACGTTAAACTGGAGCCAGGTAAGCCCTTCTGTGGGAATCCCGCATTCGTAAGCTTCAGCTTTTTGGGGATTGGCGGAATTGGGAGCCACATAGTGGGCAAAAACGAGGGCGAACCCCACCAGGAATGCCCCTACTATAAAAAAGAGAATCAGGCTTTCAGCGCTCATAATGTGAATCAGTTAACAATCGCGGCGGCAAAGATAAAAATTAATCTGAAACAACCCGACGGAAGATAACGACCCGATTAAACATCATATATGGATATACCTGATTATCTGATATGTAAAAAACTGAGTCTGAAAAATATCAAAGGGGGGATTGATATTTATCAATGAAACTGTCATTCGGCGATGCAACTGTTCCTGAGTGAGTCAAAGTACCGGTTATAAACAGACAGAAGAAACCGGTAGCTTACATAATAAGAAATCTGCAATGCAATTTAATCATTTCATCCCCCGGCCCCTTCTATTTGAGGTGAAGGGGTACCGCGGCTGAGGCTCTCATACTATATTCCCTGTCCCCTGGGTCGGAATTGGTATCCGGGGTTAGCCCTGTGGTTCATATCATAGATTTACCTGAAATATAATCTCTTCGAAATAAATTAATTGTGACTTGTGTGAAATATTTTGTTTGAAAATGATGATAAATTTTGTAATATTAGGAGCCTTTAGAAAACCCGCTATACGCTATGAAAATTAGCGAAAATCAATAATATAATCATCCAATCATTTTGATAAAAAACAAAAAAATGAAACAAATTTCTTCTATTCTTACCTCTTTATTATTGACTGTAATGACCACCATTACAGCACAACCCTGGGAACAAAATAATGCCATTTTCAATCCGAGCGGCATTCCCAGTCTGCCCTTTTCACAACCCCGGTTTGCCGATCTGGATGGCGACGGCGATCCGGATATGATCATCGGAAGCATTGATGATAGCCCATTTTATATGGTAAACACAGGAACCGTTACAAATCCGGCATTTACACCTGGTCCGGATTTTTTCTCAGGCGTCTCATCCCTTGATGCCGAAATGGGTATTTGTTATGACATAGATAATGACGGCGATCTGGATTTTATAAGTGGGGGGTTTACAGGCCTCAGCCTTTATGAGAACATCGGAACAGTTAATGCTCCAATTTTTGAAAAAATCAATGGCTTTTTCGATGGATTGCAGGTAGGTATGAGCCCAGTTCCTGACCTGGCTGATCTGGACAACGACAATGACCCCGACCTGATAGTGGGACTCAGTGAAAGCGGCCAATTGAAAATTTATACAAACACCGGATCGCCTTTGTCCGCTCAATTCTCTGAAAGCAATGTTGTAATCATTGGCGATGTAGGATTGTATGCATATCCCGTATTTTACGACCTGGATTCCGATGGTGATCAGGATATTTTAGCTGGCAGAGATGAACATGGATTTGTTTATTATCAAAATACAGGCGATCCCTTTAATGCCGTATGGGAAACCAATAACGATTTGTTTGAAGGGATAGGAAACCAGACCTACTGGAACTCCCCCGATTTGGTCGACCTCAACGGCGATACAAAACCGGACCTGGTTTTCGGATCGGCAGCAGGACCACTTAATTATTATATTAATACGGGAAGCCCGTCAGCGCCGGTATGGCAACTGAACACAACATTATTTGGCGGAGTATTGGATGTAGGTGGTGCAAGCAATCCTTATTTTTTTGATTTCGATTATGATGGCGACCTGGATCTTTTTAGCGGAAGCCAACTCGGCAACATTATATATTACGAAAATACGGGTACAGCATCTGGACCGGCATGGGAGGAAAATAGCGGTTACTTTACTACCCTCAAACATTCGATTTATAGCGCGGTTGCTATTGGCGACGTCAACAACGATAGCCTTCCCGATGCCATCGTAGGTGATCTTTCCGGAAAACTTTATTACCACCGGAATACCGGATTCGGATTCACGCTGGTAGCCCCTGCGCTGGGCAGTGTTGCACTGGGAGGCTGGTCATCTCCACGACTGGTTGATCTTGATCAGGATGGCGACCTGGATATTGTCGTTGGAAATGAAGCAGGAAAACTGAATTATCTCCAAAACCAGGGGACGGTAACCAATCCGGCGTGGACGCTGATCCCTAATTTTTTCGGTGCGATTGATGTGGGAAGCAATTGTGTGCCGGCCATCGCTGATCTCGATCTGGACGGCGACCTCGATATTTTAACCGGCAATTCGTTTGGTGATATTCAGTTTTTCGAAAATCAGGGCACGGGCTGGATCGAAAACCCGGTACCTGTTCAGGGGCTTTCCGGAGGTCAAAACACCTCGCCCGCATTGGCCGATCTCGACGCTGATGGCGATTACGACCTTACCTTAGGACAATATGGTGGTACTTTCGATTATTTTAAAAATAATGCTGTGGTTATGAATTCCGGTGAAATAACCCAAAACCATTTCTCCATTGGCCTTTCTGCTTTTCCCAACCCGTTTTCAGAATCCCCGACACTTCAGTTTAAACTGGCCTCATCTGCTGATGTTTCTATGCAAATTGTTGACGTATACGGTCAGGAAATTTATACGGAGAAATGTTCAAATATGGCGCCGGGTTATCACTCCCTGAAATGGAATGTCGGGGCGTTTCCTCCAGGAGTTTATTTTATCCGGGTTATTTTGGGAGATAAAGCTGAAACAGTCAAGGTTATCAAACAGTAACTCTTTTTCTTTATATCAATGTTCGAAGACCGTTTATTAACACATGAAAACAGGCTTTATCTGTGTTTTTATTTTCTTATTATGCAGCCTGTGTGAAACTCAACAAATCCGCACGGAATCGATCAGCTATTGTTTTGAGAATAAAGATACGCCCATTTTTCATCCCCTTGCCTGCCAGGAGGCGATATCTTTATCCTTAACCAGCGTTAATGTTCCTTCTTTCCGAAAAAAGACGATCCTGGCAAACAAAACAATGAATAAGATTCCACAAGCCAGACTGGACCAAACGACTATTCCGGGAAAGCAGTCCCATGATTCCTTGCTAATCAATAAATTAAATCGTATTCGTTCAAGGATCAACGAGCTTGATTTGAATGAGCCAGTGGTCAGGAATTTTCTATTTTCTCCCCCGGATAATTCCGATTTTCCATCGATGATCATGTTAAGTCAGGAATCTTTTTTGCGGATTAGTTTTGACAATGATATCCTGGATTATACCGACCGGTTTTATACCAATGGGATCAAAATTGATGTTATTTTACCGCTATTTTGTAGAAATCCCGTCAGCCGGCTTATGATACCCTACTGGGGACCAGGAAAAAACTATTATGGAATTTCTTTGGTTCAAAACATGTATACTCCTTCAACAACCAAAATCGGAGGATTATTATATAACGACAGGCCCTATGCGGCATATCTGTATTTCGGAAGTTTTAAGATCACCAATGATGTCGTCCATCATTTCAGGCAAACCTCTGAACTCTTGCTTGGGATCATTGGCCCCGGTTCTTATGGAGAATGGGTGCAGCGTTCTTTTCACAACAGCATCCCCACCAATAACGAACCTTTGGGTTGGGAATACCAGATAAAAAATGATTTTCTCCTGAATTATGCTATCGCATTTGAAAAAGGGATGATCAATCAAAAAAATATTGATCTCCGATTCATTTCAACTGCTGCTGTCGGTTCATTGTATACCAATCTGAGTGGGGGTTTTCAAGTCAGGGCAGGATGGATGAATCCATATTTCTCTAACCTTGGATTAGCGCGCGCCATTTCCCTGAAGGAATCCCAACTAAGGAAATTCCAACTCTATTTTTTCATGGGAGGTTCAGGCAAACTAATCGGGTATGATGCCACATTGGAGGGCGGTATGTTTAACAAAACCAGTCCATATACGTTAACCGCCGATCAGATTTCCCGGATTGTGTTTCAGAGTTCAGCCGGTTTAACCTTAAATTACAGGGGTTTTAAGCTGGACATAGAACAGTATATTCTGAGTCCGGAGTTTACCCATGGATGGTGGCACAAGTGGGTACATATTGGTCTTAACTTTTGTTTGTAGAAGGATTAATGTTCTCGCGCACTATATCTCAATCTGATTTCCGCTTCCCGTTTCTTATCCGAAATATAAATTATGGTCCGGCCATCGTCAAGTACGACAGGATATTTATTTACGACTGAACCGATTGATAGTTTTGACTTTGGGACAACACCCTGATAGTTGGGCGCTTCCATTTTGTTTTCATGCGAATCACGTTTCCTGATATGTTGGTTATTTTTCATGGTTTCCGATACTTTTGATAAAATCCTGTGTAAGAAACGGGACAATTTTGGTTTTATTCTGGAGATGCTTGTATCGTATTGAATCAGTGAGCAATAAATCGACAAAAGTATATATTCCTGAAAAACCTGAACTTATTGGCCAGGTTTTTCACGGCTGTTCTTTTTGAAAGGTTTTGAAAGTGGTAAGTGTTTCTCTCTCATGTTGACGTGTCATTTTTCATCTTGTTTTATTTTTCTTCAGGTTGTCGTTAATTATTAATTTTACAGGAAAAATATGAAAAAGTCATCCCTGATTCTAAGTATTTTAATGCTGATTTGCATCGGCGTTTCTTTAGCTCAAGTCGCTAAATCAGGATACAGGATTGCTAATAAGATTTGCCTCGAAGGTGATGGAGGATGGGATTATCTTACCATTGATGATGCCACCTCCCGTTTATATATTTCTCACGGAACAATTGTTCAGATTTTGGATGTGAACGAGAAAAAAGTTGTAGGGACCATTCCCGATACAAAAGGAGTTCATGGAATCGCTTTGGCAAAGGATATCAATAAAGGATTTATCAGTAATGGCAGAGACACATCTGTGACTGTCTTTGATCTTAAAACGCTACAATTTATTACAAAAGTAAAAGTGACCGGCAATAATCCGGATGCCATACTTTATGATCCTTTTTCACATAAGGTTTTTACCTTTAACGGGAGAAGTTCCAATTCCACCGTGATTGATGCAAATTCAAATAAAGTGATTGGGACTATTGAACTTCCCGGAAAACCCGAATTTTCTGTCACTGATGCTGAGGGGAAAGTATATGTAAATATTGAAGATAAAAGTTTGGTTTGTTTGATCAGTCCCATGACCTTAAAGATTGAAAAAACATGGTCTGTCGCACCCGGAGAAGAACCAAGCGGGTTAGCAATTGACATTAAAGATCATCGACTATTTGTAGTGTGTGGTAACAAGTTGATGATCGTTTTAGATGCGGATAACGGAACGGTTGTTTCTAAATTGGACATTGGAGATAGAGTTGATGGGGTTGCATTTGACCCGATCTTAAAAAGGATTTATAGTTCTAATGGCGAGGGAACGATGACAGTTGTTCAGCAAGAGAATAAAGATTCATATAAAGTAACTGAAAATTTCCCAACTCAAAAAGGAGCAAGAACGATTACATTAAATCCTAAAACACATCGTATCTATCTTTCCACTGCTGAATTCGGTCCTGCTCCGGCAGCTACAACAGAAAATCCGCGCCCCCGTCCTTCTGCGAAAGCAAATACATTTATGATCATTGAAATCGAACCGATGTAAATTTTATTAACATCACCATTTCATCAGGAAGAGCAAACCCACTTCAATTGCATAATACAAAGAAATGAAATATGAAAAATCCTGAAAGTTTTATTCCTGATTTAAAAGAGCTTGGACTTCTGATGTTGGGTTTTCTCCCTTGGCTGCTTTTTCTCTTTTTTTCCGGTAACACGATGTCTAGTCTGAAAATAGCGATTGTCATCAGTCTGGTTACTTCGGTTGTGTTTGGTTTTGGCGATTTAAAACGAGGGTTTATCCTTCAATGGGGTACCTGCCTCTTTTTTTTTATTTGTCTTATCACGGTTGATTTCCTGAATAATTTATGGGTGGCCAAGGAAATGGATTTATTATCCAATCTGGCGCTTTCAACTATTATGTGGTTTTCTGTTATAATCGGCAAACCTTTTGCTTTGCAATACGCCCGGAGAGGTTTGCCGAAAGAACACTGGAATGATAAAAATTTCGTCCGTGGTTGCAGGTTTATTACCGTGGTTTGGGCCTGTCTGATGACCTTTGCAGTCCTGATATCAATCCTCAAGAGAACCACTTGGTTGCCTTCTTCCAACGGAGTTTATTTTGATATAACGATCTTAAATATTGTGGTTGGACTTACTTTCACCACCATCTTTAAAAGGAAAAAACGGTTGCAACGCGAACATGTCAATGTGAATTCTATAGGGAAATAAAGAGGTCATTTCCATATGTCTATTTCGTCTATCTTTCTGAAAGCAATACATAGGAGGAAAAAGGAATTAAACAAATGGAGTGGAATCGTCATAAAATCATTTCAGATCAACCTATGGTTTTATAACCGAAGCTTCCCTTTCAGGGATTTCTGCCCAGCCCGGCTTTTTGAATATCCTGAAAAGCCAGAAGGGCAACATCCAGATAAGAGTCCCGACGATCATCATGAGAAAATATCCCCAGAAAGAAATATTGGTGACACCGTCGGGACGGATCAGGGCCATGATTCCTGAGAAGACCGTGGAAATGAATCCCAGACCGGCAATGATCCAGACTCCGGGTTTACCTCCCATGATCTTAAAAGGACGCGGGGTATCCGGTTGTTTGTAACGCAACATGATGACCGCGGCAAAAATCGGCAGGTAATAAATACATAAGAGCGTAGTGGTATAGGATGAAAACACCCAGTAAACTTCATTGATCCCTGGTATCACTGCCATGGCAATTGCCAGAAATGTAATGAGTATTCCCTGAACCATGAGTGTGCCGATAGGAGAACCGTGCTTATTTTCATTACGGAAAAATTTTGGCAAGGTCCCTGCCTTTGAGATCGGTACCATGCTTAATAAAGGTCCAAGCATCCAGGCACTCATCAGTGATATCCCGCCAATAGCCAGGAGGATGGCCATAACGGGGACCGCCCAGCCCATTCCGAAAGCCGAGAACATGGTCTCTGTAACCTGGATCACGCCTCCGTTAAGTGAGATATCCTTCAAGGGAATGACCATAGCGATAGGCAATGTTCCCAGAACACTGAGCACAAAGATGAGGATTGTAGCAAGGAACATGGCTCTGGGATATGATTTCTGCGGATTTGAAACCTGGCTGGCATAGTAACCCGACATCTCGATCCCGGCAAAGGTCAGAATGATGGATGATGAATAGACAAGAGCGCCTAAATTCAGTTTCGGGACGAGGCCCGACCAGGTAAAGGGGGGTAGTTGACTGGTCTTCCCCGTGAAGATCCATGCCAGACCAAGTATGATCAGTATGACAGAAGGGATGATGGCGCCCAGGAGAGTCCCGGCAGAGCTTAATTTTGCTGCTATTGCCGGACCAAGGAAATTGAACAAGGTCAACCCCCACCAAACGACCAGCATTACGATGGCAAGAAAAACATGGTTTGGCAATCCAAGGATATGGGCGTTCGGATCGGGACTGAAAATATAGGCAATCGAAACTGCAATAAAAGAGAGTACAGTCGGATACCATGGGATATTTTCAACCACAACTGCCCAGATTGACATGAACCCGGTTCTTGTATTGAATGCTTCTTCAATCCATGAATAAATACCCCCTCCACTGGGCCAGGCGGATGCTAATTCAGCCGATACCAGGGCAAGGGGGAGAAGAAAGAGAAAAGAGCCTACAAAATACCAGGTGAACAATTGCCAGCCTTCGTTGGCCATACTCGGATAATTCCTGACCGATAAAACGGCCGCGACACTGATCATGGACAGCATCAGCATGCCCATGGTCTTCTTTTTCGGTGTTTGTTTCAGATCGCTCATTAAACAGAAATTTAAATTTTTATACAATACATCATATATACCCCATTTTCATTTTCAATCCCGTGAGTATCATGTTCGAAACCGGGAAATCGATTATCAAAATCCTGAAGGGTTTTTAAATAGGCTAATATAGGCTCATTCAGAGATCCGGCGCGCTCACCACCCATGAGTAACGGAATTCCCGGAGGATAAGGAACAATTCCTCCAGCCATTATCCGCCCCTGTGCCTGTTCAAGGGAAACCCTTTCCACATTGTTTTTAACAAGATGGCGGTATGCCTCGGCCGGTGTCATCACCGGTTCAGGCAAGGCCGAAAATGCTTCATCCAATAGTTGCAACTGTCTTGAATCACGTTTGAATTCATGCATATCACGTGCAAGCTGGGGCAATGATTTCCCGCTGTAAACCCCGGGATATTTTTCAACCAGGTCGGGAAAAACATCCGCCAGCATCGCATTTTCATCATACAAGGTTTTGAAACTGAAAAATCTTGTGGTCAGCGTTCCCCACTTTCCTTTGGTTATACCCATCGAAAAGAGGAATAACACACTGTAATCGCCCGACTTTTCATTGATTATCCCTTCGCAATCCAGGTATTTGATCAGTATGGCCGCCGGTATTCCCCATGAAGAGAGGGATCCGTTCCGCTCAACGCCTGGGGTTAGTACCGTAACTTTAATAGGATCCAGCATGGCGTATCCTTCATCGATATCTCCGAAACCATGCCAGCTTTCTCCCGGATGTAGAACCCAGCAGGATGGATCCTTTGCCAGTAATTCTATCGGGGCATCTGCAAAATTGATACGCTTCCCGGTAGCCGGATTGGTGACTTCGTCGGGTTGCCACATCTCAAACCACCAGTCTTTGGTATTATCGTTCATGATCTTCCTGCGTATCCTCGCCATAGTTGTACGGAAGGTAACAGCTTCCATGATGCTTTCATCGGTAAGGGCCTTACCCATCGGCCCTTCCATCATTTTTGCCGAAACATCACAGGAGGCAATGATGGCATAGGAAGGTGAGGTGGATGTATGCATCATGAATGATTCATTGAACCGGTTGTGCTCTATGGGTTGACGCCCTTCTTTGATATGCACCATCGAAGCCTGGGAAATTGCCGCAAGCAGTTTATGTGTTGATTGGGATGCAAAAACTGTGGGGGCATCGGGATCCCTCGCCCCATCCCTCATTCCGTAACGGTCTCTGTATATCGGGTTGAACCTGGCATAAGCGTACCAGGCCTCATCAAAATGCAGCCTTGGAACTATTTTCCCCAGTATATTTTCCACTTCCATGGCATTATAACAAATCCCGTCGTAGGTAGAATTTGTCACGACGGCATATACCGGGGTTGCTGCCTTATCAGAGACCAGGGGGCATTCCCTGATCTTTCTCCGGATGTTCTCAGGGTCCATCTGATCCTTACGGATGGGCCCGATGATACCCAGATGATTCCTTACCGGGACCATCCATACCGGCCGGGAACCGGTGAGTATTGTTGAATGTTCAAGTGATTTATGGCAGTTACGGTCAATAAGTACCACGTCGCCCTCTACCGCACAGGCCATGAAAATGATTTTATTTGCAGTGGAAGTACCATTTGTGACATAATACGTGCGGTCGGCGCCGAATACTTTTGCAGCAAACCTTTCTCCCGCACCTATCGCCCCTGAATGATCGAGAAGGGAGCCCAGTTCCCCCACTGAAATGGAGAGGTCGGAACGGAATAACTGTTCTCCAAAGAAATTATAAAATATCCGCCCCGCCGGAGATTTCAGAAAAGCCGTGCCACCGGTATGACCTGGAGTATGCCAGGAATACTCAAAATCGTCGGCAAAATTGACCAGCGCTTCGAAAAAGGGTGGCAGTAATCGGTTCCGGTACCTGCGGGCGGCCGCTTCAATGCGTCCAGCAATAAAATCACGGGTATCTTCCAGGATCCAGAAATTTTCGGAGATGATCCTTTCAATTTCCAGCGGGATTGTCATCAGCACATCAGGCCGTATCGATAAAAAAATCGGAATCTCATGGTTTCTGCTCCTGATGTTCAGTATAAGGTTTTTTGCCAGATTGCGGTTCTCGGCAACCAAAGGGTCCCAGTCGACGATCACGGCATCCAGTTCCGGCAACCTGATAATACCTGACAAGGCCGATTCAAATGATTTCCATTCCGTTACATTGATTTCGATCTCGTTCATTTTTTTGATCAATTCATGCATGGCATGCCCGTCGGGAGTGTCTTTGCATAATTCGTCATCAACAATGGCGATGTTCAGTTTTTCGTATAAGTACATGAATCCTCCTTTGTTATTTGGTAATTTAAATGATATCGGTCTAAATACCCATTGGTCTATCGGGGAATCCGGATACGTTTTTTTTATGGACTCATCCCCAGGGACTGATAATTCATAGTAAAATTAATTAAATTTTAAAATAATTCTGATTTTATTACTTTTTCATAAGCCAGGTTGGTAAGATCATTACATATTTAAATATCAATTATATTTTTACCTGTCATGAAAATGCCATCCAATGGTCATACTTTTGTATAGAATTAAGCAAGTATGAAGTTCAGGATAAAAGAATGGATCCGGCGATATGCCTGGGCAGAAGTGTTCAGCACTCTCCTCACCTTTCTCTTCGGATGGGCCTCATCCGGCATTACGAAAAATTCTGTAGTTATTGCCTATGCCGGTACAATTGGCGCTACCGCCGGGTTTTACGGCTTCATCTTCATCCGGGATATTTACTTCAGTTATTTAAAGCATGAACCGGATACGATCTGGGTAAAATCCCTGCTTGTTGTGCGTTGTCTGCGGGATATGGGATTTGAATTCGGCCTTGCTGAACTGCTCGATTTCCTTCTGGTCCGGCCCTTCTGTTTACTATACGGGCCTGTCATTTTGAAAAATTATTTTTTGGGGATCCTTGTAGGAAAGACAACTGCTGATATCATCTTTTTTACCATTTCCATTCTCATGTTCGAGATCCGGAAAAAACATCTTCACTGGTTCTGAGATTCATATTAAAGTCTTTTCTATTTTTACCGAAACAGGTTTGTCTGAAAAACATTAACTAATCCTTAAACATTATGGAAAAGATTTACAGATGGTTCAGGTCCTTTATCGTGGTAATGGCATTATTAATGGCATTGCTGATTGCATTTTCGACTTGCCTTAGCGGCCAGAACAAAACAGACAGCCTTACTGATAATTTGAAAGCTGAGATGTACAAAAAGCTGAAGCATTTTACCTTTGGTTTTTATGTTGATGCCTATTATAACGGAACCATTAACAGCAGGAGTGACACTTCAAATGTTGTGCCTTTCGCAAGCAACTGCCCTATTCAGAATCAGTCACGACTGAATGTCGCAGCCATTGAAATAGGCTACACCGCCGATAAGGTTAGGGGAATGCTTGCACTTCAGTTCGGTGATGCTCCTAACCTGCTGGCTACACCGGAGTCCGAGTTCATTAAAACCCTTAGACAGGCTAATTTCGGATTTCATCTCAGTAAAAAATTATGGCTTGATTTCGGTTATTTCCTGAATCCGGTTGGTTTGGAATCAACATGGCCTGTTCTCAACGACCTGAGTACCGTGAGTATAGGTGGGTATTATGAACCGGGGAATGTGCTGGGGGTAAAACTTACCTGGAATGCTTCTGATAAATTCTGGGGTGGGATTATGTTTGGGAATCATTATTCTCTGGCTTACGGGAAAAACACGCATATGGCTGTACTGGTATTTGTCTATTACCAACCCATACCCAGGCTTACGCTCAATTACAATAATCTTTTCGGCAACCAGGCTCTTAAAAGTGCACAGATCAAGAACGATATTCTGTATAATAACTTCATTATTCAGTACAATCCTATTGATCCTGTGTTCTTCACCGGTCAATTAGATTTTGCAGCACAATCCAACAGCCAGATGACTCCCGATACGAATAAAATCGCAACCATGTTTTCAGGTCTGATCGAGGCGAAGTATGTCTTTCTGACCAAGTTTGCGGTCACAGGAAGATATGAATTTTTCAATGATTATGATGGTTTTCTCTCAGGTCTTTATTTCTACAATAACCGGAATCGTGGACTTTTCACACAGGGGTTTTCCGTCGGGTTCGAATACAAACCCATTAAAATCGGCTATCTCAGACTGGAATACAAGCATTTATATGCAGATCCTGGCAATAACATTTTCATTAGCGAGAAGAGCGACCAGTTACAATCTCTTGTTTTTACAACGGGAGTAAGATTCTGAACAGGATAAACAAAAAAACTTTTAAAAAGGAAGGGGTGAAACAGATGATATTTTTACACGATACCCCGTGTCATTTCAGGGGTACAGAAGATATTTCAGATACGAGCTATGTATCCGATCATGTATCCTATAAAAACCACCTACAATATATTTTGTAAGTGGCTGAATTCTCGGCTCCCCTTACTGCTAAAAGTTGTAACTATTTGACTTCCTTCCTACAGATTTAAAGCGTTCATCTTCTGGACAATCAATTTTAATGAATGATGGGGGATCAATACCTTTTTGAAAAAAGTGTATCATATTCACCGGTAACACAATCAAAATATACAAGGTGACTGTCCACCAATCCATAAATCCGTGATTGTGCTCCCATCTTGTTGTTTGAACATTAAATAAAAAATACGTTCAGGACAAGCGAAACAGGTTTATTTTCTTGTGGGGTAACATCTTACTGAATCACCAACTTTTTACTTTCAATTCCTAATTTGCTCTGAATTTTCACAAGGTAAATTCCTTTTGCCAGCATACTCACATCCATTTCAATCGGATTTTGGTTTTGGAATTTATCTTGCTTAACCTGTTCACCTTTCATATTTAAAACACTTATCGTGGTTTCTCCAAGAAATTTGTTGTAATTGGCAATTGTGATTTTATTATATGTTGGATTTGGGGCAATTAGAATTTGATTTTCGGCAACAGCGTTTTCAATAATTGATGTTAGCCTACATTCATTACCTGGTGATGAAGTCCAGGCAATTTGATTATTTATTCTCACGCACCATAAATCATTCCCAAATTCAAATATAGGAGCAATAGGAGCAAAAGCACCAAGAGTGGTTCCAATACCCTCAATCAGTGCTGCGTAATTATCATTAAGCCAATATCTTTTATGATACTGGTTGCCTATTAGAACTGAGTCTATAGATTGAACTATATTTTTGAATCCGACATATAGATATGTAATAGGCAAAGTATCACCGATATTCAAATTAAAGTCATAAGCAAGTGTATCTACCCCGTTTTCATATAAATAAATTTTTTTGTTTGTACTATCTTGTCTGAAAGCGCCATAATATCGTCCGTAATAATAGTAACCGGGAGGAGGACCAATAGAACTCATATAACCATTTTTATACAGTATATGATACGTGTAAATGCCAATTGTTGTATCTCCGCCAATATATAAGTTGTAATCATCATCGACAATCGGACCAGAACCACCAACCATATACCAATATCTTCCAACCCAAATAACATTTGACTCTGGAAAAGGGTGATAAACATTTGTCTGACCGTTAGAGAATTTGAAAGTCATTACCAAGACTGCCAGAATTAATATTGATTTTTTCATTATTGTCTCGTTTTCTGTTTTATGGCTGATTGTTTTTAGCAATGGCACGAATGCTGCAGCTAAACCCCGTGCATTGGTCTCCGGATCGCCCAACGATCCCGATATTTCAAAGCATAGAGTTTAGTTGCCATATTAGCAATAGATTATTCTATCATTAGTTTACTGTTGTAATGATTTGTTCCCATTGAGAAACGAACAAAATATAATCCCGCATGAAATGAACTGCAGCCGTATTATAAGCTGGGTTAGAATAAACAGACCCTTCTGGAGTGAAACTTGCATTTCCCACATTGACCCAATTGTCGCCATCAAATTTCACTACAGTCGCTTTGGCAGACGGACTGTTTGAATAGGCTATAGTAGGTTGACCAGATGGACTATAACACGGATAAAATATACTCCGGATGTATTCCACGTTATTGATTAAAGCCAGTTTTAATGCTATTAACAGGTAATTACTTTCTGGTTGTTTTGTGTGTGTTGCAGAAACGAAAACAGCACCATTTGAGTTCCCAAAATTAACAATTATTGAAGATGTTCTTTGTCCGCTGGTAATTGTCGAACCAGTTGGAACTGTCCATGCATATCCAACGGTACCAGATAATGGAGTAATGGAATAAATCTCCCCAGTGGAATTTATACAAGGGTTTTCGTTAGAAAGTACTTGTTTTTTCATAATCTTTGGATTTGCGATTGGATTTCATTCTTGGAAAATATCTTCATTCTGTTTTTCACAACGATTTGATAATGAGGAATCAACAAATTATTTGTATTGCCTGATTCATAACATTATTGAATTGATAATGAACACATTGAACCCATTAAATATAATAACAAAATATTGGATTTGGTTCGATATGTTGAATATTTGTTTAGATTCTAAAATTTTATTCTTTGGAGTATAATCAATAGCCCATCAATAGACCAAGGCAGGTGTTGATAATTTATACTCTGGGTCAGCATACCAAAAAAATTCCCGGAGTGAAGCGAATCCACACCGGGAACCATATACCTGACTTTATCTGGAGTTTATGAGTGTTGTAACCGTATTGACTTGCTTACTGCTTAATAATCTTTGAAGTTTCAGACTTATCACCAGCAATCACACGGATAAAGTATACTCCTGCTGGCCTGTCAGATAATGAGAATTGGTGTCTGAATTCTCCGGTTAATCTTGTCGTCAATACCTTTTCCCCCCATATTCCATATAACTCTACCGTGGCCGCATCATCGATAAAATCACAGTTTAATTCAAGAATGAAGTTGCTGGCAGTAGGGTTTGGATAAACCTTAATGGATGATTTTGCGTCAATTATTTCGTTGTGTTCTCCATCTGATAACACCCCGGGAAGTGAAAGGGCTTTTGTTCCGCAATATTGTCCAGTCGATGTAATATAACCGTTCATATATCCTCCTGAATAGACAGTGGTCGTAGGTTGATAAATGATGTTCTGACCTGCAATCATGGTGGCACTTCCCCCGTTCTGAACGGTAAAGGTTGTTCCCTCCCCTGCAACGGTAATGGTTTGTGTGGCATTATAACAACTGTCGTATCCACCAGGGATGTTGATATTTTTTATCGTGCGGTTTTCGGGAACAGGAGGTAGTTCATCTTTTATGCACCGTACTGAAAAACCCACGGATTTGACGGTCCACCCTGAAAGCAAACTCTCCCCCCAGTTATAGAGTTGCAAGTACCATGCGGTGGTGGGATCATTCTGCTTGTACCAGAAAAAGGCATCACTATGAAGCCAATGAAAACAGCCATAAATGGTACAACTCACCTGGCCGGCCGGAAGAGCAGTAAAACCACTGCTGTTGGATGCGCCTGTATTCGGTTCAGTCCAATGCTCCAACCCCGTTTCTTTCATTTTTCCACCGGCAACCGCCAACCCTCCTAAAAAGGTGACTAATGTATCCCATTCTCCTCCGGTCGGAATATGCCACCCAGCAGGACAGATTCCCCTGACTCCAGGTGTTGATGTCCATTGCAACATATTGTCCCACGAGTATAATCCGCCGTATATCGTACAATTGGCTTCACTGTTATCATAACAGAATTTCTCAATAGCACTTTGGTTGTTTTGTTCCTGGTCGCCGGGGATCATTATACCAATGTTCAGGTTCTGTGCCATCCAGCATTGGGTGCCGATTAAAACAGTATTATAAATTTTCCCGTTGCGCGAATCGGTTATAGGCTGACCACAGGCGTCGAGTCGTGTGGAATTATGGAATGAAGGTTTGACGGCATTGACGACAACCTGAGCAGGAAGTTGTGTGTTGATAACCATCATAATTATCGCAAAAATGAAAGAATGTACTTGTTTTTTCATAATCTTTGAATCTGGGATTGGATAATGGTCTTGGGAAATACGATCAGACCGTTTTTTACAATAGTTTGATAATGAATAATCAAAATCATATTCAGTATCGGTGAAGCCATAACATCATTAAACAATTAATGAGCGCATTGGAATTGTGAATATAATAACAAAACATGGAATCTATCTCTATCTGTTGAAATATTTTTTCAGATTCGATAATTTTACTTGGATGAAGACTGATGACTTGGTCAAATAATCCAGTAAAGGAGGATTAGCATGAACTTAAGAATCAAAAAAAAATTCACACTTCATATTTACGTGTGAATCAACTTATTCAAGTTCCTCCCCCCATCTAAGCCTTAAAATTGGGTTTGTCCCTAGTGGCCTTGTGGAATGATTTAACTGTCTCTTAATCAGTTTAATATTTCCTCCACCCCTAACGTGTGGTGTTGGAATATTCCAACATATAATCATTTCCAAAAATTTAAAGTCATGGTTACGATCTCAGGTTACAGTATCCGGCAAAATGTGGATGGCAAAAGCTTTTGCACTCTTACCCTCCTGGGTGGTATTGAACTCGTGGAGTCAACAATCATTGGCCAGTTTTATGCTACAGCACGAAAGGCCTCAATTACAAGCACCTTCCCAAAGGAAGTCTATACGGCTCTCATGGGGACAACTCTCCCGGGGATTATAGAAAAGGTGGAAAGCGAGCCTTACGAATACACCATTAAGGAGACAAACGAAACCATTATGTTAAGCCACAAGTTCATTTTCAACCCAACACCAAACGAAGTAACGATGGGGGAAGCAGTATTTGGACCGGAGTTGGCAATGGTCCAGGGGTAAAGTCCACATCAGAAGTATGAAAAGGTAGTAATCAGTTATTACGCAACACCATAAAAAAATATATGGTCATGTCGTAATTCGCTTTTTTATCCGCTAAGAATTGAATTATTATACAGAACCATGATTCTTTTCGGAAACTGCAACACGGCAAGTTGTATCTTTAAAAATAAATATTGATTCACCGTTTGGAAAATATTAAGGTTTTTATCTATATTCGTGGTGTTAATAATTTTTATCATAAAAATGTGAAACCATGAAAATGAAACTGCTGCCTTTTATTGTATGGTTCTTTTCCCTCTCAATGATCAAGGGGCAAAACTGGGAACAGCTTGCCATTCCATATCAGGGAAATGTAGGTGCCATCGGTTTTCATATCGTTGATGATCAAAAAATGATTATTGAATATTCCAGCGGTTCAGTTTATTCAAGCATTAACCTCGGATCCAGCTGGACTGAAATTCAGCTTGGTGCAAGTTGCCAACCCCAGGTGCAAGCATGGAGTTTTTATGACGCACTGAATGGATTTCTTTCCTATAATTGCGGTACAAGCACTAGTTATGTGCTGAAAACAAACAATGAAGGAATTACCTGGAAACTGTTTCCTGTACCATTGTTCCACATCCACCGATGTGCTATGGAGGTGATGAGTTTGGCCAGGTAACAAAAGTTTATTTTACTGATTCACTGCATGGTTTTTCACTTTCAAATTGGGGCACCTTGTTAACCACTATAGATGGTGCTCAAACTTGGCAAAACCAATGCTTTGAAATTGGTCAGACTATGCCTTCTGGTGTAGTCGTGCACTTTAAAGAGATCGCCTTAAGTGGGAATAAAGGGTTTCTGTTGGCAAATGATGCATGGAGTGCAGGCAACTGGATTTTTAGGACCAGCAATGGGGGAGTTACCTGGGCTGAGTGGACGACTTTTGCAGGCGGTCTTAAAGGTCGATATTATCGCAAAGTATATTTCCATGGAACGAATTCAATTTTTATTTGCGGCGCTGCCGGAAAAGTGATACGCTCATTCGATGGAGGCAATACATTTGACACTCTCACAACCAGTCCGGTTGGCGATTTATACAATATGAAATTTTTTGACAGTTTAAATGGGATGATGGTTGGCGTTGGTGAGGGGAATACGCAGCTTACTTTCAGGTCTGACAATGGAGGAATTTCCTGGTTTCAGGTCAATGTCCCTGGATATAACAGACCGTTTTACTGGATAGAACAAGGGCTGGATGGTACTGTTTATCTTGGTGGCGAGTTATCAGCTGATTCCAGCTTCATTTTTAAATCTGATTTTATGGTAGTGCCATCTTCATTGGCAATACAAAATACAACACTGACAAATGGCCAAACAAAATGTTATAACGCTACCCAAACAATCAATGTAGCTGGAAATGGAACAACTTTTACTATCCAAAACGGAGGGAATGCAACCTTGATTGCTGGACAAAACATAGTCTATCTTCCGGGAACCTCAGTGGATGAAGGTGGTTACATGTGGGGTTATATTACACCCAACGGTCAATATTGTGGAACAAAAGCCCCTTCAGCTCCTGCAGTTCTTACCAGTCAAGAAGAGCCAATCTCTGGAATAGAAAAATCATCTTTTAAGATTTATCCGAATCCTACCACCGGAAACTTCACCCTTGAGCTAACTGGAGATGTTCAAGCGGATAAAATTTCCATGGATGTATATGGAATGTTCGGCGAGAAGGTGCTGACTGCAACATTAAACGGAGAACGAAAACAAGAGTTCTCGTTATCAGACAGGCAAACTGCAGTATATTTTATCCGTGTTATAGCTGGTGATAAGATTGAAACTTTAAAGATCATTAAACAGTAAGATTGTCAATAGTTAAAATGTTTATATATGAAGAAAGTAGTCTATTTGATCAGTATGGTAGCACTCTTGATTCTTGCCGCAGTTCAAGGTTATGCACAGGTAGGAATAAATTCAGATGGTAGTGCTCCCGATAATTCGGCAATACTCGATGTTAAATCAACTTCCAGGGGATTTCTCCCTCCGCGGATGACACAGGAACAGATCGGGGAAATATCAGCTCCTGCTGATGGGCTAATGGTGTTCTGTACTACCGACGGCAAAATATATGTCTTTGTAGCAGCTGATAATAAGTGGAAAGAGATACTATACGGCCCGGGATTTATCAATCCAACCTACTGCGGACAGCCGATAACCGACAACAGGGACAATAAGACCTACAATACGGTTTTGATCGGCAACCAGTGCTGGATGAAGGAGAACATGAATCTCGGTACCATGATACAGGCCGGTACAGCCCAGACGAACCATACTGGCTTTGAAAAATACTGTATGAGTAATCAGGAAGCAAATTGTGATGTCTATGGTGGCCTATATCAATGGAATAACGCAATGCAATGGACGCAGGTCCCGGGTTCACAAGGGATCTGCCCGACAGGATGGCACATTCCGACAGAAGCTGATTGGGGCACCCTTGTAACCTTTCTGGGGGGTGATGCAGTTGCCGGCGGAATGATGAAGGAAGCCGGGACGGAACATTGGAGTTCTCCAAATACCGGTACCAACAGCAGTGGTTTTACCGCGTTAGGCGGCGGCTTCACCCATTTGAGTAGCTTTATGTCATTCAAAGTCTATGGAACCTTCTGGTCATCGACCCAGTACCTTTCTTTCTCTTACTCTTTTACCAGGGAACTCTGGTTTTCAGGTGATTACGTACATGATCATGCGACAGAATGGGGTGACGGCTATTCGATACGATGCCTTCGTGATTGATGTGCGATATTAGAGCGAAGTTGTGAAGGGCAAGTGATTACCGATTTATATAATTGAAACTGGCTTTAACCAATGAATTGGAAGCTATCCATAAAATATTTCACCGTCCGTTTTTGTAATGATCTTTTGCTTAACGGATATAGTGACTGGTTCTTACCATCGTTGGATGAACTGGAACTGATGTTCCAGCGAAAAACTATAATTGGCGGTTTTGTTGATGCCTTCTATTGGAGTTCCTCCGAATACGATGCTGATCATGCATGGCTTGTGTACTTTGGCTTTTTAGGCCAAAGCATTGACATTAAGGGTGGCGGTCCATATGCTGTACGTGCAATCAGGGCTTTTTAATAATCAATTTAGCTATTTCCCCTACGAGATCGGTAAAAAGTATGAAAGACCGATGTTGCAATTTTTAAAAACAGTGTAATAGTTTTTATTCAATTCGCATCAAATCAAATAGTTATCATGGGCACAACCTACAATCTTGATAATACATTGTGTAGTCTTTTTGTAAGTCCATAAATTGAGATGATGTTCATTTTCTGATTTTTCAGCTTGACTTTCAATGGTTTAGGGCAAAGAAGGGAAGTATCTCCTTCTTCCGCCGGGCTATAAAGGGGATGTGCCGGAAGGTTATTTTGTCGCGCAATCACCTACCTATGGAAACTTCGTCTGGCTGCGCGGCTTTATCAAGAACGGTGACCCCGGGGCTACAGTAGAAAATATGAAAAAATATTTCCGCATCTACTCGCTGTCGCTTGCAGCGAAGCCGCCAGAGATAACATTTGTGAACATCTCCGGACGGTACTTTAATGCAATTCCTCCCAACGACGCGTCGTTCTTCGATGACGTGGCCCGGGTTGTCCGGGAAGAGCCGATCGACGCTGTCGACCCGGAGATACGCGGTCCGCTCGCCGCCATCGGCATCCGAAAGGACAAATCTTTTGCACCCGATACACGAATGCAGGGCATCCTCGCCAATGCCGCTGCCGTCGGCAATGCTACTGCGCGCGCTATCGTCTTCGACACGCGCGATCCCGATGCTTATATATATCCGAATAGCAATTGGAAGATGGCTTTTACAGGTAACGACATCAAATTCTCGCCAGTTGGAGTGCTCAATTCCGATGGGCGTACTTTATTCTATTACGGGGCCACAGGAGTCTCTCCGGCTATGACGGTGAAGATGGTGGGTATCGGCTCGCAATATGCCATGGCAAACCGTGACGCCACAGGCAAATACTTCGATAGCGCAAAGAGCTACCGTCTGCATCTGCCCCCGAATATACCAGCGAAGGACTTCTGGTCGGTGATCGTCTACGATCCGCAGACACGCTCGCTGCTGCAGACCGACCAGCAGTTTCCCAGCGCAGGCAATCAGAAGAAGGGAATCGTTTACAACCCTGATAACTCTGTAGATGTCTTTTTCGGCCCGGTAGCGCCTCCAGGTAAGGAAGCCAACTGGATCCAGACCATCTCCGGCAAGGGGTGGTGGACAATGCTGCGACTCTATGGTCCACTAGAACCCTGGTTCGATAAGACCTGGCGGCCTGGGGAGATTGAGATGATTAAATAGAGTACTTTCTACATAACCCAATTAAAAATGAATATGAAAATAATTAGTTTGACAATGTTGACCCGGGCAAGAAAACGCTTCCTCTGTTTTCTTTTGATAATTGTATATTGCTGGACTGCCATAACTCCGACCATTGCGCAGGTAAAAAAGGCCGATGCTCAAACTGCTATTCCTGTGGTGAGTAAAGAAGTGTATCAAGCCATTGTTCAGTTTTATGAGTATGACTGCAATATTCCATTGGACGCGCGAATTGTGAGTAAAGAGGTGTTTCAGGGTGCAAACAAGGAAAAGATTGTTTTCACCGGTGTCGATCATAGTCAGGTTCCTGCTTTATTAATTATTCCAAAAGACAGAGCGGAGACTCATCCTGTAGTTCTTATTGTTGACGGCATAGATGGTTACAAAGAACGTTGGGTACAGGATGATAATTGGCCGCTCGGCGGACTTGTTACAAAATCCCTTCTTAAAAGTGGTTTTGCTGTATTGATTTGTGATGCAGTTTATCATGGAGAGAGAACCTCTGATAATGGATTTGCATCACCACCCTGGCCATATCAATATCCGTATTTAGGCAGACAATTGAATACGTTACACTGGTGACGGATTGGTTTGTTAAGAATCTCAAGCCGTGATGGCATGAAGATAGATAATCAAGAGATACAGTGTGCACTTTTATGTGTACCTCAATAAAAAAGCCACTCACTGCTTCTGCTGAAAGGGGCTGATTTTTACCTGTCCGGATTACGATACATGATTACTTATTTAATTTTCGTCTTTCTAAGGCTTCAATAGCCGGTAACTCTTTTTTATATTGCTCAATATCCCACTTTATTCCCGCCGGCTCAAGATACTCCTGCATCGGAGGAAGCCCAACCTTAGCCCGTCTTGCATCAACATTGACGGGATCTTCCAAGGGACAAACATAGGTTTTTTTCGTAATGGGATCCATTCCCAGCTGACTTCCGTAAATCTGCCTGCATCCCTCTTTCAGTGCCACCCTGTCTTCAAGCAATGCTAAATGATCCGCCCTGGCATTCCCATTTTTAACCGCCTCTTTCATTATTGGCAAATACTTTTCCTGTGTTTTCAGGTCGGAATGCTGAATTACAGCAAAGAATGTTGAATTACCGAGATCCCCGACTACCTCAGCACGTAACCAGCCATAATTATCTATTATAGAAGTAATCTTGACCGTGTTGATCGAATCTGTTTTCCTGAGTTTTTCTTTAAATGCTTTATCATTTTCTATCGAATCGACTTCTTTTGATTCCCAGCCATATTTTTCAGCAACATTATTTATTTGTAATCTATATTTTTGATCATCTGTAAAAATAGTATCTAAAATGGCAATCAGCTTTTTATTATAATTGGCTTCTTTTTTTTCTTTGTTCGATTTTATAATAATTTTAATCTCCTCCCACCGGGAGTCATGATACAATGGTTTCAAATCGTTATCATTTATTAGCTGATCATAATCTGCATAATTACCTTTTTTTGCGATCATGAATAAAAGCGCAAAAGCGGAATCCGTTTCATTCGCCAATGCCCAGCTGCAGGCAGCATTATACCTGTCATCTAATAAACCTTTGTTCCCATTTGCAACGAATGCCTCTGCGTACTTTTTACCCGATTTCAGATATTCTCTATTTTGATAAAGTTTGTAGGCCTCATCAATAAGTCTTGTATATTCCTTATTATTCTGGCAAAAAGCAATATTAACAACCATCAATAATGATATTCCTAAGAAAATCACAGATCTCATAATCTATTGTTTTTTCTCAATTCTCGTTTGCAGAAGAAAATACTGGTTGTAAATCGTCAACTAATTTTCAATAGTAAAGGCATAATATTAATATGTGGTTTTATTTCATTTTCCTTCGGGAGACGAATTTGAAAAATAAATTTAAAAATAATAATTATAAGTTTTCCAAAAAAAAACAATGTTTAATATTTGGTCAATTAAAAGAATTATTAAATTTCACGTGTCAATTGCAGGAACTTCTGTTTGGTACTTTTACACATAACCAATATATGGCTCTCTCCCGAACTTCCACCCTTTAAAATCAGCAGCTATGAAACATAAAATTTTACTAGTTCTGCTTTTCTTACTAAGCGGGACCATGGCGTTAAACGCCCAAGAGTTTAGTCCTAAAGCTACTTATACCGTTGGCTCAGGAGGTACCTATTCTACACTGAAAGCCGCTTTCGACGCTATCAATGCAGGTTCAATAACAGGGGCCATTACCTTGCAAATCACTAGCAGTATAACTGATAATTCTTCAGCTGTGCTGAACGCAAGTGGAGGAAGTGCCAGCTATACCTCTGTGAACATTTATCCGACAGTTAGCGGAGTAACTTTAAGCGGGAGTTACGGAGGCCCGCTCATAGATTTCAACGGCGCGGATAATGTTATTATTGACGGGAGGGTGAATGCAACCGGATTTACATACGATATGGCCATAATCAATACAAGCGGGGATGGCAATTCTTCAACGATAAGGTTCACTAATGATGCTACTTACAACACCGTAGAATATTGCAAAATAAAAGGATCAACACCTGCCGGAGACAAAGGCATTGTTTACTTCAGCCCAACTGTCACCACTGCCGGAAACAGCCACAATACCATTGATCATAATGAAATCACCAATTATGGAGGAAACAGACCGTTAATGACAATTTTTTCAAAATCAACAAACAGCTCAGTTTCAAACAGTTTGAATACCATCAGCAACAATAATATTCATGACGTTTTAAATCCAAATAATTCTCATTCTTTTATAATAAATCTGGGAGATGGAAGCGGTGGAGGTAATAGTTACAATGACGCATGGACCATTACGGGAAACAGCTTCTATGAAGCGGAGGCTTTTACCATCACCAGTGGTAATAATATGGAAATTATTTATATTTATGCAGACGCTGGTAACGGTTTTATTATTTCGAACAACTATTTTGGCGGTAGTGCCCCTTTATGCGGGGGGACATGGAATAAAACCACAGGTAACAATACCTTCCAGCTCATGGAATTCAGGGTGGGAACCTCAACCGCCAGTGAAATTCAGGGGAATACAATTAAAAATATCAATTTTACAAATACTGGGTCAAATAAATGGTGGGGAATTAACATGCAGAGAGGGAAAATCAATATAGGAACCACTGCAGGCAATTGCTATGGCGCTTCCGACGGAACTGGTTCAATCACTTTTACGGGAAATGGATCCGGTTCGGAATTTTATGCATTTCACTCTGAATCTTCTGTTGTCAACGCACAGAACAATATCATCGGATCAATCACGGTTGCCAATACGTCATCTACCAATGCAACAAATTTTTACGGGATCCTCTTTCGTTCGAATGGAACCTCCTGTTATCTAAGCAATAATACAATCGGAAGCATAACGACATCAAACAGCATCAATGCAACGTCTCAGTCAACCATTGATGCCCAGAAGGTTTGGGGTATTGCATGCTGCTTTGGTAGTTCCGGAAAGGTTACTATTATCAACAATACGATTGCTAACCTTACCAATGGAACGACTAACAGTAGTTCGACTGTTTATGGTCAGATGTATGGAATTTTTATAAATCAACCACAAGCCACAGTATCAGGTAATTCGATACATCATCTAACAATTGCGAATGCTAATGCTGCCAGTGATTGTAGTACTGGTGACCCTGGTAATCAGGCCAATCCGTACATTTCGGCAGCCGGAATAGCTTTTGCTAACAAGGACAATTCCACAGATACCCTTTCCGGCAATACAATTTATAATATTTCAAATACGTATTCTTCCTTTACAGGACATGTCGCAGGGATTTACTACTATGGACAATCGACCGCTAGTTCTGTTTCCGGTAACCTGATTTACGGTTTAAGTGTTAATTCGGGCAGCAACTCTGCCACGATCCACGGGATCAAGATCGCTAATGGAGTGGCAGCCTTTTCCAATAATATTATTACCCTCGGAGGAAACACAACGACAAATCTTTACGGCATTTATGACGGAAATACATCCGGAACAAGCAATATATATTTCAATTCCGTGTATCTCAATGGATCGCCAACTTCAGGTTCTTTGAACAGTGCAGGATTATATAACTCGACCACAGCCAATGCCAGGGATTACAGGAATAACATCTTCTTCAACACCCGTTCGAATAACGGAGCCAATGGGAAACATTATGCAATGTACATCCAAAACACCGGAGGAAGCCTGACTTGCAACTACAATGATTACTGGGTAGGAGTATTAGATAATCCGCGTGGATATTATGGTGGGGATAAAACTTCCTTGCCGATCGTGACCAGCCAGGATACCGGTAGCCAGGTATTAGATCCCACTTTTGCAACAGCCGGTGGAAACAACGCTTCAGATTATATTCCTACCACACTATTACCAGCCGCAACCGCCACGGGGATCACAACAGACTATGGCGGAAGCACGCGTTCAGTATCTTCTCCCGAAATGGGTGCCTGGGAAAAGAAAAACGAACTAACCTGGACAGGCGGCACATCTACCGACTGGTCAGTTACGGATAACTGGGACCTAGGTTCTGTCCCCATTTCCTCATCTAATGTAAGGATCCCCGCTGCTCCATCCAATAAGCCACATATTACCGCTGCAGTGGGAACACCGGCGGTCTGCAACAATTTAACTATCGATGAAAATGCTGTTTTGACAATCGATCCGGGCAAAGCATTGACGGTAAACGGAACGCTAATTAATAACGAAGGTGCAACCGGACTTGTAATTCAAAGTGATGCCACAGGAACCGGCTCCCTTATACAGAGCTCATCTTCTGTGGGAGCCACAGTGCAAAGGTACATCACGGGAAGCGCAACGCTTACCGAATACAAGTATCATCTGGTTTCTATCCCGGTTAACTATGCCAGTCCGACTTCAAACCTTTTCCTGGGCTCCTATCTTTACAAACTCGACGCAGCACAAGTTGATCCTGACAATAACAACTATTATGGATTATGGGTCAACCTGGGAACTTCCACTACCACTCCGCTCTCCTGCAACTCCGGGTATATGATCTATTATCCGGCAGCCGAACATACCTATACATTTTCAGGGAACCTGAACACCGGATCATTCAGCCCCACTGTTTCCTTTGGGGGCACCTATACCTTCAACCTTGTTCCCAATCCTTACCCCTCGGCTATCGACTGGGGATCATCGGGAGGCTGGGTAAAAAGCAATATCGGGGCTACAGCTTATGTCTGGCCCGCCGGTGGAGGGAATTATACAACAATAACCTCAAGTATCAACAATTATATACCTGCAGGACAGGCCTTTATCGTTATGGCCAGCGGGACACCGGTGCTGACAATGAATAATAGCGCCTGTGTTCATAACACCCAGGCTTTCTATAAATCAACGCAGGCGAACATGCTCAAGATCACAGCTCAATCCAATAATTACTCAGACGAGGCCTATGTGGGCTTTAACAGTTCCGCCGGTTCCGGTTTCGATCCGCAATTGGATGGCTTCAAGCTCTGGGGGCTGGAAGAGGCTCCCCAGTTATGGACCGAAAAAGACCAGTCACGGTTGAGCATCAACGAGCTGCCCCCTCCGGCAGGAGCCTTGATCGTTCCCCTCGACTTTAAAACGAACTATACCGGCCAGGTAATCCTTAATGTCTCGGGTGTTGAAAGTTTTGATCCACCCTTCGCCATTCGCCTTCAGGACCATATGAACGGATCATGGACTGACCTCAGACAAAACAGCACATACGTTTTTACCTATGACACTTCAAACACGGAACAAAGATTCAGCCTGGTATTCGGCTACCCTGCAGGGATCAATACAAATAGGACAACCGATGGAAAAGCTTTTATCAGCAATGGCAGGATCTGCCTGGATGTACCTTCCATGCACGGCCAATTTGCCGAGATCACCGTGTATGACATGCTGGGATTAATCATCCGCTGTGAACATAAGGAAATGAACGGTATCGTAGGCATTACAGCCGAACTGGTAAAGGGTGTATATGTTGTAAGGGCCGCTACGGCGGATCAGAATTTCGCAACCAAAGTCATCAATAAATAAAACCTACCTACTATGAAAAAGCATATTTATTTACCACTGATCGCTTATTTCGTATGTTTAAGCATGGACGTATTGGCCAATGGTCCCCCTCCTCCCCCTCCGGATCCGGGAAGTGGCAGCGGCGGCGGTCCCGTTGGCGCCCCTATCGATGGCGGACTTGGCATACTGCTTGTAATGGGCGCTGCCTATGGCGGGAAGAAAATATATAGTGCCAGGAAAGAAAAGAAAAAGGCGGAAAAACTTTTACAGATCAATTAATGACAAGAAAGATCCGGAGCCTCTGACTCTGTGCCCGGCAGCCTGCTCAGAGTTGCATCCGGGTACCTCCTTTCTGACCCGAACACCTCAGGTATTACTGCGGTGCATCCCATTCTTCCTAACTTATTGTTCTTCCAGGAAATCCGGGGTTTTTAAATGGCCATTCTTTGGAGATCCAGGCGGCAACTGATTTAAATAAAATGGAATCAAGGCCCTGATCAAATGCACTTTTACGACACGTCCATTTTCCTATCCGGAGACGATATTATATGAAGGGAAAACATATGCTACGGTTGTAATCGGAGCTCAATGTTGGTTCAGGGAAAATCTGAACGTAGGCACCCGGATCAATGGCTCTCAAAATCAAACCAACACCGGAATAATTGAAAAGTACTGTTACAGTGATGACGAGAACAACTGCAATATCTATGGAGGGCTTTACCAGTGGGATGAGGCGATGCAATATGTCACTACCGAGGGTGAGCAGGGTATCTGTCCTTCCGGGTGGCACATTCCTACGGATACGGAATGGACGAAACTGAGTGATTCCCTTGGAGGAGAAACCGTAGCCGGGGGTAAAATAAAAGAGGTCGGAACTGTCCATTGGGCGCCGCCCAATACCGGGGCTACTAATAGCAGCGGTTTCACCGCTCTTCCGGGCAGCTACCGGTCCATCAATGGCAATTTCTACGATCTGTCACGCAAAGCCTACTTCTATTCCTCGTCGCGGGGCGGTGTTATCAACGCGTGGTACCGGTACCTCTTTTACGATAATGAATATTTGGGTAGAACCAACAACAACAAGAACTACGGTTTTTCCTGCCGGTGCCTCCAGGATTGATTATTTTATTATTTAACGGGAAGGCCCTGAGGGGGAGGAAGAAAAATGCATAAGTTGGCATCAGACCATTTTCTATAAGAATTACTGTTATTTTTTCGGCCTGGTCTTTTCTTAAGAAAAACTCCCGCTATTAGGACTCTCTCCTTATCTGTCCTTTATCATTCATCCTTTCACAGGTATCATAATGGTTTGATTTATTTGGTTTCCATGCAAATAAGGGAGCGCGTAGGGTGGCATTTTTCTCTGTTTTCACAGCTACAACTTTCTGCTCTGTCCGGATAATCTGGTTGCGGTCGTCGAGGGTAAGGGGGCTTTTTTTATTGCGTCCTTTCCCCGCAAAAAAATGCGAAATAAGAAGGTACTGAGATTTTTTTGAACGGGTCTCATCGCTATTCAGCTTAAGATTTTCATGCTTAATCCGTCTCAGGAATCAAACTTGCATACTCTTAATAAAACCGGATTTACTTTTCAGCATCTTTGATAAAGTGATTGCCCAGTCGTACAGTTTGCGTCTTTCTCCAATATCTGTTTCCTGATCAACAAGTTCAGCATCAGATGAAAGAAAAAAAGTGTCTATATGCCACTGTAGTGTAACGATAAGGTAGGCTAGTGTAACGACAATTTAATTATGAAACGTAATATTTAGACATTTTTCGATCAGCTTTATACTTTGTGAAGCTCCAATTGATTTTTCTTTGCTCCAAATTATTCTGCAAACACCAC
>JALNZC010000020.1 GCA_023229525.1 Bacteroidales bacterium
CAATAAACCCTATGACGGTAACACCACGGCTACGCTGACTACCACAGGATATTCTCTGATAGGTATTATATCTCCTGACGTAGTAACTCTTGACGCGGATAGCTATACCGCTAATTTCGACACAAAGGATATTGGGAATGCAAAGCCGGTAACCGTAAGTGATTTAGCATTGAGCGGGGCTGATGCCGGGAACTACACCCTGATCCAGCCTACCGGTCTGACAGCTAACATCACTTCGATAGCCCTGACAGTGACCGGTATCAACGCTAATAATAAACCCTATGATGGTAACACCACGGCTATATTGACTACCACAGGATATTCTCTAGTAGGTATTATATCTCCTGATGTGGTGACCCTTTACGCCGGCAGTTACACAGCCGACTTCGACAACAAAAATGTTGGAAATGCAAAACCGGTAAGTGTAAGCGGTCTCGCATTGAGCGGGGCCGATGCCGGGAACTACACCCTGACCCAACCTACCGGACTGACAGCTAATATCACCGCAATAGCGCTCACGGTAACGGGTATCACCGCCAACAATAAACCCTATGACGGTAACACCACGGCCACGCTGACTACAACAGGATATTCCCTGGTTGGTATTATATCTCCTGACGTGGTGACCCTTGACGCCGGCAGTTACACAGCCAACTTCGACACAAAGGAAGTTGGAAATGCAAAGCCGGTAACCGTAAGTGGTTTAGCATTGAGCGGAGCCGATGCCGGGAACTACACCCTGACCCAGCCAACCGGAATGACAGCTAACATTACCGCGATAGCGCTCACGGTGACAGGTATCACCGCCAACAATAAACCCTATGACGGAACTACCACAGCCATGCTGACCACCGCAGGATATTCCTTGCTGGGGATAATATCTCCTGACGTAGTAACTCTTGACGCGGGCAGCTATACCGCTAATTTCGACACAAAGGATGTTGGGAATACAAAGCCGGTAACCGTAAGTGGTTTATCATTGAGCGGGACCGATGCCGGGAACTACACCCTGACCCAACCTACTGGTCTGACGGCAAACATCACTTCAATAGCCCTGACTGTGACAGGTATCACCCCCGATAATAAACCCTATGACGGTAACACCACAGCCACACTGACCACCACTAGCTATTCCCTTGTAGGTATTATATCTCCTGACGTGGTGACCCTTGATGCCGGCAGTTACACAGCCAACTTCGACACAAAGGATGTTGGGAATGCAAAGCCAGTAACAGTAAGTGGTTTATCATTGAGCGGGGCCGATGCCGGGAACTACACCCTGACCCAGCCAACCGGACTGACAGCAAACATCACCGCAATAGCGCTCACGATAACCGGTATCACCCCCGACAATAAACCCTATGACGGTAACACTACAGCTACACTGACAACCACAGGATCTTCCCTGGTTGGTATAATATCTCCTGATGTGGTAACTCTTGACGCCGGAAGCTATACCGCTAATTTCAACACAAAGGATGTTGGAAATGCAAAGCCGGTAACCGTAAGTGGTTTATCATTGAGCGGAACCAATGCCGGGAACTACACCCTGACCCAACCTACCGGACTGACCGCTAACATCACTGCCGCCACTTCACTTACGTGGACAGGCAATACTGACTCTGACTGGAATACGGCTTCAAACTGGAGTCCACTCCAGGTACCATCGGCCACTACTTCACTTGTCATTCCTAATGTTACAAATAACCCGGTAATCGGTACAACAGGAAACGAATGCAACAACCTGACTATTAACAGTGGCGCTATTGTCACCATAAACGAAAACAATGATCTGACAGTTATTGGCACCCTCACCAACTCTGCCGGTAACAGCGGTCTGATCATCAAATCGGATGTCACAGGCACGGGTTCGCTGATCCATAGCACAGCCGGTGTAAATGCAACCGTTGAACGGTATATTGCAGGATGGAGCGATATCAACCACGGCTGGCATTTAATAGCTTCACCGGTTTCCTCTCAGACAATTGACCCGAATTTCATCGATCCGACGCCTGCCAATTATGATTTTTTCAAATGGGATGAAACGGCTGGCAATCTGCCCTGGATTAATTATAAGAACGGAGGCTTTACAACATTTAACATCGGACAAGGGTATTCGTGTGGGTACAGAACCACTGATACCAAAAACTTTACCGGCACGCTCAATAATGCCAGTACATCAACCATTAACCTTACACGTACCGAGGCTAATAACTTCTCCGGCTGGAACCTTCTCGGCAATCCCTTCCCCAGTGCCATTCAATGGAATAAAGACACCACAAGCTGGAGACTTACCAACATAACACGTACAGCCAAGATATGGAACGAAGCCAATGCAAGTTATAGCGACGTTTCACAAAACGGCATAATTCCTGCTATGCAGGGTTTTATGGTAGAAGTGCCATCCGGGATATCAGGTTCGCTCGTTATACCGGCTGTGGATAAAGTACACGATGCCCAGGGGTGGTATAAGAATACCGAAACCAACCGCCTGATGCTCGTTGCACACGATCCAACCGGACAAACGGCACAGGAAAGCATCATCCGGTTCAAGGAAGACGCTACCGAAGGTTTCGATATTGATTACGATGCCCATTTCTTTACCGGTTATGCTCCCCAATTTTACTCGGTATCAGGTGACGACCATCTGTCAACCAATACCATATCCTTTACAATGAAGGATAACACCATACCAATGGGGTTTGTGAAGAATGACAACACCAGTTTCAGTATTGAAGCAAAGGGCCTGGAGACCTTCACCGCCGGAACAGAAATTTGGTTGCAAGATTTGAAAACCGGTACACAGCAAAAACTGAATGATAACCCGGTGTATTACTTTATCTCAACTTCGGGTGATGAAGCCAACCGTTTTAAAGTGAAATTCGGAGGGACTTTCAGCATTAACGAACCTTCAGTCAGTCCGTTCAATATCTATGCCGGCAACGGTATCGTATACGTAAACAACAACGGGAATCAAACCGTTAAAGGAACTATCACCGTTTATTCGATAACAGGTCAACTAATCGCTACCCGCTCACTTACCGGCGATCGTTTACAAAAAATAGATTTCAACGGCAAACCGGGTTGTTATGTAGTGAAGATTACGACAGACCAAAGCATTTATTTACAAAAAGTGATAATTAATTGATCATTATCCATAAAGGCCACGCATATCGGGAAATTGGTATCAACCTGTACATTGGTCAGCACTAACGGGTAGTACGAATCATGTTTTATTAAGCCTGAACAATTCTCAAGGCAGAACATTACAATTTCAACGGATACCAGAGAAATGAAGTCCGGTGTTTTTCTATAATAAAATTCCTCACCACAAAGCAACGAAATATCTTTTGGTATTCTTTTAACAATCGCCCCATTGAGTCAGGGAATTTACCCTGAAGACCTCAACCCTTACACCCATTCTCCTTTAGGAGAAGGGGCCGAGGGTTGGGGCGATTAAACAATCACCCTGTCAATATTTAAGTGTTCCATATCATTAGGCTTATTTTAGGTTCATCTAAAAACTACTTTTGGTTTACCCATTCACGTTCAAGATAGAATTTGAAGTGGAAATTATATCAAGGGAACAGATCATAATTGAATTGAAGGCTGATTATTCGATTTTTAATATCGAATGTTCAAAATCAGTACCCGAGGTGAAAAAAAATAAAATTTGTTTTGGTAAATCGAAACAAACTATTTACATTTGGACTTTGTTAGGAATGAGATCGTGAACCGGCGGCAGATGAAACGCAATGAAAGTGTATGAACCTCCAGGTTTATCAGGCAAAAACCAAAACACCCCTTACATCAAATCTTGTTATGTTTCTCCCAAATCCTCCTCCCCAGACTTTTTTTAATCAATTACCTTACTCCGTTTTTTTTAAAGGTTTTCACGAAGTGATTTCTTCCTAGACATATTTTGTTATCTCCACAGGTATTTTCATCCTCAATACGGATAACAACCGGCAGGTTTGTGAATCTTATTGACGATTCCGTGAGAAAATAGAATCAATGGTGAACATGAAAGATACAATGAAAGATATTAGATATACTTTTTATGAAAAGGTCAATTATTATTCTGTTTATCTGGATTCTTGTAACCATTTTGTTTGTGCATGAAGCAAACGCATCTACAAAAACATTTTCTAAAACATCAGGCACATGGGCATGGGCATATGGCCCTAACTGGGTAGGTGGCGTTGCACCTGTTGCTGGCGATGATGTAATCATTAACCCCAGCAGTACCATGGAAGTTAATAATGTTCCTACTATAGCCCTCAATTCACTTACTATTGGTGGTTCAGGTACTGTTACCTTAACGGCTTATCAAACAACGCACACTTTAACAATAAACAATAGTATTGCAGCTTCCGACTTATTTCTGAATGGCGGCAGTTTGACAATTGGTTCTAATCTTAATTTCACTATGGCTGCTGGTTCTTACGGGAAAATTTCGTCGGGCCGCACATTAACCATTAATTATCCCAGGCAATTTATCTTAACTGCCGGGACAACAACTTTTGAAATCGCTGGAACACTTGCAAATTCGGGAACCTGCACGTTAAATAATGTGAATAATACTGTTTATTACAATGGTAATTACGGTCAGAATGTCCTTGAATTTAATTATTATAATCTGCAATTTAACAATAATTCAAAAACGCTTCCCATTGGTACCGTTGGTATTGCAGGCACCTTCACTCCCGGAACAAATACAAGCCATTCAATCACTTACAGTACAATTTATTTTAATGGTGCTGCGCAAAATATACCTCAGTTTAATGGGACCACGAACGGATATTACAATCTCCAGATTGGCGGGACCGGTACAAAAACTTTGACAGCAAATGCTACAATCTCCGGTGAATTATACTTAGCTGCTCAAACCTTTAATGTCAGTGCCTTTACATTAACAATTAAAAACGGTCCGGGAACAAGAGGAACCGGTACCCTGATCAGTGCAAATAACGGAACAGTAATATATACAGGTCTTTTGTCTAAAGTATTATATGGTACCTATGGTAATCTGACAATGGGTGATACATATGGTAGAACTTGGGAACCCGGAACTTATTTAATTTCCAATGTTTTCACACCGGGTACTTCAACTATACACACATTGACCGGAACAACATTATTGTTTAACGGTACATCGGCTCAGTACTTACCTTCTTTCAATGGTTCCACAGGATATAACAGTGTAACTATTAATAATTCAAGCGGTGTATCCCTCAGTGGAAATGTAAAAATTAATAGCACATTAACTTTAACGAGCGGTTTATTTAGTGTTGGCGCGAACACGTTAACACTCAATGGTCCCGCAATCGCGGGAACACCCACGAATCTTTCCACAAATTCATCTTCGAGCTTGTCATTCGGAGGGAGTTCGTCAGGGGTAAGTATTCCGGGCAACGTTACGACTTTGAACAACCTGACTGCGGGCAACAGCTCCGGATTGGCCCTTTCGGGAAATGTTACCGTTAACGGATCCCTCAACTTCAATACAGATGGCCTTATAACTACCGGGAGCAATATCCTCAGCATAGGAGCTTCCGGATCGATATCCGGATACAATTCTTCCCGTTATATAAACGGTAAACTTGCAATGAACTATTCTGGTTCAGGTTCAAAAGTCTTTCCTATCGGCAAAGGAGGTAACTATCGCCCGGTTACTTTTAACTATTCAGCCCTTACCGGCGCAAGCGCCGTTACTGTCGAGCAAGTTGAATCAGTCATACCCGGACCGGCGCCTGCCAATACTACTCTTTTTGGCACAAGATACTGGTCAATAACCGAAAGCGGCAGTACATCCCGTACTTACTTTGTAACCCTTGATGGTAACGGTTTCAGCCCTACTCATACGGTAAAAATGATTAAAGGAGATGGCAGTACAAATACAGCCTATGATGTTACTACTCCCGATTATACCAATGCGACGGGTTTCACTACCTTCAGTAATTTTGGGTTGGGAGAATCCTCATTTAATCCTGCCTTGATTACTGTTCAACCCTCATCCCAAACTGTTAACTATGGAGCGCCAGCAAGCTTTAATATTACGGCTACCGGCGCTTCAGACTATCATTGGCAGGAGTTGATTGGCTCAACATGGACTCCAATAACTGATGGAGGAATTTATTCGGGAGCTACAACGGATACACTACACATATCAGCTGTTACAGGAAATATGAATACGTATCAGTACAAATGCATCGTTCAGCCGGGTAATGTAAATTCAAATCCGGTTACCCTATCGTATAATCCTGCTTCGATTACCGTTCAACCCTCATCCCAAACTGTTAACTATGGAGCGCTAGCAAGCTTTAATATTACGGCTACCGGCGCTTCAGGCTATCATTGGCAGGAGTTGATAGGATCAACATGGACTCCAATAACTGATGGAGGAATTTATTCGGGAGCTACTACGGATACGCTACACATATCAGCTGTTACAGGAAATATGAATACATATCAGTACAAATGCATCGTTCAACCGGGTGATGTAAATTCAAACCCGGCTTTATTAACGGTTACTTTTACCGTAAGTGGGGTCCTTAAATATGCCAATCCTGACATTGTGATGCCAATCACGAATGCAACAGTATTTTTGAAAACTCCCGATGAGTTAACTACCATTGCAACCACGACTACCGATATCTCTGGCAATTACACTTTTTTTAATGTAAATGCAGGTAGTTATAAACTGGATGCCTCAACAACCAAACCATGGGGTGGACTCACCTTTGCTGATTATTTACTTGTTAAAAACTTTGTGACTAATGGTACACCCGTTTTAGAAGGTATTTATTGGCTTGCGGCTGATGTTAACAATAGTAATTCTGTTACTTTTTCTGATTATTTAATAATAAAAAATAGGGTGAATACTAATTCAACAACAAGTTGGCTTAGACCTGACTGGATATTTATAAATACTACAATAGATGTTGTTAATGCAAATGTTACAGATGTAGCAATTATTGGTATATGCTCTGGTGATGTAAATGCCAGTTATTCGCCTCCTTTGTAAATAGTAAATTAACAAATAAAAATTATGAAATCTATGAAACAATTTTTAATTAGAATCCACTGCGCATTATTTAGTCTTTTTGTTGCAATTCCTTTATTTGCCCAGGAAGTATCAACAACAACACAAGTTTTTACAGGCTCTGATTTTGGATCAACTATTCTTGTACCTATCAATTGTTCCGGAATCAGTGCAAACTATGGTACTATCTTAACCGTAGCCATAAAAGTTGAATACAATGAAGATGTGCTTACCTATGTAGGGTACACTAACTTAAATTCAGGAATTTCGTTACCAGGAGCGGAAATTGTTTTTAGTAATGGCATTGGTTTTGCTCGAGTTGATATCCTAAATGAATCAGGTTTTGATTATCCAGAGGGTAAATCATTTGATTTGCAATTCACCTTCAAGGGGGGCACAACGGCAATAACTTTTACTATGTCTGAATTCTTTAATGATGGCTTTGAAACATTGAATGCAGATGTTATAAACGGAAATGTAAGCGGATTTACTGCTTTGACCGCTACTAATGGTGATTGGCATCAAGCCTTAACATGGACTGGCTATTTGGGAGGATTATCTGCCCCAGGTCATGGTCATAATGTAACTATTCAAGCAGGTGGCACAGTAGTTATTGGTGCAGATGCAGTTTGTAATAATCTTGGCATTTATACTGGCGGTCAATTAACCCTTAATGCAGGGAGTACCCTTACTAATAATGGCAATTTACACATAGAATCAGGTGGCTCGTTTATTCAGAATGGCACATTGGCTGTAGCCGGAAGTACTTCTATAATGCGGGATATCGACGCCTATACCTCTTCTACTGACGGTTGGCATTTGGTTTCTTCTCCGGTAAATGGAGCTGTTATCGGTAACTTCCAGCCAGGAACTAACGACGACTTTTTCAAATATAATGAAGCTACCAGTACATGGATGAGCTGGAAGGAATCGCCTTTCGGCTTTACCAATGGCGAAGGATACCTTTGCTCTTATCAGTCCTCTGCCACCAAAAACTTTACCGGTGTACCCAACAATGCCGATGTTACCTGGAATAACCTTTCACGCACAGGAACCAATGGCTGGCATTTGCTTGGCAATCCTTTCCCTTGTGCAATAAAATGGAACGATGGTAACTGGGCCTTGACAAATGTTAATGCAACAGCCAAAGTACTTAATTCTGGCGGCACTTATACTGACAGGGTTGCCAATGATATTATTCCGGCTATGCAGGGTTTCTTTGTGGATGTCGCCGGTTCCACCAACAGCATCACTATCCCCAAAGCTGCCCGTGTACATAATGCTACAGCCTGGTACAAGGAGGTTCAATGTAATAAGCTTATGCTTACGGCACATAGCGATGACAACAATACATACGTAGAAACTGTCATTCGTTTCGATCCTGAAGCAACCACTGGTTATGATAAAATGTTCGATTCTCATTTTCTGCGGGGTATTAATGGCGCTCCTCAACTCTATTCTGTTGTTGGCGACGAAATGCTTTCTTCCAACGTTTTCCCTGTTAACAGTGAAACCTCTGTTGTTTCCTTAGGCTTTGTCAAAGGAAATGCTGATAATTATACATTGACTGCTTCAGGTATTGAAACTTTTGTTAACGGTCAACCTTTGATACTGGAAGATCTGGTAACCGGTAGTTATCAGGATTTGAGACAGAATCCGGTGTATTCTTTTACGGCAAGTGCGGGTGACAATCCCGACCGTTTCAGACTTCATTTCTCAGGTACATTTGATATCTCCGAACCTTCTGTAAGCCCGTTCAACATTTATGTCAGTAAGGGCATCCTTTACGTAAATTATAACGATAATCAAACTTTTAAAGGAACTATAAAAGTTTATTCCGTAACCGGACAGGTAATCGCTACACGCTCTCTTACCGGCGATCGTTTGCAAGCGATAGATTTCAACGGGAAACCGGGTTGTTATGTAGTGAGGGTAACCACGGGTAATGGTGTCTATTCACAAAAAGTGGTAATGAATTGATTCTTTTTTCTGAAACCATTCAGCACCAATTCACCTCTAAGGTTTATCTGCTTGCGGGTTAAATGTTAGCTCATGTACAAACCGGTTAATCGAATGGGTTTTTTGCAAATAAATCATTTTAAATCAACATTTTATTTGATGGTTATTGCTTTTATTGTAATTTTACCAACATATTTTTAAACCAAGAGCTTAAATTTTCAATTGATCTGATTTTCAGACATTTTACTTTTATATCTGAAACTGTATCATTGAATAAAAAATAAAGAAATATGAAAAAACACATCAGATTATTATTTCTGACTGGTTTTCTGTTTACAATGCTGATGTTTACGAACCAAACCTTTGCTGACAATCCTCCGCCTCCACCAAGCGGGCATGGTTCAAATGGCAATCAGGCTCCGGCAGGAGCGCCCATAGATGGAGGCCTGGGCATATTGTTAGCGATGGGTGCTGTTTATGGTGGCAAAAAACTGTACCAGGCCCGAAAGGATAAACAGAAGGATACAAACGATTTACCGGTTTAGCATCCTACCGGAAACTGCATCCTTTATATAAAGAACAACGATAACCAAACCATTAAAGGAATTATCACCGTTTATTCAATAACAGATCAGACAACTACTTTCCGCACACTTACCGCCGATGGTTTACAAAAGATTCATTACAACGGCAAACCGGATTGATATGTAGTGAAAATTATTACAAATCAAAACTTTTTTTTGTGAAAAGTGGTAATTCAGTAATTTCTTTTTATTGATTATTGCGAAAGCCAAATAACAAAAAATTTAATACTAACAGTTATGAAAAACGCAAAACGCATAAAACGAATAATGAAATATCCATAAGATTTAAACTATACCCCTGTAAATGATTAAATTTTAGGAAATCACATAGGTCTAATTATCATTCGCATAGCAAAATATAAACAGATGAAAAAATTTACTCTTTTAATTCTCGCTGTCCTCTTCACATCATCAGTCTTTGCCCTCAATACTAAAACGTGGGTTGGAGCAGGTACGATCGGAGGTAACTCAAGCTACGATTTCAACGCCGCCGCGAACTGGAGTCCAAGTGGTATTCCAAGTTCAGCTGATAGTTGTGTCTTAAACCTCAACAAAGGGGATAGCCCAAGTATACTGATTACTTCCAATATTACCATTGGTGCACTTTATATAACATTGACTTCGGTCACTGGTCCCTCTTATGGAGAGTTGGTTGTAGGGACATATACACTTACGATAAATGGAACTACTCATGGAGAGGTAATCAGCGCGGATGGCAGTCAACTTCAATTCGGAGTCGGTGATTCTCCCGGTACTTTAATTTATAATGGCGATGCTGACTTTATTGCACCCGACCCAAGTTTGGTATTTGCAATTGCTGGTGATGTAACAGGGGGATACTATCTTACCTCAAGCACAGGTCAGGTAATATTTCGCGGAAATGCAACTTTTAATAATGGGACTACGGGATCGTATTACGACGTCTTACCGGCCACGGTAATCTTCGATGCACCTGGCAATCAAACTATTTCGGCAAATAACACTGGCGATTTTTCTGTCTATCTCGGAGGTGTCACTACACAAATCGGAAGCACTAATAATCCGACAGTCGTTGTAGCTGGGATTGGAGGGACAACAAGTCTTTTTAAAGTTATTGGTGACCTTAACATTAACGGAACGTCGACACTCGATCTCCAAAATAACTCCATGAACAGGAATAGTGCAGGTGGAACATTATCTTTGTCGTCCAGTGCAACTCTGAAATTGGCGGGCGCTAACAATTATCCGACAAATTTTACTACAAATACTCTTAGCGGGACGACAAACTACTATGCTTCTGGAATACAGACAGTACCAGTTTTAACGTATAATGACCTAATTTTCTCCGGCTCAGGAGCAAAAACAACAGGCACGGGGGCCATAGCTGTTGACGGAAATTTTGATGTTACAGGGGCATCCGCTGATCTTAATACAAATAATACGAGCATCTCCGTAGCAGGAAACATTACTGGGACGGGTGCTATCAGTTCCGGATCGGGAACAATAAGCGTCGGTGGCAGTTGGACGAACAACGGAACATTCACGGCTGATCTCGGCACTGTATCCTACAATGGAACGTCTGCACAAAACATAGTTGTCTTTGCTTACAAAAATCTCACTTTGGCAGGCTCAGGGACCAAGACATTTGCTGGTACGACAACTATAAGCGGAAAACTATCAATAAATGAAAGTGCAGTAGCCAATTTAGGAACTGGTTTGACTCATACATCAAACATGCTCACTTTAGGTGGCGCTGGTCAAGCTTCCGGAAGCTGGGGAAGTACCGCGTCTTCCGCTACTAATAAAAATAACACATACTTTCTTTCAACTAGTAACGGTATCGTGAATGTTACCACAGGTTCAAATACTCAATGGACAGGGACAACCAATACCGACTGGAATACAGCCAGCAACTGGTTAGGCGGCACAGTGCCTGTTGCAACAAGTGACGTTGTAATACCATCCGGCGGCAATCAACCAACAATAGGTGCGGCAGGGGCATTGTGTAGTAATCTTACGATTAACAATGGCGCTATCCTGACTATAGGAGGTGCATATAATTTGACCATCAGCGGTAATTTTACAAACAATGGAACATTCGCTCCAGGTACAGGTACCATTACCTACAATGGAACCTCGGCTCAAAACATCTTAAATGTGACCTACCAAAACCTCACAGTCAATAACTCAGGTGGTGTTTCATTAATCGACAACACAGTTGTAAACGGGACACTTACTCTTACTGCCGGATCATTAAATCTGGGTTCCAATTCCCTTACGATTAACGGCAATACCTCGGTTACATCGGGTACTCTCTATGGGACAACAAGCTCAAATTTAATCATCAACGGGACTGGTGCCCTTTCGGGAGCATTAACTTTTGCATCCGGCGGACAGTATCTTAACAGTCTCACACTGAACCGAACCTCCAGTGGATCGGCAACGCTTAATTCAAATCTTACATTTGGTCCGGGGACAAGCACACTAACGAATGGGAATCTCGTCGTTAACTCCAGTTGCACACTCACATTGACAGGTACCCTTAATTGCACAAGTACAAATGCAGTTACCGGATCAGGAACATTCAATAATTTGAGCGGTTCAACCCTTGGGATAGGTTCACCTGATGGATTAGCATTCGGAGCGGGTAATATTCGAACAAACAATAAAACATGGGGGTATGCAGCCAATTATACGTATAACGGGACATCGGCACAAGTTACTGGAACATCTTTACCTCCCCAACTTCAGGGGACTTTCATGATCTCTAATTCGTCAGGAGTAACCTTATCCACTGACCTCGAGATCAGTGGCGATAATGGCATACTCAGTCTTTCCACCGGTACATTGACTGTGGGGCCATATACCCTGAAAATCTCGAGTAATTCGCCGACACGTACCACCGGCAATATTGATGCAAGCAATGCTAGCGCTACGGCATCCTTTAACAATTCCAGTACAATTACACTTCCTGCCTCAATATTTACAGGAAATGTAAATAACCTGACACTCAATGGCTCTGGCGGAGTTACTTTAGGAAGTTCTATGACTGTTGCCAATGCGCTGACTTTAACCAATGGGACGCTGAATATAGGCACCAACACACTTACCCTGAATTCCTCAACTACCAAAACCAGTGGTACCCTGACCAGCTCAGCGACAGGGACGGTAAATTACAACCAGAACATTGCCGGACAAGCTGTTCTTAGTGGAACCTATGGGAATCTAATTCTCAGTGATTATGATAAAACACTTTCTTCTTCCGGCTTAATAAATATTTCAGGGACATTCACACCCGGTTCTGCAAGTGGACATTCACTTACCGGAAGTACTATTGTTTACAATGGCAGCTCCCCGCAAACTCTTCCATTGGGATTCACCACATACAACAATCTTACTCTGAACAATGCAAGCGGAACTAACGGATTTACAGGACTGATTGTGAACGGAACGATTCGTGTTCAGGCAGGAACTTTTGCGAGTGCAAGCACATACAACAATGTGCAGATAGATGACGGTGCCACGCTGACAGCAGCCGACGACATCACAGTGAATGGAAACTGGACGAACAACGGCTCCTTTACACCAGTTACTTATAAGGTTACTTTCGGTGGAAGTGCACAACAAACTATAAATGGTAGCACAACTACTACATTCAACAACTTGGAACTAAACAACACAAATGGACTTGTTCTTAATACCTCTGCGCATGTTGTAGGAACATTTTCGTTATTAAATGGTTCATTATCAATAAATGGAAATACATTGAGCTATGGCGCAAGCGGTATTTTAAAATATGGCGGAAGCATTACCCAAACTACTTCAGATGAATGGCCTGTTACTGACGGACCTAATGATTTAATAGTCGATGGAACAGACGTTCGATTGGATTTAAACAGGACTTTAGCTGGTGGACTTACTATTAATACCGGTAAGAAATTCACTGTGAATGCCGGTAAAGCGTTTACCGTCAATGGAACCCTGACCAACTCCGCCGGTAATAGCGGTCTGGTTATCAAATCGGACGGCTTAGGCACGGGTTCGCTGATACACAGCACAGCCGATGTAAATGCAACCGTTGAACGTTATATCGCAGGGTGGAGCGATATCAATCACGGCTGGCACTTAATAGCTTCACCGGTTTCTTCACAGAACATTAGTCCGAACTTCACCGATCTTACACCCGCCAATTATGATTTTTTCAAATGGGATGAAACGGTGAGTGATTTACCCTGGATCAATTATAAAAGCGGGGGCTTTACAACATTTACAGTGGGACAGGGGTATTTGTGTGGTTACAACGCCACTGCTACGAAAAACTTTGCCGGCACACTCAATAATGCCAGTACATCCACCATTACCCTTTCCCGAACCGATGCCGGTAACTTCTCCGGCTGGAACCTCCTCGGTAATCCCTTCCCCAGCGCCATCCAATGGAATAAAACCAACACAAGCTGGAATCTTACCAACGTAACAGCTACTGCCAAAATATGGAACGAAACCAATGCAAGTTACAGAGACATTGCAAAGGACAGTATCATTCCTGCCATGCAGGGCTTTATGGTAGAAGTGCCATCAGGGGCAGCCGGTTCGCTTGTTATTCCGGCTGTGGATAAAGTACATAATGTCCAGGCATGGTACAAATCAACCGGCGATCCGGCAATTACACTTGTTGCCCACGATACAAAAGGCAATACGGCCCAGGAAAGCATCATCCGTTTTAATCCTGGAGCTACCAGTAGTTTCGACCCTGCTTTTGATTCACATTTCCTCGCTGGTTATGCTCCTCAGTACTACTCGGTATCAAACAACGAAAATCTTTCAACCAATTGCCTGCCTGAAGTTAACGGCGCCCTTCAAATCCCGTTCGACTTTATCAAAAACGATGGGAACAATTTCACCATCGAGGCCAAAACTATTTCAGATATCCAGGGGCCGGTCATTCTTAACGACCTTAAAACAGGCGCGACCCAGGATCTGACTGTGAACCCTATCTACTCTTTTATTTCATCCCCCGGAGATAATCCTTCCCGTTTCCTGATCACCTTTAGCCATGTTGGTATTGGTGAAGCCGTGACAAAAAATGCATTCTCCGTCCGGGCATCCGGTAATACCATTCTCGTAATCAACAATACCGGTAACAACCAGGGAAGCGTGTTTGTTTACAACATGATGGGCCAACTCATGATGACTCAGGTACTGAATGGGAGCCAAATGACAACGATCAGCCTCAATGCAGGTACAGGGTATTATCTGGTCAAAGCAGTAACAAACGATCAAACATATTCTGCAAAGGTATTTCTGCAATGACACAGTTCCCGGGAAAGTTGTAAACCAGTTGATTTTCTGACGAACTGTAAAACTTTTTCGTCACAAAATATTTAACTTCGTACCATGTCCGAAAAAATGATACCGGTTTTTAACAAGCGCATATTCTGGGATGTTAATTTTGAGAGAATGGAACTGGATGCCCTGGCCACTTTTATTATTGGCTTATCATATACCCTAATCTGCTTTCTTCACAGCGCTTAATTCCGACACTCCGGTTTCGCTTATTGCCTGGATTGAGAAATAATAGGTTACACCACGATCTAATCCACGGTAGCTTAAATGGTCCTGATCCATTACCATCATGCAATTGTATAGCTTTCCCGCTTCAATGCCGAAATAAATATTGTAAGCATATGCACTCTTTATCGCATCCCACTTCAGGATGATATCACGTTTATCGGAACCACGAAGCGCATTAAAATTCCTGACGGTTTCAGGTTTGGGTCCATTCGAAATACCAAAGACACGAAAATCGCCTATTGCAAAGGAACCGCCTGGAACATGGATATTAACCAATTTAAGATAACGTGTCTTTACCGATTGTGAAAGTTCAGTATAATCATTGGGTACGTCTTTTGCATTCTGGCTTTTATCCGCAAGAATTCTCCAGTTGATCCCATCTGACGATTCCAATATCTGATAACGCTGAAAGATATTCAGCTGTTTGCCAAAAAGATTCGCATGATGATCGGCAAAGTTTACCTGCAAAGCATTCACCGTTTTTATTCCACCCAGATCCACCTGAAGAAATTCACCGTTATCCCCGCTTTTTGCAGCCCAGTACGTTTGGATGTCTTCGTCAAAGGCCAGATCCGCAGTGTGAGCTGAATCGGAAGATGAGACTATAGCAGCTTTTTTGTACGACAGCAGCATCCATCCCGTAAAAAGTTCCTTGAGGTGATCGGCAGGTCCGGGAACCAGACGTTGCGGATAATCACCGAAAGCTGTATTACAATATAGCTGGCCTTCATCATTAAATCCGGCCGGAAAAAGTCCTATTCTCCGTTCAAATTTATTTTTCACGGATATCTGCATGGTAGCGACATGCCAGTAATTGCCATAATTGTCCTGCATTGTACTGCCGTGACCCGCTCCACGAATAAAGCCGCCGGGTTTATAGGAAAATGGATTACCGGTTTGATATTTGAAAGGCCCAAGAGGCCGCTCCGACACATAAAATCCATCGGCATACACATTCCATTCGGTTCCCGGTGCGGCATATTGCAGGTAATATTTCCCATTGTGTTTGGTCATCCATGCACCTTCCACATAAGGATTGGTTATGGTATCCGTGTTGTTCTCCCCAAAACGTTCCCATCCATGATCATCAGGGTAAATAAAAAATAATTCCTTTACCGGTCCTTTGTTTTTAAATCCATTATGTGGGTCAACTTCTACCCCTTTGATGTAATTGAATTTTGGATCATTGCCGCTTCCCCAGTAGAAATACATCTTCCCATCGTCATCTTTAAAAAGGGCAGGATCCCAACCGGCCTGTGGAAATGGATCAGCAAGCTTTTTTGAAAACCCTTTTTTCGGATCGGTTGAATAGTAAAGCGGGACGTTGTTCCATGTGCTGTTGATCAGCAATAGCGTATCGCCGGCGCTCCATGCCGCCGGAGCACACATATCGTCACCGGATTCATTTGGGGGAAGAGGATTGTAAATATAATTCCAGCTTATCAGGTCATTACTCCACCAGTAACCGTACTGATTGGTGGAGAACAGGTAATAAACACCCTTGAAATTCACCAGCGTAGGATCGGCGGATGAACGATAAGCTTCGTATGGCCCTCCGGATCCTATCCTTTCATATGCATAGTCGAGATTTACAGGATTGCAGTAAGTGTTAAACTTTTGAGCCGTCAATAAAGAAGAGCAGGTAAACAACTGACTGCACAACGTCAACCAAAACACGAAAATTTCAGATTTTTGCATCATGAGTTCAAATAGATATATAGGTATATGATCTGATCAACAATTGAATACTTGCGAGTACCTTCTCCGCTTGCAACGAAGATATTCAATTTCTAATGTTTATTTATATTTACCTAAGAATCAACCTTTTTCTGAAGGATTTTTAAATCGTCGCGGATGCGGGCTGCCTCAAGAAAATCCAGATTTTTAACTGCTTCCTCCATTTCTTTTCTGGCTTTGACAATTAACTTTTGCAATTTTTCTTTCGGGAGATAAGGGATGATCGGATCGGCGGCAATGTCGATTACCTCTTTTTCGATATAAACGCCGGGTTGTTTTGAAATTCCGTCGGCGATAGCTGTTTGACCAAGGATATCAAAGGTCGTTTTAATGATCTGGGTAGGTGTAATGTTATTTAAACTGTTATATGCGATTTGTCTTTCCCTCCTGCGGTTTGTTTCATTCATCATCCTTTTCATCGACTCGGTCAGTTTATCTGCGTACATGATTACCTTGCTGTTGATGTTCCTGGCAGCCCGGCCGGCAGTCTGGGTAAGGGATCGTTCCGATCTCAGGAATCCCTCTTTATCGGCATCAAGAATGGCTACCAGCGAAACCTCCGGAAGATCCAATCCTTCCCGTAACAGATTGACTCCAATCAGGACATCGAAAATACCGAGTCTCAGGTCGCGAAGGATCTCGACCCGCTCCAGCGTATCCACATCGGAGTGAATGTATCTGCACCGAATGTTCAATCTGGTAAAATAAACTGCCAATTCTTCTGCCATCCTCTTTGTAAGGGTTGTGACAAGTACCCTTTCCTTTTGTTGAACCCGCAAGTCAATTTCATTGAGAAGGTCATCGATTTGATTTTGGCTCGGTCTGACTTCAACATATGGATCGAGTAACCCTGTAGGGCGGATTATCTGTTCTACAACTATGCCTTCACATTGTTGTAATTCGAAATCAGCCGGTGTAGCGCTCACATATATAATCTGGTTAACCAGGGACTCAAATTCTTCAAATTTCAACGGCCGGTTATCCATGGCGGAAGGTAACCGGAACCCATACTCAACCAGGGTTTGCTTCCGTGACCTGTCACCGCCGTACATGGCTCTGATCTGTGGCAGGGTGACATGACTTTCATCTATGACGAACAAATAATCGTCAGGAAAATAATCCAGTAAACAAAACGGGCGGGAACCTGGTGATCTTCCGTCAAAATACCTGGAATAGTTTTCAATTCCGGAACAATATCCCAATTCACGCATCATTTCAATATCATAATTGACCCTGTCTTCCAGTCTTTTAGCTTCCAGATCTTTTCCTGTTTCCCGGAAATAACCGGTTTGTTTAAATAAATCGTCTTGTATATCAACCAATGCTTCTTTCATTTTGTCCTGGGAGGTCACGAAAATATTGGCCGGGTACAATGTCATAAAATCCATAATTTCAATCCGACGACCTGTAAGCGGATCAAACGATTCGATTGTTTCCACATCATCACCAAAGAAAATGATCCTGTACGCCTGGTCGAGATAAGCCGGAAAGATATCGACTGCATCTCCTTTCACCCTGAATTTCCCCCTGACAAACTCACTTTCTGTTCTTGAATACAAGCTATTCACTAAAGAAAGCAAAAATTTATTCCGGCTGATCCGTTCTCCAATCCGGATTTTAATGACATTCTGACTGAAATCATCTGGATTTCCGATCCCATAAATGCAGGAAACCGAAGCCACAACGATAATATCTCTTCTGCCCGAAAGCAATGAAGATGATGCGCTTAACCGTAGTTTCTCAATTTCATCGTTAATGGAAAGATCTTTTTCAATATAGGTATTTGTCGTCGGGAGATAGGCCTCCGGCTGGTAGTAATCATAGTATGATACAAAGAATTCGACTGCATTTTCAGGAAAAAATTGTTTGAATTCACCATACAACTGAGCCGCTAAAGTTTTGTTATGACTGAGCACCAGGGTCGGCCTTTGCACCTGTTGAATGACGTTTGCGATGGTATACGTTTTACCGGAACCGGTAACTCCAAGTAATACCTGGCCCGGATCCCCGCGTTGCAACCCTTCAACGAGTTGGCGGATGGCTTCCGGTTGGTCGCCTGTTGGCCTGAAATCGGATGTGATTTTAAAATCCAGAGGATGCTGTTTTAAGGATTAAAAGATAATGTAGTGGTAATGGGATAGTGGTCCGAAAGATCGATATCGAATTTCCGGTATTCAAAGGTCTTGAAACTTCCCGAATATAATATATAGTCAATTCTGAAGGCGGGAAACCGGCCGGCATAGGTGCTTCCGAAGAACTCTTTTCCGGATGAAATATAAGCATCTTTTAACTTATCTGTCAATTTATGGTACGCATAAGAAGATGGTGTATCGTTAAAGTCTCCGGCCATGATAATTGGATATCGGCATGTGTTAATATGCAAAGACAGGGTATCGACTTCTTTTGCCCTTGCAATGAATGCTTTTCTCAGTTTGGAAAACATTTTTTTTGTACCCTCTTTCAATGGGGTCGTCTCTTCGGTGGGATCTGCCAGATGGGAATAAAACGAATAATCGTCATTCCCAAACCGGATTGATTCCAGGTGGAGGTTATAAATTCTCAGGGTATCCTTGCCAATGGCAATGTCGGTAAATATTCCGAACAAGCTTTTATCCGGAAATTTGAAGAAACCGGAATCAACAACAGGGAAACGGGAAAAAATAATGACTGCATCTATTTTCTTTTTATCCCAGAACTTACGGTAATTTCCAAAATAGAAGTACTTCATCCCAATTTTTTGTGCATAAGCTTTCAATGCTATCGGATGATCGGGTTCGTTCAAAAAACATTCCTGAAGGCAGATCACATCTGCGTTCTGTGATAAAAGAAATGAATTAATGCCAGCTCGGATCTCTTTAGCACTTTCCAAACGCTGGCTATCCCCGAATAGATTAACATTATAACTTACGACTTTAATTTTTTTCCCGGGTTGATAATTTTTAACGGGTAAATGAATCGGATAAATGGATTGAAGATTATTCCATCCGATCAATATTGAAATCAACGATATGAAAATATATTTCTTCCATAAAACCAGCCACAGACCTGTAAAAAATATATTGATGATAAGAAAGACCGGGTATGCAAGACCTAAAAAAGCAAAATGCCATATTTTGACCGGGCTGACATAAGCGGCAAGATAGGAGGTGAGTAAAGGAATAACAACCAAATAATTAAGTAAAAGTAAAATTTTTATGATCAGGGATTTATTTTTTTTCATTGATCATGCTTGTGTTGATCGCCGTTTACCGGAGGTGCTGAATAGGAACTCTTTTTCTTCTTTTGTCAAGCTGTCATACCCTCCCTTTGAAATTTTTTCGAGAATCTCATCTATACGTTTTTGATTTTCTTTTTTCCTGATGTTGTACTCTTCATCTGATAAAGGTCGCCGGATATGATCGGATGATCTATTATAAGAACCTTGTTTTGAAGAAAATTTATTCTTAAGATTTGTAAAAAATGAAGGCGAGCTCCGGAAGTTTCCTGAAGCTTTTGAAGTTTTATAAACCAGGATATAAATAAATCCACAAAGGGCACCTCCTATATGTGCAAGGTGTCCTCCTGCATTACCGGACGGGATCATGAAAAAATCAAAAACAAAAAGAATAATGGCCAGATAGAGGATTTTGACCTGTCCAATAAATAAAAGCCGGATAGTATACGTGGGTACATAAAATGAAATTGCCGTAACGATGGCCATAACGGAGGCAGAAGCGCCCAATGCAAAGGAAGCGCTGACAATGGGTGAAAATACCGGAAATATATTGAATGCCAGAACATATACTAATCCTCCTGCAATTCCACCCAGGAAATATACATTCAATAATTGCCGTGATGTAAGAAATTCCATAAAAATCTTGCCGAACCAATATAACCACAACATGTTAAAAATCAAGTGCCAGATTTCTATGTGAAGGAACATATAGGTAACTAAGGTCCATGGTTTTGAAACCAACAGGGGCAACGATGCCGGTAAGGCAAATACATGGAGAATCCAGCCGCTGGTAAGGGAGGTGTCCGGTTTATTATATAAGAACAGGATAACGTTAATCAATTGGATAAATATCCAAACTGCGACATTGATAATGATAAGAAATGACAATGCCGAACCCTGCCGGAAAAAACGTTTGAGTTCTTCAAATGGGTTTGATAGCTGATTATTTTGATAATTTATCATAGTCAATAATAAGTGGATTTCTTTTTCCAATAGAGTATCAGAAAAAATCCAAAGACCATTCCCCCGAGATGTGCAAAATGAGCAACATTATCGCTGGGATTATTTGATATTCCGGAGAAAATTTCGATTGCCCCGTAAAGTATCACGATCCATTTAGCTTTAATGGGAAATAAAAAATAGATATAAACCAGCATATTCGGGAACATCATCCCAAAAGCCAGAAGGATCCCATAGACAGCTCCGGAAGCGCCGATAGTTGGAACATCCATGTGAAGTTTGATCAACTGATCGGTAAATTCAACGGATTGGGCAGCAAAACCAGGAGCATTCTTTGTGATGGACCATTCATTTATGAAATTCCTTACGGTACCTTCGGCTTCATAATAGTGTGGGTAGTAATGGCGCACAAAAGCAATAAAACCATCCAGTGTGGGATTCATACTGTATGCATTGGCCGCTGCCTGAATAGACGATATATCCCACCAGTTCACAAGGGTTTGAATTAATCCTGCTCCGATACCGGTAATGAGGTAATAGGTTAAAAAACGTTTGGGGCCCCAAACATTTTCCAACAGGTATCCAAACATCCAGAGGGCAAACATATTCCAGAAAACATGCCAGAAATTAGCATGCAGAAACATGTATGTAACAAACTGGTAAGGACGAAATAATTCCGATTGAAAATAGTGCAGACCCAGGAGGTTGTCTAAGTCTATTCCAAATGCCGTATTGAATGAAATGGTGGCCAGGTAAAACAAGCCATTGATAATGAGCAGGTTTTTGACTACCGGAGGAAGAAGACTAAAGCCGGCCGGACTGTATTGTTGTGACATGGTTTATAAACCTGTTTATAATTTAAATTTTTGCTTTAATTCTTCAAACGAAAGTATGGCCATGGTTAGTTTACCTTCGGGTGAAATTTCGGGAACCTTACATGCAAAAAGACTTTCAATAATAGAAAAGATCTCTTCAGGCTGCAAGTTTTTTCCCCTTTTTATCGCGGTTTTTTTTGCCAGGGTTCGGGCTAAAATTTGTGTCTGTGATGATTTATTCTCAGGGATTGATGATTTCAACGATTCAAGTATGGATTCAATTAGCCCATCGATGTTTGAATCTTGCAATGTAGATGGAACGGAACTGACGATGAGCGAATCCTTCCCAAATTCAGCAATATCAAACCCCAGGAATAAAAAATGGTCCTTCCATGCCTGAAAAAAACACAGATCGTCTGGCGTAAGATGTATTGTCACGGGGATCAGTAAATGTTGGCCTGATACTTCTTTCCGTTCCACCTGGTCAATGAAACGCTCATAAAGGATGCGTTCGTGAGCATGTTGCTGATCAATAACAATGACTCCGGATTGCGAATGGGTTACAATAAAAGAATTTTGTATTTGAAAACTTTTTTTCCTATCCACCAGCGCTTCTTTGTATAATAATTCTGCTGAAGGAGGGATATCAAAATTTTGTTTGGGCAGCTTTTCTTGTTGATAAAAGTCATTCATGGCCTTCATGGTTTGACTTGAAGAAGAAGGAAACGAAATTTGATTTTGGGGCCTTATCTTCTTTTCGAAGGGATTGTAGTCGGGATTTATTGTTATGGAGGGTTGGCGGATTTCTTTGTCGCTGGGGAGAGGGGGAACGTTCATGCTATGTTCGACATCGAAATCGAGAGATGGAGATAAGCTGTATTTCCCTATGGATTGTTTGACCGCTGCAAATAAGATGGCATATATGCTTTTAATATCCTGGAAATTGATCTCCGTTTTAGTGGGGTGGATGTTGACATCGATGGTATGAGGATCAACTTCTAAAAAAATAAAATAAGAAGGAAAAGATTCTTTTGAGATTAATTCCTGAAAGGCATTTTCGACAGCATGATGCAGGTAAGGGCTTCTCATGAACCGCCCGTTTGTAAAAAAATATTGTTCCCCCTTTGTTTTCTTCGCAAATTCGGGTTTCCCAATAAATCCGGAAAGGTTGACAAGTGCTGTTTTTTGTTCAACCGGGATCAGTCTTTGTCCATAGGAGGAACCATAAAGGCTGATAATGCGTTGTTTCAGGTTACCTGCTGGAATCTGGAAAAGAACTTTATCCTGGTTATAAAATGTAAATGCGATTGTTGGGTTAACAAGGGAGATACGAAAAAACTCTTCGATGATATTTTTCAGTTCAATGGTATTGGATTTCAAAAAGTTTCTGCGTGCGGGAACGTTAAAGAAAAGATTTTTCACACTAACTGAGGTTCCGTTCTGACAGGATATAGGATTTTGACCTTTGAAAACGGTTCCTTCAATGTTGATCCTGGTCCCTATTTCATCTTCATGACGTTTTGATTTCAATTCTACCTGTGCCACCGATGCTATTGATGCGAGGGCTTCTCCCCTGAAACCCAGGGTTCGGATGGCCATCAGGTCGTCCGCTTTTTCAATTTTTGATGTAGCATGCCGCTCAAAACACATCCTGGCATCTCTTTCCGACATACCACAACCGTTATCAATTACCTGGATCAATGTTTTTCCTGCTTCCCTGATGATGACTTTTATTTCGGTAGCGCCTGCATCTATCGTATTCTCAAGAAGTTCTTTAAGTGCAGAAGCCGGCCGTTGAACAACTTCTCCGGCCGCAATCTGGTTAGCAACGGAATCGGGCAACAAATGAATGATATCTGTCATCATTGCAAAATTACACCATTTTTATTAAGGAGGATTTTTCTGACCTGTAAAATACGGAGAAGCAAATGTTGTCAGGGATTCCAACAACCCGTACATCTTATCCCGAAGATGCACTTTAAAAAGTCAGTCTTGGTGATTAATTGTTGTCTGTCAAGAACATAACCTTCTACAATGAGTCGAAGAATGAAAATCCGGTTAAAACCTGGATCTGTCCAGAACCGGAAATCTCAATTGCAGCAAGAAGAAGGCTCCGTAAAAGACTGCACTGAAAAAGGTCGTTCCCAGGAGATCATTCACAAAGAATGATATTCCGCTTGTAGTATCACGGAAAAAAGCGAGACCGGCTGCATAACATTCTATAAGACCGGCGAAAGTCTGGGGATAGAATGGACTTACCAGCCAGGCAGAAAAGTTGGTTATCAGAAAAAAGATAACCGCAGAAGTAAAGGAGGCAAGAAGCACCGATCCCACATTCACTCTTTTTCGGATAAACATGCCGATAAGAACTGTGATGGCAAAACTCAAATAGACAGCAGGCATGCTGGCATGCAGACCTATGATGAGATCGCTGAACAGCATTGCTGCGATCGGAATGGCGAAAACATATTGTTTCCGTTCAACATAGGAACCGGCAAAGAGTGCCATGGCTGCAATCGGCGTGAAATTTGGCCAATGGGGCAACAGTCGCATAAGCGCTGCCGCCAGGATGATAGAAAAGACAACAATAAATCTAGGATTGATAGATTTATATTTCATTGATGTATCGGTTTTGGTTTTACAAAAATAATAAATCATTTCAATTTTCAGCAACTTCGTATAAAAATTCTTTTTTAATTTTGAGCTTTCTCAAAACATCTCTAAAATAGAGCAAATGATGACAAAAAGCAGATTTCTTTTATTATTATTTATTCCAATTATTTTATTCGGATGCAGGATGAAGATACCCATTGATTTGCTGGTCTTCAACGGAAAAATATATTCCGTTGATAGTGTAAACCATGTTTATGACGCCATGGCGGTCAGGAATGGAAAAATTTATGATGTCGGGAAATCCGCGGATCTGAGGGCCCGGTACAAAGCTGTTCAGGAACTTGACGCACAGGGGAATTCAATCTTTCCGGGTTTTATTGACGCCCATTGTCATTTCCTTGGGTTTGCCCTGAACCAGCAGTATGCCGATCTCACCGGAGCCCAGTCATTCGATGAAGTGATAGAAAGGCTTAAACAAGCCAGTGACAGGATGCCGGACAGTTGGCTGAAAGGACGCGGATGGGACCAGAATCTCTGGAAAAACAAGGAATTTCCGGACAAATCCAAACTTGATGCTTTATACCCCGACAGACCCGTAATGTTAATCCGGGTGGACGGTCATTCCGTTTTATGTAACCAGAAAGCTTTGTCCCTGGCAGGTATTGGGCTGGTGAACAACTTTAAACCGGGAGAAGTCGAAGTGAAAAATGGTAAACTCACCGGTATTCTGAGTGAAAATGCTGCTGACAAGATGAAAAGTATTGTGCCAACACCCGACAGACGGGTTAAGCAAATACTCCTGAAAAAAGCTGAAAACCTTTGTTTTTCTGTCGGTCTTTGTATGGTGAATGACGCTGGTCTTGATTACGAAGATATCCGGTTGATGGATTCCATGCAACGGTCCGGATCCCTGAAAATACGAATTTATGCGATGCTCAATCCGACTACCCGTAACATGAAAGAGTATGTAGATCACGGTCCGTATGAAACGGAAAAACTTACTGTACGGTCCATCAAAATGTACGCGGATGGTAGCCTCGGGAGCAGGACAGCCCTGATGAAGAGTCCATATAGCGACGATCCCGGAAAAACAGGGATCCAGGTAACTCCGACCGATTCCATAATACAAATATGTAAGATTGCCTATGAAAAGGGATTTCAGATGAATACGCATTGCATCGGGGATTCTGCTGTAAGGATGATCCTCGATATCTACGGCTCTTTTCTGAAAGGGAAAAATGATCTAAGATGGAGAATTGAGCATGCCCAGGTAGTTGATTTACAGGATTTACACTTGTTTGCAGATTATTCCGTCATTCCTTCGGTTCAGGCTACACATGCCACGTCGGATATGCACTGGGCAAAAAGCAGGATAGGTCAGGTTCGGATCAAAAGAGCCTACGCTTACAAACAACTCTTATTGCAAAATGGATGGATTCCAAATGGTACTGACTTCCCGATTGAAAATATATCTCCGATTCTTACTTTTTATGCAGCTGTGGCCAGAAGAGATTTAAGCGGTTATCCCGAAGGTGGTTTCCAGATGGAAAATGCACTGACCAGGGAAGAAGCGCTGCGATCGATCACAATATGGGCAGCAAAAGCGGATTTTTTAGATTGGAGATCAGGAAGTCTTGAAGTTGGTAAAAATGCGGACTTTGTGATACTTAGCAAGGACATTATGCAGGTACAAGTTCAGGAAATTCCGTTGGTAAAGGTTCTTCAAACTTATATTAGCGGAGAGAGGGTGCATTAAAAAAAAGAGCTGCCCAAACAGGAACAGCTCTTGGATATTACGTAAAGTATTTCTTTTTTATTTGAAGGCATTTTTAACAAGAAATTTACCCAGATAATCGCCACCACGGTCATAGCAACTTTGGATACGTACCCCTGTATCAAAATCATATCCCATCATATTGACACTTTGCAAACCTTTCATTTCGATGTCTGCTAGAACTTTATCCGGAGCGGCTGTTTCAATAATTTCAACAGTCATATCGATATATGCATTCTTCCGGGTAATTCCAACATTGAAACCAGGTTCAACAAAGGTTGTACGGATGATAAGCGTATATTTGGCATCGGTTGCACCCTCTTTCGCGATTACTCCGAAATCACTCAGTTTGGCATTGAAGTTGGTTTCAAACATGGGTTGGAATCTGGCTTTTCTGTCGTTTACCCATGCTTCGGCCCATTGATCGCCACTTCCCGGTTTTTTCTTATTCATATCCTCAGTTCTGTTGGCTACGTACTCCTTTTCAACTTTATATTTTCCCACCGCTATATTTGAATAATCATACTGAAGATTCAAAACAGTTTGTCCTTTTAACATTTTCACATCGCCAGACTTCAGTTTCTGAGCGAAAATATTGATTGTAGTGAGCATGAAAATGCCCATCAACAATAAAATACCTGCTTTTTTCATGGGGCTAAAAATTTAATGGTTAATTGATTAAAATTATTGAGATAAAGTTAGAATGAATGAAAGAAAATTACAAAAATAATTTACTGATCGGATTATTTTTCGCGGTTGTCAATAAATTTTATTGATTTCCGGCTGGTACCCGGGAATTGCATCCGGGTTATCTCTTCGGTAGCGTGGAATATAATCTGTGGAGCCACCCGTAGCTTTGCCCGGAAATGGTCTTTAATGTCCTTTTCCTTATCTTCTATCCGAAATTCACTTCCGATATGGATCATAATTTCATCAGTTCCGATTTGATTGGTGTTCACTTCCACAATATAGTTTGAGATAAAGTCAATGTTATCGAGGATATCATAAAGTGCCGGCGGGAACAAGGTGGTTCCTTTATATTTGATCATCTGATTTTTCCGGCCAACGACGGGGCCCAGACGCATTGTATTCCGGCCACATGGACAAGGTTCGGTATAATGCAGACAGATATCCCCGGTTTGAAAACGGAGCAAGGGCATCCCTTCAACACCAAGGGTAGTAATTGTGACTTCTCCGAGTTCCCCTTCATGAACCGGTTTGTCATTATCGTCAAGAAATTCGACAATAATAAGTTCAGGATGGTGATGACCGCCCCGTCCTTCCTGGCATTCGGTAAAACTGGTTCCCATTTCCGTGGAAGCATAGGTTGAAAACAGTTTCAAGGGCCATTTTTCCTGAATTTTTCTTCCCAATGTGTTGAGTGATAAATCGATTTTTCGTAAGGGTTCACCAATACAAACGGCTTTTTCAACGCTGCTTGAACGGTAATCGATACCATGCGATTCAGCATATTCAATAATTTTCAGGATAAAGGAAGGAACGGTAATAAAGGCGTTGGGTTTTATCCTTTGAATAGTATCCCACTGGAGTTCAGGAATCCCGTTTCCAACGCGGACGATGCTGGCTCCCAACCTGCGGATACCCAGAAAATACGCCAGGCCGGCCATGAATCGCCGGTCGATGGTGGTCATCAATTGGTAAATATCGTTTGATGTCCCCTGGGCACAAGTGAAGGAAATGGCTTCATTATAGGCCAACCGGTCAAGATCACCGTTGGTCATGGCAAAAGTTACGGGATCTCCCAGGGTTCCTGATGTAGTGATATAATCAATAATTTTGGTTTTGGGAACGCATAAAAAATCCTCATTCCTTTCCTGGAGATCCTTTTTCGCAGTAACCGGAATATGTACCAAGTCATGGATATCCCTGATTCTGGAAATTTCGATTCTATGGGTACGAAAATGATCCTGATAAAACGGAGAATGGCCCTTCAGATAAGCAAGAGCTTTAATAAGAAGTGCATTCTGAAGATGCAATATCTCAGGTTGATCCGCATTTTCAATGGAAGGGAAGAAAGTCATCCTGGCCGGTTTTCAGTGATAAACTGAGCGATGCTGTTCACTGAACGGACAACTTCCCGGGCAATATGTTGGTCAGTTATCCGGACCCCATAATTTCTTTGAATGGCCATGACAATTTCAATGGCATCTACAGAGTCGAGCGTAAGTGCATTATCGCCACCAAAAAGAGGTTTTTCATCATCGATATCTTCAATCGCCAAATCATTGATCCCCAAAGTATCCATGATCATTTGTTTTATTTCCAGTAACAATTCTTTGGAAGGTGTTGACATTTGTAGGACTTTACACTATATTAATTGATTGCTTTTGATAAGTTCCTGAAAAAATTCTCTTCTACATCGGCCCTGTCATGGATCAATTCGCTTAATTTCCGGAGTTTGTCCGGCCCCAGATCCCGGTTTTTACCGATCCGGGCAGAGAACAAGGAAATTTCGCGCCAGCCGTCACCGATGATCATGAGTTGTTTTGACAGTTCTTTCAATTGGGGTTGATGTATTATTTCGGCTGCCTGTTGAAGGAAGGTGGCGTACATAAACCGGAATCCCGCGCCCCCGGTGCCCTGATCTTCAAGCAGGATGTTGATTTTCATGATCTCATGAGACAGGTGTTCAGTATCTCGTGCAAATTTCGGCCATTCAACAATTCTTTTTGCGAAAAGCCGCATCCCTTTTATCCCAAGGAAAGGAATAGGGATTTGGAGCATATTGAAACATGCTTTTTTAATCCCTTTTTTTATGGCAGATTCATAATCGATTGACGGCGGTATTGTGTTTGGATGGAAAAGAAAACCATGGGGTGACATGCTCCCACCGGCAAAACGGCCTTTTTCAAGAGAGGCGGCTTCGAGTTGCACCATCTGAGGAAAATAAACATCACTGATCAGATATTTGTTTCCCTCCTTACCGGCGACAATCATAAAGTGAACATTAATATGGACCCTTTCCCACGAAGGAACATAATCCATATAAAAGAAATCGACCTGGCATGCTGTAGGAATATTCTGACCAAGCAAATGATCAAGCATAGCCATACCCTTTGCAGCATCTTCGAACTCGTAGGTTGAAAACCTTATTCCAAGCCGTTTTTCAATGTTCTTACGCATTTGGCCGGGTTTGTTCCTGACAATGAAGGTAGGAAATGTGAAGGATTTCATTTTATGAAAGTATCCGAAAAAGATACCGCTGGAAATGCCAAAAACAAGGGGTTCTGATATTTCGAGGCCTGCATGGTTCAACAGGGAGGTGATGGTCCCCGATTCGCAATGCGCCGCCATTTTATGCGTGAAACTGGGAATGATCATTTATTTTTTTCTTCGATTTTTGTCAGCACAACATAAGGATTTTCAGTAGGGGTCTGATTGATGGAAATATTTTTTGCTTTATTTTCCAATATCAGGTGCGATTCGAATTGTTCTCCGGTATTGATCAATAAAACCTGAAGGAGATTGGTCGTTGGAATGTTAAATACAGATGCATAACGTGTTAATTCATCAGCCGTTACGGATCCAAAGTGATCAGGATCAAGGTGCTTTTTCACTTTTGATTTTCTGATCCGTGCTCTTGCTGATAATTCAGATAACGTAAGATCTTCCAGCACCATAAAATATTTGATCGGACTGATTTTACCTAGTGAGAGTTGTTCGCGGAGTTCACTTTCCAGGTTTTTCCTCTTTAAAACATAATCATCCATAAAATTGGCCGATATATATGAACCCGTCTGCATTGGCCCATATTTACCATCCTCTTTCTCAACATAAAGAATCATTTGTTGTTCCGGGTAATCTATAAACCCTTCTTTTTCTTTCATAGAATGATTGGTAAAAAAAGACCTAATACTTTTTTGCAAAAGTAGCGATGCTGATCGTCATAGCAAAACCAAAAAACAAGAAGAGTAAAATTGTCTTGGGAAGAATAGTGATCACGTTTCCATCCCGGATGAACAGGTCGAGGTAATTATCGATACCCCATCTGACCGGTGAAAGATAGCTTATATAGCGGATCGGATCAGGCATAAGATGAATCGGGAAAAATGTGCCACTGATGACACCCAGAATGACGACCATCACGGAACCGAACAGGGCAGCCTGGTTTTGAGTGGATGACAAAGTTCCAACCAGTAATCCAAATCCGATAGCAGCAAGAGAAGCTGCAAAGGTTGTCATGAAAATGGCCAGATACTGGTGTCCGGTCTCAAATGAAGGCAGTCCAAAGAAAACCGGGAAAATCCAGCAACCTACACCAATCATCAGGCTAAACTGGATCAAACAGACGATCAGATAGGTTATCACTTTTGCCGTCAAAAGCGAGGTAAGGTGAACCGGCAATGTCATGAGACGCCGGAAACTTCCTTCGTTTTTTTCGGTGATCAGGCTCCCTGCCAATGGAATTACAATGAAAAACATGGCAAAGAGAATGAATCCGGGCACATTATTTTGGATCACACTGGGCTGAATAGAAGATTTTTCCTTTAATGCGAAGGTTTCCTTGATGGGAGGGAGGTCATTCATGGTTTTTATCAGCATCTGATCGATGACCGGCTTCATGCTCCCTGCCAGTTTTTGGATAAGTTTATCCATTGCATCCCGCGCCTGGGCTTCTCTGATCAGGTAAGTCAGCGATTGAGTACTTGCGATCCGGTAGGTCTCCTGTAAAGTCGGGTCGATGATCAACCCGATTGAGGAATCTCCGGTTGTTATGATCACACCGAATTGATAATCGCCTTTTCCGATGAGCTTTAAAGCGGATGAAGGGGTAACTTCATTTTGATCGATTTTTTTAACGATTTTAAAAAAACCGGATGCTTCAATATTTCGAACAATTTTTTCCGTGACCAGCGAATGTGTTTCATCGGCCCAAAGAACCGGGGTTTTCAAATGCTGAACTTTTACCGCGTTTTCCTGGGCCAGTGTGACAACGAAAATGAGCAGGACAGGCATAACGAAAAGAATGATCAGTCCTGGAATATCACGAAAAAGCAAAAGGAATTCTTTGATAAGAAGGGACCGGATTTTATGCATGAATCAAAGGTAAAAAATTCTAATCACTCTTTTTTGCTTCGATCAGGCAGATCGGGGCAATGGTCTCGACGATACGGGTAAGCCTGAATCCGGAATTTTCAAGAAGGGTATTGAATTCACTGCGGGTGCGTTCTTTCCCGCCGGGCATGTTAGCCAGCATCTGGATATCGAGTAATTTGGCCAGTTCCTGCCGGTTATCTTTACTGACGATCATCTCAATGATCACAATCCGTGAATCAGGAGACATGGCCTGGTGAATATTTCTTAAGATATTTATACATTGTAAATCATCCCAGTTATGAATAACATTTTTCATCAGATACAGATCGGCTCCGGTCGGGATCTGTTCGAAAAAATTTCCTTCAATGATTTTAATCCGGTCTTGAACCTGATATTGTTCAAACAGGGCCGGTGCCAATGTTACCGGTTCCTTCAAATCAAAAAGAATTCCTCTGACCCCAGGATTTTCCTTCAATATGTTTGCAATAAAGAATCCTTCTCCACCTCCGATATCGGCAATGGTCTGATATTGTGAAAAACGGTAAGCCTTGAGAATGGGCGCTAGGCCAATGTCGGAAAGGTTGGACATGGAGTGATCGAATATTTCGGATTCTTCCGGATTATCTTTGAGATAATCATAAATTCCTTTTCCGTATTTATCGGCAAAGGCATCATTCCCGGTTCTGACAGTGTATTCAAGATTACTCATCAGGTTCCAGTTTACAGGTCCAAGATGATGGATCAACATCTTTCGAAGAGATCCGGGTTCATCGAGCAATCCTCTTGCCATTGCATTAATTTCATACTTCCCATCGCGGTTTACTTTAAAAATTCCCTGTCCCGAAAGTGCGCGCATGACACGGAAGAGTGACGGGGCGTGTGTATTGGTTTTAATGGCCAATTCCTCGGCTGATAACGGCGATTCTTTCAACAGTTCAGCTATACTAAGTCTGGCAACTATATATAGCGAAGGAAGCAACCAGAAATTTTGAAACTGCTCATAAAGCACTACATTCCCAGGGAACATTTTTTTGTTCAACCGGAGCAATAAATCCCTAAAAAGTTGAATGGTTTTGACCAACCAGACAGGTGGTAGTTTCTGATTCTGAGGGTCACTCATGATTAGATTTTCCTGCTATCCCGGAAGGTTCTTTAGTTGATATTCAGATTTTTCAAGTTCTTCGAGAAGACGGTCCTTTTTTATCTTTAATTTTTCAGAAAAATTTGAATAGAGGTCCCTGTAATATTGAATTCCCTTTTCAAGGTTATCTTTGAAAGTTTTAAAATATATCTGTTGTTTTTCCGAATAAGGCATGGAGGTCTCACCCATTAAATTTTTCAGATAATCGATATAGATCATCAATTCCTTAAGAAAAATATGAGGCCGGTCTTTTCGCTTAATGATATTTATTTTTCCATAGATATGGTCAACGATTTCTTTCAGGGTCATTACATCGGAGAAATAGGCCATGTTGGGGCCGGGGCATATCGAAACACCCGGCTTTTCAATTTTTGTATCGAGATCATTCACCAACAGGGCTGAAGTCCCCAGCCCGACGCATATACATGATTTGTCGACAATTTTATTGAATTCGTCCTGATATTCTCCTGCATCCAATTCTTTGGCGTTCAGTTCCTCAATTTTCAATTTCTGATACTTCCTTGAGGCTGTACACAGTGTTGGTTCTCCAAACTCGTTGCTCAGGGCGGCATATTTTTTCGGGCAGGGATTCCCCGGTTTGTGATCCTGGATATAGGTCTCTTTTTCGAGGTCCTTGGTATTTCCACGGAGGTTGTTGAACGGAACGCCAAGGGGGCTGATATTACTGATGTAAAGATCATCTTCTTTGGCTTCGCATAACATTTCGAGGGTTTTCTCATCTACGTTGACTACTTCGGGAACCAGGAGAAAGGGTGTTCCCCAGCCCACGGAATCTAGCTGGTAGTGATCGGCCAGGAACTGATGTTCTTCGGCTGTTCCCACACCGCCCTGTGCAGTGATCTTCACTTCAGGCGGTTCGGCAGGGCAGGGCCGGTTTTTTGCTTTAAGGGCCGTTTTCAGTAATTCGAAAGTTTGATGAACCAATTCATTACGGTTGGTCTTCATCTCCTCAAGCACCGGACCAAGGAGGTGACCGGTTGTAGGGAAGGCATGTCCGCCACAGTTGAGTCCCGATTCAATGCGATACTCTGACACCCACAATCCTTTTTTTGCAAGAAATTTTCCCTGTATAAGAGCCGAGCGGTAATCGCTCACTTTAAGCGTTATTTTTTTCTTCAGGTTGAAGTTCTCGTCGGGATAAAAATCGTTAAAAGCTTCAATGTAATTATATAATCGCGGGCTCATACCTGCAGATAGTACCACCGATGATGAAAGATCGCTGTTGGCGAATCCACGCAATGCCGCGTGTCCATCGTTAAATTCGGTGGGAAGTTTTTCATGATTCCGGTAATTTTCCTTATCCACTTTGGTCATGATGTTCACATCGATGCTACCCATGGAGAGGTTTTCCTGTATCCATTCACGGACATCCAGGTCATTCCAGTTCTGCTTCAGTTGTTCAAACTTCTGTTTCAGTTGCGATGAATCCTGCAACATCTCAATATACTTGTAGAATTCGCTGCTCTTCTGTTCAAAGGTTGCCTTTAATTCTTCAAATTTTTCTTTTGCAATTTTGTCGACGAGGTTCAGGTAAGCAGTGATCCTCTTCGCCCTGAAATCCTCGATTTTATCGGATATGGCCTGGTATGGCAAGTCAAATTTACGACTGTAGAATTCACGTAATTTTTCCATCAGCATGTCATCGAGAAGTGATATTACCGAAGAAATGCCAAGATGAGCCACCTTCACCGGAGTGTCAATGGAATATCCGATACCCAATACAGGGATATGGAAGGAATGCGGGGCTAATTTATTCATTTACACAGATAAGAATAATGCAAAGATACTGCTTTTTATCTATAATTGTATTCGCCATGTTCCCGGAAGATTTTATTCTTCCATCATGGCATCGACCTGGTGGGATGTTAACCGTGTCCATTTCGGATCGGTTAGTTCGGAACCGTCAAGCTCAAAACGGACAATGTCGAAAGTCTCTCCGTAGAATGTAAGTTTGCTGTGAAGGTTAGGGGTATGTTCAACGAAAACGAAGTCAGCAGGGTCGCAATGCAGATCTCGCATAATCTGCGTAGCTAAAGGTGCGACCCATTCGGTGACCGGTGTTCCGGGGTTTTGACGATAAATTTCGGTAGCAATGGCAAGCGTTTTCCCATCTTTCCGTTTAACAATTTTTAATCCACACCTGGAAGGACTATCCCATTGTCCAAAGTAGTCGAAGTAATGATCCATGTATTTATCGAAGTCGGGATTGGTCTCCATGGTTAGTTAAGGAATGAAGGATTGAAGGATTGAAGGAATGAAGGAATGAAGGATTGAAGGATTGAAGGATTGAAGGATTGATATTCATGCTACTTTAGGAACTTTCTTTCCAAAGCTCAGATCGGCCAGGTCACGGCGGCGCGGGGTATAGGTTCCGTCGGCGATTTCGCGCGACACAACCCGGTTGATCAGGTTAAACATCTTCATGGTCTGGGGTTCATCTTTATAAAAGGTATCCCATGCATATTGGTAAAGTTCAGCCAATCTTTCGGCAGGCATATGTTTGGGATGATAAACCACTTTACCTGCATTATAATGATTCCAGTCGGTATCGAAAATCCTGTTTTGTTTAAGCAGATCGCTGTAAGCTTTGGTATGCGGAAATGGAGCAAGTACCGTAAATTCGGCAAGATCCAGATCAATTTCCAGCAGAAAATCGATCAGCCTTTTTATGTCGTCCTCGGTTTGATTGTCAAGTCCGAGCAGGATCGTGCCTTCCACAGCGATGCCATAATCGTGGTATTGTTTAATGCGGTTCCGGATATAATCGGAAGTGTCAAACACAGCCTGATAAACATACCATGCACCAGCCTGTGCTGCCAGGTCGAGGACCTCGTCTTTATCTTCAATGGTATGACTTACCCACTTTTTTTTCAGGGGGATCATGGCTTTAAAAAGATCTTTTTCCCATTGGGTATCGAGGGCCAACGAGTTATCGACGATAAATAGCCGGTTATTATCCATTTGTGAAAGTTCTTCCACAACCCGGTCGATCGGGCGTGGACGGAATCCGCGACCTCCCAGATAACGTACGGCACAAGGATAACAATCATAAACACATCCGCGGGAGGCGTGAAAGAGATCGACCATACGGAACCCTTTATGATAGTACAAGTCTTTTTTCAGGATATCTCGTCTGGCCGGTCCGATAAGCTTCATTTCGGGCGGTTTGTTCAGGTAGTTATAGATCTTTTTAAGATCATTATTATGAAAATCCTGGAAAACCTGGTTCAAACGTCCTTCCACTTCACCAAGAAAAACCGAATCAGCATGAAGTATGGTTTCATCAGCGTGAAGCATGGTGGAGATACCTCCGAAAATAACTTTCTTGCCTAATTTACGGTACTGCCGGGCAATTTCCCAACCCCTTTTCACCTGGGTGGTGAGCATCATTGATATGCCGACAAAATCAGGGCTATCATCGATCACAAGGTCTTCTACGTTTTCATCCGTGAAATCCACTTCGACATTTTGGGGAATCTCCGCTGCCATGACCACAGGTCCATGAGGTGGCAAATTAAAGATTGTCTGACCTTCGAGTTTCTCCCAGCGTGGATATATCAGTTTGAACTTCATCCGTTAATTTTTCTAATTTGAACGATACATTCGGCCAGTTTTTTTATGATGTCCTTTTTCTCATTCCACCGGGGTATTATTTTTGAAAGGGCCACCCGGTATGCTGTTTCAGCCTCAGACCACCGACCCATCTTGAAATAATAATCCCCGATCAGGGAATGCACCTCATAATATCCGGGGTTCGAGTTTCTGAATTCATCAATAAAAGAACCCGACACCGGAACCGGAGGATCATTCCGAAGCAGTTGTTTAATTTTTATCCGCATCTCCTTAAAGTGCAGAAACTGCCAATAATCTGATGAATTAAGGAATGGATCCGCGGGAATGGTCTTCTCATTAACCGAAATTTCCACCTTCCGCTTTAACCCGGCAAATTTATGAAAAATTTCATAGAGGTCATAACATACATATTTGCCAAGTTGCCAGGGGTTCGTGGATATCCATACCTGCAATTGTGAAGGCTTGAAAATGATGGAATGGTGGGCAATCAGCTGGTTCATGGCTTTTTCATTTCCATAGCCAAGGTCAGCATTGTTGAGTCCTTTTTGATCGCGAAGGACGACAGCGACATCCTGATAATCCATTGGAACGGCATTGGTTATGTCCTGGACGAGCCTTTTATAGCGGTAAACCGAAGCATTCTCCGCTTTGTTGCTGATGTTAAGAGGATCATCAGCAAATGTCGGGGATTGAAAATGATTGGCACAGGCAATATAATTTGATGAGGGAAGGACCAGGTCAATTTTAAAAGGTGATTTTTCGATAATTCCGGCCATGTTTTCTTTACCTGATCCGATAAGGATGGATTCCGAAACGAAGGTCTTTCTTTTTTGTGCAATGGCATAAGCTTCCTGCAGGTTGGCAGCATATTGCAGGATTTCGCGAGCTACGATGGAAATGGGAGTTCGTGCCGACCAGGGGATTTCAGATTTTGCAGCATTGATGGTTACCGTTAGTCCGGCTTCATTCATACCGGATATGGTGCCGATCATCCCGCCCCAGGTCACCATCATAAAGCCGTAACCTTTATCAGGTTTCTCAAAACATATGATTTTATTTTCCGCAAATTCATCGCCCATATAAAAATCGAAATTACGTCCGATAACCAGTTCGCCATCTTTTGATTTATCTCCCCAGACGCCGAAACTCGTGCAACCCACAAGGCTGAGGTCCTGAATGGCATGACCGATATCATGTGCAGAATGATAATTGAGCATCCGCTGGTATCGGGAACCGATAAAATCATACTGATGGGAAGCCGAAAGTGAGATCCCGAAAATTTCGAGTTTATATTCTTCCGGAATATACTTATCCAGATCGCGGTTAAACCAATAGATAAAATATTTTAAAAACCGGAGGTAATTATCCGATGGAATCATTTCCCTGATACGGCTGATAAATGCTTTTTCCTGGGCGGCTATAAGATATTTGGAAAGTTTTCCATTGATAACGCCGCGTTCGAAAGGTTTTCCTTCGAGATACATTTCCCAGAGTCCGGAATTGCTTTTCTTCAACCAGTTTGGACCCAGGATATAGAAATCGGGTTCGGGATTGTTTACAATAAGGATAGTATCTGCAAAACTATCCGGTGCCGGGGGTTGAATTACCGTAGCAAAATGAAACCAAAACCCCATCGAAAGAAGAATTCCTGCAATGATCAATAGGATGATTCCAAAAATTTTTATCCTATTTCGTTTCTTGTCATGCATCCTTGATTTTCTTTACCAGATATTCCAATCCAAGAATTTCACCGCAAGTCATTACCGAACCGATAGTAACACCCAAAGCACCATGAAGGTTTATATTTTGACCTGTGAAATAGAGTCCCGGAATCTTGGTTTTTGGAAGAATGGTGGTCAGTAACGGGTCCCGCCAATCTTTCCGGATACCATACATGGAACCCCCGGGAGTCCCTGTAAAATCGCGCCAGGTAAGCGGAGTTGAAGACTCCATATGGGAGATAGCCGATCGGATGCCGGGATATTTTTTTTCAACGAGCTGTAATAATTTTGCTGCTTTTTCTTCCTTGAACCCGATATATTCTTTTCCCCTCTGACCAGTAATGGTATTTTCCCATTTTCTGACTTCACCAAAATTCATATAGGTCAGGATAGTGACTGTATCGGCAAAGCGTTGATCCTGCGAATGGCAGGCGGTCGAGAGCATGTACATGGCTGGCCAGGAAGGGTTGGCATCATCACTTTCGCTCCATACATCACCTGTTTCATGGTGGTAATAATTATAATTCAGGTAAGGGAATGATCCGGATTTTACCACAAGATAAAGGATAAATGAAGATGCTGTATCATCCAACCGGGATATTCTCTCCCTGTATGCCGGCCGGACCATTTTTTCAGGTAACATTGAGAGGGTTGTACGTGGATGGATGGCTGAGATCAGACTGGTTGAAAGATATTGTTCTTTATTAATGGTTCCAACCAAAAATTGCTTGTTTATATGATCAATGCTAATCGCTTCATGTCCTGTTAGCACTGTACCTCCCTGGACGGTTATGTTTTCCACCAGAATTTTCGAAATCTGGTCGCTTCCACCGATTACACGAAATGCGCCCGAAATGAAGGAGTGGTTGATCAGTGTTGCCAAATGGAGTGGAGCCGCCCGGTTACCGGCATAAAGGAAATTATTACCAGCGAGTACCGAAGAAAGGTGGACGTTGGATACTGGATACTGGATCCCGGATGAAAAATTTTGGTAAAAATCAAAAGCGCTTTGCGTTGTATAGTGCGTTCCGTAATGATTTCCAGGCTGTTCAAGATTATATAAATTATTTAAGTTATTTAAGTTATATAAGGGGAATGCAGAGACAATTTCATTCAGCGTCAGGATATAGTTGTCGAGCGTATGCTTTGACTGAGGGAAGTAAGGAGATAATTGTGATGTGAAATTTTCAAAACCCTGTGCCAACGGATATTCAAGATCACCGAAACCAATCCTGTCAAAACCATCCTGATCCAGTTTTTTCAAGGAGAGGGTATCTGTGAGACCAAAGTATTTCCAATAACGATGAAGAGTCTGACCGGGGTTTAATCCACCAATGTAGTGAATGCCGGTTTCAAATTTATGACCTTGACGGGTGAAGTTCTGTAAATTTCCGCCGGGTGAATGATGTTTTTCAAGAATACAAACCTTCAAGCCTTCTTTAGCCAGGATATAGCCGCACAGTAATCCACCGAGCCCCGAACCGATAATGATGACGTCGAATTTATGCATATCGGATAATAAACAAATTATTCGAAGTAACCTTTTTATTATCGATAACTTCCATTTGCATACCATAATCCCCGGCAATTTGACGGATTTTCTCGGCAGAGGTAAAGTATAGTTCTCTATCGGTATTTTGAATCTTATTGAAGCCGGTTCGTGTCGAAAAAAGTTCTGTCATCACCGATTTTTTATGACGGTGCTTTAGTTCAGAATTGGCCTCACGGATGAGTACGGTCCCACCGGGAATAAGATTTGAAAAGCATTTCCTTAAGAGGCTTTCCTGTTTTTCAAACGCAAGATAATGAAGGATGTCGCTGAGTAAAAATCCGTTATGAGGGGTTATAGCATAATCGCTCACATCGGCACAGAAAAACCTGATCCGGTCATTCTTTGAATAGCAATTCGCGGCAACGGAGATTTTCCCGGTATCATAATCTATTCCGGTAATTGATCGTGTATCGCTGGTAAACATCAGCATATATGAAATAAACCCATAACCGCATCCGAGATCTAGGATTTGACCCTGGCGTGGCATGATCCGGTTGTAGATCTCGTAATCGTCTTCCAGCTTCAGTTTTGTACGCATATACCATTCCAGGATGGGACCTTTCAGAACGTAGTTCAGGGCAAGTTTCCTCCGGTAATAGTGGGCATTTCCTTCTTCGGCCTTAAAAGCGGCATACCTGGTGTAATAAAATTGGCGGAACTGACGTGCTTTTTCCTGGTATGTAGTTCCAAAGGAAGTGTCATCACAGGCAACCCGTGGAAGTATCTTCATCCGGAAGCTGTTGGGCCTGCCCCAGAAGCTGCCTTTTTCAAGGAAATCGCCGGTTCCAAAGACCATGATGGGTAGAATATCAATCTGAAGTTTTTCAGCGAGGTAAAAAGCACCCCGGTGAAATCGTTGAATTTTTTGATCGGTTGACCGGTGGCCTTCCGGAAAAATCAAGATAGAGTAACCTTCCTTGATTTTTGTTCGAAGTGGTTCCAGAATGTTTTCAATTCCCGAATCTGCATTGACATAACCGGCAAGTTTGGCAATCGGGCCGAAAATGGGCGATTTATAAACCCAGGTTGTGGTGAGGATGAGAATTTTCGGGGACAATCTGAGAAATGCCGGGGTCTCAATGAGGCTCTGATGGTTGCTTATGATGATGGCCGGCCGGGTAAAATCCTCTCCGGGTTCGTTGATAAGTTTACGATCGAAAGCAAAGGTAAAAGCGATATATGCTTTGGTAAGCCGGGAAAAGAGATGATGGAAAATCAACTCCTTCTTCTTTCGTCTGACCGGAAGAAAGAGGTTGATCAAAACTCCGATAACCATCATAATAAAGGCAATAAGCACGATGTTTCCCCATGTTATAAAGGTTTTGATCACAATGCGTAATGTGACAGGAAATTTGCTTTTTCTTTTCCGAGATAAAATCAATCCGTCGAACAGAAGGGGGAGTACCATAAAAGAGAGAACCACGACCAGGATAATGCCAATAATAGAGATGAGGGCGATGGAGTTCAATGCCGGATGGCGGGCAAAAAACAGCGCTCCCACACCGAAAAGCGTCGTGATTGAGGAAAGGATTACCGACACTTTATATCCGGTTAAATCAGCAATGCCAGTTTTGTAGAATTGTTGCAATCCACGCATCATGAGAATACTGTAATCGACCCCCAATCCGAAAATAAACGAGGAGATGATGATGTTAAATATGTTAAACCGGATACCGGTAAGGCCCATGAATCCAAGGGTAATAAGCCAACTTAAGTACATTGGCATGGCAGTAATGAGGCCTAACCCTAACCGGCCGAAGGAAATCACCAGAAGCATTGTGACAAAAATCATCGACAGTTTAACCAACAAATCGAAATCGAGTTTCACATTCTCGACGAATTGCAAAGTCAGACTTTGTTTATCAAATAAAGCAACATCAGATTGAACCGGAAGGGTTTTATAAACAGCCGGTATATTTTCCTCATTCACTTTCAGGATGACCGGAGCTAAGATTTTTTGAGGGGTAATGGTCAGCCAACCGGCGATCATGGGGTTATTCATAAGCGCTTCATCGTTGGCCGGCAAGGGTTGAAAAGAATGGCCGAGCAGATCGAAAAAGGCGTCAAATGCATCAGCTTTGAACGCGTTTCTTTTCGAGGCATCCAATATCGTACTATGCAACTGCTGTTTTCGTTCTGTAGTCCAGAATGCATTCCATCTATTAATTTTCAACTGTTGAAGGGAATCGGATTGCAACAGGGGCCCGGCGCCGGAACTTCCACTGATCATCCCTTTATTTTGCATTGATTGAACAAAAACCTCCATTCTTTCCTTGTTTTGGAGGGCTTTTTCGATGGATGGACCAGTAGAAACCAGGTAGATGTTTTTCAACTTATAATCGCCTATTTTATTCAGGGTCGATTCTGTTTTTGCCAGCCGTGGTGTTATAAAACTCAGGGATGCTATATTTTTTTCAAACGCTACGCGGTTTGCAAAGAAAAGACTGACTATCAATACAACTCCCAGGAAAACCATCAAAGGAACACTTTTGTCAAACCGGAAGGCAGCCAGCCTGTCAACCAGATTATAGTTTGTCCGGAATGGTTTTTTCCCATCAATGAATGAAAGAAAATGGGGTAAAATGATCAGGGCAAAGAAAGCTGCTCCAAGTACGCTTATGGCCGCAAACCAACCCAGATCGTGCAGTACTCCGGAATTGAGAAAAATCAGACATAAGAATGCCCCCGCTGTAGTAAGACTGCACAAAACAATGGTGAGCGACATCTCTTTCAGTAAGGCTTCCATTTCGCTTTTCCTCCGATACATGTTGACCATGTAAAGGGTATAATCCACGATCAATCCCAGGATCACCGATCCGATACCCAATGAAATGGCAGAGATGGCGCCTTTGGTAATTGAAAGAACCGCCAGGGAAAGTCCGCCACCGAATAGAGCGGGCAGCAATCCAAGTAAGGGAACAAGCAAACTTCGGAAATACCAACCGATCAAGAGAAAGATAAGGACTATGGCAATGGCCAGGGTCAGGGTTATATCTTTTTTCAGCTGAACGGCATTGGATACAGCCACGGGCATGCTTCCGAAATACCCGATTTCAAATCCGGAATGATCTCCGGAACACAGCGTATTGATAATTTTATCCATTCCATTCACAAGTCTGGTGTTCCGTGATGTCTCATTGGATGGATTAGATGGGACGACAAACAGTAGCAAATGGCGCAAATCCTTTGAAAATACACATCCATCGTAAATTTCATAATTGCCATCTACCTGCAAGGATCGCAACTTATTAAGGGCGATGTTTGAAAATCCAAGCGGATCCTGTTGAATCTGTTTACGGAGCGCCATACCCGCAGGCGTAGTAAGTATTTTGAAATTTTTTTCAATGGATTTCCCAACGGATACGGGTGATAAGAGGCTATCCATCTGTGCATAATCTGCTTCATCATAAAACGACGGTAAGTGTCTAATCACCAATTCCCTGAGCGACATCATCAAAGTGTCGGAGGTTTGAAATACGATACTGCGGATAAAAGAAGTATCGAAATGTGCATTCAGTGAATCAACAAATTGGTGTCCTAATCCTATCAGCGCTTCCGGATCCGGTTTGGCAAGAGAATCACTCCGTGTTATATCAACAACGAATTTATCAGCCAGTTTCAGATTTTTAACTGCAAACCCGGTGAGATTGGTTTTTCCGTCACGCCCCATGGTTTGGGTAATATCTTCTTCAAAACGGATCCTGAAAGCAAAAAAAATGACAGCAGCAATAAAAATCAGGAGTAAAGTGGAAAATATAAATCTTCGTTTGTGGAAAAAGCGATATATAAAAATGAAAAGATCAGACATGCCTGTAGCCCATCTTATTTAACAGGAATTTCTCGTTTTCGAAAAATGGACAAGATAACATAGGTAATGGTTCCCAGTATAAGCGCCAGAATGAATCCCAAGACCAGGCTCCCTAAAAGATATTGGATCAGGTTATCTTTTAACCATTGTAAACCAAATTCATTGGAAAATTTCACGGCGGATTCCTGAATACCAAGGATCCATCCTCCGGTTATATATGACAAATATAATATCAGCGGAAGCAATGGCGGGATGCTGATATTCGAAGCGAGAACAGCGACAAATTTGTTGAGCCGGAATAAATGGGCCGTACCGAAAGCTGCTACCATCTGCCAGCCCCAGATGGGCATGACACCCATAAACATACCCAAAGCAAGGGATATGGAAATTTTGGAATTACTATCTGCACTCTTCATGATATATTCATCAACGACCTCCCTGAAAGTCTTTTTTCTCAATCTTTTCAGAAAGGATAAAGGGCGACACCAGAGCACACCCATGAAGACAAGAATGGTGTTAGCGATACTCACCCTGGTAAAGTCCCTGAATTTCCTGAAGTGTGAAACCCTTTCTTCTTTCGGAGCATAATAAATCCTTACAGGCACAGATAAAACATTGACATTCCTCCAGGTAAGACGAACCAGGACCTCCACTTCAAACTCAAATTTCCGGGAATAGAAATGTTTGATTTTTTTTACTTCATGGAGTGGATAGAGCCGGTAACCTGTTTGAACATCTTCGATAGGGTGGCCGGTTTCCACTTTGAACCAGAAATTCGAGAAGCGGTGGCCAAAGTTGCTGGTACCGGGAATGCCATCCTGTGTCATATCCCGCGCTCCAACAATCATGGTGTCCGGATTATGCCCGATCATTTCAATGAATGAGGGAATATCTTCTACAAAATGCTGACCGTCGCTGTCGATGGTTATGGCATAACGGAACTCTTTTTCAATGGCATATGCAAAACCTTTTCTCAATGTCATCCCTTTTCCACAGTTAATCTCATTATGGATAACCATAATTTGGGGAAAAGTACTGAGAATTTGGCGGGTGTTATCCGTCGATCCGTCATTGACCACGATGATATGCGAGGTATAACTCAGAGCACCCAGAATGACCTTTGCCAGTGTGCGATCATTGTTGTATGTGGGGATAATGATACAACAACGCAGGTCGGCTATTTTTTGTCGCACCAGGGTCAGGTCGTGCATTGCTTATGGCGTTGATAAATGCGTGTTTGAGACAACAAAAGTAACAAAATTGCCATATTTTCAGTTGATAAACATGATATTGATTTTGAGTATTTTTGCTGCATGAAGATCCTCCTGATCAATCCACCCCGATCACCTGAAAACAATATACTCAGATATGCTCCGGCGGAAGCCAGACGATTTATCCATAAAAAACTGATAGGTCCTCCCTTAGGCTTGCTTACCATAGCGGCAGCCGTCAAAGATCATGATGTCATTGTTTTTGATACAAAAGGGGAATATGATCTGGTACCTGATGCACCTTCTCTGGATTTGATGGTGGAGGGATTGTTGGAAAAGCATCATCCTCAGATTGTAGGAGTTACAGTCATCACCAGTGAATTTGATTATTCAATCGAAATTTTCCGGACAGTCAAAAGGGTTGATGCCTCTATACTTACCGTAGCCGGAGGGTTACATCCTACGCTATGTCCCGGTGATTTTCAGGATCCTTCAGTCGATCTTGTGATTCCGGGTCAGAGTTCGCATATTTTTCGTGAATTGGTACAAGCCCTGGAAAAGGGTACCTCCTTTGCAGCTATACCGGGGTTGTGGATCAATTCGGAAAACGGGTTAAAAAAAACGACCGGAAAGCCGCCAGTCTGGGATGCAGCCGATACCGGTTTCCTGATGCCCGACCGTGCTCATTTAAAACGCTGGATCGATACCTATAAAGTCGGTAACAGCCCGTTTCCGAGTACTTACGTGTTTACATCCCTTGGATGTCCCTATAAATGTACTTTTTGCTCCATCTGGAGCCAGTTTCAAGGAAAGTATTATCAGCGTACCATCGAAAGTCTTATCCACGAACTCAAATCGATCGACGAATACCCGGTGGTCCGGTTTGCTGATGCCAATACAGTGGTTGATGAACAATTTATGATTGCTTTGTTCGACCGGATTGAAAAGGAAGGGATCAGTAAAACTTTTATTATGGATATCCGTGCAGATGTGGCGGCACACCGGCCGGATATCATCGAAAAGCTTGCCAGGGGAGGATTGAAAGTTGTCATATGCGGATTTGAATCCTTCCGGGATGAAGAGTTAAGGCGCTACCACAAGAAATCTCCGGTTTTCGATAACAAAATGGCAGTTAAGGTTTTTGAGCAAAACGGGATCATGGTCCGAGGGAACTATGTCATACCAAACGATTATAGTCATGCTGATTTTGAATCACTTGCCGAATATGCTAATCAGAACCGGGTTGTTTATGCCGGATACACTGTTCTGACCCCCATGCCCGGTACCGTGTTTCATAAACAGGTCAAAGATCAGATCGTTGATCATGATTACCGCAAGTATAATTTTTTCAATTCCGTCATGAAGACAACGTTGCCCCATGATGAATTTCATGCGAAGGTCGGGGCATTATGGTTGATCAAGAAGGGGACGGACGTGATTTAAAAGACGAAGGACGAGGGACGAGGGACGAGGGACGAGGGACGAAGGACGAAAGACGAAGGATGAAGGATGAAAGACGAAGGACGAGGGAAAAATAATTTTTGAAATTGGTTATTGGGGAATGAAGAGGGTTTTGCTGGTCAATACAAACATTGAAAAGGCGCCATATCCTGTGCCGCCGTTGGGACTATGTTTGCTGGCGGCCTGCCTGGAAAACCGGTATGAGGTTCGCATCTATGACGGGGTATTTGACGAAGGACGTAATCTGGTTGAAGAAGTTTTGCGATTCCAGCCCGATTTTATTGGGTTCAGTATCAGGAATATTGACGATGTGGTGATTGATCGCCATTTGTTTTATGTGGAAGGGATTCTTGAAAGGTTTATTCGACCTGTGCAAGCAATCATCCATGTGCCGGTAATCCTGGGTGGCAGTGGCTTCAGTATTTTCCCTGAAGAACTGATGCAACTTACTGGCGCCGATTATGGCATCATTGGCGAGGCTGAACAATCATTGCCTGCTTTGCTCCATTGTATCGAAACCAATACGGATACTGAATATATACACAACCTGGTCACCGCACAACAAACTAAAATACGTTCCCATTTTGATTTTTCATATCCGACACCAACGGATTTCCGGTTTTCCGAAATTGACCGGCGTATTGATTTTCAACCTTATCTTGCCAGGGGCGTTTATTCGATCCAGACAAAACGTGGATGTTCACACGGATGCATCTATTGTACATATCCACTGATCGAAGGAAAACGTTTCCGGGTAAGGAGTCCTGAAGATATTGCCGATGAAATCGAACAGGCGCATCAGCGGATTGGTAATATTACTTTCGAATTCGTTGATTCCACTTTTAACGACCCTAAAGGACATGCAGAGGCGATCTGCAGGGAGATCATCCATCGGAAGATAAAGGTTCGTCTACGTACAATGGGCATCAATCCGGGACATTGCAGTGAGGAATTATTTGAATTGATGATGGAAGCCGGATTTGCACAGATTGATGCCACTCCCGATAGCGCTTCTCCGTTAGTGCTGAAGAACCTGGATAAAGGTTTTAAGCTTCCGGAAATAGAAAAAATGGCCGGTCTGATCAAAAAGTACAATTTACCGACGATGTGGTTTTTTCTTTTTGGCGGTCCCGGGGAAGATGCGTGGACATTTCAGGAGACACTTGATTTTATTGATTCTTATGTTAATCCGGATGATATGGTTTATATGACGGCAGGTTTACGGATCTACCCGAATACACCGTTGTATGACCTGGCATGCTGGGAGGGGAATATCAGAAAAGAACAATCCATTTTTCAAAAGCCTGCTTATTATTTTTCGAAGGCTTTATCCAAAACCCATCTTGATCAGCTTATCCGGAAGGCAACAGAAACCCGGCATAACTGCATTCCGGCCATTGAAACGGCCCCGCCCCCGGAGATGATCAAAGAGGCCATGATATTAAGGGAAACTGAAATGCTGACTGAACCTACGTTCAGGACGCTTATCCGGATAAGGAAAAGGTGGAGATCGGAAGGAAGGCTGTAAAATCAGTTATGGAGAGTAACGTCATCAAGGGTAATAAAACGGTAATCTCCCTCAATGAATCTGGCATTTTTTGCCAGCCCTTTCGATGGTCCGCATTCAATAAACCGGCAGATGCCCTTTTGCTGTAACCAATGCTGTGTTTTTAGCCAGTTTAAAGGGTGATAAAGATTACTGGTCAATTCTTTACGTAAATCATCCGGTGATTTGAGTTCTCTTTGATCGATCAGGGAAATAACCGGATTTGAAGGTGGAGAGATTTCGAGATTGACAATACTTTGGGCAAAGAAAAGAGCTCCTTTCTCAAGACGGCTGTAATGATAGGGAACGGAGACGGTGAAACTCCGGGCATGAAGGGCGCCTTCTTCCCTGGCCATTAAAAGCATTTCCGAAACATCGTTGAGAAGTCCGGAAACGACAAAGGAATGAGAAGCGTTCTGGTTTGTAATTTCAATGCGGAAATTTGATTTTCTGATGAGTTGTTCAATATCCTGTTTGTCCAGTCCGATCAGTGTTCCCATACCATAAGCTGTACCCCCGATTTCCGATTTTAACGATTGATAGGCATATTGAATGAAACGGAGACCGGTTTCCAGGTTTATGGATCCGGCATCAAACAAAGCCGCGTAGATGCCCATACTGTAACCGGCTGAATATTCAGGCTTGATTTGCTTTTCCCTCAGGATTTTCGAGGCGGCACAACTGTACAGGTAAGTAATATACTGTGTTATCAATTCATCGCCGAGATAGTTTTTGGATTCAAAATCGAATTCTGCCAGCGATGGGTCAACCCTATTTCCTGCTTCGTATAAGAACAGGTTAAATTGTTCAAAAAATCCAGGGAGATCATTTCCGGGATGATCGGTATAATCGCTGGCAAAAGCAGGAAAAACAAAAACTAAGCGGGTAGGGGACAAGGAGAATATTTAACTTTTAATGTCAAGTTCCAGTAACCTGTTCTCATGTTCGATGATCAGCAGTTGCATATCAATCAATTGTCCGATGGTGGCGACGGGATGTTTTACGGCATATTTGCCGATGACTTTGAGTTCAATGTCCAGGTTGTATTTTTTCTTGAAAATTTCGATCAGCTCGAGGAACATTAATGAATCTCCATCAAGATCCTTGATGATGCTGGTATTATCGTTGATTCTGGATTTATCTACCTCGCATTCTTCGGCAAAAAAATTGTAAACGATCTCCTTGACCTCCTTCCTTGTACTTTCAGTAATCTTTGCCATATTATCTTTTATTTTTGCTGCAAAAATATCACTTTTTTATCACAATGGTAGCATTGTGGCCTCCAAAGCCAAAGGAATTTGACAGGGCGACCCTAACCTCTTTTCTCCGTGCGATGTTAGGGACGTAATCGAGATCCAGGTCTGGATCGGGGGTTACATAATTGATGGTCGGAGGAATAATTCCGTTTTCAATTGCAAGGACTGTGATGATGGTCTCGATGGCGCCTGCAGCCCCGATGGTATGTCCCAGCATCGATTTTAAGGATGAGACCGGAATTTGATAGGCTCTTTCCTTAAAAGCACTTTTAATGGCCATTGTTTCATACCGGTCATTCAATTCCGTGGATGTGCCATGAGCGTTGATATAGTCGACTTCTTCAGATGATATACCGGCGTTTTCCAAGGCAAGTAACATTGTCCGGGCCATACCTTCACCATCGGCCATGGGAGCCATGATGTTATATCCTTCGCTTGTTAATGCATAACCAGCTATCTGTGCATAAATATGCGCTTGTCTGTGGACCGCAGAATTTTTTGCTTCCAGAACCAAAACCCCTGCCCCTTCACCGATCACGAATCCATCGCGATCCTTTGAAAAAGGTCTGCTGGCAGCTTCAGGCGGGTCATTGGCGACAGAAAGGGCGTATAAAGCATTAAATCCCCGGATCTCTTCCGGGTTAATGATCGAATCTGCTCCTCCGACAATCACTACATCCGCCTGTCCATTCCGTATCATATCGTAACCGAATGCAATGGCATATGCAGAGGATGCGCATGCAGTATTCACGGAAAAGTTTGGACCCGTCAACTGGTATTCCAGCGAAATCCAGGCGGACATTGAGTTGGTCATACTTTTAAAAACCGTATTCTGGAGTGTAGTATCACGTTCAACGCTGGAGTTACCGGTGTTAACGACGCCCATAATAACACTGCACCGGTTCTTGTCGATCGAATCGAACTTGATGCCGGAATCGGCCACGGCGATTTTAGCTGCTGTGACACACATCCGTGTGACCCGGGTCATCTGGCTGGCTGCCCGTTTGCGGATCCAGGTCTTTGATAATTCTTCAAATTCTGGGGGAACCTGTGCCGCAATTTGCGTGGCACAGTTACTGGGATCGAAACGGGTGATTCTTTTGACTCCACTCTTTCCATCACAGATGTTTTTCCAGTTTTCTTCCAATGATAAACCAAGGGAAGAGATAAGTCCCATCCCGGAAATAACAACTTCTCTTGACATCCGTTTTTTATTTTTTCAGGCTTTCAGCCCATTTGCAGACCATTTCTACATCGGCGGGTTTAGGTGCCAGGTCCGGATTCTCTTTAAGCCATCCCTTTTTGGGCATGACTCCTTTGGTGAGGACTTTGCATATATCCTGAGCTTTTGCCATTTGTTTTTCTGCAGAATAGGTGTCCCATTTCGAAAAATTCACATGCCCTTTAGCCATTGCATTGCCACCATCCGCATGACAATCCATGCAGGTTTTCTTAACAAAATTAAAGACACTGTCAGGCATTGATCCGGCTGGATTGGCAGCGACCGGTTTCCCGGATCCGGCAGCATCATTGATATTGAAGATCAGGAAAAATGCAATGAATATCCCTGTAGCGAGGAGTGATAAAACCGTATACTTCTTCATAATTTCATTTTTGATCTGACAAAGATACGTGAAAATAAGCGAACAGATTATCTGGTAAAAAACTTTCTGTCCGATCAGGATTCAAACGGACCTTTTTCAAGACCGAAGTACTCTTTGACGGCAAAATTCATATCTCCGATAGGGATGTGTGATTGGGCGGTAAAGCGTTTTACTGCTGAATACCACGATTGATAAAGATGTTCCGCAATTCCTGCAGTTTCGAGCGGTTCATTTGTGGGAGTTGGCTCCAGCGGATATTTGTAAAATCCTTCCCCTGTTTTCATCCCGAGTTTTCCCTCCCGGACCAACTCCTGTAATTTTGAAACCAGCGGCTCATAATAGGATTTGTTTGGATAACCAGTGATATAATTCCCGATCGAAACCAACATGGTATCAATTCCCACACTATCCATAAAATCAAAAACACCAAAAGGGAACATGTGTTTTTTGATGATTTCGTCCATCTGCTGATAACTGCAGTGACCTTCATTCACTATAAGGATCGCTTCCAACTGAACATCAAGAAAAAGTTTGTTCAGGATGAAACTGTTTCTCTCATTCAATGTAAGATAGAAACGTTGGATCTTGTCGAGGAATGAATGGATCAGTGAACGTGTTGTTGAAGATGTCTGTGCGGTGACGGTGAATTCTACGATATTTTTCAGGGCAACCGGGTAAAAAAAGTGGAGACCGATAAATTTATCCTGTCTCAGATCCGGTGTCGAGAGTATGGAAGGATTTATGGAAGAGGAATTGGAGGCAAAGATGCAACCGGGATTGATTACCGGATGGAGTTGTTCAAATAATGATCGTTTCAATCCAATATCTTCGGGTATGGCTTCAATGATGAGATCACATTGATACAAATCCGAAATTTCCCTGCTGATGATGGTTTTTTGTAACGAGCGGTATTTGTTTTCATCAATGATACCAACCTCCAGCGACCGGTTGATCCGTTTACCGAATTGTTTTTGAATTTTCCCGATGTCGGCCTCTTTGCTGCAAATCCATGTTAATTCCAGATCGAAATCAAGAAGGTAATTAAAAATGCCGGAACCCATTTTCCCTTCACCGATGATCCCTGTTTTTTGGATCCCGGATGAAGGCTCGCTACGCTCGCGATCAGGGCTCGCTTCACTCGCGATGCCGGATGAAAGCTCGCTACGCTCGCGATGCTGGATGCTGGATGCTGGAAACCGGCTCATGCCAATTATTAATTATTAATTATTAATTGTTAATTCCTTCCATGCGCCTTTATCCTGTGAAAGTACGATTTTGCGATATTCTTCCATATGACGTTTGTGGTCCTGGATATGGCGATGGTATCCCAGCATTGAAAGTAAAAACCCCAGTCCTTTGTCGATTGAAATTCGTTTTGTAAGGATTAGTTTAAGGATAAACGTGAACAGTTTTTTCCGGTCGGGATCGGCAGTCAGGACAAATTCCCTGAATGTAATCCAAGAGAGGCGGGCTTTCATAAAGACCGAAATTTCTCCGCCCTGCCTGGTAAAAGCGCCGTTACTAAAAAGCGCTTCTCCCTTTATACGAATGGTGTCGAAAGAATAAAGCCGGGCGATGGTTTCCATATATTTGTCGAAAATTGCAATCTGTGACATGTTCATATAATGCAGGGTAGGGAAATGACCCACACCCAACTCCGGATCACAGGAAAGTAAACGGCCTTCCTTCTTGAATTTTTTATGGGTCTCGGTTCCGGGTGGCGCATTAAGCAGATGAAGATTGACATTGGGAAGATGATGCTCCAAAGTAAAATCGAAAATCCGGTCGAATTCATCCAGATTGTCATTGTCGAAACCTACAACAAAACTGGCATTTATCTGGATCCCGGCAGCATGGATTTTAGAGATGGCTTCTTGGTATATTTTTCCTCCCCGGTTATGAAGTTTATGAGATTCATTGAGACTTTCGGGGTTCAACGATTCAAAACCAACCAGGATGTTAAAGCAGCCTGCCTCAGCCATCAGGTTCAACAATTCATCATCGGTAGCAACGTCAAGACTGCACATACAACCCCAGGATATTTTAAGCGGTATAATGGCTTTCATTAACTCTTTTGCATATTTCTTATTGATGGTCAGGTTATCATCAACAAAGAAAAAGTAACTGGATGGGGCAGCCTTGATCTCCTCAACCACATTGTCAATATCGCGGTAGCGCATCTTTTGACCAAAGGTCCTGGAAACCAGGCAGAAGTCGCAGTTGAACGGACATCCCCGTGAAACCTGGATGGCGACCTGAAATATACGGTTCATATTCACAAGGTCCCATCTGGGTGGTTTTTGCGATTTATAGGATATATAATCTGTGGTTTCATAAACAGGCTGTAATCGTCCGTTTTCAAAATCTTCCAGGCATTTTTCCCATTTTCCTTCTGCCTCACCGGCAACCACCGCATCGCCATGCATGAGGGTTTCTTCCTGCATGAACGAAGCATACGGCCCGCCAAAAACCACAGTTGCACCCATACCTTTGAATTTATCACCAAGTTCAAAAGCCCGGGTCGAAGTTGCAGCCAATGTTGTTATCCCAACAATATCTGGCTTTCCATGCTTAGGTAACGCTTCAATCTCCTCATCGAAAATCCGGATGTCGTAATGGCCGGGGGTAAGCGCAGCCACAGTGGGCAGGGCCAAGGGGATCATGAGCCGGTGTTTCCCGAACATCCTGGCCATTTCACTGTGCGCCGGATAGTTGATGAACCGCTGCCGGGGACTGATCAGATACAAGAGATATCTTTTTTTAGAAGGCATGAATGAAGACAAAATTCAAAGTTCAAAACTCAAAACTCAAAACTACAACTCAAATCTAAAATCTAAAATGACCTTAAATATTGTTCTTAGATACGATTGTCTTATCGATATTCAATATTCGTTAATCAATATTCAATATTCATTTTTGTTGTAAGATATATCCCGCCTGCATGAATTTGCTCACTTCCGTCACGAAGCTGAGGATCACATCTCCTTTCTTCAATTTTTCCTCTTTTCGTATGCGATCTAAGCACAGGAAAGCCATGGGCGGGCCGATATATCCCATGGATGCCATCTTCGTATAAAGCGTATTTCTGGCAATACCGAGTGTTCCGCATTCGTCCAAGATCAATTCGGAAATATGCTTTGAAGGAAAATTGACCTGAAAAAAGCGGATCCGGTCGATATCCACCGGATGGTTGGCAAGCATTCGTTTTAATCCTTTCAGGAAAACGGATCCATTCTCTTCGTGGAAATTGGCGCTCAGTTCTTCCTGGAACATCTGCGCGAGGTGATGATAACCCAGGTCATATTCCTCTCTGGGATTCATCCAATACGCCGGACGCTTGTTCCCCATAGCTGATGGTTTTTTTCCCCCGATAGATTCGATATAGGTATAATCGACTAAAAGACCATGACCTGATTCATCACCTGCCCGAAGAATCATTGCCGAAGCCCCATCACTCAAAAAATAGCGAAGGAATAATTCTTCTTTCCGAACCTTTGGTTGGTTATAATATTCAGCGACCAGTTCCGACGACGACATACCGGACGAAAGCACCAGTGCATTTTTATAACGGCCATTCCGTATCAGATCGGAAGCAAGGAGAAATGCTTTATATGCGGAAGTGCAATTGGCATGGATGGAAAATTCTGCGCATTGTTCGATCCCCAGCGCTTCCTGAATCCGCACACTGGCCGTAGGCATTTGATCTTGATGAGCGCTCCCATATGCGATCAATTCAATGTCACCGGCTTCCATTTCTGCATCGAGAAGGGCTTCCCTGGCTGCTTTTACCGACATGGTAACATTGTCTTCCGTGAATTTCCGGGTTTCCGGATCGATGGCAAAGTGATAATAGTCGACTTCGACAAGTTCATGCATCAGACCTTTTATCCTGTGCAGCCATTTCCTCACTTTTTCCGGCGCTTCGGTGAGTTCACCAAGGTAATAATCCACCTCAGTCGCCGGTATCGGTTTACCCGGCAGGAAAGAACCGGTACCTGTTATCGTTACGGGAAATCCAGCCAATGGGTGAGGCCGTTCATTTATCATACCGGCAAGAATTTTTTCAGGTACATTCCACTCTTTTCCTTGCGATAGTCATCCATGATCTTGCGTATAAAACCAAGTGTGATGTCAACTACCTGGCGTTTCGGGAAGATCCTGTCGACAATATGGATTTTCAACGCATCTGCAGCAGAAAATGTTTTCCCGCGTAAGATAAATTCCAGTGCATTGGCTTTTCCTGCAAGTGAAGTCATTTTTCTGATACCCCCTAATCCGGGGATGAGGTTAAATGAAGTCTCAGGCAGTCCGAAAACAGTATCCTCCCCACAGAAACGAAAATGGCAGAAAAGGGCCAGTTCCAGCGCAGATCCCAGACAAACGCCTCGGATTGCGCTGATCACCGGGATATTCATGGCTTCCAGCTTCAGGATTGATTGGTAATTGGCACGCATAAAATCAGGAATAAAGGATAATTTACCGACCGTATCAACTTCGGATTGTTTCTGAATCTCCGCAAGCAGCGCCGGAAGATCCGCCCCGGAAGAGAAATGTCGGCCGTTTCCTGAGATCACCAGCGCTTTAATTGCCGGATTGTCCTGAATCTGATCGATTATCCTGTTAAATTCCGAAAAGAAGGCAAGGGTCATTTTATTGGAAGGTGGTTGGTTTAGAATCAGATGTGCCACACCTTCATTCACACGAAATTGAATAGTACTGCGATCATTCTCTTCCAAAATATCCTCCCGTTATTTCGCATTATTTTTATTTCGTCTTCTGGCTTCTGTAAGCGCCAATTCACAAAATATGCGGGTTTCCTGCTGCATCGCTTCCAGATGTGATAATTTACGGGCATTCTGTAATGCCTGCATGACCCCGTGAATGACTTCCATCGGCCGGTCATAGGTCATTTTTTTTAGCAGGTTAAAGGTATGATCAAATAGTGTGGCCTTCGGGGTAATTTGATCAACCAGTTTGAGTTCCAGCGCATCTTCTGCATTGATCATATCGCCACCGAGGATCATTTTCATTGATTCCGGGAAACCGGCCAGTTCATGAAATCTTACCGTTCCGCCAAGTCCTGGAAGGACTCTGCTGTTGATCTCAGGGAAAGCAAAAAGGGCATTTTCAGAACACACCCGGATATGACATGCCAGTGCAATTTCCAATCCGCCACCGAAACAAATCCCCTGGATCGCAGCCGCAATGGGAATGGTAAGGTTTTCCAAATGATCGAGCACCGCTTTCCCTTCTTCCATTCGCGAAGCTATATCTTCATTGGCTTTGATCATTTCATACAAATTTTCCAGTTTTCCGCCTCCGGAAAAATGTTTTCCGGAACCACAAATCAGGATTCCCTTCAGATAATCGTAGGAGGTCCACTTCTTCAATGTGTCGTAAGGTAAAAATTCAGGCCGGACAAGGTAATTTTCCGGAGGATTGTCCAGGGTAATTATCCCGATATCATCCCTGATCTCCCAGGTTATTTTATCAATTTTTTCCATTACAGGATGTTTTTCATTGTTCCCGGTATGTCCCGAACCTACCAGGATGACAGATCATGCGAAAATCCCCTTAAATTTAAAATAAACCTGATCTTTAGCGCTTAATGTGGCCTGGACACTAAACATGTGATCCGGTAATAGCTTTAATGCAAGATCGATGATGAGGGTTTCTGTTTCAACAGGATTGATCATAGACAGGAACTTAATATTGTCGGCCTCCTTCAGGTAGATTTTCTTTCCGGTGACTGATTGCAACGATTCTGTAATCATCTGTACCTGGCAAACACCGGGAACTATGGGATTGTCGGGAAAGTGCCCTTTGAATATCGGATGCGCAGGATCAAGTTTTGCCCCCATGTGATAATGCTTGATCATCGCACCTGAAGCATTTTGCTCTTCCTGCGTTTCAACAGATTGAATGGTGAAGAAACTATTCAATAACATTTTGAGTGAATCTTGAATGCAAAAATACGAAACTTATTGGCCCATCATATTCAGGGTCATCTTCAGTTTGATGGCGGGATTGACAATGATAATTTTATGAGCTACGCCGGATTTGCGCTTTTCATAATCAATCCGGTATCTTACAATGGGGTTACTTCCGCCGATGAGGGCATAATTTTCAGATGCGTTGACCGAATATACCGTTGGACAGGGTTTTGCATCCGATGTGTGTATCAGGGCATTGAAATCCTGCTTGAAAATCCCTAACAGGTTTTTTTTATCAAGAGGACCGAAAACCGAATGTTTAATGAGCTTCCCGTTCATGAGCTCAAGATCGAACCAGGTCATTCCAATCTGGTTTGCAAAGACCAGGCGAAAAGATGAATCGGAAACTTTCTTGATCAAGGTATAACCCGTCAAATGATTTTTCCCGATATCCAGCGAAGTCTTAAACAGCGCTTTTTCAAACTGACCAATAAAAGGCGATCCAATGATTTCCGGGGTGACCGTAGTATTTTTAATAATGGACAGATCCTGTTTCCGAACGGTCGCACATCCTGTGAAAAGCAATAAAAACAAGAGACTAACGGGGAAGAAACTTCTCATCAGCAATGGGTTGATTCAATTTTTTTGAGTGGAACTCAATACGGGTGTAGTCACCCGAAGCTTCTCGCATGATCAGTTGTTCGACGGTATTATCCGTTTTATTAAAAAAGAGGTCAATTTCATTCAGCGTTTCCTTTAATTTAGGAGATTGCGGAAATAATGTGGCCAGGTAAAGAGAACGGGTATCGAAAAGGGTTGCTTTAAAGTTTTTCGGATCATTGAGCAGGGTTCCCTGAACGGCCCCAAGAATAATATTATTGATCTCCCTGAATACGCGGTTCGACTGGAGGTTGACCTTGTTTTCTTTGTCGTCGTCAATCACATACATGATGTCGTTGTTGATGATGATAAGATAGGGGTAAGGAGCGGTATATTCCCATCGCAGCATCTTTTCTTTTTTAAAAAAGAACTTCCCGGAGGAGGTGATCTTTTCTGACAACAGACTCATCTCTTTTTCCTGTGTGAAATCACTTTCTATTGATATGGTATTCCGGCACGCTTCCTGCACCTTTTCCCTCAAATTTTCCGCTTCTTTTGGTGTAAGGACCCTTCTCTGGGAAAATGTCGCAGGAGAAATCAGAATCGAAAAAAGAAAAAGGATCAGTATATTTTTATACATATGGAGGGATTTTGATAAGTTGTTCCATTGAGACGAATTGAAAGCCCTGATCACGGATCGTTTTGATCAGTTTTTCAAGTAAATTTATATTAATCTGACGATCATGTAAAAGGATAATATCACCAGGTTTCAGATCATCTGTTATTCGATGAAGGAGTTTTCCTTCATCCTTGATACAGGTGTCGAGAGATCGTTTACTCCAGGTAATCATTTTATAATGGGTCCGGCTTACGGCTGATTCCACCATTGGGTTGACGACTCCATAAGGTGGTCGGAAAAATCTCATTTTCCTGTGAATAATTAATTCCACCAATTGTTCGGCCCTGAGGATATCCTTGCGCATCTTTTCCGGGAGCCAGAAATCCCATAGGTATGAATGGCAATACGAATGGTTACCTATTTCATGACCTTCCTGAAAGATCCGGTTGACGAGCGCTTCATTACCTGGGATTTTATGTCCAATCAGAAAAAAGGCAGCCGGAACGTGAAGATTTTTCAGGATATCCAGAATTAGTGGGGTATTTCCCGGGTCGGGACCATCATCGAAGGTGATGGAAATCCATTTTTCCCGGAGATCAACCTTGCAAATGATATTCCGGGTATGGAAACGTGAACCGGGGAAAAAGGAAAAGATCACAGGGAAGATCAAGTAGAGTGCGATAAGCGGTCCATAAAACATCCATGAATGGTGATAAAAATATCCGGCAATTCCATTTTCACAAGGACAGAGAATCAAGCGCGACAGTTTAAACGCCAGGAGGAGCAGAAAAAAAACCAGGGTTACAGTTTTGAAATTAATTTTTTTCATGCCCGTGCCACAAGGATGAACGAATGTTCCATGTTGCGGTAATGGTTGTAGATCAGGATATTATTCAATGGAAAAGAAACTTCGCTTTTCCATCGGATCACTAGTGGTACCGACTGTTTATTCAAAATCATGGTTGCCATCCATAGAGCAAACGCCGTGGCCGTGTGGTACTCTCCGCAAAGATGTTTGAAACAAGCTATCGGAGTTCGGGGGAAGATATCTGCAATAAAATCATGATAAACCCGGTCAAAACGGGGATCCCCGTTCAAACCGGGGATAACGAGACCGATGTCTCCAGGCGTCAAACTGTTACTGGTAAGAAATTCAAGACACTTCTCCGTTATTTCACTGATGGATGAAGGATGCAGGAGTGTTGATAACCCTTTGATTTCGGCTCTGGTTCGCTCATTTTTTACATTTTGCAGGAAAAAGAAGGACGCGCCTTCCCCGGCAATGGTACCGCGTTGTGAATCATACAGTAAAGTCAATGATTGAATTGGCTTTTGTTTCCAGTGGCCCATCCGGTCCATAATGGCGAAGGAATTTGAAGTGATTTCATCAGAACCACCAACCAGAAGATTCGAAAATTCACCCATCCGCAATTGAATGAGGGCGTCAAGAAGGGCACTTTCAAAGGAGAACCCGCGATGGACAAAGGTGAAATTATAACCATGGCATTTGAGAAGCAATGCAATTTGTCCGGCAACGGTATTATGGGTTGACTGGATAAACGAAGTAGGAGTGAGGAATTCTTCCTTGTTATTGATCATTGAGGCAAGGAATTTCTCGGTATCTTCCAGGCATCCCAACCCGGTTCCTGTTATGATGGCCTCCGGCGGCAAGAGTGTCCCATCGGTATGGACCCGACCGGCATCTTCGAGACATATTTTGGAGGCCGTAACGCTCATTTTAATGATCCTTCCCATTCGCCGGATCAGTTCGACCGGGATAAACTCTTTATATCCCGGGTCAATGGATTTCAAACGGTTGGTTTCGTATGATAACGGTTCATCCAGGAAATGTTTCGCATCGATCGTTTTCTGAGGAGAAACGTTTCCAAGACCATTAATGTATATTTGTATATTGTTCATTAGTAGCACTTTACTTTTAAATAAAGTCAAAAGTCATTAGTCAAAAGTCAAAATAAATTAAAAATTTAAAAATCAAAACTCAAAATTCAAAACTATAACTCAAAATTCAAATCTAATATCGTAAATCGTAAATCGTAATTAGTGTTGTTCTCATATTCATTTCTATATTCAATGGGATACCAATTGTCATACCTTCGAAAGAATTACAGCCGAGTTATTTCCTCCAAATCCAAAGGAGTTTGAGAGTACGTGGTTTATCTCGCAATGGGTACGGAGAACGGTAACCGGGCGGATTTTCAGCTCTTTCATCGGAGTTGAAAAGTTCAGGTTTGGGAAGATAACACGGTTTTGGATGGCAAGAACAGAGATCACCGCTTCTATGGCTCCCGCAGCGCCCAGTGCATGGCCCGTGTAGCCTTTTGTTGAACTAAAAGGTGGGACGAAATTACCGAAGATCCGCTCCATGGCAATTCCTTCCGAAAGGTCGTTGTTTTCTGTTCCGGTACCGTGCCCGTTGATATAATCGATATCGGCTGGATTCAATCCACTCATTTCAATCGCCTTGGCCATGGCAAGGTAAGCGCCTTTCCCTTCCGGCGATGACGCAGTCTGGTGATAGGCATCATTGGCATTTCCATATCCGGAAACTTCTGCCAGAACTCTTTTTTTTTCTCTGGCAACAATATCTTCCGATTCAAGGACTAAGAAAGCGGCCCCTTCGCCCAGTGTCAGTCCGGCACGGTTCTCATCAAAGGGATGACAGCCGGTCTTGTCGAGGATCATAAGGGTATTGAATCCATTGAGTGTGAACCGGGTCACAGCGTCATTGCCGCCAACAATTACCCGGTCAAGTTGTCCGGCCTTAATAAGACTGGAACCGAACATCAGCGCATTCACCGATGAAGAACATGCAGTACTGATGGTAGTCACGAAATCTTTTATCTTAAGAAAGCCGGCGATTCTTTCCGTACTGTCGGAACAATCGTGATTGATCACATCAACCAGCCGGCCTTTTTTAGGATTTTTAAGAAAGCAGGAATAAAAGTTTTCGCTTCGGTCCATCCCACCTACGGTTGTTGCCGAGACCAATCCGGTTTTGCTTGATTTTATATCGGTTATACTTGCCGATTCAACAGCTTCCCTTGCTGCTTTCATGCCCAGCAATGCTGTCCGGGTGAAATTCTTTGCACCATGAAATCCCAGTTCAGTCTGAAGTTGTTTATTGGAAAGTTTAACTTCTGCCAGTGGAATAACTCCTTTGTGTATGGTCGGGAAGAGGGTTATTTCTCCGATTCCTGATTTTTCCGTGAGCAATGATTGTAATGTTTCATGTACATTATTCCCGATTGCACAAACAATTCCAATCCCCGTGATATAAACCCTTTTCGACATTTATTTTCTTTCCGTGTCCGGTGCAAAATTAGCAGAAATTATGAACGGAAAGAAATTGAAGATGGATGCTGGATGCTGGATGGGAGAAATGTTTATTTTTCTTATTTTCGTAGATTGGATTTTGATAGCTGACAGATGTCCAAATTTCTAACAACTTAAATCCATCCTTTCATCATGTTGTTTTTGGGAAAAGAAGAAAGCAAGGTCTGGAGTGATTATGCCGATCGGTGGCTGAAGGCTCCCGCCGATCCTTCACCGGTTGCGGATTTGATCAGGCCAGGACTTATTCCGGCATTCCATTATTTTATGGGGACCCTTTGCCTTGCGAAAGGGCAAAATCAGTATGGACGAAAATGGATTACCGCCGGTCTTGCGGGTGAACAGGGAGGCCTGTTTTCAAATGCATTTTTGTTAAGTTACCTTGGCAGGAACAACGGGCAACTGGTCATTCCGGAAACGATCTTTGCAGATCCTGCCCCTTATGTTCATTTTGCAGGGACACCGGTTCTTGTAGATTCCCGGAAGAAATTCAGGATGCATTGTGCCCACACGTTGCCGGTGTTTTCAAAACCACTGAGAATTATGGACATCGGATGCGGGCATGGAATGGTTCTGGTCGATCTGCTCCTTGATCTTCGTCGGGAAGCCCTTATCGCTGATGTTGAAGAGATCCTGCTGATCGATCCTTCCGAAGCCATGCTGAACCTGGCGGAAGAAAATGTTTCCAGGATTTTTCCCGGGTGCACGATCAACCTTTCACATGCCAGGATTGAGGACCTGTCGGACAAGATCGTTGGTAATTATGACATCGCTCTTGCGTCGCTTGCCTATCATCATATGCCCTATGAAACCAAATTATACCATCTGCAAAAGTTGAAAAATCATATCGGATGCTTTATTTTGTTTGAACTCGAGGCCAATAATGATACCCCGGAGTTACTTACCCCTGAAATGGCCCTTTCGGTTTATCAATCTTATGGTAGTCTGATGGATTTTGTGTTTGAACACGATGCTCCGGTTGAATTGGCCATTTCAAGTATAGACCGGTTCCTGATGTCGGAAGCCATCTATTTTTTCACCGAACCACGCGGAAAACGAACTGATTATCACATGCTCCGCTCACAATGGCATCAAGTATTCCTGGATGGTCTGGGAAAGGATTTCAGCTGTCTTTGCGATTCAACCTGTTTCGGGGATGAAAATATTGGACTCTTTACCATGATCTATAGTAAGGTTGCATAGTCGTAATCACCTCAACTCCTGTACCCCTTCACCTCAAGGAAAAAGAGTGTAGTGGTTGAGGTACTCAAGATAAATTCACAGTAACTTGAGACGGAATCCGGGTCTTTGGTTTTTCCCGAGGTTCATACCAAATTGATTATCAATAGCTGGATTTCAGTGGTCATTCAAAGGCAAACCTCTTTTCTGAAATTCTTTCCAATTGAGGTATTCATCCCCTTTTCTTTGTTCTATCATGGTTATGCATCCATCGACCGGACAAACAATTTTACACAAGTTACAACCGACGCATTCTATTTCTTTTATGTTATAGGTATTGTACGGATAGCCATCTTCTTTTGAAATTGACTGATGTGAAGTGTCTTCACATGCAATATAACATAATCCGCAGTGAATGCATTTTTCCTGGTTGATTTGGGCAACAATATGATAATTTATGTCAAGTTCTTCCCATCTGGTTAATTTCGGAACCGACAAACCGATAAAATCATTGATGGTTTGGTACCCTTTTTCATCCATCCAATTGTTCATACCATCACACAAGTCCCTGATAATTCTGAATCCGTTAAGCATTACGGCAGTACAAACCTGAAGATTACCGGCTCCAAGAAGAATAAACTCTACAGCATCTTTCCATGTAGCGATCCCTCCGATGCCGGAGATTGGTGTGCGGCAGGTTGCTTCATCCTGGGCAAGGGTTGTAATAAATTTTAACGCGATTGGTTTGACTGCAGGCCCGCAATAACCTCCAAAAGAAGATTTTCCTCCCACATTCGGATTGGGAATAAGCGTATCAAGATCAATTCCTGTAACGGATTGTATCGTATTGATGAGCGAAAGACCATTGGAACCTGCTTCTATACAAGCCTTTCCGACCGGTACAACAGAATGTACATTGGGTGTGAGCTTCGTAATTACCGGTATCTCCGCAACTTCCATAACCCATTCAACGATCATTTTTGCGATTTCGGGATCCTGTCCGACTGTGGCGCCCATTCCTCTTTCGACCATACCATGAGGGCATCCAAAGTTTAATTCCAGCCCGTGAGCCCCGGTATCCTGAGCTTTTTTCACCAATTCGTGCCAGCTTTTCCTGTCATTATCGGCCATCAGGGAAATGACCATGGCACGATCAGGAAAAAGTTTCATGACTTCCCTTATTTCCTGTAAATTAAGTTCCAAAGGTCTGTCGGAAATAAGTTCTATATTGTTAAAGCCTGCGATTTTTTTTCCGTTAAAATTCAGTGATGAATATCTGGATGAAACGTTTTTTATCTGTGTTCCAAGTGTTTTCCAGACGACACCACCCCAACCAGCTTCAAATGCACGCAGTACATTTATTTTTTTGTCTGTCGGAGGGCCGGATGCTAACCAAAAGGGATTGGGTGATTTAATGCCCAAAAAGCTGGATTGCAGGTTTGCCATGATGATAAAGATATTGATTATTTAATTACCTCACCCCCCGTCCCCTCTCCTAAGGAGAAGGGGGGAGTTAGATCAAATTCCTAAGTACGATAAAATCGCTTTTGCGCCATTTTTCCCATCCTGAACGGCATTTACAACTTCTTTACCGCCATTCACCGCATCACCACCGGCAAATACACCGGGGATATTTGTTTCAAACGCTTCATTGATCAATATTTTTCCATTGCGATTCCGAATCGATGAATTATTGATCAATTCTTCAAACGGCATTTGACCGGTAGCATTTATGATCATGTCCACCTCAAGGGTGAATGTTTCACCTGTAATAACGGGCGCTCGTCTTCCGGATGAATCGGGTCCTCCCAATTTCATTTTATTGCAAACCAGCTTTTTTACTTTACCATTTTCTCCTTTTATTTCTTTTGGGCTGGCCAACCAGATGAAAGAACAACCGTCGTACCTGGCAAGGTCAAACTGAGCATCGGTACAGGGTTTCTCATTTTCCGACCTTCTGTAAATCATGGTAACATCAGCCGCTCCCAGTCTTTTTGACTGTGTAGCCGCATCAATCGCAGTCATGCCCATACCTATTACTGCGACCTTATCCCCGACAGCAATTTTCGAGTAATCCGATGTACGGATATTATAAATAAATGATATTGCATCCACTACACCTTCCAGGTCTTCCCCTGGAATTCCCAGTGAACGGGCAATCCCGACTCCAATACCAAGGAATACTGCATCATATTTTTGCCTGAGTTCAGTCAGGGTAATTTCTCTTCCGAGTTCCTTTTTAACCTGAACATCTATCCCGCCGACAGAGGTAATATAATCAACTTCCTCCTTGCAAAACTCAGGAGTAACCTTGTAAGCCGCTATTCCATATGTCATCAGACCACCGGCTTTTTCTTCTTTTTCAAAAAGGGTAACCTCGATACCCTGGAGCGACAATGCATGGGCGCATGCCAATCCGGCAGGACCGGCGCCTACTACCGCTACTTTTTTTCCTGTTGAAGCCTTGCGTTCAAAAAGTCTCCACTTATTATTCATCGCCTTTTCGGTAGAATACCGCTGCAGTTTGGCAATATGAATCGGTTCTTCCTTAAGGAGATTATAAACACAAACCCCTTCACACAATTTTTCGACCGGGCATACTTTCGAACATCCTGCACCCATTATGTTTGATGAAAAAATTGTGCGTGCCGACCCTTTAATATTACCCGAAGAAATCTGTTTGATGAATAGGGGAATATCAATTTTAGTCGGACATAACTTTGTACAGGGAGCGTCAAAACAGTTTATACACCTGTTTGCTTCAATTGCTGCACCCTCATCATGCTCAAAAGGAGGATGAATGTCGGAAAATAATGCCTCAAGATCTTCTTTTGGTAAACGATTGTTTACAATTGCCATTTCTGAATGTATTGCAGGTTACAATTCCGTTAGTTTCCCATAAGTTTCAGGCCTTCTGTCACGGAAAAACTGCCATGTGGATCTTACTTCATCGATCATATCGAGATCAAATTCGGCGATGAGTAATTCGTCATTGTCTTCAGAGGCACAGGCAAATATTTGTCCGCGCGGATCAACAAAGTACGAGCTTCCGTAAAACTTACCCAGGTTCCAGGGTTTTTCTGTTCCGACCCTGTTTATACAACCCATGAAATAACCGTTTGCCGCTGCATGCGCGGGTTGCTCCAGCTTCCATAAATATTGTGACAAACCGGCAACTGTAGCCGAAGGATTGTAGACTATTTCCGCGCCATTTAAACCGAAACACCGTGCGCCCTCAGGGAAATGACGGTCGTAACAAGTGTAGACTGCTATTTTGGCATATTTTGTCTGGAAAACAGGATACCCGAGGTTTCCGGGTTTAAAGAAAAACTTCTCCCAAAAACCCGATACATGAGGTATATGGTTTTTTCTGTATTTCCCGAGGTATGTTCCATCAGCATCAATAACTGCGGCAGTATTATATAACACACCAGGTTGTTCCTTTTCATAAATAGGAACAATGATCACCATATCATGTTTTTTTGCATAACCGGCCATTAATTCAGTGGTAGGTCCGGGGACCGGTTCAGCTGAAGCATACCACTTTTTATCCTGTCCCGGGCAAAAATATGGAGTGTTGAAGATTTCCTGGAAACAAAGAATTTGTACGCCTTTTGCTCCTGCTTCCTCAATATATGGAATATGTTTCTGCACCATGGCATCACAAATTTCCCGGATGGTTCCTTCTCCTTCCGTCAGTGCGAGGCTCATTTGAATGAGGCCCGATTTAATTATTCGCGGCATATTTTATAATTTAGTGATTAACGATTTATAAACCTGTCTTTCGTTTAATAAATTTCCCATATCCTTTTTCTATATGAACCTCATTGTTGTCAACGGCAATCTTACCTCTTAAAATCACAGTCTTGCATTTACCGGTGACTTTCCATCCTTCATATCCTGAGTAATCGCAATTCATGTGATGTGTTTTTGCTGAAAGGATATGTTTTTCCCCTGGATCAAAAATTACGATATCAGCATCGGAACCAATGGCAATTGTACCTTTAGCCGGATAGGCTCCAAAAATTTTTGCCGCATTGGTTGAGGTTACTTCAACAAATTTATTCAAACTTATTTTGTCTTTAAGTACGCCTTCAGAAAACAATAATTCCATCCGGTTTTCAATGCCTGGAGCTCCGTTCGGAATTTTCGAAAAATCATTTTCTCCTGCTTTCTTTTGTTCCCAGGTAAATGGACAATGATCGGTGGCAACAACTTGTATTAATCCCTGATCAATTCCGGCCCAGAGTGCAGTCTGATCTTTCTTCTCCCTCAATGGCGGACTCATGACCCATTTCGCTGATTCAAAACCTTTATCATACAAAGAAGCGTCGAGAAGCAAATACTGAATACAGGTTTCTGCGAAAATCTTTTGGTTTCTTTTTGTGGCCTCCCTGATCTGGTTCAGCGCTCCTTCACAGGACATATGAACTACATAAGGAATTACTTCAGAATATTGAGCCATGTCGGCAAATCTTCCGGTAGCTTCCGCCTCTGTAATCTCAGGTTGGGACAGATAGTGATAGAGAGGGGCATAGTTCCCTTCCGATTTATTTTTTGCAACCAGATAATCAATCATATCGCCATTGGTTGCATGCACCGTAACCATCCCGCCATATCTCTTAACTTCATTCATCAGACCCACCATTTGCCGGTCATCGATCATTAAAGAGCCCCTGTATGCCATGAATGTTTTAAAAGAAGTGATCCCTTCTTTTCCAATGATCTCTTTTATTTCGGCTTTGGTGTCCTCATTGAAATCGGTAACCGACATATGGAAAGAATAATCCCCGAAAGCATTTCCCTCTGCACGGCCTTTCCATTCGTTAAGCGCTGAAAACAAAGATTTACCTTTTGTCTGAATGACAAAATCAATTACCATGGTCGTACCTCCGAAAAGGGCAGCCCTGGTTCCTGTCTCATAGTTATCGCTGGAGAAGGTACCCATAAAAGGCATATCCAGATGAACGTGCGGATCAATGCCACCGGGCATCACCAGTTTATTTTTTGCATCAATAACCTGGTCGGCAGTCACCTGAAGGTTCTTCCCAATGGTGGTTATCGTTTCATTTTCAATAAAAATATCGGCAATATAATCATCGGCAGCGGTGATAATTCTTCCGTTTTTTATAAGAATCGACATAATTGATAAAATTTAATTGAGGGATAAAATTAAATTGATAATTAATTTAGAGTCTGTTTAAAAATTTAAGATAACATGATCCTTGGAGTGGCTGAGCGATTGAGTGATTGAGTGATTGAGTGATTGAATGATTGAGTGATTGAATGCAGATTCATAAAGTTACCAGGATTTGCAATCGTTTTTATCCGGTTGTTCATGATTCGGTTGATGGCTAATTGAATTGCTAAATGAATTTTAAACAGTCAATTAATTACAGTACTCATCGGCAATAGAAATGGCCTGTGAAATTATTTCCAGTCCCTCATCAATTTGTTCTTTTGTGATGCATAGGGGAGGTGCCGTGAATATCCAGTTCCAGCGGACAAATGTAAACATGCCTGATTCGCGGATTTTAGCTGCAACCTTGTTCATAATTTCCATTTCACCCGGTTTTGCATTCCAGGGGGCCATTGGTTCTTTGGAAATCCGGTTCTTCACCAGTTCGATACATCCGAGTAATCCGGTATTTCTGAAGTCGCCAATGGAAATATGTTTGTTTTTCATTTTTTCCATTTCCGATTCCAGGTACAAACCCATTTTGGCAGCATTCTCAACAAGAAGTTCTTTTTCATAAATATCAATCACCGCCAGCGAAGCAGCACATGCCACAGGATGCGCTGAATAGGTCAAACCCAGGGGTAAAGGTTTATCATCAAAATGTCTGGCGATCTTTTCAGATACAATGACACCGCCCATCGGAATGTATCCTGATGTCAGACCTTTCGCCATGCACATGATATCAGGTTCTATTCCATGATGTTCGATTGCAAACATCTTACCTGTTCTTCCAAACCCGCTCATGACTTCATCCACAATGATTAAAATGCCATATTTATCGGCGATTGCTTTAATTTTTTTCCAATATCCCGGAGGATATTTGATGCATCCCGATGAGCCGGATTCTCCTTCAAATAAAATAGCCGCTATGTTGTCGGGGTTTTCAAATTTGATGACCCGTTCAACATGTGCAGCGCAATTATCGGCACACTCCTCCCATGTTTTGCTGTTCCATGAGCAACGATAAAAATAAGGGTTTTCAACATGAATAAAATTAGGTGCTGCCTGACTGTCAACCGCATGTTTCCGGGGATCTCCCCCCGCAGAAAAAGCAACATAGGTGGCGCCATGATAAGACTGATATTGTGTGATAATTTTATGACGTCCGGAATAAACCCTGGCAATTTTAACTGCATTTTCAATGGCTTCGGCTCCCCCGAGCGTAAAGAATGTTTTGGTCAGAGTACCAGGTGTGATTTCCGCTAATTTTTTACCCAGCTGGCCTCTGGCTTGTGTAATCATCCCCGGGTAAATGTAACTCACTTCATCCATCTGTTTTACCACGGCGTCCCTCACTCTGGTGTCTCCATGGCCGATGTTCACATTCATTAGTTGTGACGAAAAATCAATATATCTTTTACCATCCTGGTCATAAAGATAAACGCCCTTGGCATGATGAATGTTGATGGGATTCAGTCCGGTTTGTTTCGACCATGAAAACAAAGTATAATCCATATTGTTTTTCAGGATGATTTCCTTTTCTTTTACAGATATTATTTCTTGTGACATGATGTATTTTTTTCAGTGATTTAATTAACTCATCCAGTTCGTCTTGGCTTCGGGGTTCCATTTGGTGGTGGTTTTTTTCAATTTTGTCCAGAACCGGATAGAACTTTCCCCGGTTAAATCACCCACTCCGAATTTCGAATCGTTCCAGCCCCCGAATGAGAATGGTTCCCTCGGTACCGGAACGCCTATATTCACACCGATCATTCCTGCATTTGCCCGATCAATTACGTATCGGGCCATGCCTCCGCTTTGCGTAAATACGGCCGCGGCGTTGCCATAAGGATTGGCATTTTCAATACTCAGCGCTTCGTCAATGTCTTTCACCCTTATAATGGAAAGAACAGGTCCGAAAACCTCATCTGTCGCGACACTCATGGTCGGGGTTACATGATCAATTACCGTTGGACCGACATAAAAACCTTTTTCTTTTCCCGGAACGATTGTATTCCGGCCATCGACAAGAATTGTTGCTCCTTGTTTTTCAGCTTCAGTAATATATTTTTCAATTCGCTCTTTTGCAGTTTTCGAGATGACCGAACCCAAATTTTGTCCGGGAATGATTTTCCTTGCTTCAACACAAATTTGTTCGATGATGAGGTTTATGTCACCGACGGCAACCATAACAGAAGCCGCCATGCAACGTTGTCCGGCACAACCCGACATGGAAGCCGCTACATTGCTGGCTGTCATTGACGGATGTGCATCAGGTAATACGATCAAATGATTTTTTGCTCCTCCCAACGCTAACACCCGCTTAAAACTGGCGGATGCTCTTGAATAGACAATTTTCGCCACTTTCGATGAGCCTACAAATGAAACCGCTTCTATTCCAGGATGATCGCAAATGGCTTCCACAATTTCGCGATCACCATTGATAATGTTAAACACCCCGTCGGGCAAACCGGCTTCTTTCAGTAATTCTGCTATTTTTAAAGCGCTTAAAGGAACGGATTCCGACGGTTTTAAAATCATGGTATTTCCCAGGGTGATCGCATTGGGGATGGTCCAATTGGGTACCATACTCGGGAAGTTAAATGGAACAATACTGGCTACAACGCCAACAGGATAATAATCTGCTCGGCACTCCACTCCTTTGCTTACTTCAAGAATTTCACCTTCAATCAATTGCGGAAGAGAACATGCAAATTCCGTCAACTCGATGCTTTTTTCGATTTCAGCCCTTGCTTCATCCAGTGTCTTTCCGTTTTCTTCCTGAATAAGTTTCGCCAGATCCAACATGTGTTTTTCAAGCAAAGTCTTGTATCTGAAAAACACCTGAACCCGCTCTTTAATAGTCACTTTAGACCATTTTAAAAATGCATTTTGAGCGATGGTTACGACCTGGTTTAAATCATTTTTCGTAGACAGCGGAACCTTTGATAATAAGGTTCCATCCAATGGGGATATTATATCCAGAAATTTGTCAGTTGTGCTGGGATAAAATTTCCCACCAAAATAATTTTGAATTACAGGGTATTTCATGGGCTGTGGAGATATCTGGGTTTGAAATTAAATGTTGCATTGCGGCAAAATTATAAACAATTCGTTAATGCACGTTTATTGGGGTACAATTATTTAATTACCTCATGCCCCCGGCCCCTTCTACTTGAAGAGAAAGGGTGCAGGGGTTCATACCAAATGATTTACTGAATTCATCCTCCAGGCCTTCGGAAGGGAAGATCACCCCGAATGTACGGATCTTAATAGACAGTTTAAAAATGGCATTGAACAAACAAAATAATAATACGTTTCTATCGGTCGTTATTATTCCCGAAGGATTTTATAAAATCTTCGATTATGAAAACCATCGATGTTCCCGATCCGAAATTAGTAGAAAGCACAATCAACTGCATCTTCGAGCTTCTTTTCCAGATAAAACATCCGCTAACTGTGGTTGAGGAAGAAGAAAAACGAACCTTTTTGCAAAACCAGTTAACGGCAATACTGACGGGTCTGACGGATAAAAAAGATGAAGTTGTTCATCGTTTTCTTGATAAGCTGGATGAAATTCAAACGATACTACTCAAAGATGCCGGTTTTATTCTTGAATCTGACCCTGCTGCAACGGAGCTCCGCGAAGTTATTGCCATTTATCCCGGTTTCTACGCTATATTTTGTTACAGGACCGCCCATTTATTGACCCAGTTATCCATTCCTTTACTTCCGAGAATGATCACTGAACATGCTCACAGAATTACCGGTATTGATATTCATCCATTGGCCTCAATCGGGAATCCCTTTTCAATAGACCATGGAACCGGTATCGTCATTGGTGAAACCACTCAAATAGGAAATTTTGTAAAAATGTATCAAGGCGTCACCTTGGGCGCTCTTAGCGTTGAGAAAAATAAAGCATCAAAAAAAAGGCACCCTACCATTGAAGATCATGTTATTTTATATGCCGGATGTACTATCCTTGGTGGCGAAACCGTCGTTGGCAGAAACAGTGTCATTGGTGGAAATGTTTGGCTTACCAAAAGCATCCTGCCCTTTTCCGTAGTATATAACAAAAGTGAAATTATTGTAAGAAATCACCCCGATTTTAAGGATCCTGTTGACTTTATAATTTGAATCCCAAAATAAATTGATATTCGTATCGGTTTTTCAACTAATTTTGCAGTTCGATAAACTTTTAAAATGAACAATTGCATGACCAAAAGTATGATCTGTATCTGTTACCTCTCCGGGAGGAGTACGATGCATATTTGATTTAGTAATAAAATACAACTTAATACTGCAAAGCTCCTTAGAAATCCTGAGGAGCTTTTTTTTTATAGATCATAAAGGCAATACATTTCCATGCGGCTATCCTGATCATAAAATAGTTGGCTATGATCGGTTTTATTCCTTTGCTAATGAGGGTGCAATGTAGGATTTTAGCTCCGGGAAACCGGGGCTTTTTTAATGCAGAAAACATAATGAGGCAAGGTATTACTTGAATCTTCAATCGTTTAGGTTTATTTTATATTGATATTCATACTCTTCTCCTGATTTTGAAAAGGAATACCTATTGACAACCCCCTA
>JALNZC010000074.1 GCA_023229525.1 Bacteroidales bacterium
TAATCCGATTTAATGGTACTGGAATACAGTACCTGGAGCCACAGGTTATAAATGGAACAACGCAAATGATTCAACAACAGCTACCAAGATTGGTTCCGGCACTACCAAAACAGAAACAGGCCTGAACTGCAACACCAGTTATACCCGGTATCTATGGGCATATGGTAATTGCGGTACATCACCCGTGACAACTTTGACAAAGTCTACGACCCTTAACCCTCCGACTAGTCCCATAGCCGGCACGCATATTTCAACCTATAACCAGATTGAATGGTACTGGAATGCAGTACCTGGAGCCACAGGTTATAAATGGAACAACGCAAATGATTCCGCAACAGCTACCAAGATTGGTTCCGGTACTACCAAAACAGAAACAGGACTGAACTGCAACACCAGTTATACCCGGTATCTATGGGCATACGGTAATTGCGGTACTTCACCCGTGACAATCCTTATCCAGTCCACCACATTAAATCCGCCGTCAGCACCCGTTGCCGGCATCCATATTGCATATCCAACACAGATTACCTGGAATTGGAATGCAGTACCTGGAGCCACAGGTTATAAATGGAACAACGCAAATGATTCCACAACAGCTGCCAAGATTGGTTCCGGTACTACCAAGACAGAAACAGGACTGAACTGCAACACCAGTTATACCCGGTATCTTTGGGCATACGGTAATTGCGGTACATCGCCCGTGACAATTTTGACCCAGTCTACCACCCTTAATCCACCAGCAAATCCGGTAGCTGCGACGCATGTCCCTTCCCCGACACAGATTGTCTGGAAATGGATTTCCGTTCCTGGAGCCACAGGGTATAAATGGAATTGGACCAACGATTCATTAACGGCAACAAAGATTGGCTCAGATACAACTAAAACCGAGACAGGACTCAACTGCAATCATCCATATACCCGGTACTTATGGGCATACGGCAATTGCGGTACATCGCCAGTGACAATTTTGACCAAGTCTACCACCCTTAATCCACCAGCAAATCCGGTAGCTGCCACGCATGTTCCTTCCCCGACACAGATTGTTTGGAAATGGATTTCCGTTCCTGGAGCTTCAGGGTATAAATGGAATTGGACCAACGATTCATTAACGGCAACAAAGATTGGCTCAGATACAACTAAAACCGAGACAGGACTCAACTGTAATCATCCATATACCCGGTACTTATGGGCATACGGCAATTGCGGTACATCGCCAGTGACAATTTTGACCAAGTCTACCACCCTTAATCCACCCGCAAATCCAGTAGTTGGCACGCATGTTCCTTCCCCGACACAGATTGTTTGGAAATGGAATAAAGCCCCTGCGGCAACAGGTTACAAGTGGAGCGCATCAAACGATTCGGTCAATGCAACAAATATGGGCTCCGATACAACCCATACTGAAACGGGCTTAACTTGCAATACCAGTTATACCCGATATATATGGGCATACAACAATTGTGGAACCTCGATAGAGACAACACTGACCGCCGTTACCACTCTGAATCCGCCTGCGGCTCCGGTTGCCGGGACGCATGTTTCATATCCAACACAGATTACCTGGAACTGGAATGTAGTCCAGGGAGCAACCGGTTACAAATGGAACACGGTCAATGATACAACAAATGCATATGATATAGGGCTAAATACAACTAAAACTGAATACGGTCTGCAATGTATGACACCTTTCAACAGCTATGTTTGGGCTTACAATAATTGTGGGATTTCATCGGCTACCTTACTATCGGATACGACGTTGTGGTGCTGCGGAAAACAAATTACCGACAACCGTGATTCTACGACATACAATACGGTCCTGATCGGTACCCAATGCTGGATGTCACAAAACCTTAATTTGGGAACGCTTATCCCCGGAAATACTGAGCAAACCAATCACACCATTATTGAAAAATACTGTTATAACAATGATGAAGCAAACTGCACTGTTTATGGTGGTTTGTACCAGTGGGATAATATGATGCAGTGGTCAACTACTCCGGGTGTCCAGGGAATATGTCCAACCGGATGGCACATACCAACCGACGGGGAATGGACGGCATTGACAGATTATCTCGGAGGGGTATCTTTTGCAGGGGGTAAGATGAAAGAAGCGGGAACTACCCATTGGTTGGCGCCAAATACCGGTGCAACAAACGTAAGTGGTTTCTCAGCGCTGCCCGGTGGCTATCGTTCTACCACCGGTGCTTTCTCAGATCTCACTGACAAAGGTCACTTCTGGTCATCTACTGAGAATTCGACCGTAGACAGCTGGACCCGTCATCTCTTTAGCCAGTACGAATATATCGATAGGGTTTCGAGCAGCAAGTATTATGGTAAATCAGTCCGTTGCCTGAAAGATTGAATTTTCCGGACGAATTAATGAAATGGCGAGATGGTGAGTTGATGAGATGATGAGTTGGTGAGTGTCCTGCATCCAGTATCCTACATCCAGTATCCAGCATCCAGCATCTTGCATCCTGTATCTTGCATCTTGCATCCAATAGCTTCCAACTGCTGTAAATGATCTTTCAATCTCCCTGGTTTTTCGGGGCCAATTTTTCCCACAAGGTGTAATAGTTGTCACTGTAAATGATCAGGTAATTGTTTTCCACATATTTCCTAATCGGATCATCTTCCCGGTATAAAAATGAATTTTCCTTGTCGATATTTGACTGCGTGACAACATACCGGACCAAAGCCAGTTTCTTGATTTCAACAGGATCAAATGACCGGGGGTAAAAATCGATATAGTGAATGATTGAAAAAGTGGAGGGCCTTTTCTCAAAATAATAATATAACATGGATTCGGACTGATATATGAATACCCTGGCATTCGTGTCCTTATTAATAATTCGTTTCATACTTTCCATGCTGTGTAACACCTCTTTATCAATATAGCACTTCAGCCGGCCACAATAACTTATCTGACGATGCAAAGGATCTGACATTACCGGGGAAAACATAGAACTGCCGAAACGGGTGCAAATAAAGAAAATGATGATCGTCAGAAGACCCCAATAGATGTTCTTAAAAGCGATCTTTTTATGATTGAGAAAATTTCCAGTATATACCAATCCAATCATGGTTGAGGCATACAGCAAGGGTATAATGATCCTTGAGAACCGGGAAGCCGTTAATCCTGCTAGAGCAGCCCCGTCAAATAACATGAAAAGTAAAATTACACCCAGGAAATATCTCAGAAATGGAATAGAAACTTTTTCGCGGCCATCAAGATTAAACCATGAAAAAATAAACAGTGACAAGCTTGATGATATGAGGATAAGACCGGTATCAGTGAATAACCTGCCTGTGAAAGAATTGACCATCCGGGTAAGGTTACTTTCTGTACGGGGAGGAAAAACAATGCCGATCCAGGAGTTCTCTGCAACAAGTTGAGAAAAACCTGAAAGAATAACGGTTATTAAGAACATCCAAAAGAGTATTTTACCCGACTTCCCTTCGAAGATGTATTTTTTTAAAACTGTTGCTGGAAAAGCCTTTCCTGAATTGATCTGCCAGGCAACAATAAATGTAAAGAGACCAACACAAATTGACAGGACCAACTTTTTTAATTCAGAGCCCATTCCAAAAGTTAAAAGACTTATCAGGGTTCTAAATCCTGTCTGTTTTATTTGTGACGGAATAATAAAAACACTATAAAAGAAGTCGCGAAACTGCCCGGTTAAACTAAGATATGAATACAAAAGGAATGCAGGAAGCAGGGTAAGAAAAATGGGGATGATCATTAAATTCCATAAATTTCCCCGTTCCGGTTGTTTGAAGATGATAAAATACTTGGTCAGTATAAAAAATATACCTCCGGTTAAAGAGATAAGTCCGATTTCCTGTTTATAGCAAAAACCGAGTCCCAACAGAAAATATCCGATGAAATGAATTGGTTCATTCCTGATAAAATCCGATGTTCCGGGTTTTGGCCACAACATAAGGAGAATACCCATCGTAGCAAAAAAAATAGCATCCGGAGTATATCCTGCATGGGTTTCGTTTATTGGTCCGACCAGAAAAAAAGTGAGGGATAAAAGATATATTAAAGGAGTTGGCAAAGGTTTTTTTGTTCCTATCTCAAGATTGATTTTCGAAATAAAGACCAGGAAGGTAAAAGAAAGGATAACGAAAATTATTCCTTTCCAGCAGACGGATAATATTATCGGTGGGATAACCCAGAATAAATGCTGAAGAATTGCTTGGGTATATAAAGTAAACGGGGTGGTTACCCAATGAAAATCCCGGTAGGGAGCCAATCCGTGAGCAACATTTATTGACGCTGTCAATATTGCTCCATGATCAAAAATGGCGTATCCAAATAGGGAGAATACCAGATAACATATCAGGGGAATGACCTGTGCAAAATAAAAATGCTTATAAACAGACTTTCTTTTTTGCATCTCCAAAATCCTTCCACGACTTGATCCCGATTTTAAATATTTTCTTTAAGTTGATGGAATTAATTCCTCCCTGGCGTGGTTTAAATGTGATGGGAACCCAATGAAGCTTCTCTTTTTTTAAAATAATCAGGCAGCTGATCAAGACATTTGATAGAAAAAAATCGCCAGGAATAATATCCATTATGAATTTTAAACGATCGGTTCTCATTAATCTGAACGGTGTATTGGCATCCTTAACGAGAATTCCAAATTTGAAGAAAAGAACAAGTTTAAGTACATTCGTTACTACTATTCTGCTGAATCCGTCGGTCCTGTTCATCCGGTTTCCGATGATAAAATCATAGTTGTTGCGCAATTCCCAGAATTTCCAGAATTCATCGGGTACTGTTTGTCCGTCAGAATCTGTTTGAAAGATCCAGTCGGCCCCGTTATCCATGGCGTAACGATAAGCAAACAGGCATGTAGGTCCATGTCCTGAATTTGGTTTTGTAACAGCCAAAAGACAAGGATATACCAGGGATAATTCCTTTAATATTTTATAGGTATCATCCTTGCTTCCGTCATCTACAACAACAAGTTTACTTCCGTTACCGATTTTTTCAACAACCGGATGAAATTGTGCGACTACCGACCGGATATTTGCCTGTTCATTGTAGGCCGGCATTACGAGAAACAGTTTCTCAGGCATGGTACCTGGTTTTTATTGTATCGTATGTTTTCAAGGCAATGTCAATGGTATCAGTCATATCATAATACTTATAATTTCCTAAACGGCCGCTGATCATCACATTGTCCATTCTGTTGACCTCTTCTCTATACTTTAAGATAAGGGACTGGTTTTTTGCGTCATTAACCGGGTAAAATGGGTTGGTTCCGTCATCCGGACGCGGGTATTCTTCAATGATCAGCGTTTTGTCCTTTGGATAATCTTTTTCAGGATGCAAATGCCGGGGTTCATGAATCCGGGTATAGGGTACCGATTCTTCACCATAATTCATTACCGAAGTGCCCTGGTAATCTTCGACCGGTATTATCTTTTCCAGAAAATCAAGGGTTCTCCATTCCAGCTTCCCGAATTTATAATCGAAAAACTGGTCGATTGGTCCACTGTAAATTATCAGGGTATCTTTGCCGATCCGGTCCCTGATTTCGAAAAAATCCGTATTCAGATGAACTTCAATTTTTGGATGGTCCAACATTTTCTTAAATACTTCCGTATAATCATTTATGGGGATTCCTTGCCATCTGCTAAAATAATAACTTTCATCATAATTCTTTCTGAATGGCAATCTCGATAATATCGATACCGGTAATTCCTTTGGATCTTTCTGCCATTGTTTTTTTGTATATCCTTTGATAAAGGCTTCATAAAGAGGTCTTCCGATCAATGAGATTGCTTTTTCCTCAAAATTTGCGGGATGGGTAATATTTTCTTTTTGAATTTCTTTGGATAAAAAAGCGTCAACTTCAAATGGTTTCAGGTTTATATTATAAAAAGCATTTATTGTTTCAAGATTGATGGGCATCTGATACACTTTTTCCTTATATGTATTTAATACCTGATGGCGGTAGCCGTTGAACCCGGCGAAACGGTTTATATAGTCCCAGATTATTTTGCTGGGTGTATGGAAGATATGGGTTCCGTATTTATGGTAAATAATACCCGTTTCCGGATGTATTTCGGCATAGCAGTTGCCCCCGATATGATTCCGTTTATCAATAACGACAACATGTTCCTTTAAATCATTCGCGATCCTTTCAGCAATAACAGATCCAAAGAATCCAGCCCCGACGACAAGGAATCTGGTTGATTTCAGTTCCATAATATGATAGATGTGATGTGTTGTAAATTTTGACGGCAAGATAGAAAAAAATATTAACGCGATAGTTGGTTACTCTTAACCTTACCAAAATTTTCATTTTTACTCAACGGTCAAATCTGGTTTCAAACATCCGGCAGTTACGACAGGCATTCCCTTCCATACCGGTTGTCATTATATCTCAGTAAAGCTGCCTGACATGGCAGGTAGAAATGTTTCGGAACGGGGTCAAAGCATGCCTTAAAATAGACGAAAAATCAATTATCAATCAAAGTCTCCTACAAATAGCTGCTGGTGAAATCGTTATGACCGATGATGCTAAACAGATGCTTATTTCATATCAAGATCCTAATACGGGTATCGATTCATACCATATAATGAAGATATCATTTACGAATTTGCAATTGGGATAAGCGTTAAGGGGATTGTTAGAGAAATGATCCGATGCAGTTCATTCATCAAAAAAACTTACGGGAATCGTAGGCGTTTCCATGCAAGAACCAATAGTGAGTGGGTTTACTAGCGCTGTTCAGACAAAATCCGCAATAAAATTGTTGACCACTTTCCCTTACGAATTACGGGAAACCGTAAAAAATTTTACGGTTATAATCCCTTGACAATGGTAAATAATTGTATTATATTTGCTAGGTAACAAAATTTCAATATACATCTAATAAGTTAATTATGAAAAAACTTATTTTTTATATGATGGGGACATTGATTATGATCCTGTTTTTCATTGAAAATCCATTTATTATAGATCTATCCGCGCAATCTTTCCATGATACAAATCTTCAAGGAAGAATCCCATTCACTAATATAAAACATAACCCAAAGGACATTTCCTTAAAAGATCTAATTTCACATTCATTTCTGAACCAATACTATACAGGATATTTTAATGAGGATTTACCCCATATAGAAAATCAAGATATTAAAAAAAGTAGAAATGTAATTAATTTCAGTGGGCATAGAGATAGTCTAATTCAAAATCTATCTCAGGAAATACAATTTGATGAATTGGCGTTAAAAAATTCCCCATGTGAAAGTAATTTAATAATTCCCAATGCCGGATTTGAGAGTTGGCACTTAGAATGGAATTTTGTTTGGAATCCGGATTACTGGAACACTAACAATATTCCCAACTTTGGATATGTTAACAGGAATACATCATCCTATGCTGGTTCTTATTGTGCCTGGATAGGTCCTGCAGGGAATTGTAGAATAGGCCTTTCATGTAATAACCATCCTGAATCGTTAAGTATTTTTGTTAAGGCATTCTTTTGGGGTGAAGATACAGTCAGTATCCATGTTGTGCTCTATTTAGATGGCATGAAAACCGATTCTGGAATCTGGACATGTCAAACCCCTATTACCGAATGGACAGAGATCACTATTCCAATTACGGCGTTTTCAAGCGAACAAGACTCAATCGAAATCATCCTAAATGGTGGAAAAAATATCGGCGCTCTCGTGGTGGATGAGGTATCACTCAATATAATTGATAATATAATGGTTATCCCTCCTATAAAAACATTGAACTTCTATCCAAACCCTTGTACATCGATATCTACCCTTTGCTTTCAAGGTAATCCATTATACAATTACACACTGGTCATATATCAGATTAATGGCAGAATTATTCAGTTTGTCACCGGTATTTCTGGAAACCAGGTTAGTGTATCCAGGGAAGTGTACCCTCCGGGAATCTATTATTATCGATTGTATCAAAACCATAAGGTTTTTGCAACCGGTGAATTCGTTGTTCTTTAAAAATGATTTGCCAAATCAATGCCATCTTTTAATATAAGACCTTTTCTAATCATTTAAAACTAACGTTATGAGAACATCAAGAACATCAAGTAAGTTGGAGTGGTTATTTGTATTAATAATTACAAGTCTCTCCTTTTTTGCATTTTCCAATACCGCTTTGGCTCAACAAATTCCACCAGAATTAAACATTTATGATGGAAATTGGTGTAATAACCAAGTTGAAGACTTGCTTTTACCAGCCTGTCCAAGGACTTCCACCTGGTTTTCCAGCAATACATTTTATATGCCAGCCACTAATTCCTTCTCGAAGGTGGTCATACTGAACTTCATTTTTGTTCAAAAGGATGACGGGACAGGGAATTTCCAGCAAGGAGATCCCGAACATGAGCAGATATTCAATGATATCCTTATTGCAATGAATTCAACACTCATCAATATGAACATTGCAGCCTGTGGAGGAACAACCGTCGATACAAAAATTCAATTCGAGATGAATAAGATCTATATCCAGGACACTTACCTTTGGAACAATGACCACGATCTGAATACATACAAATGCCCGGACAGATATAACTGGTATCTGAAGGACTTAGCCCAACAGATTGACAATGATCCGTCAATACCAAAGGGGATTGATATATTCTTTACCTGTAGTGAAACAGCTTACATCGCAAATGTAATTAATAATGATTCCATTTATAGGGGAGCAAATTATGCATGTTCAATGTTCCCAAGTTTAAATTTAAATGATGGTTCATATATACACATGCCCGATGCTTTTATTAAATATTATTGGATGAAAAATTTTGCGACAATTCAATACGGACAGCCATGGATCCCGGTTGTGTACGGTTGGTATGTCGGCTCTATGGCTAATGCTATCAATCATGAACTGGGACATTCATTTGGCTTAGGCCATGAATATACCTGCACAGGCCATAATATTATGGATAATGCAGGTTCTAGTGCCCGTGACTTTATGACAGATACTCAAATTGCAAAAATTCATAAATCCCTGGCAATATATAATACCAGAAAATTTGTAGTTTGCGAATATTCTCCAAATGATCCACTTGAAATATCAGGAAACGGTTTGATTGATTTTGATCTTAAATTATATCGGGACATTATTATCAATCCCGGCGTTACTCTCAGCGTAACATGTAATGTTTTAATGGCTCCGGACGCTAAAATCATTATTAAACCCGGAGGATCTCTTATAATCGATGAGGGGATTATTACGAGTACCGAAGGATGTAATCATTTCTGGTACGGCATTGAAGTATGGGGCAATGCCGCCGCTAACCAATATCCCAATGCTAACGGTCAATACCAGCAAGGCTATTTATCATTGAATAATGCTACGATCGAAAATGCCCGTTCAGCAGTTGCGTTATGGCATGGCGGAATGATATCTGAGACTGGCGGAATTGTGAATGCAACCAACTCAACGTTCCGGAATAATTCTATGTCTGTCCAAGCCCTTTATTACACTAACCACCATCCAATCCATCCAAATATAGAGATGGATTATAATGCATCCTTTAAAAACTGCGTATTTGAAATTACACCTGCCTACCTTGGCACATCAACTTTTTATAATCATATAAACCTTGATCGGGTTAGGGGTATCAAGTTTAATGGCTGTGATTTTAGCCTGGCTGATGGTGTTACTGGTGTTCTTGAAGAAAACTATGGCATTAAAGCCCGTGATGCAGGATTTTATGTTAATGCTATTTGTAATTCAAATACACTTCCCTGCTCATCATACGACAAATGCACTTTCACCGGTTTTTACAAAGGTGTAAGCGATTTAGGCACGGATATTAATCCTTATACTTTCAGTATCAACAATGCTGTTTTTAGCAATAATACCATTGGCGTTTATGTGAATAATATAAAAAACCAATCGATAATCAAATCGTCATTTGGTGTAGGAAACAATCATCCTTATTGCAGCAATGCGCAAGGATTTGGTATTTATCTTGATCATTCTACAGGATTTGCCATTGAAGAAAATAGTTTTACAAAAACGCCCACAGCACCACAGGCAAATTACTATGGCCTTTATATTAATGAAACTCGGGGAGTCGATGAGGTATATAAAAACACTTTTTCCGGTTTAAGTTATGCTAATTATGCATCGGGTAAAAATTGGTATGGTGTTGATCAAACTGAGGGACTGGCTTATTTCTGTAATATAAACACAGATAATTATGCTGACTTTTATGTATCCAGTACGTATCCGTCAGGAATCCAATTAAGCCAGGGGGATGATGCATATGTTACTGGCAATACTTTTTCACAAAATGGTTCAACCTGGCATTTTTTTAATGGCAGCGGCCTAATTGGTTATTATTATTGCGATTATTGCCCAAACGAAAATCCTGATGACAATAAAATTTTTCAGATTACTGATAAAGGTAAATCGTTTAATAATCAATGTGTTTCACATTATGGAGACCCTTCCCTGTCCTTAGTGTTAAGCGATCAGCAAAAGCTAGAAACTGAGCAACAATTTGCTTCCAATTTAACCAATTATAATAGTGTTAAAACGCTTTATGATCATTTGGTTGACGGTGGTTCGACTGAGGGTACAAAAATTGACATCGCAAACGCTGTGCCATCGGATATGTGGGCATTAAGGTCAAAACTGCTTGGCAGATCGCCCCATTTGTCGATGGATGTATTGAAAGAAGTCGCGGATAAAACAGATGTATTCACAGAATCAGCTTTGTTTGATATATTGGCCGCTAACCCCGACGAACTGAAAAAGGAAGAATTGATCAAATACCTTGAAGATAAGGAAAATCCTTTACCCGGCTATATGATTGATATTCTGCGTCAGGTGGCAGGCGGTACGACTTATAAAACGGTATTGCAGCAGCAAATGGCCATATACAGCCAAAGCAAAACAAGGGCCGCACATGATATGATCCGCAGTATACTGAATGATACGGTTTCCGATTTTGACGGATTGCGTAATTGGTTGGATAATCTGGGCGGTATGTGCGCAGATGAGCAGATTATTGCAAGCTATTTGAGACAGGGCAACTATTCCGGAGCCCTTGCTCTGGCCAATACCTTGCCCGGGTTCTATCACCTGAAAGGTGATGACCTCACAGAACATGGGTATTATATAGAAATGCTAACCTTGATGATAACCCTGGAACAGGAAGGCCGAACCATCACCGATTTACATGGCAATGAAGTAGAAACTCT
>JALNZC010000021.1 GCA_023229525.1 Bacteroidales bacterium
TAGCACTTCGTTGTAAATCGCCGAGGACAACCCGCCAAGGTATGTATATCCAAGGACGATAGCAGCGGATAGTACAAGGCTCAGATGGAAATTCCATCCCAATACTTTTTCCATCAGGATGGCCAGGGCGTACATGGAGATGCCGGAAGCCAGGATGGTCATCACAGCAAAAAGGATAGCATTTAGTCCACGGGTTTTTTCATCAAACCGCAATTTCAGGTACTCGGGTACCGAGCGGGCTTTGGAACCATAATAAAAAGGCATCATAAACAACGCCAGAAACACCATGGCCGGAATGGCTCCAACCCAATAAAAATGGGTGGTCAGCATTCCGTATTTGGCACCCGATCCGGTCATTCCCATCACCTCCAGAGCTCCCAGATTCGTGGAAATAAATGCCAAACCTGCCACCCAGGCAGGCATAGCCCGTCCGGCTTCCAAAAAGGCATTAGCCGTTTTCATATATCGTTTAAGCGCCCAGCCAATTCCAAGAACAAAAACGAAATAAACGATCATGATCGTGTAGTCAATCCAACTCAAAGTAAAGCCTGAAGTCATAGTAATTTTTTTGGGGTTTTATTGAGTCACAAACTTAAATAATATTCTGAAAATCATCTGATTTTTCTTCATAAAAAATCAAAAGTTATGGTTATTTAAAAACTTTTTCTTTCGGGTTTCTTCATCACTCCATTCCATCTCATCAGGAATTGTTATAACAGTCTTCATTCCGGTAATCAAATGGTTGGAACCCCAAGACAAGCCCTGATCTCGCATTCCGTCCCTAGGGGCGTGGAATTTACCGTGAGAAACTCAACCCCTGTACCTATTCTCCTCAATGAGAAGGGACCTGGCGATAAGGTGAGTAAAAATTGAAAATCCGGGCAAATTGAAGATCCTCGCCATAAGCCACAAGGAACCTTCGATCCTTGAAGTTATTCCCGCTCCCTGATCCCGCCGCAAAACAGTGGTAAACGCGCGCAAGGATTCAAAGATCATGGGAAAGAGATCTGTATTACAGATGTATCTCAAGAATATTATCCTGCTGATTCAACATGTCTAGAAATTGATCAGTTGGAATAACTGCCCCACCCATGCGATATTTGTTCTCTTCATGTGTGAATGTTACTGATTTACCGTTAATGGAAATTGCTTTGGGGCCAAAGGTGCCTTCCTTAACTGTATAGTTACATGTCACGGAATGATCCATAAAATCTATTGAAGCAGAGAGACCATTTAATGAATGAGGAATTACCGGATCGATAATTATCCTGCCAAATTCAGGACGTAAACCAAGCAATCGGGAAACAATCAGACCAATATAAATGCCCGGTCCACTGGAATAAACCCGCCAGCCACCTTTCAGGGTAATTTTTCCAGTTTTTATTTCATCGTATCGTTCATCCGCTTCATAACGATTCTTAAATGCAACATCTGAGCTGCTATAATAACAATTCGATTGCCGGATATCCCCACAGGGAACAATATCTCTGTATGCAACCGGATTAGCCTGACGAAGCGCGATCAGAAAAGCCTCTGCCCTACCTGTGCAAGCTTGTGATTCCGCATAACGAATATGTTCATGCACATACATAATTCCAATCTCGCGACCAAAGAAAGTACTGCTTTCGGCTCTCTGAAAAAGTGTTTGAATACCTCCTTTGTATTTAAGGGGACGATTCATCAAACGAGCGCCATCAGGGCCTTTCAGATACTGTTCAATGAGATCCTGATGGTGAAGAGCTTGTTCTTTGGTAAAAATTTCACTGATAATACCGCGATTCATCGGCAATATGCTGTATTGGATATTGGTTTTATGATCATCCGGATGAAGCAACAAGCTGATGTTACGATCTTCTTCAAAAAGACCATACCCCGCAACTACATCATCCTTTATCAGATATTTGTTAAAATCGGCTTTAATCCGTTCACAGATTTTTTTCAACTCTTTGGCTTTAGCTGTATTACCTGACTGTTCATACACCAGCTGATATTGATTAAATGCCTGGTAATTCATTTCAACCGTCCAACTTGAAATCATCCGTTGCGCCAATTCCTTGCTAACCGGTTGCAGGGAATCATTCCAGTCACCGCCGCCAAAGGGAACAAGTGCAGTTCCGGGAATAAATGAATTAACAATCATATTAATAAGCCTGTCTACATGCTCACTAAGTGGTGTTTGTTCAGCATGTACCACTCCGTGTTCGTGATAGTAAGGTAGAATCTCGTAGAGGATTTTCACATCGCCGATAACTTTGATATAGTTGCTCAGCGCAATCATGCACCAATAAAAAATGTCTCCGTGAGAGCAATCGGCCCGGATATTTGAGTAACTGTCGAACATCCACCATTGCGGCCACCCACCATCTGTATTCTGATTCGAGAAAATAATAAGCAAGACCTGTTTAGCTTCATCATATTTTTCAGTACACATCAGTAAGTCAAACGGTCCCTGCGCTATATCGCGCGTACCCCAGGCAGCTCCGCTAAACTGTTCCAAACCGTAAGGCGTTAAATAATGGGTAATTGCATTCATGCCATACCAGGGCAGGATTTCCTGAATGGCTGCGATGTCTTTATGATCTCCTTTGAGTGACAGATTTAAACACAAGTCCTGCCATACATCCTGGGCATCCTGACAATCTGAAAGCCACTGAGCATCGGTATCTTCAATTTTAACTGCTTGAATCGCAGAACATACCTCACCGAGGAAACTCATACAGAATTCGGATGTTTCCGGTATTTTAAGGACAAACAGGGAATCCCCATGACTTTGATGATCGCTATACAGAACTTCATCCCCGCCGACCCTATAATTATAATAATTATAATCTAAATGTGCACTATTTACAACAATCCTGAATTGAGCCTGCGGAAATTTACCGACAATCATACTACCCGCTTTCGGTTTTGCCACATATTCTCCACTTATACTACCCGGGATCATTGTCCAGCCATTAACTTTATCAAAGTCATGGGTAATTATCAATTTCACACTGTTACCGCTTACAACTTTAAAGTCCATATTAACCCGTGGGGCTGTTTTCGAAGTCCAACTTCGAACCTGGAAGCAATGACCGCCATATTTATATATCCACCGGCAATGATTTAGACCGATCTCAAAAGCAGAAGGAACACCAAGCAAATATTGACATCCATCAATCTCAACAATGATTCTCTGTCCTGATTCAGGTTCGAGATTAAACTGACTGGTACAAATGGAAAGAAAAACATTAAAATTTGTATTCCCCTGCGAAAGATGTGAATTGAAAACACCATACGCATATGAGGTTGTGGATACAATTTTCTCGTCGGGTGCATACCCAGCCTTAGCCTGCATGATATGAGCGTGTGGACGGTCAGCAATAATTTCTTTAGCACGTAAAACAACATGGTTGTTTTGTCCGCAGAAAAAGGATAACAACCGACCCTTTTCTGTTTCAGAATGACGCCTCACCTTACCAAAAAACCGGTCAATATCTTGATCCGTCAAATCATCAACCGGTAATAAAACAGACGTATTAAATATATTTTTATCCGGAGTAAACAACGCATTCGGATTCAGAGACAATTCTTCTTCACTAAATTCAAGCATAAGGTCAGATAATCGATTCAAATCATTTTCTGATGTGACCTGAGGATGATCCGGTAAATAGGTCGAAACAAAAACACTTTTATGATGATCCCCGGCGGCCAATTTAAATGGTTTTTCCTGCAAGGCAAGAACAGAAGATTCTCCTGAATACTCACCCCCCAGCCTCTCTGCAAGCAGACCTTCTGCAATTCCGGTTTCCCTGAAGGTTTTACCATAAAACTGCATGCCATCAACACTTGCAGCTATCGCGGAATTTTTACATGCCATCATCAACCATGGATTTCCAACAGATTCTTTCATATTTTGACGACAGCATATGACAGATCCATACTTTTTATCTTCAAGTATCCGCCGTTCAAGATATTGACTCACATAATATTCGTTGATTAATCCATCTGTCATAGGTTTTAGTCCGACATCCTGAACATAAATTAAATCAAGTTCAACCTGATCATCAGAACTATTGGTAATATCAATACGCCATTGCCAACTTAAACTTTTTTTCGAAAGTTGAAGAACACAAACGTAATCAAGACCGGCCCAACTGCCTTTTGTGAGAAACGAATCTTCACTTACATTAAAACAACTATTACTTTCCGGACCTAAAAGTGGTTTGTGCTCAAAGGGTTTTGTTCTTTTCCTCAGAAAGAGATTTGCCCCAGATTTGGAAAAAGGCGTTACGGCTTTAAGACTTATTCTGATCGGATCAACTTGAATATACTGAATTGAGCCATTTTCAAGAAAATCGAAGGAAAATCCAAGGGAATTATGAATTTTCAGTTTAGCTGACATGTTTATATTTTTTAAATCACCTCAGTTCCTCGCAGTTATTATACCTCACCAACTGCCCCTCTCCTGAAGGAGAGGGGTGATTGTGTATGGATCACTTTGTTTTTATATTCAGCAACATCTCATTTCTGTGTATGTGACGGTATATGAAAGCAACACGCTTGTCGTCACGAACCATTTTAACATACTCGCCATTTAATGTTGCAGATTTGATTCTTTGGACATTTGCACCTTCTAAGACCAGTTCACCATTCAAATCACGATCTCCGTACAGGGTAATCATTAGCTGTTCATCCATCTTTGCAACATGGAGAATGTCAGAAGTACTATGCAGAATTGTTAATCCTTCAGAGACTTCCAGGCACACCGGTGTTAATACACCGTACAATGCCGGCCATAACATTTCATTTTGTGCGTAAGGAATTGTAATAGCCTCACCACTTTCAGGATGCGTGTAAGTAATTTTGCCAATCTGTTCTTCATTGTAATAATTCCCTACAAAAAGAAGGGCAGCATTGTTATATGTGAATCGTTCTCTTGCCGCGAGAAAATCATTGTCGGTTGATGCTTGCCTGAGTTTTGCCCCCGATCTTTTTAGTATTTCTTCATATACATGTTTATGTCCTTCAGTGTCGAAACCGATCCATGTTCCAATGTGAATAAGGGTTCCGCTTCCGAGAATTTTTGTAAATCCGCATGCAATGCCGTTGATAGTCCGGGCAATGACTTGCGCACTGCAAAGCGATTCTTCTGAATAGGTGATCTGAGGATTGGCACATTTGATATCTTTCAGGTCAAATATATCGATCAATGGTGAATCAATGATTTCTCTTCCGGATGGTGATATGGACAATGCATCCCGAATGATGGTACATGGCCTTTGCGACATTTCACGATCAGGCAGATAAGGGAAAAGAACACTATAACCACCGGCTATGGTATAATCTACAATAACCTGTTGATCCCTGGCATTCATCTCATCCGTAGTAAATGCCCAGACTTGTTTGTACTTATGCAAAATATCCGAAGAAGCTTTACTTAAATCGATCATATCATAATCGATATTAAGAACTTGAAGCACTTTCAGCAATCCGTCAAAATAGGCTGGTCTGCGGATTGCAGATGGTGGGAATTGTAGTTCACACTCCTCTTTAACGGGCCTTTCCAGCTCTGTAGTGTAATACGGAGGATAGAATAAGACACATATTTCAGCTTTCCGTTTTGCATTAACGAAGAGGCTTTCGGAGGTTTTTACAATTTTACTCATTCGTTTGATCAAAGGGAAGGCACTGGTATGTTCACCTTCCGCTGTGAGCGGGCTGAACCAATAAAAAGTCTCTCCTGAATATCCCGTACGACCAGGGTTGCGTCCCTGCGAGAACATATAATAGTTCCAACCGGCCAAGCCGTTGGCAAGACTTGCTTTGTAGAAGAGTTCCATCTCACGTGGATTCGTTACCACTTGATATTCACGGGAACCACACTGGAACTCAGCAGCAAAAAGCGGTTTGTTCCCCTGCATTGCACAAGTGATATCATTAATGATCCGGTCATCATGCATATTGCGGTATGATAAAAATTCCGGAATATGATCGACTCCGAATAGGATCTCACTCTTATCATCAAATAAATCTTCGTACATGGTGATATTGACCGGAAATTCATAACCGTGTCCATAGATCCAACCGGGAAGATTGTGATATAAAGGAACACTAATACCTCTATCTCTGGCCATCCTGCTCAGCATTCTTAAATAGTCGCCATAATAAGTTCTCCAGAAACAATGCCATTCATAATCACGGCCACGATCACCTTTTGATGCATACGGAAGATTACCATCCGGAGGAAGTTCTACATGAGTAAAATCCTGATAACCTGTTCCCCACAACTTATTTACTTCGGCAATACTTTTGAATTTAAGTGATAGGTAAGAAATGAAGCGATTTTTCACTGCATTCCCGTAATCTCCCTGTTTCGCCAGCCATGAGAATACGCCGATCTCATTACAGATCTGCATCATAATAACCGGTCCACCAGCAGTTATTTCGCGCTCACTGATGAACGGCATGATCTGATCATACCACAAAGCAACCTTTTCAAGGTATTTCTGATTAAACAGGCTTACTCCGTCACTGTGAACTATTTCATCTTTGCTGTTGCGCATTTTAACTTCGTCGCTATATTGATCCATAAACCAGTCTGGAAGTCCGGCTCCCCGAAACTCTGCCAGAATAAAGGGACCCGGTTTTACAATGCAAGTTAATCCATGAGTCTGGCATCGCTGAAGCCAACCTTTAAGATCGCGTTCAGGAGATGATGTGCCGTCAAAATCAAAAATTCCCTCCTCCGATTCGTGCCATGCCCAAGGAATGTATGTGCTGACTGTAGTTAAACCGGCTTCTTTCGCCGCTTCTAAATGCTTGTCCCACAGTTCACGCTTTATTCTGAAATAATGGATCTCTCCCGAATTGAGAAACACCTTTTTATTATTCAGATAAAAACTATCTTCTTTTATACTAAATGTCATACTTCTTCTCTTGAACGTTCTGAATTTCTTTGCCTGAGAAGATCTTTAATTTCATGGCTTCGCTTCTCAGTTAATGAGTAACGGAGGACAAAGAAAATCGAAAAGATGCTTAATAACAGTGGCAGTCCAATTTCAACCACACGCATCATTAAAAGTGTATAAGGTGTCTGCTGTGTAAGCGGTACGATGTTGTTTTCAATATCGCTAAGCTCTTTATCTAGAAGATCCAAAGATAGTGAAGGGTCCATGTTCGCAAGGAGGTCATTTACTCCTCTGATGTCCTGGTTGAGATGTTTATAATGCTCTTTGCTGTTTTTATTTTTCAGGGATTTAGCCTCCAGGTGCGACAAGAGTTCAAATGAATTCATCCTGGCTTTCTCAAGCTTTGTTTGAATTGTCAAAGGGATTGCCTGTTCGATCATGGTTTTAATCCGGGAGGCTTCTGTCTGTGGTCCTGATTTTTTTAAACTCAACTGAAGCTTTTCCAATTCAACTACTGTTGACTTTGTCGATGATATGGCATTTAACAGTGCGTTTCTCTTCATACTTTGATATTCAGGCAAATTCAGGTTTGTCTCGTCCTGCTTTTTATGAGACTCTTTTTCCAGATAGATCAAATATTCTTTTGACTCAGTGAGCGCTTCAGCGCTCTGAATTTTGGTGTTTTCAAGCCACTCCTTATTAACGTTGGGGAGACCATGGTAATCTTTCCAGTACTGAACCTTACTGCGGATCTCCCTGATATTCCCCTGTATCCTATCGACTTTTGTGACCTGGGTTTCGTCAAACATGGTAAATACGATCAGCGCACCTGCGACAAAGCTGGCGAGGGCGCTTCCCATTTTTATAAACCACCAGAATACCGAGTAATAACTACCCTCGGAACGATAACCCGTCTTCAATTCGTCTTCATCACAGATATCGCCAACCATGGAAGCACCCAGTGTAAAGAAAAACAACATGCCGGCAGAAAGCAGCACCGTGGGAATAATGATCAAATAGGGATATGACGGGTTATAGCAGACAATTTTGGATAATTGTGCCAGACACATGAGTAGAATAGCAATGGCGAGGGTATTCCTTTTACCCATTTTCGGACTGATCCAGTTGAGGGGGAAAACGGCCAGTAGTCCGGTGATGGCCCAGACGGTACCGTTGATCCCGAGCAGGGTGGCGCCTTGAACTTTGTCACCTCCGAAGACATAAAAAATAGGAATGTATGACCCGAGCAACTGGACGAAATTGAATCCCATGGCCAGTGTAAAAATTGTCAAGGTCAACATAATAAAGTTTTTGTTGGTGGCAGTATGTTTCATGTCATGCCAGAAGGGTGTTTTTTCATGCTTTGCAGCTTTTACAAACCCCGGTTCACGTAATTTGAAAAACCACCAGAAAGAAAGTGGGATCAGTATGGCTGCGATCATTAAGGAGACGTAGCGCATACCATCGGCTTCATTTCCTCCTGTACCTTTGAAAATTTCCATGCTGGCGAGGGCAAAAAGCCAGGGTGTGCTCATGGCAAAAAGATTGCCTACAAAACTCTTGGCGCTGAAAAGACGGGTACGTTCGTGGTAATCGGTAGTCATTTCCATACCCAGGGCGCCATGAGGGATCTCGAAGATATTACAGGCAGTGAAAAAGAGAAGAAGGGAAAAAAGAATATAGGCAAGCTGAAACCATTGGAAGCCGGATTCAGATGGAAACCATGTTCTCACCATATCTCCTTTTGGGATCCACCACATGACAACAAAAAAAACGGCAACGAGTATTCCGCCGATCAGCAAATAGGGACGCCGGCGTCCCCAACGGGTACGGGTATTGTCAGAAAGATGACCGATAAAAGGATCAGAGAGGGCATCCCACAAACGGGGGACAATCAAAATTGCTCCCAGCCAGAAGGCGCTTAACCCCAAACTTATATTGCCCATCAACCCTACAAGAATTCCCGCTATGTTAAAGAGCGCAATAGGAATAATACCTCCAGCCCCATAAGCAGCTAACTGTGAAAAGTGAATCTGATGTTCTGATTTTGCAATGTGACCCGTGCTTTTTTCTTGTTCGTTCATAAAAGTACCTGTTGATTTAAGTTTAACCCACCCCTTCTCCTCCCTGCTGGCAGGGTTGGGAAGGGGTGGGTAGATTCTATTCTTTAATAATAGATCACTACTTCCGCAGGAAATTCTTTAACTGATATTTCTTTTTCACCAAAATCTTTTCTTTCATCTCCGTTCACAGTTACTTTTACCGGTAGTTTCGATCCGTTGAAGTTTTTAATTTTAATTCCGTTAGCAGGAAGTTTTACATCCCCAAAAATCGTAAAGAGATATTTATTGTTATCTTTTTTTATTGAATATGAAATCTCACCGTAATAAGTTGGCAGATTTTCAACAGACATTCCTGCTGGGGAATCAATCCAATCCTGATAAAGGGCAGAAGCTAAAACAAGCGATTGATCATGCTCATTTTCATAAACAAACATAGCCCGGATGGCATTGATAAAATCGCTGCCAACCCAGGTGTGGGGCATATCTCCGATGTAACCCGGCCTCCGGTAATCTTTCCAGACAACCTCGGCCCAGTGATTCCATCCCTGCGGACGTTGATCGTTGAGGAAAAATTCTATTAACTCGTGTGCTCTTTCCGGTTGATCTAAAATGATAAATGAACCGATCAAACGATTTTCATATGGAGTGTAATTAATCCAATCAATTTTCCCGTCTCTCCTGTTTTTAAAAAAATCATAAAATTTATCAAAAGTGTTATATACTTGCGGCTTTGGTAAGTTGGTCAGTTCGTTGCAAGGTGTTAACGCAATTGTTGTTGATGTTGCATCAAAATCGCCGAGTTCAACACAGCCCGGTATGTAATTTATTTTTCTGGTCTTCATCGTGAGCTGCAGTGAGTTGTAAAGATTTTCCCTGAAGGTGTCGCAGACTTTTTTTATTCTTTCATACGATTCTTTTTCGCCAAGTATTTTTTGAATCTCCACTGCATCTTTCAAACCTTTCATGGTAAAGAAATCATCCCAGTACGAGTGCATCGGTTTAGCGGAATACCCTTCGTGGCTGATTGATTCCGTTACCAATCCGTAGTAAGCACGCACACTGTCATTCCCGTATTTAAAATGATCCGTTGATCTTTGGGCAATCAGCGATTCGATATATTCTACAGCTTTTAATACATTTTTATTTTTTGATCTGAGGAAAGTGGTATCCTTCGTGAAGTTAAAATATTCGCGGATCAAATAAATCATTTCACCGTGGCTGTCGTTTTCGGGAACCGGATCGGGACCTCTGAAATCAACCACGCACGGGACTTTACCGTTTTCGTATTGATAACCGGTGTACCAATCAATGAAATCTTTCACTTCATTTACGATCCCTGATTTCAGTAATGCAGATGAAGTTAATGCGCCGTCGCGTATCCAGCTTCGTTCATACGAACGCGAGCCGGGTTGAATACCTGCCTTGTCCCTGTTGATTAATATATATGCGAGATTTGATTTGTAAGTATTTACAATCCGGTTTGCTGATTCAGGCAGATTAAATTTGATATGCCCAACTTTTGTTTTCCAGAATTCAATCGCTTTGTTCGATTGTTCTAAAACATATTCATTACCCAATTTTTCTTCAGATGATGTTTTACCATAAAACGGAACCACAACAAAGAATTCTGTATTTTCAGCCGGATTCAGGTGAAATGAATATTTAATTACGCCATTTGCCAACCCGCTTTGATCTACAGCAAATTTATTTTGAGGAATATTCCCGGTACGTATAAGATCAACAATACTTCCTTCATTAAAAATAGTTGCCCCAAAGGAATTATATTTTTTTTGAGACAACACCATTTTATCATCGACAGATATAAATCCGCCATCTTCTTCTTTAATTGAGGTTATTTTACCAACGCCACCGGTCAAATTTAAAAACTGATAATATGGATTAACCTGGTATGGCCGGACCAACAAATAGAACTCAAAATCTTTTGGCCTGTTTGAGAGGTTTTTAAATGAATAGCTGATGTTAAGCACGGAATTTTTATTTGCTTCCCCGCTTGCAGTAACTCCGGTTACAAATTTCAGATCATAACATAACCAGCTAACGGAGGGTACAAAAGTAAATTCCCTATTTTCTTCAGGAACGCCCAATGATTGAACGGATTTTACATTGCTCCAGTTATAAAGTGAATCGCCGGCTTTTATCATCGGCTCGATCGAAAACCGGGCTTTATCTACTTCAACCATTCCATCTTCATTTATCAGCGCTTCTTTAACATCATTATTAACACCTGTAATCGTCCAATAAGAGGTTTGCTCTAAAAAATATCTCGGGTAATTTCCTTTTGGTGAATTTTTAGCAGCGTATATTAAAAAATCATTCGGCGTTAAAGAATTTTTAATAGCCAGAAATTTTACTTCATAAATACCGAACCCTTCTTCCGAATTGCTTTTTGTAAGATTTATCTTAAGATACTTTGCTTCAGCTTCGGGTAGCCTGATAAAGCTGACATCACTTTGATTTGATTGAACAGAATAAGCTTTCTCCCATTTTTTCCCATCCTCCGATAAGAAAACATTATAACTTTTTGCGTAATGATCTTTAAGCCAATTGATTTGTAAACCGCCAAATTCCCTGCGGATTTTGAAATCAAAGACAATATCCTGATCTATCACACCATTGCTTTGCCAGTATGTTTCATTTGAATTATCAATCATAAAATCCGGTGAATAATTCTTAATAAATGATGAAGCTGTAACTGATGGAAGCGGATAGGATTGCTTTTCGGGTTGTAGCGGTTCAAACTTCAGATCATCAATCCAGATTGTACCTTTGCCACCAACAAAGGATGCTATTGTAAATTCAATTCTGTCAATTCGCTTTAAGCTTTGATCAGTTGTCGGTCCCCATGCAAAATTGATATGTCTTTTTTTAATCCGGATTTTTTTCCATTCTTGTGGAAAATCATAGTTGCGATTATTGACCCACCACACATTGTTTCCCGTGCTGTCAATAAATTTTATTTCAAAATTATTTGCAGGAGATTTGGCTTTAATATAAAAGGTAAATTCATAATTATCGGGCAGGTCTATTGGGAACCGTTTCTGTATTCCGCCGTAACCAGTGCCTTTGGTGAAATCATAATCGAAACGGATCGCATTGCCAGTTAATCCTTTTTCATTAGATAAGTCAAGATTAACGCCATCGGATTTGATGAAACTCCAGCCATCTTTATTCTCAAATTCATCAAGTATTTTGATTTGAGCGTAGATCGTTATGGGTGCAAGAACCGACAAGAGTGATAATGCAATTATTTTTCCGAAAAAATTTTTCATTTGTCAATTGCTTTCAAATCTCTATGTAGACAAACTGAACGCTGGTTAAAATGAAGTAACAGACCAGGAAAAATTAAGGTCAGAACAAAAATGAAGAAATTCTATTCTAAATATTTATAGCCAAGTTTGTTTAAACCATTTTGGATTATCGGATCTTTCATTACATAATTCCAAACCAAGCCTGTTCTGAAATTTTCTATCATTATAAGCATTGGACCCTCGTCTATGCCTAAAAAATCATTGTCAATCCACTTAGCCGTTGGGTTGAAGGCATCATAATAACCGTATTTCCCCCATAGTTTTTTTCCATACTTTTCATTCATGGATTTTATGGTAGGTAAAACTATCTCCGGGGCAAAAGGTAATGATGAAAGGGATGCGTAAGGTGCAATGGTCCCATCATCATAATAATTGTAATCGGGTCCACTCGTTCCTCTACCTGCATAACCCAAAAATTTTTTATCATCAAAATTATACTTCCCATCAGGTCCATCACTTGCAGTAACACCCCAGCAGAGCGAATCATACCCGATCCAACCTTTAGGATTATCTGTTGCATATTGTCGTTGAGCATATGTTGCACGGCGTGAGTTTTCAAAGTAATCAATTCCTTTTTCCTTCATATATTCATCAACCAAACCGCGATAATCTATAAATGCTTGTGAAAACTGATGACCAAATAATGGAGGAAACGCCACGTGCGAAAGTCCTTTGTAAGGTGTATACCACTTATACGATTTTAACCATGCTTTATAACTTTGTTCAGCATTTTCCATTCCACTGCCCGCTGCTAAAACATAAAGGAACAGCGCCTCATCATAACCGCTCCAGCCATAATCGGCCAATCCATCTTCGGGGGTCCAACCCATGGAAATCGTATTGGCAAATTTATCCTTGGCGGGCAATTTCATAAAATTCCAGTTAGTTCTTCCAAGTAATAATGTTGCAAGTTTACGGATCTGAGTTTCAATATTATTGTCCAGGTTGTAATAGTTCCGGGCAAAGATGATACCCATCATCAACAGTCCGGTATCTACGGAGGAAAGTTCACAATTCCATTCGCGTGTACCATCCTTCATTACCAGGAAATGATAATAAAATCCTTCGTACCCGGTTGCCTTTTTATCGGTACTTTGAACTGAATTGGCAAAAAATTTAAGAATTCTGAGTGTGATCTCCGCCGCTTGTTCACGGGTTATCCAATTTCTTTCAGCACCGATAGCGAATGATGGAATTCCAAAACCTGTTGCGGCTATGCTGCAGGGAGAAGCGCTTGTCGTGCGATCTTTTACAATTCCCGTTTTGGGATGATGTTCATTTAAAAAGAAAAGAAAAGTTTTATGCTGGATTGAATCGAGCATTGACTTCTCTCCTGATGTTAAAGGATAATTAACCTTTCCTTTGGATTTGAATACAAGCTGTTGTGGCTGTGCGGTAGAAATGGCAAAAGTAAAGACCACAAACAAAATAACTTTGCTGACCTCCATGTGATTTCTCATTTTAATTATTAATTCTCTATTGTTTATTTATAAAATGGCGAGTGTGCAGGGTCAGTTCAGGAAGACAGATGTTGAGATTGTTTCCTTTGAATTGGTTCCGATGTATATGATAAATTCTCCCGGTTCCCAATATTTTTTCAGGTCAGGATGATAAAATGCCAGGTCATCTTTTCCCAGCGAAAATGTCAATACTGCAGTTTCATCGGTTTTCAGCATGACTTTTTTGAATCCTTTCAGTTCTTTTACGGGGCGGGTTATTGAACCGACTTTATCCTGTACATAAAGTTGTGCCACCTCTTCTCCGTCGCGTGTACCAGTATTCTTTACGGTAACCCTGATGGTCAGTTTGTTCCCGGTAGTATCAACCGTCAGACCGGAATAGGCGAAGGTAGTGTAGCTCAACCCAAATCCAAACGGATAGAGCGGGTCGTTGGTCACATCGATATAGCGTGAAACATATTTTTCATCCGGTGTTTTAGGATTATAGGGTCTTCCGGTATTTTTTGCATTGTAGAAAAGGGGTATTTGCCCGACATTCCGGGGAAAAGTCATGGTGAGTTTCCCGGCAGGGTTAACTTCCCCAAAAAGAATATCAGAGATACCATTTCCAGCCTGTGTTCCGCCAAACCATGATTCCAGGATAGCCGGGGCCATGTTGTTCAACTTTGTGATGGTCAGCGGGCGACCATTGAACAGCACCACGGCTACCGGTTTACCGGTACCGATAACCTGCTCTGCCAGTTCGTTCTGTACTCCAGGGAGATCAAGATCGGTCCGGCTGGATGCTTCCCCGGTCATCTCACCTTCTTCTCCCAGAGCCAGGATCACATAATCGGCGGACGAGGCAATTTTCAGCGCTTTGTCAAATCCACTTTTATCCAGGTCGTTGGTATTGCATCCCTTCTCATAAACTATGGGAATATCCTTACCGACATGGTTTCTGATCCCTTCAAGCAGGGTGACACATTTTTCCAATTCTCCGGCAGCTGCCCAGTTTCCCAGCATATCTCTTTTGGAATCAGCCAGTGGACCAATCACGGCAATGGATTTAACCGTGGCCGGAATGGGTAGGGTTTGATTATCATTTTTCAGAAGGACACAACTTCGAGCTACGAATTTACGGGCAAAGGCCTGACTTTCGACGGTCATCAGTTCCTTTTCCTGTCGTTCTTTTTTGCAATACCGGTAAGGATCATCAAACAGACCAAGTTTGAATTTGGCTTCCAGTACAACGCGCACAGCATCATCAATCTGCTTCAGGGTAACTTTTTTCTCTTTGAGTAAGTCTGTCAATGAATTCAGATAAGTACTCCCCTGCATATCCATATCCACTCCGGCATTTAAAGCCAGACCGGCTGCCTGCTTTTCATCTGTTGCAACTCCATGGTTCACAAGTTCATTGATGGCGCCGTAATCAGTAACCACAAAACCTTTGAACCCCCAGCTTTTCCGGAGCAGATCCGTGAGCAGCCATTTATTGGAAGTAGATGGCACACCGGCAATTTCGTTGAAGGAGGTCATTACCGAGCCGACACCGGCATCAACGCAAGCTTTATATGGCGGGAGGTACCATTCATACAGTGAAACCTGGGAAATATCGACTGTATTGTAATCGCGCCCGGCCTGTGGCGCTCCATAAGCAGCAAAATGCTTTGCGCAAGCCAATAGAGTATGCGGATCTTTCAGATCTTTACCCTGGAATCCATGAACCCGAGCTTCGGCAATTTTACATCCGAGCCATGTATCTTCGCCCGCTCCTTCGGCAACCCTCCCCCACCGGGGATCTCGGGCGATATCTACCATCGGGGCAAAAGTCCAGTTTAGTCCCTCTGCGGTCGCTTCCATTGCAGCTATCTGCTCTGACTCTTCAATCGCTTTCAGGTCCCAGCTACAAGACTGGCCCAATGGGATCGGGAAAATTGTCCGGTGGCCATGGATTACATCATAACCGAAGATCAGGGGAATTTTTAAATGTGATTCCTCAATGGCAATCTTTTGGAGGCCACGTACATTATCCACGGTATAGACATTGAAAATAGCTCCGGCTTTTCCTTCTTTAATAAGCTTATAATACTTATTATCATTGTTATTCATCGCCGGACCTGTAATATCCCCATCGGATTGAAAAAGGGATAACTGGCCGATTTTTTCTTCGATTGTCATCTTTTTGAGCAATTCCTCAATCTTAATCCTATCGGAAGAGGAAATGTTTTGCCGGACTATATTTTGTGAGATTACGGAAGTACAAAGAACAAATAAGACAAAAGACAATCCGGCGATTTTAAAAGAAAAAAAGTTATCTGAAAGCATACTTTTGAATTGGAAAATCAATGGGTAAAACCAAGTTTTGTGAGTCCTGCCTGGACTTTAGGCGAGGACATGAAGCGATTCCATAAAAGTTGCGTTCTGTAATTCTCTATCATACAAACAATCGGTCCCTCGTCGATAGCGATAAATGAATCGGCCCACCATCCTTCAGTCGGGTCGAAGGCATCATAAAAGCCGGAATTACCCCATAGATGATCACCCAGGATGTAATAGAAAAACCGGATCGCTTTCATCGATTGTTCCGGCGTATAAGCTATGGCTGACACAGCCGCAGTGGGGGTGATCACACCAAGGTCATTGGTGGGCGATTGTGCATCATACCCCCAGGGATTATCACTGGCCGTAAGTCCCCAACTGGATTTACTATATCCCACATAGTTGTTAGGATTAGTAAAACAATATGTCCAATTGATCAGGGATTGATTAACATTTTGTTCCCAGTAATTTGCGTATTGATCCTGCAATGTTCTCGGATCGAGTCCAAGGAAAGAATAGTGTGTGTAAAACAACGGACCTCCGTAAGGTTCACCAAGCGGTAGTCTGTACCCATAATAGCTATTGCCGTTTTTAATCGCGCCGTTCTTTGCATATCCCTGTTGATAAACTGCGGCTGAGATCGGGTGAGTTGTAGAGGTTGCCGCAACAATATAGGTGATCAGGGTCTCATTATAACCCTGGATCGGCATATTCATGATCCAACCCAAAGTTGGTGACCAGTGCCAGTATAAAACATTCTGCCCCCGTGTAAACCAATCATATTCAACGGCATCATTCAGTGCATCGATCCTGTCTATCAGGGTTTGCTCAAGCGGGGCGGCCGGATCAAGGTATTGTCGCATGGTAATCAATCCCTCAACCATATAGGAAGTCTCAACAAGGTCGGCGCCATTATCATTGGAGCTGAAAGGATGCACTTTGCCAGTCGCGCCATTGAGCCAATGAGGCCAGGCGCCATGAAAGCGGTCGCAGGTTTCAAGAAAGGTCAGAATTTTATTCAACCGGGTCAATCCCTGATCACGTGTAATAAATCCACGTTCAATACCCACGATCAACGCCATAACTCCGAACCCGGAACCACCGATCGTCACGATATCCCCGGAGGTGTTTCTTTCTCTGGCAAGACCACATGAAGGATGGGCATAATCATAAAAGTAACGGAAGGTCATTTCCTGTACCAGGGTAAGAAGCTGGTCATCCGGAATTACGGGAAATTTTGTCGTTGAATCCAGAGCGGTATAAAAATAGTTGGTAAAGCCATCGAATGGAAACCCGGTTTTTGATGTTAAATTCTTCGAAATGTTGAAAAAACATCGGGTATAATCGGTCAAAGATTGTGTATTTGAAACTGTTAATATCCTGTTGTTTCCTGAGAGAGAAAATGAGAGAGGCATACCCGTCGACAAGGTAAAATAGGGATTCAGGTTTGCCGGATCGAGAGAATCCGAAAAGGTGATCTCGATTTTTAAAGAGTCTTTTTTCCAGTTAACATTTTTAGGAATTGCCGGGATTTGGAAGGGTTGTTTGTTAATGGTGATGGTTTCGATCCGAAGTATTCCTGCGATTGTCCCAAAAAGAAACTCCATCCCGGGAAATGTTTCACCCTGAGATCCTTTTAGTCCGGATGTGATCAGTAATTTATAATTTGCACCGTGATCAAGGGAATTTTGAGGTGTAAATCTGATGCTTGTATTTCCATTGAAGACAACCAGATCTCCGGAAACATTCTTGTTATCAGCCTTCTTTACAACTACGTTACCGTTCACGGACGATGGATCGAGCGTGTTATTAAAGTAAATGGTGAATGAACTGTCAACCGGAACATCCTTAGTTGTTTCCCCGATCTTGAGAACAACATTGCCTGCTTTTACCTGTGCCAACTGAAGTGACCCGGCAGGTGTATCCCCCTTTTTTTTACAAGCTGAGAAGAAAAGAATATTGACCGCCAGTAATAGTGTTAAAATCGGATATAGTTTCATAATACCTTAGTTGACCACTTTGTGATAATTCTTTGTATCTCCGTGCGGTTATTTGAATCGATCGATTGTTTAACCAGCCGGTCTCTTTTTTTATTATTTCTTATGGTTAATACCGATAACGGAGCCCTTACCAATAATGTATTTGTGAAAAAGAGAGGGTTAAGGAAACCCATAACCCTCTCCCTGAATCATTGGTGAAGAACTACGGTTTTTCTGATGTGTACATCAGATCGATCTCGGTTGCGCTCAAAGTGCGGTGGAAAATTCTAACATCATCCAGTTGTCCCCCGAAATGATTGGATGTTGGTAAGTTATAACCACCCCAGGGTTGGGTAGCCCATAATGAACCTTGTCTTGATTTAACAAATCCGAAAGCCAGTCGTGGATAAACATCCGGTGGCAAACCAGCCCACTTCATTCCGATGGCAGCATTTAATGAAGGATCTGCAAGGGTGAAATCTTCTATCTTCATTATTTCACCATTGATATACATTGACGCGAGTTTGGTTGTACCATCAAAAGTAAATACAATATATGCCCATTTATCTTTGATCAGGGCAACCATTCCATCAGCAGGTGTAGGTGTTAAAGCCTTACAGAAGGTACATGCTTTCCATCCACCGTTATCTTTGGTCAGTCCATCCCCTTTAAATTCAGTGTCATGACTGTTTGTGGCAGGATCTCCAACATTATAAGTCGTACCAATCTTACAGCCTTCATAAGTTCCATATATTTCAAACTGGAAACCGTAGAAAGCGCCAAGTCCAATTACAAAGTGACCTTTGGGTTTATCATCGGCATCGACATGTCCGACTGAGTTCGTTTTCATCCAGAAGCATAAAGAAAATTGGGGCGTATTCGAAAGCTGGTCACCATTCGGGACTTCGATAATACTTGTTGTACCGTCGAAGGTTGCAGCAGTTCCGGCCGAAGCTTTATAAGAAGGAGTGTAGGTTATGGCGATCAGGCTATCCGCATTAAAGGTACCCACCTGGTCATTTACATTACCTTCGAAGTTCCAGTATGCGATCTGACCGGCCGGAACAAAGGTCCCAATGGTCGTAAATGTGCGGAAGAAACCTGGGATTGACTGGCCGTCAGTGGAGGTGACCGAAGGGAAGGTAAGTTTAAACAATGCTCCGTTGCCAAGTTCCTCATTGGGAACAATAGTGACCTTCGAACCTGAGGGTGTAACTGTCAACGGGATGTTTTTCTGATCCCAATCCCTCAAAAGGGTAATTCCGGATGTTACACTCGCAGCATTGACATCAAGTGAAAATGTTGCAACAATGGTCGGGTTTGAGGGCACATTATTTGCCGATGTAGCCCCGTTCAGATCAATATTTCCTCCAAGTAACTGTGCAACCAGCGCCGACAATTGGAATGTAGTTGAATCACTTTTCTTTTTACAACTTGCAACTCCCATCAGGAGTGCAATTGTAACAATCAATGAACAAATTAAAAGAAATTGCTTTTTCATGGCTTTTATAATTAAGGTTAAATAATTCATACTATGACATTTTAATAATATGATAAAAATTACCAGTTCGGGTTTTGAGTCAGGGACCCTTGCGAGATATCAATTTCACTCTGAGGAATTGGCAGAAGTTCGTGTTTCCCGGCAACGAAACCCAGAGGGCCCATTACGGCCGGAGCCCTGCCGGTTCGCACCAGATCCCAGAATCTCCAACCTTCCATTGCCAGTTCATGACGTCTTTCGTTGAATATAATATCCCTGAGTTCCGATTGGTTTGTCGTAGTGATATCCGGAAGAATGGTATTGTTACCCTGTCTTGCACGTTGCCTTACCATGTTTAGGTATATTAACGCCTCTGCCGGTTTATTATTTTCATTGAGTGCTTCGGCAGCCATCAATAAAACATCGGCATATCTGATCAACCGGCGATGATGACCCCATTGGGTTATGACATTATCGCCAGGTACCCAGACTTTCCGTGTATAACATTCGATTTCGATAAGGTTGCCATGTTCATCATAAGTTTTATCCGGAGTGGCGCCATCGCCAATGATCACAACCCCATCAATGGTATCGCCCAAGTTGATCACTGTTCCCCTGTAGCGTGGATCGCCTTGTTCAAAGGAGTTCCGCAGATCTATGGTAGGCCGGTTGAATCCCCATCCACGGTTGGGTGTTCCCCTGACGCCCTGGGTATTGGCATACTGATTCCCACCGCCTTGCGTATTATCAGCCTGTATGGCTCCGACTTCGAAAACCGATTCGACGCCATTATTGCCATTCACTCCGTTGGCATCTGTAAATACGGGCTCCAGACCATACTGGCTTGAATTGATTACATCCATGGCATATTTTTCCGCATTCACGAAATCATTCCTGAAAAGATAGACCCGGGCAAGTAAGGCTTGTGCAGCACCTTGAGTCACCCTGCCCAGATCAGTACCCTGGTATCCCGATTTGAGCGGCAGATTGTCGACAGCGAAATTCAGATCGCTGATGATCAGTGTATAGACCTCGTCAACTGAAGCGCGTTGTAATTTTAGCGGAGGATCGGTACTTGTAACCAGGGGAACTCCTCCCCATGCACGAACAAAGTCGAAGTAGATCAAACCACGGATAAACTTGGCTTCAGCAATATATCTCGTTTTCAGAGCTTCATCCATAGTGATCGCCGGAATTTTTTCAATGACGACATTGGCTCTTTTCACACCGACATATAAGGCATTCCAATAACGGTCGATCCCATCCTGGGTAGTGGTATGGGTAAAAATATCATATGGGCCAACAGTGGAGGCCGCATCATCGGGGTTACTCCCTTTACGGGCATCATCCGACATAATATCAAAGATCGGGAACCCACCTGCATTGTAATACCACTCCCTGACCGCTTCATAGGTAGCATTTGTCGCCAGCAATGCATCGGTTGGAGAGACGGGAAAAGATTGCTGTGTCAGCGTGCCCTGGAGATCTTTCTGAAGAAATTTTTTGCACCCGCTGAAAGAAAGGGTCGTAAAAATTAACAGGATTGAAAGGTATAATTTAGTTTGCGTTCTCATATCCTTAAAAGTTTAAATTGATACCTATTGAATAAACAGCTGTAATCGGGTAAATCCCATTATCAATACCCGCTGACAAAACATCACTGCTGCCAATTTCAGGGGTATATCCTGTATACTTTGTCAATGTATAAAGATTATCAGCTTTAACATATATTCTGAATTTTTGCATATAGATCTTTGTGCTCCAGGAAGTGGGAAGGGTATAACCAAGTACTAAATTTCGAATCCTCAGAAAGGAACCATCCTGGATAAAATGATCCGAGGGAGTGTAATTGTACCCGCCGAAGGATGGTCTGGGTTCCGTGTTACTGGTACCCGGTCCGGTCCAGCGATTGAGCACATGACTTTCAAAATTGTATGGATCAGGCCTGACCACCTCCTTCCCATTGAAAATTTTATTTCCGGTCTGACCCTGGACATTGACCGAAAAGTCAAGACCATAAATTTCAAATCCAAAATTGAAGCCAAAAATGAATTTGGGAATCGGGTTTCCTATATAGGTTCTGTCCAATCCATCAATTTTCCCATCGCCATTTACATCTACAAACCTTAGATCGCCCACACCGGCCTGACTATTGTGTGGATAGGCATTCAATTCAGCCTGGGATTGAAAGACACCATCGGTTTGATATCCGTAGAATGCACCAATGGGCAAGCCAACTTGACTCTGGGTAACCGGGACTCCATTGCCAAGATAACCTCCGATCAAGACAGAATCTACACCGCTGTTCCCGCCAATGCTCAACACTTCATTATGGATCGTGGTTCCCAGAACACCCACATAATACTTGAATTTTCCCACCTGGTCGCGCCAGCCAAGATTGAACTCAAATCCCCTGTTCACAACGGAAGCAGCATTGAATCTTACCTTGGCGCCCGCCCCGTTTCCAAGGTATCCAGGGGTAGACAACAAGACAAGAATATCGTTAGTTTTTTTATTGTAGTAATCAAACTCAGCGGTAAGCCGGCTGTCAAATAGGCCAAATTCAAGCCCCACGTCTGTTTGTGTCGTAACTTCCCATTTCAGGTTGGGATTCCCGTTTATCCCATAAGAGGCGCCGGTATTGGGATCGTTGTTTATTCCGAATATGGCAAGGATGTTCGATTCAACCCTTGCATATCGGTCCCAGTATGGAATTTTATCATTCCCAAGTTTACCCCAGCTTCCTCTCAACTTCAATTTATTCAGCCATTTGATGTTTTGCATGAATTTTTCCTGCGAAACATTCCAGCCCAAGGCAAAGGAGGGGAAGTTGGCATACCTGTTATTCTGTGCAAATTTCGATGACCCGTCACTCCTGAAAGTCGCAGTCAGGATATATCTTTTATTGAAAACATAATTAACACGGAAAAGGAACGATATCATCGAATAATACAGATTATTATCAACCTGTTCCAAAATGTTGTTTATGGTATTGACATTATTGGCCGGATCATAGATATAGGCAGGCTGGATGTACCAGAAACTCGACGCGTCGCGGATCAGGTTCTTACCGAGAAGATCAAACCCGTCAGAAGTCGTATTTTGCATGGTATAACCTGCAACGGCATCAATGGAATGTTTACCGAATTCCTTCTTGAAATTCAGTGTATTTTCCCAAAGCCAGGTAAAATTATAGTTGGTGTTTTTACTCAGCCTGCTCATGAGATTCTGCTGTTGCGATATGGATCCATCAGGATTATAAACGGTAAATGCCGGAGTAAAATTTTCCGATTTGTTATAAGCGGCATCTATTCCAAAACTGGATTTGAAGGTGAATGCTTTCAGGAAATTGACTTCTCCGAAAATATTCCCGACTCCCCTTACCCCTTTGTTGAAGTTATTTGAGTAAGCCAGATCGGCAAGCGGGTTCCCCACACCGGGAACGGCAGCAAAACTGCCATCCGGATAATAAGGGACCAGGGTAGGTTTTGCCCTGTAGACGGCGTACGTTACATCGGGCGCTATCTGCTGGCTGTAGGGGGCAATGGTTATATTATTACCCAGTTCTACAAATTTCGATAAATTATAAATGTTATTTATTTTCAAAGTTATACGCTGATAACTCGATTTGTCGATTATACCGCCCTGTTTAAAATAACCACCACTGATATAATATTGAATATTTTTGGAAGCGCCCGATGCTGATAATTGAAAATCATAAACCGGAGCAGTATGAAATACTAGGTCCTGCCAATCGGTGTTTGGAACAGCATCAACATTGTTATAACTTCCGGGTTTAATTTCATTTGAAATAATAGCAAAGTCCCGCCCATTTAACAATCCGATTTTTTTTGCAAGTTTCTGCATCCCTACTTCCCCTGAAAAACTGAATGCGGTTTTACCGTCAGTTCCTTTTCCCATTTTTGTGGTTACCATGATGACACCATTTGCTCCCCTCGATCCATAAATTGCAGAGGCGGAAGCATCTTTAAGTACCTCCATGGAAGTAATATCATTGCTATTCAGGAATGAAATATCGTCGACAATCACCCCGTCGACAACGTATATCGGATTCGAATTACCGAAAGTACCGACCCCCCTGATCCTTACAGCCGGTTTCTCGCCAGGAGTACCGGAGGTACTAGCTACTTGTACGCCGGTCACATTTCCCTGAAGGCTTTGAACAGGGTTTAATGCTGTAATCCTGGTAATGTCTTCGGCCTTAACACTTCCGACAGAACCGGATAAATCACTTTTTCTCACCGAGCCATAACCGATGACTACTACCTCGTCGAGGGTGGTTTTTTTAGGTTCAAGTTGCACATCCACAACGGTTTGGTTTCCCGGGTCAATCTCTTTAGTGTTATAGCCCACATAGGAAAAGACCAGGATGACTTTATCTGTCTTAATTGAAATGGAATACTTACCATCGATATCGGTCACGGAACCGGTGGTTGTCCCTTTGATTACAATGGTGGCACCGGGGAGGGTCTCTTTTGTGTCAGAAGCGGTGACCACACCTTTAATGGTTCGTACCTGAGCCATCGAAAATCCGGTGAATCCTAAAATCAGGATAAGGAATAACCCAATTTTCTTTGAAACCGGGTTTGTTTTGCGTAAAATGTTATCATACATATGTGCAGGATTTATGCGGGATTAATTTAATTCTTAGCTAATTTACGAATGAATTTCCTTAGAAATCAAATATTTTATGGAACATGGTTACATCATCGTATTGAATGGTGATTTCAGAGTTACGTCAATACCACTTCAAGTAGTTGAAAAACTTGAATAAGATGTTAATATTCAATACAATAACAATTATTTTCTGCAGATCAAATCAAGAGGTGCAATGGAATTAAATAAAACATTCAGAATTGAAGGATAAATTCAACCAGATTCTTATCGTTATCCAGCAGTAATCTTCTCCGGAGCCGGTACCTCCTTGTTTCAACACCCCGGTAACTGATATTCAGTAGCGGGGCAATCTCTTTTGAGGTTAAGTTTAATCTAAGATAGGCACAAAGTTTAAGATCACTTTGCGTTAATTCAGGGTAAGAAATTTTGAGTCTTTTAAAAAAGTCGGCATGTGCCTGATCAAAAAGCTCTTCAAAAACCTTCCAATCGTTATCGTCGCTAATATTTGTATTGATCAGCGAAAGGATTTTACGACTATAGTTTGCCGGATATTGATTTCCAAGATGTTTTTTTTGATGCTCCAGTTCATTTTTTATTTCAATAAGTAATTCCTTTTTTTTGATAATAGCCAATGTTGAATCGGCAAGCTGAATATTTTTATGTGATATTTCTGACTGAAGGTTCTCATTTTGCAACTTGACGATTTTCTGCTCCGCTTGTTGCTTTTCAAGTAATGACTTAGTCTCTGCTTCCAACCTGATTTTTTCCTGTTGCCGGATGAACCGACGTCGAAAAATGGCCTGACTGATTATAATCACAATCAGAAAGATAATTCCGTAGAAAATGTAAGCTAACGGTGAAGCTAAAAATGCCGGTTTGACCCTGAAGGATAAGGTAACGGGATTCGTAACCACTCCGGTTGGTGAAATGGTCCGGACCTTAAAGGTATAGTTTCCTTTGGGCAAGCGTGTGTAACTCACTTCGGCTTTTTCTGTCCATTGGCTCCACTCCGGATCGAAGGGTTCAAGTTTGTATTGGAACCGCTTGGCCGAGATACAATGACTGGTATAGGTGAATGAAACGAAAAGGCTGTTCCATGCGTGCTGCAGGATGAACGCACTGTTTATGGTATCGACCGTTTTCTTTACTCCTTCAGAATTCATACATTTCACTTCACGGAAAATTAATTTTGCATTTTCAGAATATGTGGAGGACAAAGAATCGCAGGGAAAAAGAGCAAAGCCATCGTCCAGGCAAATCAGATTTTGCTTTTTATTGATTTTAACGACGTTCTCGTAACCATCGACCATATGAATGTCGTACAGTGGCAAGAAAAAACGGACAAGTTGTGTCGCTTTATTCTCATTGATTTCAAATACCGCGATGTCGTTGTTCCGGATAAGGCAATAGCGGTGTTCCGCTATTTTGATAATGTTTGTGGCATTCTCAAAACCATGTAGTTGATTATTCAACTCATCAAACGGAATGATTTTATGATCCAGGTCATTGTAAGTATATAATGATCTGCCGGTTGCGAATATGATCCGTTCTTCAATTTTAAATACACGAATATTAAAATCGGATGGAAGTCCATCTTTTTTTCCATAGCCAGTCATACTAATCACGCTATCCAGGTTTTCAGATAATCGAAGCCGATATAGACCTTTTACCGCATGGCCGATCCAGATATTATTCAAATGATCGATCTCTAAAAAACGGGATGGTTCAATAAATCCTTTAACCTGCAATAGATAACTCCAACCGTTTCGCGATTTTTTATAAACCACCAGGGTGGAATAGGTGCTTTGAATGAGATATTTCTGCCCATCCTTAGTGTATTTTTCCAGTGCATATCCGCCGCTTATATTGGATATTTTCTTTAAGCCCTGTCCGGCAATGATATAAGTGCCATTGGTATGCCCACAGAACAAGGTTCCATCGATCATCTTTAGTTCCCAAACCTGGCCTTGGGATTGGTTAAGAAATCCGGTGTATCGGAACCGGTCACTTTGATTTTCTTTCAGGTAGGTATAAATACCACGATTTGTACCGAGGTACAGGTTCTTCCCGACGAGTGCTGCAGTATAAACGGCTCCCAGTTGTTCACCGGATTCCTTGTATATGTCCAATGGATTATTTAAGGATATTTTATCAATTCCTTTATCGAGACCTGCCCAGATATCTCCATGGTTATCCGTGCAAAGGGATAGCACGGTATTGTTCTGGAGTGCGTTTTTATTGTCCTGGTGAAACAAGATCTTGCCATTAATATCCAGGATAAAGATGCCTTTTACGATGGTTCCGAAAATCAGTTTATCACCGGATATGATCCCGTTATTGATTTGAAATTTTTTCAACGCATCGTTAGCAGGCACATTCCATGAATTGATGGTTTTGCCATCATAACGAAACACACCTTTTGAAGAAGTTCCAATGAGGAACGTACCATTTTTATAAGGGAGCAAGGCTCGTACTTCTGTTCCATGCAGTATACCCTTGGTATCCAGCGATTTCAATGAATCGTTAATCAGTTCAAATAACCGGCCGTCTATCGATTGGATAAACATCCTTTCGTTTGCTTTAAGCAGGAAAATGATCGTGGATGGGATTGGAATAGATTTTACCGTTTGATGATCATAGACAAAAAGGGCGGAAAAGCTCTGGAAGTAAACTTTTCCCTTATATTGTATAATCTTCCATATTTCATCATTATGAAAAGGAAATTTTTTAAGAAGATGTTTCAAAGAATGATATTTCATTTCATGTGACTGATCCTCTTCCCAATAACCGAAATCTTCATAAGATCCGGTATAGATCCTTTTATTTTCCGATACGGATACTGACCGGATAATGGTCTGGTCCGGAATCCGGAATAGTTTCCAGTGTGCGCCGTCGAACATGAGCAAACCATCGTTGTTGGCAACGTAAATAAATCCCTGGTCATCTGTATCGATCGACCAGTTCTGGCTTCCGGCTCCATAATCCTGTTTGGAATAATGGGTCACGAGGTAAGATGACTGGGAGAACGAGAAGCGGACCGTGTTAAGAATGATCAGGATGAGAATAGTAAAATTTTTCATTCGCACCGGGATTCACTATCTATACTCACTTCAAAAGTACAAAAATAAAATCAGAGTAAAACGGTACCTTTGCAGCCTTAACAGAAGGAAAGGAAATGAAAACCGGGATATTTATCGTGTTTGTCAGCATAGTCACACTTATTTATGGTCTGGTCAATTTTTATATTTTTTCAAGAGCGGTACAGGCCTTCCCCCATGGAAGTTCAGCCAGGATTTGGTTTACCACCGCATTCTGGTTGATTGCTTCAACCTTTGTACTGGCCAGGATACTTGAACGTCCATTACCCTGTGAATTCACCGGGATCATCACCTGGATCGGCTCATTCTGGCTGGCATTCATGCTTTATTTTATCATGGTTGTCATTCTGATTGACCTCGTAAGGTTATCCGAATATTTTTTCCATTGGTTACCTTCTGTTTTTTATCTTGATTACCAGAAGACCAAAACCATTGTTTTTATTGTTTCCGTTGCTTTGGTTTCCTTTGTAGTCATTGCCGGATTCATCAACGCAAGGATTTCAAGGATTAAAGAACTTGAACTGCATATCGACAAAAAGGTACCGGGTGAAAAATCGTTAACGATCGTGATAGCCTCTGACATTCATCTGGGAACGCTCATAGCCCGGCGGAAAGCAACACGACTGGTAGAAACCATCAATTCCTTAAAACCCGAAATCGTTTTATTGGTAGGTGATATTGTGGATGAGGATCTGGCGCCGGTGATCAAAAATGATCTCGGGAATTCACTTTCCAGAATTCAATCGAAACTGGGTGTTTTTGCCGTCACAGGCAATCATGAATATATTGGCGGAGTCGAACCGGCTGTGAAATATCTTCAGCAACATGGAATAACAATGTTACGTGATACCACTATCCTTGTTGATCAGCGGTTTTACCTCGCAGGCCGGGAAGATCGTGACAGACCGCGGTTTACAGGAAAAAACCGGGCAACGCTGGAGGAGGTATTGAAAGGGATCGATCGCTCCTACCCCGTTATCCTGATGGATCATCAGCCATTTTCATTGAATAAAACAGAGGCTCAGGGTGTTGATTTATCACTTTTCGGTCATACGCATCATGGACAATTATGGCCATTCAATTATATCACAAAAGCCATCTATGATATAAGCTGGGGTTATAAACTTATCGGTAAAACCCATTTTTATGTTTCGTCCGGTTTTGGCACCTGGGGTCCCCCGGTTCGTCTTGGAAACCGTCCTGAAATTGTTCTGATCAAGCTTACTTTTAATTAGTACCCACCCCCGGCCCCACTTTACATGTTGGTAGGGGTTTGGGGTGAGTAAATGGAAAATCCCCCGCTTACAATGGGGAGTTTCATTAAACAAACATTATGCACAAACCTTCTCTTCACCTTTTTACTACGGTCACAATTTTTTTTGTTCTTGGAATAATCATTCTAATTGGTTTCCTGATATATTCTTCAAGGAAGAATATCCAACTCCGGAAAGCGGTATTCAAGCAGCATATGGCTTATAAAATCAATATTGACAGCCTGGAAATGATTACCGGAAATGTAGGCGAAAGTCAGAACCTGGCTTCACTTCTTTCGCCTTATGTTTCCGGTCAGATTATAGATAGGATTGCTAAGGAAACAAGGAATGTCTTTGATGTCAGGAAAATGCGTTCAGGGAATCGTTTTGCAAGAATTTCGACGAAGGATTCCATTCATCGTACGCTATTTTTTATTTATGAGGTAAACGATATTGATTTTATCGTTTACGATTTCCGGGATTCATTGCGTGTTTACAGCGATAAAAAGAAAGTCACTAAGCTCAATCGTACCGCCAGGGGGATCATCACGAGTTCGTTGTGGAATTGTTTTCTTGAAAACCGGATGGATCTTAACCTGGGCCTGAGTCTATCGGATGTCTATGCGTGGACCGTTGATTTTTATGGTTTGCAAAAGGGCGATGGGTTCACTGTGATTTATGATGAATTGTTTGTTGACAATACACCTGTGGGTATTGACCGGATCCGGGTTGCCGTTTTCACCAGCAGTGGTAAAGACTATTATGCATTTTATTTCGATCAACCCGGTGGTGGTGATTATTTTGATCAATCCGGGCAAAGTCTGCGACGGTCATTTTTGAAGGCGCCATTAAAGTTCTCCCGTATCAGCTCACGCTATACCGCATCGCGAATGCATCCCATCCTTCGTATTTCACGTCCCCATTTTGGAGTAGACTATGCTGCTCCAAGGGGAACACCTGTCGTTGCATTGGGGGACGGCCGGGTCACGGAAATGGGCTGGCATGGCGGTTATGGCCGGTTCATAAGCATCCGGCACAATACGGTCTTTACTTCTACATATGCCCACTTATCAGGATATGCAAGAGGGCTAAGAAATGGGTTGCCGGTCAAACAGGGTGATTTGATCGGTTACGTGGGAAGCAGCGGTCTTTCCACCGGAGCACATCTTGATTTCCGGGTTTACAAAAATGGAAGTCCCACCAATCCGTTAAAACTTGAATCTCCAGCGGCCAATCCGGTTGAACCAACGGTCATGGATAAGTTCCGAAAGCTGGCAGATTCAATGAGAGTCCAGTTGGATTCTGTACGATGAACAAATGGGCAAGTGGACAAGTGGGAAAGTGGGTAAGTGGGCAAGTGAACGGGTGGTGAATATCAGAGTAATCCCGCGTTTTTCAGGATTTCCCGAAGTTTTGGCTGGTGTTCGGCATAGTCGCGAAGTGCAGAGAGCGTTTTGGCGTTTTCTTTTTTCATCGGAGCCAATGACAATTTGCGGTCCCAGAAAGCAAAGCCAAACACGCTCACCATCATAGCGGTGAAAATGCCGATAAAGGCCCAGAGAAAATTGAAAAGCTGGTCGAACCGGGCATTAATTTCAGATCGAAGGCCCATAAATTGCTTGTCAACTGCTTCGAATCGTATATTCATCTCTAAACGAAGGCCATCGACTTTTGAATCGATTTTGGCATTAAGCGCTTCCACCTTTTGTTCCGTCCTGATAATCCGGTCGCGGTCGTCAAGGGTATAAGGGATCTCCTTGGTTTCTGCCATACTAATTGTTGGTAACATCAGCAGGAAAAAAACAATAATTTTCTGAATGTTTTTCATTGTTGTTACGGATTAAAAATATAGAGCTTAATCCGGTTAAGTATACAAAGGTAATACAGTTTTGGAGAATAGTTTTAAGCAACCAGGAAAAAATATGCATCCGGATAGCTAAGTTTTACCCATTATAAATACCCACACCTTCTGCCTAACATCTACCCACCCCCGGCCCCTCCCTACGAGTAGGGAGGGGTGTTGGGGTGGGTGAATAGCACTGAATTGGAGTGTAGCTAACGATATCCCAGTAATTTAAACATTTCCATTATACATCTTGAATTGTTTTATAACATTGCAAACCCCTCAAAGCAAGCTATTCTCCCCTCCCTTCGAGAAGGGAGGGGCCGGGGGTGGGTACTTTTATGGGATATGTACTTTTAAACAACTCAATTGTTAATCAAAAAGTCCGAATAGTGCCCATGTTAATTGTGTTGATTTTATAGATATTTTACCTTGCAAAAGGATGCTCATTCTTCCACATTTTCCAGATCAGGAAAACCGGAAATAACGCCCAGGGAGCATTGGCAAAAAGAACCAGAGGCAAATTTTTTGCAGGTGTCGGCCCGAAGATTTCTTCACTGCAAATGATAAAGACATTGGTAAAGAGGATAGACATGACAATAAAAGTTGGGATCCGTATCCATTCTTTCCCTTTAATAAAGGCATAAACTGCAAGTGCATAATAAGGACCGAAGAGGATTACATCCAGCCAAATAGTTGCTTTCCACCAAACCGGACGCAACCATTGGAGCGGATCGAAATTAGAACCCCACCAATGGACCATATCGATGAGAAATGGTAATGGCCATAACGGATAAGTAAAATCAGACGGGTTCTTGATAACCAACTGTTCCAAATCGACAATGTAGGTAATGTACAACAGATTGAGCAGGAAAAATCCGATATAGATGTAATCGGTTTTTCTTTCTCGAAGGGGTAGGATATTATTCATAGGCTTGTGGTCTAAAGGTCGGTAAAAATAGAAAGATTCTTCTTCTTCCGGGCTGTAGTCGCCATTTGTTTAGCTATGGTCAATCTGAATTTGGGAATATTGGAAATGAAAGCCCCGATCCTGACGGATAAATCGGAATACATCAGCGGTCTGGGATGCAGAATGAGCCGAATCAGGTCACTGGCAACATCTTCCGGGGTTTTTGGCTTCGTGAAACGTTTTGTAATAAAATTTTTTTTACCTGCCATCAGAAAATCCTGGTCCACCTCTCCTATTCTTGATTCAGGTTTTGAATCTGTTTTGATATAACCAGGGAAATATTCGCAGACCGTGATTTCTGTTCCTGCCCATTCGGCCTGAATGGTTCTGGTCCAAGCTGAAAATGCAGCTTTGGAACAAACATAGGGTGAATAAAACGGGATGCCCATCATAAATCCGGGAGAACCTATATTGATGATCTGTCCTTTACCTTGTTTTCTCATGTGACGTATGGCATCCAGGGTCAAAATAACAGGGGCCATAAGATTTGTCGAAAAAGCCTGTTGCAGATCGTGCGGTTCAACTACATCCGACTTTGCGACAATGATACTGGCTGCATTATTGACTAAAATATCGATGTGTCCATAGTGTTCAACTACCTTCCTGATCATGTCATGGCATTGAGAAGGATCAGTTAGGTCTGCAGCGATTATGAGCGGGTTCTTCATCCGGGTGGCAATCTCTTCCAATTTTTCTTTTCGTCGTGAAGAAATGGCAACTCTTGCACCGTAGTGGTCGAACGCTAACGCCGCTGCAGCACCGATTCCGCCGGAAGCACCCGTGATCAGGATAATTTTGCCTGTTAACATGAAAAAAAATCGTAAATAAGGTAGTGGTGGCAAAAATAGTAATATTGTTTCGTGAATCTTAAAATTTCCTTAGGTTTGTAATGAATTCAAATCCAAGAACCATGAAACGGATTTCCCGGATTTTCCTTCCCGGAGTAATAATATTAATTCTTGCATCCTGTCAGAATAATAGTAATGTCAAAGTCAATGTATCTTTTAATGAACATAAGGAAGCAGATTCCCAAAATATTGTATCTATGAAAACAGCGTTTGGAACCGTTGATCATAAACCGGTATTTTTATATACCCTGACCAATACCAACGGCCTTACCGTTAAAATTACCAATTATGGAGGGATCATCACTTCAATCCTGATGCCCGATAAATACGGGAAACCGGGCGATATCGTTCTGGGCTATGACGGCCTGAAGGACTATATTGCCAATAGTCCTTATTTTGGGGCCCTTGTTGGACGATATGCGAACAGGATTGCCAAGGGACGGTTTATATTAGACGGAAAAACATATAAATTGGCAATCAATAATGGGAATAATGCGCTTCATGGAGGATTAAAAGGTTTCGACAAAGTTGTTTGGGATGTCTCAGAACTCAAGGATTCTACCCGGGCAGGATTGATCCTTACTTATGTCAGCAAGGATGGTGAAGAGGGTTATCCCGGTAATTTGAAAATAAAAGCCATATATACCCTGAACGAAAACGACGAACTCATTCTCCAGATAGAAGCTACAACCGACAAACCAACCCCGGTCAACATATGCAATCACACCTATTTCAATCTCAGTGAAGCCGATACAAATATCCTGGGACATATAGTTACCCTTTACGCAGATCAATTTACCGAGGTGAACGGTGAACTGATCCCAACCGGGAAACTTCCGTCGGTAAGGGGAACACCCATGGATTTCATTACATCGGTGGCTATTGGTGCGGGCATCGATAAGGTAAGAGGAGGTTATGACCATAACTATGTCCTGAGGAAAAAACCTGGAGAATTAGCGCTTGCTACTCAGGTATTTGATCCCAGGACCGGCCGGCAGGTGGAAATTCTTACGACACAGCCAGGTATTCAGTTCTATACGGGTAACTTCCTGGATGGTACGATTCGCGGGAAGGGTGGAAAAATTTATAAAAAGCATTATGGATTTTGTCTTGAAACCCAGCATTTCCCGGATTCCCCAAATCAACCCAATTTTCCTACCACGATTTTGATGCCAGGAAAAACCTATTCTGAAACGACCATTTATAAATTTTCAGTTTTAAAATAACCCGACCTCGGTTAATATTTAATGGGAACAAAGGTTTGTTCGGCCATAGGTGGGCGTACATATGCTTTATCCCTTTCAAGAGGAGGCAGGATAATGGGTTCACGGGGTACCTCTTCGTACGGTATCATGCTAAGCAAATGGCTGATGCAGTTTAGTCTAGCCCGCCGCTTGTCATCCGCTTCTACCACATACCAAGGTGATTGTTTTGTATCGGTATAAGCAAACATTTCATCTTTTGCTTTAGAATATTCGATCCATTTGGTCCGGGATTCCACATCCATCGGACTGATTTTCCAGCGACGTGTCGGATCTTCAATCCTTTGTTTGAACCGTTTTTCCTGTTCCTTATCACTTACCGAAAACCAGTATTTGATCACGATGATGCCTGACCGGATGAGCATGTTTTCAAAGCTGGGACAGGATCGCAGGAAATCCCAGTATTCTAATTCTGTACAGAAACCCATAACACGTTCGACCCCGGTACGGTTGTACCAGCTCCTGTCGAAAAGAACCAACTCCCCTGCCGCTGGCAGATGTGAGACATACCGTTGAAAATACCATTGGGTCTTTTCTTTTTCCGTAGGTATTCCCAGTGCAACTACCCGGCATATCCTGGGATTAAGAGATTCGGTAATGCGCTTGATGGCGCCTCCCTTTCCGGCAGCATCACGGCCTTCGAACAGTACCACGACACGAAGTCCTTTGTATTTGATCCATTCCTGGAGCTGGACCAGCTCAAGCTGAAGTTTAGCCAACTCCTGTTCATACAAATGGCGGGGGAGCTTGTTGTTGCCTTCATCTTCCGGATCCTGCAATCCAGCAGTAACAACTTTTACCTGATCGTTCTCAACCTCGGAATGATCATGCTTTTTTTCGGATTTGGATTCTTTATCCTTGTGTTTATCTTTTTTATGACCCATCTCTATTTACGATTTTAGATTTTAGATTTACAATTAATCTCCTTTACGCCGTCAGAAATTTCTGTATGGTAGAATATCGGTCTGATACCAGTTTTCGCAAAGTATCCGGATTCTACTTTTTCCATAAATACCGGGATAATATCTTTCCTGACCAGGTTCACGGTACAACCGCCAAATCCGGCTCCGGTCATGCGGGCGCCAATTACTCCATGGATTTTTTGTGCTTCTTCTACGAGGGTATCGAGCTCAACTCCTGTTACCTCATAGTTATCACGTAACGATTCATGCGATGCATTCATCAGCGCCCCGAACTGGACCAGGTCTCCTTTATATAAACAGGATACAGCATTGAGTACCCGTTGGTTCTCGGAAATTACATGACGAGCCCGCCGGCGTATCAACTCATCCGGGATTTGATCCTGGATTTTATAAAACTGCATGTAACTGATCTCCCCGAGTTTTGAGAGCGGTATCAATGGGTTGAGATAGGTTACCGCCAGTTGACATTCGGCTACCCGTTCGTTATATTTTGAGCCGGCAAGCCCTCGCGACTTATTGGTGTTGGCAATGATCAATGCGAATCCGTTAAGAAGCACCGGAATGTTCTTATATTCCAATGTCTGACAATTCAGAAACAATGCATGATCCTTGCTCCCCATGCCAACGGCAAATTGATCCATGATGCCACAATTCACCCCTACAAATTGGTTTTCGGCACGTTGGGCTAATTTGACCAGATCTACCATGGAGAGGTCTGTCGCATTTAATATGGTTGTCAGACCATAGGCAGTCACCATTTCAATTGAGGCTGAAGATGATAACCCGGCACTGTTAGGAATATCTCCGGAAAAAAGCATTTCAAATCCGGTCATCTCAATATTCAATTGCCGTAGCTGATCAATGATTCCCAGTGGATAGTTTACCCATTTGTTGTCAACCTTTTCGGAAAGCTCATTTAGTTTGATCTCACAACGAAAATCAAAATTGTTAGAGGCAAATTTTATCGAATCTGTGGATGATGGTCTTATTAACAGATAGGTACCGTACTGCAGTGCGCAGGGAAGTACAAATCCCCCGTTATAATCGGTATGTTCACCAATCAGGTTAACTCTTCCCGGAGCGAAGAAAACCCGCGGTTTGTCAGTCGGGTTGCTATATACAGAAAAAAAATATTCAAAGAGTTTATCGATATTCATAATAGTCAGTAAAATATTCGATGACTAAATTAAACAATAAATGTCAAGAATAATAAGAACCCCAAAATTTTTATACCTTTCGGTGAATTGATAATTTTGCCATTTAAACTACTTTTGATGATCGTCACTTGTAACATTGTGATTGCAGGATTATTTCTGTGTTGTATCGCTACTGTTGTTTCACAGGAAAGTGATATCATTAACCCCGGAGGTTGTTGGAAATTCGGAAAGAATGGTTTGGAACTCCGGTTAAGCTTTTCATCATTTCTTCACTCATTGATTCATACTGATATCCTATGATCCATAATCGTCATTTTGTCTTTGTATTCCTTCTTTTGTCCGGTGCTTTCTGTTATGGTCAGCAACCTGCAGTACCAAATTATACTGATTTTGTGAATCCCTTCATCGGAACCGGTGGGCATGGACATACCTTTCCCGGTGCATGCGTTCCTTTCGGAATGGTTCAACTAAGTCCCGATACACGTTTGGATGGATGGGATGGTTGTTCCGCCTATCACGGAACCGATTCGGTAATTTATGGGTTCAGTCATACTCATCTGAGTGGTACCGGGTGTTCTGATTATGGCGACATCCTTTTTATGCCGGTCACAGGAAAAGTGAAACTGACTGATTATGGTTATGCTTCTTCTTTTACAAAAGCAGATGAGAAAGCATCTCCAGGGTATTATCAGGTAGATTTGACGAGTTTCAGGATCAGGGCGGAGTTGACTACAACGGCTCGTGTAGGATTTCATCGTTATACATTTCCTCTCACCGATCAGGCAAACATTGTAGTGGATTTAAAGCATCGCGATAAAGTTCTGGAATCGGGATTAAAGGTTGTCGGGAATGATGAAATTGAGGGGTACAGGGTTTCACAAGCCTGGGCACAAAAGCAGATGATCTATTTTGTTGCAAAATTTTCAAAACCCTTTAAATCATATACGCTTACTTCGGAAGGCAAGGAATTAGCTGGTCTACAGGAGATGACAGGAACAGATCTCAAGTCTTATTTTACATTTTCAACAACGCAAAATGAAAAAATCCTGGTAAAAGTTGCTATTTCGGGAGTTAGCATTGAAGGCGCCCGTAGAAACCTTGAAACTGAAGTCCCGGGTTGGGACTATGATTCTGTCAGAAAAGAGGCAATCCGCAAATGGAACGACGAACTGGGAAAAATCACAATCGATGGTGGCACGTATGATCAGCAGGTTACTTTTTATACTGCATTATACCATACGATGCTTCAACCAAATATTTACAATGATGTGGATGGACAATACCGGGGCCGGGATCTGAAGATTCACCAGACTGACGGCTTTAATTATTATACCGTTTTTTCTTTGTGGGATACTTACAGGGCGGCAAATCCGCTGTATACGCTTATTGAACCCAAACGAACGACGGATTTTATCCGGACTTTCCTAAGACAATATGACGAAGGTGGTATGCTTCCCGTGTGGGAACTTTCGGGGAATGAAACCGGATGTATGATCGGTTATCACGCCGTATCGGTGATTGCCGATGCCTATCTGAAAGGGATCAAAGACTTTGATACGCTGAAAGCGCTGGAGGCCATGAAACATAGCGCCGAACAGTCCCATCTTGGATTATCATATTATCAAACCAAAGGATATATTCCAGCCGACAAGGAGGGTGAATCGGTTTCAAAGACGCTGGAATATGCCTATGACGATTGGTGTATTGCCCAGATGGCGCGGGCCATGGGGAAACAGGAGGACTATAAGAATTTCATCCGTCGTGCGCAGTATTACAAATATCTTTTCGACCGCTCAACAGGTTTTATACGAGCCAAAATAAATGAGACATGGTTTTCGCCTTTTGATCCCGCCGAGGTGAATTTCAATTATACAGAAGCCAACGCATGGCAATATTCATTTTATGTTCCTCAGGATATTGAAGTGTTGATGGCCCTGATGGGTGGGCGCGGACGTTTTGCCTCGAAGCTGGATGAGCTTTTCACCACTGATGCAAAAACAACAGGTCGTGAGCAATCGGATATCACCGGAATGATTGGCCAGTATGCCCATGGAAATGAACCCAGCCATCATATGGCTTATTTGTACGATTATGCCGGCCAGCCCTGGAAAACACAGGAAATTGTACACCGGATTTGTAAAGATTTTTATAAAAATAGTCCGGATGGGTTAATTGGTAATGAAGATTGCGGTCAAATGTCGGCCTGGTACATTTTCAGCGCTTGTGGGTTTTATCCTGTTACACCGGGTTCGGGCATCTATGCTATCGGAACACCTATTTTTTCGAATGTGACCATAAACCTGGGTAACGGGAAAACTTTTGCAGTGAGGGCAAAGTATGCAGGTGAACAAAATTTCTATATCGAATCCGCTTCACTGAATGGTAAACCGTATTCCAGGTGTTATATCTCTCATGAAGATATTATGAATGGCGGAGAACTTTCGTTTACTATGGGCCCGACACCGAATAGAGCGTGGGGTGTTGGAATGAACGCAGCGCCACCATCCCGGATTGCCGATTACCTGATCATACCATGTCCCTCTGTTGATCTCGGACAATCCACGTTCATCGATTCAACGATGGTTTCGCTTTCCTGTCCCATCGAAAGCGCTTATATTCTCTATACCCTTGATGGTTCCGAACCTTCAGTAAAGTCAGCAATTTATCAGCAACCATTTAAATTCAGGAAAACCACTACTCTAAAAGCTATTGCCTATAAGCCGGATATGCCAAAAAGTTTTACAATGGAAGCACGGTTTATTCAGATTCCTAAAAATCGCAAGATTAAGTTAAACACTCAATATGCTGGTCAATATTCAGCAGGTGGTGATCTGGCTTTGATTGATTTCGCAAGAGGTGGTGAGGATTTCCGGACCGGAAAATGGCAAGGTTATGAAGGTGTTGATCTTGATGCCGTCGTTGATCTGGGTTCGGAACAATCAGTCCGGAAGCTTTCCCTCGGTTGTTACCAACAGCAAAACGCCTGGATTTTTATGCCGTTGGAAGTGAATTTCTCTTGTTCGACAGATGGAACCAATTTTACACCGGTCGCGACAGTCAAAAATGATGTAGCTGAAAATGAAGATGGTATGAAAATCAAAGATTTCAGCGTTATCCTTAAGGGAGAGAAAGTCCGTTATATCAAGGTAGTGGCAAAGAACCGGGGGGGTTGTCCTGACGGACATCCCAGTGCCGGAAAAAAAGCCTGGATCTTCGTCGATGAAATAACCATTGAATGATAGACGATTTACAATGTTAAAAAGCACACTACGCTCTGATTTCATTCTTCTTTTAGCCGCGGTCATCTGGGGTTTTGCATTTGTTGCCCAGCGGGTCGGGATGGATTATGTGGGTCCGTTTACTTACACGGCAGTGAGATTTACCTTGGGTAGTCTTGTCCTTTTACCCATCTTGCTTTTCCGGAAAAGCAATGCTTACGGTAACCGGAATCCCGCGTCGTCTGAAAAGAAAAAAATCATATTACTTCAGTTGATCCTTGGTTTGATTCTCTTTGGCGGAATCTCTTTCCAACAATATGGGTTGCAGTATACCACGGCAGGAAATGCAGGATTTATCACTGGCTTTTATGTTGTCCTTGTTCCAGTGGTTGGAATTTTTCTGGGTCATAAAAATCATTTTACTATATGGATTGGGGTAATTCTTGCCTTTGCCGGATTATATTTTTTAAGTGTAACCCGGGAATTTTCCGTAAATCCGGGAGATTATTTCGTATTCATCTGCGCGCTTTTCTGGACGGTTCATGTACTCCTGGTAGGTTATGTAGCCCCCCGGACCGATCCACTGCGTACGGCTGTGATCCAGTTTGCCATCTGTGCGCTGCTCAGTTGGATCGTTGCAGCCGGACTCGAACCGATTGTTATGCGCGCCATCGTAGATGCTGCATGGCCGATCCTGTATGGAGGTGTGATGTCGGTGGGAATTGCGTATACCTTACAGATCATCGCACAGCAAAAAGCGCATCCCGCCCATGCCTCCATTATCCTCAGCCTCGAAGCGGTTTTTGCTGTCATCGGCGGCTGGTTGCTGTTGCAGGAGCAGGTCACCAACCGGATTATCATTGGATGTTTATTGATGCTTGCGGGAATGATGGTGGTGCAGTTAAAACGACTTGACAAGGTAAAAAGTTGAAAGACGAGGGACGAAGGACGAAAGACGAAGGACGAAGCGAGACATCAGTTTAATATACTTAAAGCATACCCAAGAGCAACCCGGTTGGATGTCAGGAGCAACCCGGGAGCACCTTAATCTTTACTTACCGCTTAATTGGACATTACTGCCTGATTAACTGGAGAAAATACGATGAAGAGTATCTGAATTGAAGGGAAGGAAGCTAAAGTAATAAGAAAAAGCGGAGGGTAAAATATTGTTGGTATTTTTGCAAAAATTACTATCCGTGAAAATATTTAAAACAGCAGCCCTCCTGATTGCGATATTGCTATTGACCATGCCGTGTTTTATCCAGGCCCAGTCAAATAAGATACTCTTTGATGGTTCAGTGCCACAGTCCCAGACCATTGTTACCGGTGCTGAAAGATCGGTTGTATTCGATGACTTTTATATCGCTAAAACCCTTAGAGTAGATTATTTTCTGGCCGGTGATGCTCATTCGGAAATCGTCTATTTCAGTCAGATGAAACAGGAGCCCTTTTGGGGTGGTTCACATAAAAACCTGACCGATCCTTTCGCATATGGTACCTATCGTTATTCGGCTTACGATTCGGTATCACGGCAGTTGATCTTTTCCCGAGGATTCAGTTCACTTTTCCAGGAATGGAAAGGGACAGATGAAGCAAAAAAGATGAAACGGGCATTCCCGATGACGGCAGTGTTGCCTTTCCCCAAAAATACAATACGTTTTGTAATCGAAAAAAGATCCTTTGAAACCAATGATTTTGAGATTCTTTTCGATCGTTTTATTAATCCAACCGATTATTTTATCAATCGTGAAAATATTCATCCCCTGAAAGTAACAAAGATCAAGGACTCCGGTGATCCGGCCGATCATGTTGATATCGCTTTCATAGCCGAAGGATACACAGCCGGGGATATGGAAAAATTCCGGAACGATGCCCAACGGATTTGTGATTATTTTATGTCGGTAGAACCCTATTCCGGAAATACCGGGCACTTTAATTTTTATGCCATTGAAGCACCTTCAGATGAAACCGGTGTGACCATCCCGGGGAAAGACATTTTTGTAAATACCAATATTCACAGCAGCTTTTACACTTTCGATATGGATCGTTACCTGACGACCTTTGATACGAAGTCAATCTATGATATTGCTGCCAATGTGCCTTATGATGTCGTATTTGTTCTGGTTAACAGCGAGCGGTATGGGGGCGGAGGTTTTTATAACCACTATGGGCAAAGTACTGTCGACAATCAGTTATCCCTGGTTGTGGCTATCCATGAATTCGGACATACATTTGCTGGTTTGGCTGATGAATACTACAATGCGGAAGTAACCTATTCCGGTTATTATAACCTTAAATTCGAGCCCTGGGAACCAAATATCACTACAAATGTGAATTTTGAAACCAAATGGAAGAAGATGGTTTCTCCTGATACGCCTATTCCAACAGCCAGGGTTCCTAAATATACCGGTACTATTGGAATGTTCGAAGGCGGAGGATACCTTTCAAAAGGAATATACAGTCCGATGATGGATTGCCGGATGAAAAGCAATGAAGCTTCGGAATTTTGCCCAGTCTGTAAAGATGCCATAAAAAAAATGATCCAATTTTACTGTGAATAGCGGGTTGATCTTCGATATCCGACGGTTTTCGGTGCATGACGGACCTGGTATCCGGACGACGGTTTTTTTCAAAGGGTGTCCCCTCTCCTGCTGGTGGTGTCATAATCCGGAAAGCCAGGATTTCAAATCGGAAAAATCAATCCGGAACCTGATCCTTTCCGGTGAACGTTTTGAAAGATCCGAAACAACCGGGAAGTTGATGTCTGTTGATGAAGTAATGTTTGAGGTACTTAAGGATCAGTTGTTTTATGATGAATCCGGGGGCGGTGTGACATTTTCAGGCGGTGAGCCACTGATGCAGGAGATGTTTTTGCTTGATCTTCTGAAAGCCTGTAAACAAAAAGGATTGCATACTACCTTGGATACTTCAGGATATGCCCCAAAGAAGGTCCTTGAAAATATTGCAGAACATGTCGATCTGTTTTTATATGATCTGAAAATCATCGACAACACACTTCACAAGAAATATACCGGCGTTTCCAACAGATCGATCCTCGAAAACCTGAAATTCCTTTATCGTACCGGAAAAAATGTTATTATCCGGTTTCCGGTGATCCCCGGAATAACCGATACGACTGAAAACATTAACAACATGAAGGAATTCATTACAAATCATCAAATTCCCACATCTTCAAATTTTCAAATTCCTACATCTTCAAATCTTCAAATCCCCACATCTTCAAATCTTCAAATCCCCACATCTTCAAATTTTCAAATTTCCAAATTTTCAAATTTCCAAATCAGCCTTCTCCCCTATCATTCCATGGCCCGTGAAAAATATCGGAGGTTCAGTAAAATCAACAAGCTCAAAGATCTACCTGACCTGAAAAAAGATGAATTGCTTCCATTGAAAAGGGAATTCGAATCCATCGGGGGAAAGGTCTCGCTGGGAGGATGAAAGGGATTTACGAAGGACGAGGGACGAAGGACGAGGGACGAAGTGAGATTGTGAGGATTATTTCATCAGGTGAACCTGGAATTGTTATTATTTCAACTTGAAAGAATATCCGACGGAGACGCCGAGTGACATACTTCTTCCGATTACAAAAGGATCCTCAATAACGTCACTTAAACCATAGAGATAGGATATTCTGAGAACAACATCACCCGGACCAAGCCGATATGATCCGGCAAATTCGGTAATCCAGGACAGGTCAACCTCATTGAACCGTGAAAAGGGCATGAAAAACCGGCTGTAAGGTCCCGAAAAAAGGGCGCCGCCATTGGGTTGTCCTACTGCAAAATCTGCCTGGATCCCGGTAGCAACCTGCAATCCGAATTTACTGCTTTTAAAAGGAAGATGATATCCCAACAATGTGGATAAACCAATGTAATGTTGCCGCGCGGCAGTTGTCCATGGATATTCTGTTGAATCAATAAAAGTAACCCGCGACAGTCCTTTATCGCTGTAACGAAACCCAGGGGAAAAGAAGAAATGATTGCCAAGTTCAATATCTGCAATAAGAGCTACCATAAGAGAACCCACATTCCTTTCCAGCGACATGGAATCGAGCAAATAATCGGTTCGACCTACCCGTGAATATTCTGCGACACTGGTATGGGTGCCAAGATATCCAACCTGAATACTGATAGAATTCTGTGCCTGAAGCAACAAATTGAAGAACCCCAATAAACCAATCAATATAACCTTTTTCATGTATTTTTTTTTACTTCTGATTGACTACATCTTTTTGAAAGAATCTTTCTGGCAAATTTAGTTTAACTTTTGAAAACCGGCATCATCAGCTGGGTATAGTTAATCAATTGGAATGAAGCCCAGGGCAGGCCATGGACTCGAATTCCGCCCCAAGGAGCAGGGAATTTACCTTGGGGACCTCAACCACTGCACCCCTTCTCCTTAAGGAGAAGGGGTCGGAGGATGAGGTGATTAAAGGAATTTTCACGATGTCCAATGATAATTTGTTTTTCGGGGTATCAAAAATGGCAACGATGTATTGTTTTTCATTCTGGTATTTTGGTAATTTAGCCGTGTTAACCACTAAAATCAATCTTCATGAAAAAACTTTTATTTTCTCTTCTTCTCTTATTGGCTGCTCCGGTAATAGCCAGCGCTCAAACAGTAGAAATCACTCCTTTCGGGGGTTATGTATTCCCCTGTAGATGGTATGCAACCGGCGGTAATATGTATTTCCTCGGCAACGGACAGTATGGCGGTATGTTAAGCTTTGGTATTAGCAGAGTTATGGATGTTGACCTCATCTATAACCGCAGCGATACAAAAGCACAAATAAATATCCCCGGATTCAAATACGATGTAGTGCCTTTGAGCATCAATTACTTTCAGATTGGCGGAGCAAAAAATTTCAGGATCAATAAAATTGTATCCCCGTTTTTCGGGTTAAATTTCGGAGGATGTCTGGCTGCCCCAAAAACTGGAGCCTATAATGATCAATGGTTTTTTTCTGTCGGGATGAATGCGGGCTCAAAGTTTTACTTCACCAAAAGAGTCGGTCTCCGGTTGCAGGCTCAGCTATACATGCCGATACAAAGTGTCGGTTATATGTTTTACGTTGGATCCGGTGGCGCCGGCAGCGGTATTACCCTGAACTCCACCCTGGTCCAGTTTGGATTCACCGGAGGTTTGATTTTCCGGCTTGGCCCGGTGTTTCCCTGAATAATTTGACTTTGAACAATGACTGACCGAATTAAGTTTCTCCGGGAACAGAGTTTGAATGCTGTAAACCGGATCTCAGCTGAACGTGCAGAGCTGGTAACCGGATTTTATCAGTCGGGAATTGATCGTGAAGTTTCTGTTCCTGTAACTCGTGCTCTAACACTGCAGTACATTCTGATGCATAAACACCTTTGCATCAACGAAGGAGAACTCATTGTCGGAGAACGTGGTCCGGCCCCAAAAGCGGTTCCGACCTACCCTGAAATCACCCTTCATTCCCTCCAAGATCTTGAAATTCTCGACACCCGGCCTAAAGTATCCTATAAGATTGATGCCGAAACAAAAAAAATTTACCGTGAGAAAATAATCCCATTCTGGCAAGGTAAAAGCAACCGCGACCGGATCATGCGTTCACTCCCGACCGACTGGCACGATGCATACAATGCCGGAATATTCACGGAATTTCAGGAACAGCGCGGACCGGGACATACCGTCGCAGGCAATAAGATCTACCAAAAGGGAATGCTGGATATTATTGACGATATTCATGAATCCTATACAAAACTCGACTTTTTCAACGACCCTCATGCCTTAGAAAAGCAGGAAGAACTTAAAGCCATGGAGATTGCGGCAAATGCTGTTATCATGTATGCCAACCGATATGCTGATGAGCTTGAGATGCGCGCACGACAATTGGGATCACAGGATTCAAGATTCAGGATTCAGGATACCTGCTTTACAAGCATGCAGACAACATCCGGCATCGGTTATCAGCCATCAGAGCTGTTTGAATTAGCCGGGATCTGCCGTCATGTTCCTGCTCATGCTCCGCGTACTTTTCATGAAGCACTGCAATACTATTGGTTTGTTCATCTTTGTGTCATTACGGAAGTCAATCCGTGGGACTCTTTCAATCCGGGCAGATTGGATCAGCATCTGTATCCCTTTTATAAAAACGACCTTGAAGCCGGAATTCTGACGAAGGAAAAGGCCATCGAAATCCTTCAAAGTTTCTGGATAAAATTCAACAATCATCCAGCTCCTCCGAAAATCGGTGTCACTGCGCTGGAAAGCAATACCTACACCGATTTTACCCTGATTAACCTGGGAGGTGTGAAACCGGATGGTTCCGATGCTGTGAACGAACTTACTTTCATCCTCCTCGATATAATCGAAGAATTGAGGCTGTTACAACCTGGTTCAATGGTACAGGTGAGCAAAAAAAATCCGGATGGCTTCATTCACCGTGCGCTGCAAATCACGAAAACCGGATTTGGACAGCCTTCTTTTTTCAATACCGATGCCATTGTGCAAGAACTTGTCCGGCAGGGTAAAGATGTGATCGATGCCCGCAATGGTGGGGCCAGCGGCTGTGTGGAAGCAGGTGCTTTTGGTACCGAAGCATATATTCTGAGCGGCTATTTCAACCTTACCAAGGTGTTGGAAATAACGCTTCACGACGGGTTTGACCAGCGAACGAAGAAACAGATCGGACTCCATACGGGCAATCCTGAAAAATTCAAGTCATTCGATGAACTGATCAATGCATTCAAAGTGCAGCTCAATCATTTCATTGACATCAGTAAAAGGCAACAACATTATTGCGCGGATCTTTGCTGATTACATACCTGTGCCATTTCTTTCGCTGATCATTGATGACTGTGTTTCGAACGGTATTGATTATAATGCGGGTGGCGCCCGTTACAATACAACCTATATTCAGGGGGTAGGTCTTGGAAGTGTCACCGATTCCCTTACGGCATTGAAATACCATGTTTTCGATAAGAAGACCATCGGAATGAAAGGACTGTGCAGGGCTATGGAAATGGATTTTAAAGATTTTGAAGAACTGCAGATTGAACTCATCTACAATACGCCCAAATACGGGAATGACGAGGATTATGCCGATGATCAGGCAAAAGCTGTGTTCGAACTATTCTATGACGCGGCGGATGGTCGATCCACAACCATCGGCGGGACACACCGGATCAATATGCTTCCCACCACCTCCCATGTATATTTCGGAAGTGTGACAGGAGCCACCCCCGACGGTCGCACCTGCGGGCAACCGCTTTCGGAAGGAATTTCACCGTTCCAGGGAGCAGATCACAAAGGACCTACCGCAGTATTGAAATCTGCAGCCAAAATCGATCATATCCGGACTGGTGGCACTTTGCTTAACCAGAAATTTTCACCCGGGTTTTTTGAAGGAGAGGAAAGCATCAAAAAGATTACTTACCTGATCCGAACTTATTTCAGGATGGACGGTCACCATATCCAATTCAATGTAGTTTCAGCCGAAACACTGCGTGACGCCCAAAAGCATCCGGAAAAATACCGTGACCTGATTGTAAGGGTCGCAGGTTATAGTGATTATTTCAATGATCTTGGTGAAGAACTTCAAAATGAGATCATAAGACGAACAGAACACAAAGCATTATGAATAAAATTATTCTTTATCTGGTATTGGTTTTTCTCTTTAATCAGTTGTCCGCCCAGACCGATCAGGTGATCCAACCCGGGAATTTAAAATCATTAAAAAAGATTGATCATGGCGTTCTTGTAAAAACAGACAAAGCGCATCTGATGATCCAGGTTTACCAGCCCCAGGTCATCCGTGTCAGGCTTTCGCAAACTCCTTTAACCGGAGATTTTTCCTATTCTGTTATCCGTCAACCCGAAGGGAATTTTAAAGAGATCCGGGAGACTTCAGTGGAATGGCAATTGCTGACCGATTCGCTGAAAGTAATCATCACAAAAAGTCCCTTGGTATTGAAGATATATAACATTAAAGATCAAGTTATATGCGAAGATTATCAGAAGTTTTCCTACACCTGGCAGGGAACGGAAGTGACCAGTTATAAAAAGCTTTTCCCGGATGAGAAATTTTTAGGTCTTGGAGAAAAAACCGGCAATGTCAACCGTCGGGGTGAGAAATTCGAGAACTGGAATTCGGATGTTCCTGCATACGCACTGAATGCCGATCCAATTTATCAAAGTATCCCCTTTTACATTGGGATCCACGATAAAGTGACCTACGGAATTTTCCTGGATAACTATTTCCGCACAAAATTCAATTTTGGCGCATCGACCGATGAACAGTATGCCTATTTTTCAGCGGCCAATGGTGAAATGAATTACTATTTTTTCGGCGCATCTTCCATAGCAGGGATCATCCGCGATTATACCTGGCTAACTGGGCGGATGTCGATGCCTCCCTTATGGACTATGGGTTACCAGCAATGTCGCTGGAGTTATTTCCCCGAATCGGAGGTACTCAGTCTTGCCCATGAATTCCGGGATAAAAAGATTCCTTGTGATGTGATCTACTTGGATATCGACTACATGGATTCATACAAAATATTTACCTGGAACAAGGAGAAATTCCCAAACCCCAAAGAGATGATTGGTAAATTGAATGACCTCGGATTCCATGTCGTCACGATTGTAGATCCCGGGATCAAGATCGAAAAAGGATATTTTGCTTACGATGAAGGAGTTAAAAACAATTATTTTGCGAAATACCCCGATGGCGAATTCTATACGGGAAGCGTATGGCCCGGCCGTTGTCATTTCCCAGATTTCACCAAGGAAACCGTTCGTACCTGGTGGGGTAATTCCTTTACCAGGCTCACTGAACCCGGTGTGGAAGGATTCTGGAACGACATGAATGAACCGGCCACCTGGGGACAGAGTATCCCGAATCTTGTTCAGTTCGATTTCGATGGCCGTAAAGCATCTATGGCTGAAACACATAATGTATATGGATTGAACATGACGCGGGCGACCTTTGAAGGAACCAAAAAACTGATTAACGGGAAACGTCCGTTCGTTCTTACCCGTGCCGGATTTGCCGGTATCCAGCGTTATTCGGCAGTCTGGACGGGCGATAATGAAGCCACAGACGATCACATGCTTTTATCTGCACGAATGGTAAGCAGCATGGGGCTTTCGGGCATTTCATTTGCCGGACCTGATGTCGGTGGTTTTATGGGAAATCCTTCACAAGAGCTCTATCAACGCTGGCTTGCCCAGGGTGTTTATACTCCTTTTTTCCGCAATCATTCTGCCTGGGGTACCAACCATAAGGAACCCTGGTCGTTTGGCGAAGAGGTTGAGAAAGTATCAAGGGAACTCATTAATCAGCGGTACCGGCTCATTCCTTACCTCTATTCCATGTTTTACCAATCTACCCTCACGGGAATGCCGGTTGGCCGAAGTCTTACCATTGATTACACTTTCGATGAGAAAGTATATTGGTATGATTACCAGAACGAATATCTTTACGGTGATAATCTTCTGGTTGTTCCAGTGTCGTGCAAACAGAATGCAGCCAAAGTTTACCTTCCGGAGGGTGATTGGTACCGGCTGAGCTCCGGGGAATTATTTAAAGGTAATGATGAAGTAATAGTAAATGCACCACTTGACGACCTGCCGGTTTTTGTAAAGGCATCGGGAATACTTCCTTTACAATCAGTAATACAATCTACAACCCAGAAACCCTCTTCAACACTGGAGCTTCATATCTACAATGGAGACAAAACCAATTCTTTTATCTATTATGAGGACGACGGAACTACCTATCAATATGAAAAAGGTGAATTTTACAAGCGTTTGATCACATTTGACCCGGTAAAGAGATCCATTTCATTAAGTAAAGTTGAAGGTTCTTTCACCTCAAAATTTTCCAGCATCCGATTGGTATTGCACTCTTTTGGTGAAGTGATGACGCTGAATGGCGATGGTAAAGATTACACTTTGAAACTGAAATCATCCAAAGAGCGGACAGCAGAGATCCCTCTCGATAATTCGGAAATGAAAATAGTTTATTAACCTTCGTGATATGAACGAAAATTCAACATCCCTGAGGTCCAAGACCTATCCTATTTTCATAGCCTTTCTCTGCATGGGTTTCGGCGATGTGGTTGGACCCATGGTCAGCCTGGCCAAACAATCCTTTCAACTATCCAACTTCACGGCCCAATTACTGCCACTTATGGGATTTATCATGTTTGGTTTGTTGTCGGTTCCCCTGGGAATTTATCAGGATCGCAAAGGCAAAAAATATTTACTTCTGCTGGGATTGATAATCGCATTCACCGGGTTGATGATACCGATCCTAAACGGGATGTATGGTCCGGTCGTAACATTTGAATCCAATTCAATCGGAAAATTTTATATACTTCTTTTTTCCCTGCTTCTTTTAGGTGCCGGAGCCACGACCCTTCAGGTTTCCGGAAACCCCATCATGCGCGACGTTTCGCAACCAGGATCATTTTCGAGTAACCTTTCGATGGGCCAATCTATCAAAGCCATCGGATCTTCGATGGGATTCCTGCTTCCACCGCTGGTAGCCAGACCTCTCGGACTTGACTGGACCATCCTCTTCCCCATTTACGCCATCCTGATCCTCATCACTTTAATCTGGGTTTATGCCATAAAAATCGAAGAAAAACGTGAAATGGGATCCAAACCAGTTTCCCTGGCTGCATGTTTGAAACTTCTTGGCAATGGGTATGTGTTCATGATGGTATTTTCCATTTTTGTTTATGTAGGAGCCGAAGTATCGATGAGTTCAGGTGTCCCGATTCTACTGAAAGAAAAATATGGCATTACCGATTTTGGATTGTTGGTCGCGTGGGCCCTATTTTTTCTACCGATCGTCGCCGGACGTTTCGGAGGCGCGTTAATACTGCGTTCCCTGGCTCCGAGGAAATTCCTGATCTTCACCGTAATGATCTCTCTGATTGGAATTCTGATGATGCTCTTCGGCACTATGACGATGGCTTATTTCGGAATAGTTTTGACCGGTTTGGGATTTGCCAATATATTCCCGCTGATTTTCTCAATCACGGTGGATAAAATGCCGGAACGTTCCAACGAACTTTCAGGACTTATGGTCTCCGCTATTGTAGGAGGTGCTGTTATTCCACCGGTGATGGGGCTTTTAGCCGACAATACTTCATTGCTTGTTGGCTTTGCAGTACCACTTACTTGTGTACTCTGCATTGCATGGTCAGCTCTGGTGACCTTCAGGACAAAATAAAACAATTCCTCATATGAAGTCCGGTATTTTGTTATCCTCCGTCTTACTTCTGTTTTTTCTCGGTTTTAATTCCTGCCGGCGTGGTGATCATTTTATATCTGATGAACATTATCGCGAAAAGGTAAGGAATCAGTTTGAGGTACAAAAAAAGCTGGCAAAAAACCGTGCTGAACAATTGTTCCATGTTTTTGACTCAGATTTGAGCCTGACCGAGAAGGAAGCGCTTGAATTCCTTTTTGCGTATATGTCGTTGAGCGATCTCGCCGATTATGACGGGGAATTTTACCTGAAAAATGTTCGTGCTTCTCTTGCAGCCAGGGATACCTTTCCCTGGGGCAAATCCATACCGGAAAACGTTTTTCGCCACTTTGTTCTCCCCGTCAGAGTAAATAATGAGAACCTGGATTCCTGTCGGTGCCTATTCTTTATGGAATTGAAAGACCGGATCAAGTCGATGACCATGAAAGATGCCGTACTTGAGGTTAATCACTGGTGCCATGAAAAGGTGACTTATCGTGGAACCGACGGACGCACTTCTTCTCCGCTGGCAACGGTCAAGACGGCTTTCGGAAGATGCGGGGAAGAATCGACCTTCACTACAGCCGCATTAAGGGCTGTGGGAATCCCGGCCCGTCAATGTTACACGCCGCGATGGGCGCATACCGATGATAACCATGCCTGGGTTGAAGTGTGGGTCGACGGGAAATGGCATTTCATTGGTGCCTGTGAACCGGAAGCTGACCTGGATATGGCGTGGTTCAGTGCACCGGTAAAAAGAGCCATGCTGGTCAACACCAATGTCTTTGGCGATTATGAAGGCCCCGAAGATATCCTGATCAAAGATCCGCGGTATACGAAGATCAATATTCTTTCAAACTATGCAACGACGAAGCGGATCGTCGCAAAAGTGATCGATGAAATGAAACGACCTGTCGGCAGTGCCGTAATCGAGTTCCAGTTGTACAATTATGCTGAATTTTACCCTTTACATAAAGCCTTTACTGATAAAAACGGTTTGACTTCCTTTATCACCGGATTTGGCGATCTGATTCTCTGGGCGGCTAAAAACGGGAAATTTGGTTATCGAAAGGTGATGGTAAAAAATACGGATACTGCTGTTATTGAATTAAACAGAAAGCCTGGGGTAACCTATACTGAAGCGTTCGATTTGACTCCTCCGCCTGAAGTATCAGTGATAAATTCTGTCAGCGATTCCCTGAAAACCCTCAATTCAAAACGGATTGAATTCGAAGACAAAACCCGGGCCAGTTATGAATCGACCTTTATCGATTCAGCCAAAACAACGCGTCTTGCTGTGACACTTAAGATTAACACAGATACCTTATGGTATTTTCTGAAGTTGTCGCGCGGCAATTGGCGGGAAATTATTGATTTTATTACAGGAACACCAAAAACTTTGAAGTCTCTCATTTTCCCATTGCTTCAAAATATTTCAGAAAAAGACCTTCATGATGTTACTCCTGATGTGTTACTTGATAACATAAATAACAGTAAAAAATTCAAGCCACTGACCAATGACAATGAAATTTTCTACAAGTGGGTACTATCACCCCGAGTTGACAATGAATGGTTGAAACCCTATAAAGCATATTTTCAGGAAAAGACAGAGTTTGGGAAGATCGAAAAATTCCGGAAAAACCCTGAAGCCCTTATTTCCTGGATAAAAGCAAACATTATTCTTGATCATGACGCAAATTATTCCGGGGCCCCACTAACACCGATCGGTAGTTTTGAGTTGAAGGTTGCAGATCCCCATTCCGTGGATATCCTATTCGTTGGTATGTGCCGGAGTTTCGGCATCCCGGCGCGGCTTGAATCCGGGACCCGTGTTCCCCAATACCTGTTAAATGGAACCTGGAAGGATGTATATTTTGAAAAGCAACCCAAGACCTCAAACAAACGGGGCACACTGGTTTTGTCTTCTGATCCGGTGAATGGCAGCGATCCCGGATATTATACTCATTATACTATCGAAAAATATTCGGACGGATTTTTTCGCTCCCTTGATTATGAAACTGATCCGCAGATAAAAACTTTTCCTTGTACCCTCCAGGTTACCTCTGGTTACTATCTCCTTGTTACCGGTAATCGGATTCAGGATGGAATCGTAATGGCCTCTCTCTCGTTTTTTAATGTTAAAGAGGATAAACAAACGGATGCGAAGATCATTTTGCGAAAAAACCTTGAATCCCTCCCGGTATTGGGAAATCTTGATCTTAAAACGATCCTGACTAAAGTAACAAGCGGCACTCTAACCAGGGTCAATTTGAGGAAAGGAGCAATCCTGGCCATCCTTGAACCGGATAAGGAACCATCCAAACATTTTATCTCTGATCTGAAAATGAATAAACGGGATTTTTCATCCTGGGGCGGACCTATATTTCTATTATTTACCAATGAAAAGGAGAAGACGGATTTCAAGATAAAAAATGAATCTGAACTTCCATCCGGAATTCAATATGCAGTGATAGACCCAAATGCCATCGGAAAAATTACCCGGACTCTGAAAACAGGGACCAGTAAGCGGTTGCCTTTGGTGCTTTTTGTGAATCAGAATGGTGATATCAATTATTTATCAGAAGGCTACCGGATAGGGATTGGCGATGATCTGAAAAAAATAATCAGAAGGTAAAATTCATGGAGACGAACAGACCAAATTTTGAAACATTGGGATTTTGAATATCATCCAGATGGGTCATTCGCCATACCGCATCAATCCTGAAAACCTTAAAAATATTTTCAATCCCGGCACCTGCTTCCCAGTAAGGTTTTCCTTCAAACGAGCGCATCTGATCCGGGAATAGTGAATAGTTTTGGTTCTTTTCCAGCAGCGTACCGTAGACACACCTCACAGAGAGTACCTCTCTCCATTTCAGTTTCCTGAAAAGGGGTATGTGGTTGAAAAATAATCCGTCAAAGTGATGGGTATAATAAATGCTGAACCATGTATCGCTGACAAACTCATAATAATTCATCAGGTTGGAAGCATCCATATCATAAAGGAAAGTCTGGTTTCCTTCATGGTTCTTTAACAGGGGATAGGGTGAAGTACCCCATATTCTTCCTGCTTCTAATTTGTATTTTGACCAGCCTATAGTGGTAAAGTTAAACCATTGCTGAATGTTCATCTGCAGTTTTTCGTATTCATAATCGCTTTTGAAGGTATTTGGGATACCATAAGCGAAACTTACGGAAATAATAGGATAATTGGAACTGATGGTATACCTGTAAAATTCGGTATTTACGAATTTTTCATGCCACGATAACCTGGTATCCAGCCGAATCTCGGATGTATAGATTGAATTCATGAATTCAGGCGCTGCCGGACCTTCGGGAAACACAACAAACCGGGTCATCCCCAAAGGGAAAATCTCCCGGTGGGTGAAGGTCAGCGTATTGATCAGTCCATTGAACCATTCGTGCTCATAAGCCAGTTTATATTCCCGGACCATGGTCAGTTTATTGTTTGGTCCCCGGTGGAAGAGTGATGACAGGATATTATCCGTTGAAAATGCAGAAGGACTGAGGCCGAGTTGCTCCAGATCCCATTTGAATGCTGCCGTTAAGTCCCTTCTTGGATTCTTTCTGAACATATAAATGAGATCGCCTCCGCCTTTGAACTTATTATCGAGGGTGCCGTATGCGAGGTAGCCCTGCAATTGTATCTTTTTACTGAAACTGTTGGCAGTTCTTCCTCCTACCCTGAACCTGGCTCCTTCTATAGCATTATAGCTGAACACCTTGAAATAAGGTCCGAGTTCAAACTTACCCCAGCTCAAATACCCAGTTGCAATTCCGTAAATTATGTCGGAGTAAGTCCGGAAAGTTGGAATTTTTTTAACGGAATCCACCATTTTATATATTCCTGCTTCGGTTTCGCTGAGTTTGTCGGGCCTGTTATTGGACCAAAACGCATCATCCTTTTTGTTTGATTCCGGTTCAACAATGACGTTGGAAGGTTGGGAAAGAAATTTTTCAGTTTCAGGAATGTCAAATTGAAAATCGGAGTAATGAACAGTCCGGTGCGCAAAGAACCCGACCACCTTCCGTGCATTCTCAATGATATTGAAATCCACGGAAAATTTATCCTTTGTGAGAAGCCAGAACCGATTATCGGTCCATTCATATTCCTGCGCAATTGCCAGGTCGTTGATAAAATTGATGTTGGCGTCGCTTGCAATGCGCATTTCAACCTTTCTTACAGCAAAAGTCGTATCCGTGATCCAGATGTTCCCGGTAAAGGTCAGTTCCTGTTTCCGTTTTGGCTTGAACATCAGATGGTAGCACCAGTTTTGTCCGATAAAAGATGAATCAACTAGGTAATATTTATATACCTCCAGTCCGAAATCCGAGATAGGGCTTGTAAAATTTTTATCGAAAATGGAGACATAGTTTTTATAAACATCGACCTCCTGTGACTGATTTCCAAGGAACTGCGATACACTCTGGTTTTCGAGACCGGAGAGACGGTTAGCTTGAATAATCTCTTTTTTCGACCGGGGTGATTTTCTGTAATAGACATCCGACATAGTCTCTGACAGGAAGACAGGCAGGAAGGATTTACCGTTGATGGTGGATGTGTCAATATAGTTCCATACGAATTCAAATGGTTTGAACAGTTTCCTGTTTCTTAGTTTTTCGCTGATATTATTTGCATCGATTTCAATCTTGGTGTAGGCTTTGTATTGGTATGTGTCGAACGACTGCAGCATATTCGAGTTTTTATGTGCAATAACTTTTTTCAAAATAACATCCGCAGGATTTCCTTTATAATGGACGACCACTTCCTGCAGGTTATACTGTCGGGGTGTCAGCGAAAAGTCAAGGGTCTGAAACTGATACATACTGATTTTTTTTGTTGAGTCATAATATCCGAGGAGAGAAGCCTTCAGGCTGTCGGCTTTAACCTTAAATTCCAGAGAATAATTTCCGTTAAAATCAGTCAGAGTTCCCAGTGTCGTTCCTTTAACTATCATGTTAACAAAAGGGATCGCTTCTCCGGTCGTGGCATCTTTAACATGACCCATGATTTTGGTCACCTGGGATTTTGCCGTCAATGAAAAGACGGCAATAAAAAAGAAATAAAGGGGTATTAAAGTTTTTAGCCCCCATTTCTGAAGCATCGTAGGTTCGGATTATAATTTTAGTAAAGGTGGCAATAATGTGAATTAAGATTAATTAAACAAATGTACATGACATTTTCTAAATTTCACACAGACACATAAAAATCAAGACCAGATTTATAGGAGAAAATTACAAAAATCGTCAGACAGTAATTGAGATGTCATGATCACAAAAAGAACAGCCACCTACTGAAAAACACGTAAGTGGCTGTTCATTTTGTGACCCCGGAGGGATTCAAACCCCCAACCTTCTGATCCGTAGTCATAATTTGAATACTTTTCGTTGTTTTATAATATTTGAGTAAATATACGATGTATGTCATGTTTACTGTACATACTGATATATTTATTTTTATTTTATATTACTTTTTTGTTGCTTTCTGTATTCAATGTATGTATATTTGTATTCAATATTTAAAATTGAAGATAAAAGACATGGAACGGAAACAACGAAAAGAAGTTACAACTGCAATCATGCTGGAAAAAAGAATGCCACGCAAGGGCGGTAATTATCCTGTCAAGTTGAGGGTAACATTTGACCGGAAGCAAAAATTCTATACGATCCGTTATGTACCCGAGAAAATTGGCGATGATTTCACAGAGAACCAGAAATATTGGTTAAGAAAGAAAGATAAGAGCATTTCCATGTCTGAACATGAATTTAAAAAGGTCATGAAGGGCAACTCAATGGAACCATATAAAACAATGACGATATACCTGCAAACACAGGAAGAACAAGCCCAGACCACTAAGGAAAAGGTCAAACCATTCACGTTTGAAGGATTCGAGGCGGAGTACTTTTCAAAGCCAAAAGATAAAGACGATTTATTTTCAGTAATGGATACCACTGGAAAAGAAATGCGCGAAGCTGGCAGGATTAGCACAGCAGTCACTTTTGAATGTGCTCTAAAGTCATTAAAAGATTTTACCGCAAAAGAAATATTCTCATTTGCAAATGTCAACGTGAAGTGGTTAAAAGATTACGAAAAATGGATGCTGGAACCCCGTATCGTTAACATTGGTAAAAAAGTAAAGACAAAGAACAACAGCCGTACTACTGTAGGTATTTACCTGCGGAATGTGCGAACCGTATTTAATCGGGTTAAACCTGTCGGGGTGCTTTATCCGTTTGGCAAACCTAAATCTGGTTTGTATGCGATCCCAAAAGGAAAGAACACAAAAAAGGCACTAACCCAGGCTGATGTTGCAAAAATAGCAGGGTATAACGCTATTCAGGGGACAGTTGAAGAGAAAAGCCGGGATTTATGGTTATTCAGCTACTTATGTAACGGAATTAACATTAAAGACGTGGTACGATTAAAGTATGCGAACATTGCCGGCGACAAAATCACATTAATAAGGGCCAAAACAGCCGAGTCAGTGGAAGAGCAAACCACAATAGATATAATCATAACCCGTCAGATCGGCAGGATCATTGACCGCCATGGCAACAAACCAGGTACGAAGGATCAATATATTTTTGATATACTTCACAATGGCATGACCCCCCAGGATGAATATCGGGCAATTCAACAGGCAGTCCAAACGATCAACAAAAACATGATCAATGTCTGTAATGCAATCGAAATTGAAAAGGTTACGACCTATACAGCCCGCCACAGTTTTGCAACTGTATTGAAGCGATCCGGTGCATCAGTTGAGTTTATCAGTGAATCCTTAGGGCATAAGAACAAGCAGACCACGCAAAACTACCTTGCAGGGTTTGAGGATGAAGAAAAGCGCAAATGGGCTGAAAAACTGCTACCTGATCCAGATTCAGTAAAATAATATTTATTAAAATTCAGCATGAAGGACGGGCCCCCGTCCTTTTTTTTTCTCAAATCCAAAGAATTGAACTTTATTTTTTTGAGCAAACCAGGAGTAGATTTTTTGGAAAAATCAAATATTCCTGATTATATGATATTGATTATCTGTTTGTTGTAAATATTTGTTACGTTAGAAATTATAAAAACGGTCTTCGTTTCATTTCTTTTCTGCAATATTACGTTGATTTACTGTATGTTAGTGATTTTTTGTGAATTTGACTTAATTTTCATCATAACCGAAATTTGCAGCAACAAACTATATTAAATAGGCAAAAAATGGGTAAAAAAGAAAAAAACGAACTAATGACAAGAGATGAAGTCCAACGGTTATTAAAAGTATCAGGTGTTACATTATCAAAGTTCACAAAATCCGGATGTCTCACTTTTTATAGAATAGGCCGTCGCTATCTGTATGACCGGACAGAGATATTAAACGAAATCAGAAATGGTAAAACTGTTTAAAATGACGAACCCTTTTGAAGAATTGGCAGATAGGTTGGATCGAAGGTTGGATCGAATTGAAGCCCTATTATTAGAAAAGAGCAACAGCCAGTTGTCAGAATCCATCTTACCAAAAAAAGATGATTTGCTGAATATAAAACAGGCGGCGCAATTATTAAATATGGCAAAAGGATCTATATATCAGCTTGTCCATAAAGGAACAGTGCCTTATATGAAACGATCGAAAAAGTTATATTTCTCAGAAAAAGAACTTCGCCAGTGGCTTCAATCGGGACGACGACAAACAGTTCAGGAAATACAAAAGGAAGCCGTGAACGCATTATCGGTAGAAAAAACTAGAACTGTTTAAAATATGGAGCTCAGTAATATACTAACAAAAAGTAAACTAGCTCTTCAGCTATTAAATCAGGCTGCATATAATACCATGCGATTCAAATATCCACTAATCCAGTCTGAATTATTACCACGGCCGAAATATTCGGATAAAACCATAAAAGGTCTCACCAGTTGCATTATTGCATATTTAAGGTACAAAGGGAACCAAGCGGAACGGATAAGTGTCACAGGCCGCAGAATCGACCAAAGAAAGACCTATGCAGACGTTTTAGGAAACAGTCGACAAATTGGCTCATTCAAGTGGATACCGTCGTCTATGCAGACCAGCACATCGGATATTTCCGCAACCATTAAAGGCAGAAGTATTAAAATTGAAGTTAAGGTTGGCGGGGACAAACAAAGACCAGCACAAGTAGAATATCAGAAAAAAATTGAAGCCGCCGGCGGGCTTTATGTTATCGCTAACAGTTTTCAGCAGTTTTATGAATGGTATCAATTGACTTTAAAGTAACAAAAAAACCGGCAGCCATGGCAGGCGTAACCGGGTATAATTTTAAACAGGATGAACAAAGATAATGAATTTACCTATAAATCAAAGAAAGGTAGATTGTTTTCCCTACAAGAACAATGGATTTGGTGCACTATAGATACAGCCTATTATTGTAAAATTTCAGGGGTATGAAAATACTAGTACCGCAATGTTTGGATATTGGCAAAATATTGCAGGAAAATCCCCCCGTATTCTCATATCACAAAGATCATTTCCTTTATATCCTTCACCAGATCACAGAAATCCCTGCAAATGACAAGCATGTTATTAACAATGAGGGATTCGTGCCGATTAAAGTCAGATATTTGCAAAACTGTTTCAGAAATTATAAGTTGTATCTAACATATCTGATTCAATATCGGATTCTAGAAACTGACAATCATTTCATTATAGGCAAGAAGTCAAAAGGGTATCGGTTCAGTGAAAAATACCGTGATATTAACAAGCAAGTTGAGATTATTAATCATCGAGAATATACTCAAACCAATAAAAACCGAGTTAAGAAAAGCAAAAAGGCAGCCACACGTTATCCATGGCTTTATAAGGGCTTTAATACAAAATTAAATATTGATTTTACAGCGGCAGTAGCTTACCTTCAATCCAATCTACAACAAGATTTAACTCATGAAAATCCAAAGGCCTACCTTAAATACAATGCGTCTTTTTATGCGGCCACCAAAATAAAAGATCACGATTTTTTCTTTAGCATTGACGATAAGGGAGGCAGACTTTACACAAACCTGACACAATTTAAAAAGGAATTGCGAAATTTTGTTGAATATGACGGGAAACGGTTGGTTTCTATTGATATTAGTAACTCGCAACCATTTGTAAGCACACTAGTATTGGGGTTGAAATTTTATACAAATTCAGAAATAACAGAGGCAACACCAAATAATCAACAAATAAATTACAAAAATATCAAAAGAGAATACTCTAACAAATTACCAATAGAAGAAATTACTAATATCATTACGATACAACCGAATGAGGAAACCATTGACAATACTGATATTCCAGACGTTATTTTATATCGACAAAAAGTTGTCGAAGGACAGCTTTATGAATACATTGCAGAGGAAATAAAAAAGCGGACTGGGCGGGAGATTATAAGAAAGGAAATAAAGGATATAATCTATACGGTTTTATTTTCTGATAACAGATTTATAGGCCAAAAGAAAGCTATTTACAAACGCATCTTTAGGGATATTTTTCCTACAGTTTATAAAATATTTTGCTTAATCAAGAAACATGGAGGAAACACTTTAGCTATAATTCTCCAAGGGATAGAGGCTATTTTCATGTTAGATATTATTTCAACAAGGATAGCTAGGGAAAATCCAGATATGACGATGTTTACCATACATGACTCGATTGTCTGTGAAGTTGGTTGGGAGGATTATGTTTCTGGCATCATCCGTGAAGAGGCTCAAAAATGTTTTGGATTCAGCCCCCATTTGAAAATTGAATACTGGAGACAAAAAGCGGAATAGAAATGTAATTAGGAAATTTAAAACCATATAAAAAACGAATGATGACCCATATCTCATATATGTAAAAAATTGTTTTTGTTTTTATGAATGAACTTAATCCCATACCATATCCAAATCAATGAGTTACACAATTTCTTTTTATATGGCAGTTGCAAGAAATTTTCAGTTGACTTTTCAATGTTACCGGTTAATGAATCAAATTACAAAAAATCAAGTTTTTTTCTTAGATTACTTAGTATCTAATGGATTAATCAAGAATTTTCGTACTCGTGATATTAAAATTGCTGGTATGTACAGGAATAGTGCCTGGCAGTTCTTAATTGCTCTTAAAAAAATTAACTTCATTAGTAAATCAGGCTTGTATTGGTCTGTTACTGATAAGGGGCAAACCTATTATCACGAGTTTATGAAAAAGTTTGACTACTTGAATAACTCACCTTTCAGGTGGAAAGCATAATAAATGTACCGTAAAAACAAATTTCATTTTTCATATCCTTGTTACTCAATTAAAATCCATAGACCTCTTTGCCCGTTGGGTATTGCTTTTTACCAGTTATATGTCTGTTTATTCGGAAAGTTTTTCCTGATTCATTAAAATAATAGTTTAAATCAATATACAATTCATCACCAGTTGACCAACCCACACCTTTAAAAACAGAATTGTTACAGGTCATTTCTGCATCCATATTCGTATTTACATTATTTCGTGGTTTAAAAACGACCTCTAAACATTCGCCACCTTTAATTTCGTTATACCCATTTTCATCAATTGTGCTATAAAATCCATAAAACTTATCCCCCTTCCGATATATTATAAATCTATAATCGACTTCATCGGGGACTGATTCTAACAATCGACTTCCCCCATTCGATAAATAATATGTTGAAAAAGTATTTGATATCTCATAAATTCCCTCCATTGTAAGATCAATTAACTCATCCATATTTGATCTGTCAAGATTGATTGTTTTTAGAAACAAGTACTTATGAAAATCCTTTTCCGATTTATAATCTTGGGAGTACGAATTCATCTCAATTAACAGAATAAAAATACTGAGCAAGAATGTAGTTTTCATACTAACAGTTTGAAAAAAATTGTATGTTCCTAAGTTTGGTTTTTATTTTTTAGGTACATAGACCTTATTCCCCTTGCTGTTGTTATAATACTGCCCTCCCTTTGACCCGGTTCGAATTATTTTACCTTTTCCATAATTATAGGCATCCGGGCTATAATCCCTTGCCTTATATCCTTTTGACCCGGTGTAAGTATTGGTATTCGGCTTTGTTGAATAATTGTCGTGATTAGTTTTATTCTTCTGTGTTTTATAGTGCGGATTCACGTATGTTCCAGTACTTTTTTTTAAATACCCTTTTTGATAACGTGAGTTTGGATTGACTTGTGCGAATAATGACCCCGTCCAAATAAATAGTAATATAAATAATTTAATATTCACCTTAATATTTATAGTTATTTTGTCGAATTAAAGAATTTCCTAAATCGTTTTATTGTTGTTTGCAAATTAGTTACAGTCCAATCAGAATCAAATGTCTTCCACCAAACCCTAATACCCTTGCACGAGCCAAAGTCTCCGATTCTATTATAAAACAGAAAAGTCAAATCATCAGATTTGTATACCAAGTTACCGGGGGTATCGTCTAAGATTTTATTTTCCTGATCCACTAACGATTCCAAACTATTTAGCAATTCTTTAGCTTGTTCAAAATCAAGATTATAGAATCCATATCCTTTGAAAGGAAGAATAATTCCAGTTGAGTAATCGTTCCAAAAAGCGAAAACTAATCCCTTTTTATGCAAAGAATCACATTGATACAGAACAGTTGTTAATTCACCACTTTTGGCGGCAGTAATAGGGTGGATATATATTCCAACACTTTTTCGATCTGGCACTTGTAAGACTTCATCAACAATATATTGCTTGCAATAATATTCCGTAATTTGTTTACAATATTCTTGGCTTAGAACTTCCCCTTGTCGTGTTTGTGCATTGGTATAAAAGCAGTTTGAGCAGAAAAATAGAATAAAAAGTACGTATTTCATGTCGATATCTGTTTTTAAAGGTTTAAAATCGTAACTGGTAAATAGAAATAATCGTTTCCGGTTATTTTTTAACAAAATGATAATCATCTCCTTTAAATGGTTTGAAACCATAGTATTCAAATTGTTTAAAATCTTTGACTGATTCAGTATCATAGAACAGAGTCATTGAAAATCGGTCATTCAGATCAAGAGCGTATTCACTCGTAACCTCTATCCTGATACCATAATCATGTCCTCGCTGAACTGTAAACTGCCGACATGGCGCGGTTTTTTTCATTACTTTTCGGCAAACAGTTATATCACCGGAGTAAAACATTTTATATTCTAACCTTGAATGGTTTCCCATATTACAAACATATTGACCATTAATGATAAGTGGAAAACGCTGAGAAGATTGACCAGAATTAAAAACTATATAAAGCTTTGAATATCCTGTTGTGTCATTTTTCCCTAAAGTTGTATCAGACCTTGCTATAAGAAAATTTGGGTCAATAATGTCTACAACACCATTTTTATACCGTATTTTAGATACGTCTTGTTTTCGTATTTCAATAATTGGGCCTTTTTTAATGTCAATCCTTTCATATTTAATAAGGTCGATGGTTATTTCACGGACCTTGCACGGAATTTCTGATCCTGTTTTTTTATATATTATATCATTTTGAGTAAAACCAGAATACGGAATAATGAATACCAATGCGGTTAAAATCACTTTTATAGTAACTGCCAATAAAAAGATACGGTTTTTCATGGTAAATGGAATTGACAAGTAAAGTTAACAAAGTATTTCCAATCCATTACATAAATCCTATACAATAAGGCTTATTAAACATTTTTTTTTGCAGAGGGAGGAATTGAGTTACTAACCCTATAATAACAATCTTACAAAATCGGAAAATGACTTTTTCCGAGACCAGGGGGTAGGGTTACTTATTTTTTCAATACTTGCAATACACTCATTATGTTAATCAGTAGTGTAATGAAAAATAAATGGCCGTGCATCCGTTTACTCTTATTGAAGAATTGAGAAAAAAAAGAAAAATATTGAGCTGTGTAGGTATAAAAGTATTCAACTATAATAAAAAAGCCACCTACAAAACTCTGCAAGTGGCTGATTTTTAAGTGACCCCGGAGGGATTCAAACCCCCAACCTTCTGATCCGTAGTCAGATGCTCTATTCAGTTAAGCTACGGGGCCAATTCAATTTACGATTTACATCCATCATCCTTCGTCCCTCGTCCTTCATCCTTCGTCCATCGTTTCGGCTGCAAAGATAATAATTTTTTCAAAAAAATTTGTACCTTTGCACCCTTGTTTTTCAATTTGAAAAATCAATTGGGGTTAAATATGACGAAACGATGATAAGTGTAGGTACACAGAAACTAACACCCGACGATTTCTTCAGAATTCTTTTTCTTGGTGAAAAAATCGAACTCGAACCCGGTGCCCTAGCCAAAGTAAAGATAAATTATGAGTTTCTCAAAAAATTTGCAAAAGGGAAAGTTATATATGGGATCAACACCGGTCTCGGACCGATGGCTCAGTATAAGATAAATGATAACAATGAATTACAACTTCAATATAACCTGATCCGCAGCCATAGTTCGGGTTGCGGAAATCCACTCCCGGAAATTTATGCCAAGGCCACGATACTTACACGCCTTAACACGCTGATGCAGGCCAAATCGGGAATTCATGTTGAGGTGGTACTCCTGCTGAAAGAAATGATCAACAGGAATATCAATCCTTACATTCCGGAACACGGTGGTGTCGGAGCCAGCGGTGACCTGGTTCAACTGGCACATGTTGCCCTGAACCTTATTGGTGAAGGAGAGGTGTGGTACAAAGGAAAAATCCAATCTGCCGAAAAAGTATTTGAAAAAGAAGGATTACATCCGGTGAAAATGCATATCCGGGAAGGATTGGCCCTGATCAACGGTACCTCGGCCATGACCGGTATCGGGATGATCAACCTGGTCCATGCAAAAAACCTCTTTGACTGGATGGTCCTTGCATCCTCCATGATCAATGAGATCGTGGAATCGTATGACGATCATTTCTCAGAAGAACTGAACCGGGTCAAACTTCATTATGGACAAGACCAGGTGGCTATGATGATGCGGTCGATCGTGAAAGACAGTAAGCTTATCCGTCACAGGGCAGATCACCTCTACAACGGAAAAACCGAGCAAGTTGAAATATTCAAGCATAAAGTTCAGGAGTATTATTCCCTCCGTTGTGTTCCCCAGGTTCTCGGACCTGTTCTTGAAACCATCCTGAATGCCGAAAAAGTACTGATCAATGAAGTCAATTCAGCCAGTGATAATCCAATCATCGATAGCGAAGCAGGAAACGTTTACCATGGCGGAAATTTCCATGGTGATTATGTAGCCCTCGAAATGGATAAACTGAAGATCGCCATCACTAAACTTTCGATGCTGGCTGAAAGGCAATTAAACTACCTGATGAATGACAAACTGAATGAGAAATTACCTCCCTTCGTTAACCTCGGAAAACTTGGGTTGAATTTGGGTATGCAAGGCGTCCAGTTTACCGCTGTATCCAATGTTGCTGAAAATCAGACCCTCTCCTTTCCGATGTACATCCATAGCATAACCAACAACAACGATAATCAGGATATCGTCAGCATGGGAACCAACGCGGCATTGATGACAAAACGCGTTATCGATAATACATATCATGTTCTATCCATTCACATGATAACGATTTTACAAGCCATCGAATTTCTTAATTCCAAATCAAAACTTTCGACTTATTCCCGAAAGAAATTTGAGGATCTCCGTAAAATAGTTCCTATGTTTACTGAAGATACAACAAAATACAAGGCTATCCAGAATATCGAAAATTATATATTAGAAAATAAACCGAAGTTTCCCCTGGCGGATTAAAATTATTTTTTCTATGAACTACGCATTGGTTACAGGAGGATCAAGGGGAATCGGACGAGCGGTTTCTGTTAGATTGGCTGAATTGGGATATTATATCCTGGTCAATTATCATTCCAATAAGGAAGAAGCAGAAAATACCCTGAAGCTTATCAGGGAAAAAGGGAGCGATGGCGAGATCATACAATTTGATGTTTCAAATCAAACAGATATTGAACGGGAATTGGGACGCTGGCAATTGGCCCACGAAGGACAATACATCAAGGTACTGGTCAATAATGCCGGGATCCGCCGGGATGCTTTGTTAATGTGGATGAAAAACGAAGAGTGGCATGAGGTGATGAACACCAATCTGAACAGTTTTCTATATGTTACCCGCTTTTTGATCAAGGAGATGCTGATCAAAAAAATGGGAAGGATTATCAACGTTGTATCCCTTTCAGGATTAAAAGGGCTGCCGGGACAGGCTAACTATTCCGCTGCCAAAGCCGGTGTGATCGGCGCTACCAAAGCGCTTGCACAGGAAGTGGCTAAAAAAAATGTAACCGTCAATGCAGTGGCCCCGGGTTTCATCCAGACAGATATGACAAAGGATCTCGATGAATCCCAACTGAAAATCATGATACCGATGGGCAGGTTCGGGAAACCGGAAGAGGTCGCCGAAGCCGTGGCATTCCTTGCTTCTGAGAAAGCATCCTATGTTACGGGTACAGTCATCAATGTAAATGGCGGGCTATATACATAATTCATTTCGCTATCTCGCCACCTTGCTATCTAACCTATGCAGAGAGTTGTAATCACAGGTATGGGCATTTATTCGGTGATCGGAAAAAATCTCACCGAAGTCAGAGAATCACTATACGCTGGTAAATCGGGAGTCATCTTTGACCCACGCAGGAAAGAGATGGGGTTCCGATCGGCCTTGACGGGCATGGTAGACCGTCCTCAACTCAAAGGAGTACTAGACCGTCGTTTGCGGGTGGGGTTACCTGTACATGGTGAATATGCCTATATTTCTACCCTTGAAGCGCTTCAAAATGCAAACATTGATCAGACCTTTCTGGATAACCGCGAAATAGGAATTTTATTCGGAAATGATAGCTCTGCTGTTCCCGTGGTTGAGTCGGTGGATATTCTTCGTCAGAAAAAAGATACCATGATGATCGGATCAGGTTATATTTTCCAGTCGATGAATTCGACAATATCAATGAATCTATCCGTCATCTTCAGGTTAAAAGGAATAAATTTCACCATAAGCGGCGCCTGTGCGAGTGGTTCGCACGCGATCGGTATAGGTTATCTTTTAATCAAACAAGGATTACAGGATATTATTATCTGCGGTGGTGCTCAGGAGATCAATGCCGAATCGACTGCCAGCTTTGATGCTTTGAATGCTTTTTCCATCCGTGAATCTGAGCCTGCAAAAGCTTCCCGCCCTTTTGACCGCGACCGCGATGGTCTTGTTCCCAGCGGTGGCGCTGGAACCGTGATTCTTGAAAGCTATGAATCGGCGATGCGACGGGGCGCAACAATTTATGGTGAGGTCATTGGTTATGGATTTTCTTCCAACGGAGAACATATTTCCATGCCCAATGTGGATGGACCGGTCAAAGCCATGCAAAAAGCACTTTCAGATGCCGGGATCCGATCCCATGAAATCGATTATATCAATGCACATGCAACTTCCACTCCCGCAGGCGACAGCAACGAAGCCAAATCGATCGATGCTGTATTTGGTTCTTCCAAACCACTGGTCAGCAGTACAAAATCGATGACCGGGCATGAAATGTGGATGGGTGGTGCAAGCGAAGTGATCTATTCAACATTGATGATGAACCATTCTTTTGTTGCCCCGAATATAAACCTAGAAAATGTTGACGAGTTCACTGCCATTTTGAATATCGCCACTCAGACAACACCGATGGAAATCCGTGCCTTTCTCTCAAACTCTTTCGGATTTGGCGGTACCAATTCTTCTCTGATTATCAGAAAAATGTAATCGCTGTTTTCATAAAAAAAATTCCTATTTTTGCATCGGTTAATGGAGATGATGATGCAAAATGAAGAAATTATCAGGAAAATAAACCAACTTCTGATCGACGAAATTGAAATTGATGAAAAGCAGATATCCCCTACTGCTGACCTGAAGAAGGATCTTGGCATCGACAGTCTCGACTTTGTTGATTTATTCGTAATTATTGAAAACAACTTCGGCTTCAAAATGAAAGTTGAAGAAATGGTCGATGTCAGATCCTTACAAGACTTTTATGGCTATATTACTAAAAATGTTAATCCAAACAACCAATAAATGTCTTCATGGGAAGGAAAAACCCGGGGAGGTGTTCTGGGCTATAAAATCTTTATCTGGACACTGAAGACCCTGGGCATTTCATTCGCTTACTTTCTTCTTCGTTTCGTCGTTTTTTATTTCGTTTTTGCTTCCGGGAAAGCCTTCACCGCAATGTTTAACTATTTCCATAAAATGCACCATTACGGTAAAATACGATCACTGATTTGCATTTTTAAGAATTACTATCTATTTGGCCAGGTCCTGGTTGACAAAATCGCCATGCTGGCGGGTTGTCAGCCAAAATTCACCTTCAACTTCGAAGGTGAAGAATACCTTCGTCAGATGGACAAGGGAGGCTTTTTGATCAGCGCCCATGTAGGTAATTGGGAAATCGCGGGTCAACTGCTGAATCGCCTTGAAAAGAAAATCAACATCATCCTTTTTGATGCAGAGCATCAGCAAATTAAAAATTATTTATCCGGAGTACTGACCAACCGGAATGTCAATTTCATCGTTATCCGCGATAATTATTCACATTTACTTGAGATAAAACAAGCACTTGCCGATAAAGAGATCATTGCCATGCATGGCGACCGGTTTATTGAAGGAAATAAGACTGTGGTAGTCGATTTCCTTGGAAAACCTGCCCTTTTCCCGGTGGGACCGGTAAACATGGCATCCAGGTTCAATGTTCCTGTTTCCTTTGTTTTTGCGATAAAAGAGACCCGGAAACATTATCATTTCTATGCCACACCACTTCTCGAAATACCTTTTTCACGAAACCCTAAACTAAGAGATGATTCTTTGACTGATGCAGTAAAAGTTTACGTGAAGAAACTGGAAGAAATCCTCATCCGGTATCCACTTCAATGGTTTAACTATTACGATTTCTGGAAAATCCCTGAATCATCATTATCAATGCAAGAAACCGTGAACTGATATGCCCGGCAAAAAATTGCTATTCGTATCTGCCAATCGTTACACGAATCCTTATCCCGTATATCCGCTGGGCCTCTCCTATCTTTATACCTACCTTCACGAACGGCTTCCTGATTATCAGATACGGTTATTTGACTTTAACCTGAATTCCTTAAGTACTTTTAAGGAATTTCTGCTCGACTTCAATCCCGATTACATCGGACTCTCACTCCGGAACATCGACGATGTAAATTTTTACAGCCAGGAAAGCTTTATCAGCGGTTATACGGCCATCGTGGATACTATCCGTGAAATGGTCCGGTCACCCATCATCATCGGTGGATCCGGATTTTCAATTTATCCCGCTGAATTATTTTCTTTTTTTACTCCCGATTATGGCATTCATGGTGAAGGAGAAGAAACCCTGTATAAATTACTGCTCAGTCTTGACAAGGGGATACCTGATTTAAACATCGAAGGACTTGTATACCGGTTAAACGGAGGCATCGTTATCAATAAGCGTAAACGATTCATCCATGAGCCTGACCTTGATTTAAATAAAGAGCTTATCGGTTTTTATTGGGAGAAGGCCGGAATGGTGAATATTCAGACCAAACGCGGTTGTCCCTATAATTGCATCTATTGCACCTATCCATTGATCGAGGGGCACGAGGTGAGGACCCTGAATAGCGACAAAGTCATCCATACCATATCCGATCTGTATTACCAGTATAAAATTGACTATCTCTTTTTTACCGATTCAGTCTTCAATATCAATAATAGTTACAATATTGAACTGGCCAGGAAAATGATTGCAGCCAAACTCCCAGTTCATTGGGGCGCTTATTTCTCTCCCCATAATCTGACGCTGGACCAACTTAAATTATATGCCGAAGCAGGGCTGACGCATATCGAATTTGGCACTGAATCACTCTCAAATACCACCCTGAAACATTATGGTAAACATTTCGATGTAGATGAAGTGGTACGCGTGTCGGAGTATTGTAACCAGGTTGGTATTTATTTTTGTCATTTTATGATTATCGGTGGATATGGGGAAACCGAACAGACCATCGACGAGAGTTTTGAGAATTCGAAACGCATTGAAAATACTGTGTTTTTCCCTTTTATCGGCATGCGTATTTATCCTGGAACCAAAATGTACGAACTGGCCCTGGAAGAGGAAATCATCCATCCGGGTGATAACTTGCTTGAGCCCGTTTATTATATTGCCCGCGATATCAACTATAGATCACTCAAGGAACGTGCAGAGCAAACCGGTCGCCGTTGGGTATTTCCCG
>JALNZC010000075.1 GCA_023229525.1 Bacteroidales bacterium
CAACTCCATCTGAATGGCATCACCCGGCTCTTCTCCGTTTTTTTTTGGTTGTTCCGATGATTCCGCTTCAGGCGATTCCAAATTTTTTGCTTTTCTCCTGGCCTTTCTTTTCTCTTTTTCTATCGGTTCCTTCAAAAGTGATTCAGGTTGTACATCCGGACCGGTAATCAGGTCAACCGGTTCAACAGGTACCAATGGCTCTGACCCTGATGCTTCTTCTTGTTGTTCCTCTTGTTTAATAATTTCCGTTTCTTCTGAGATTCCGGATTCTTCATTATAATTCAACTTCGGGATTTCCAGTGAAATGTAGGTGTCAGGAAGGGGATCCAACCAGGAAATTTTTCTCAGGGGATGGATCGTGATCCGTTTACCCTTGGCTTTGTATCCTTTTACACCGATAAAATCGATAATGTGGATTTCCTCCTGTTCTGACCCCTTGGACTTATGTTTCATATCGTAAAGAAGTTCCAGCCGGGGATTGGAATCGTGTGAAAATAAAACCAGTTCATTTCCGCTTTCAACAAATTCAACCTTTTTTTCCGAAGGTTCAATCCTGAAACGTTTGATATAATAGTGTTTTGTTTCGTTTTCAATGTAAACCGCAGCAAATATTTTTTCGGGATCATATTTTGCAATATGGATCATATCCTCATCAAAATGGGTCGAAAGATCAAATGATGTCAGACGGTAATGACCCGATTGCATGATGGAAACAATACGGTCGGTTCCCGAAAACGCCCCCAGCAAAACACCCCTGCCGTCGGTGTTGAGACGCTGCACGGTTTCATCATACCAGATATTCAGCGAACCAAGCGTGGAAATTCCTTCCTGGCGTTGGTCGATTTTCCTGACCGCATATTTGGTTAGCGTATTTCCCATGGAACTACGGCCCTTGATTGCGATATCTGCAAAATTAAAATCGAAAGATGTTTTTTTCAGCCGGGGTTTGGGTTTCAATTCAATGCGGATCACTTCAGCTTCACCATTGGGATTAGCCGTGAAATAAAGCACCTTGGAACCAGCAGTGCCTTTGGTTGCTGTATATTCCTTATCGCGGGTTATGCCCAGTACGCTGAACCGTTTGACCATTGTTTTCCCGTTTTTACCGTCACGGTATATCAGGTTGTAAACCGTGCGTGTGTCATTCTTGTTAAAAACTGCAATATGGATCACGCTCTGACCAACAAATATCTTGTCGGTTACTTTAACAACCAGAAATGTTCCATCTTCGCGGAAAACGATAATATCGTCGATATCGGAGCAGTCACAGACGAATTCGTCTTTTTTAAGACTGGTACCAGCAAATCCTTCTTCGCGGTTGACATAGAGTTTTTCGTTGGCGGCCGCAACCTTGGCAGCTTCAATGATATCGAAACTTCTTATCTCGGTGCGCCTGTCACGGTTTTTACCATATTTTTTCCGGATTTGCCGGAAATATTCGATGGCAAAATCAATCAGGTGTGCAAGATGGTTATCTACTTCATCCATTTCGACAGTGATCCCTTTCATAACTTCATCCGCCCTTGCAGAATTGAACCTTGATATCCGCTCGATCGGAATTTTCCTTAATTTCTGGACATCTTCCTTTGAAACGGTGCGGATGATCTGTTTTGTGAAGGGTTTCAAACCCCTGAAAATGGCGGTATCGATCTCTTCCGTGGTTTTACATTTTTTAATTCCTTCGTAAACCTCATTTTCGATGAAGATCTTCTCCAGTGAAGCATAATGTAATTGGTCAAGCAATTCCTGCCGGCGGATATCCAATTCAAGCTTCAGCAATTCAACTGTTCGTTGGGTATTGGTCCTCAGAATCTCCGAAACCCCCATGAACCGGGGTTTTCCCTTTTCAATCACACAGGCGTTGGGAGATATTGAGACTTCGCATTCAGTAAATGCATAAAGTGCATCCATGGTGGTATCGGGAGAAACTCCCGGGGCCAGTTGTATCAGTATTTCCACATCCTGCGCTGTGTTGTCATCAATCTTGCGGATCTTGATCTTTCCTTTATCATTGGCTGTAAGGATAGAATCGATGATGGAACCTGTGGTAGTTCCATAAGGGATCTCCCGGATCACGAGTGTCTTTTTATCTTCGAGAATAATCCTGGATCGCAACCTGATTTTTCCTCCTCTGATGCCATCGTTGTAACGGGAGATATCGATCATTCCTCCGGTAAGAAAATCGGGAAACAGTTCGAATTCTTTTCCCTGGAGGATTTTGATTGAAGCATCAATCAGTTCATTGAAGTTGTGGGGTAATATTTTTGAAGCCAGGCCAACCGCAATACCTTCCACCCCCTGAGCAAGCAATAAAGGAAATTTTGCTGGAAGCGCTACCGGTTCCTTGTTTCGTCCATCATAAGAAGTTTGCCAAGGTGTTGTCTTGGGATTAAATAGTACTTCGAGTGCAAATTTTGATGGCCTTGCTTCAATATATCGGGGTGCCGCAGCGCTGTCGCCGGTAAGGATGTTTCCCCAGTTTCCCTGGGTATCGATGAGCAAATCTTTCTGGCCCAACTGAACAAGGGCATCACCAATGGAGGCGTCGCCATGAGGGTGGTATTTCATGGTATGGCCGATAATGTTGGCCACTTTATTATACCGGCCATCATCAAGTTCCTTCATGGCATGCAGGATTCGCCGCTGTACCGGTTTCAATCCGTCGGTGATCTCCGGGACAGCCCGTTCCAGGATAACATAGGAGGCATAATCCAGGAACCAGCTCTGGTACATCTCAGAAAGGTGAACTGTTTCCTGCAACTTCCCCGACTCCAGTTCAGGACTATCACCGTTTGTTATTTCGTCAAAAGACATATTCATTAAAAAACTCAAAATTCAAAACTCAAAACTCAAATGCAGATTTCAGTATTTCAGCGTTAACAACTTCCAACATCTGTATAATTACCATTTTTCATCCAGCACCTTGCATCCTGTATCCTGTATCCTGCATCCTGTATCCTGCATCCTGCATCCTGCATCACTTTACCAGTCTTGAAATAGCTTTGAATGTTTCTCCTCCGGAATACCTGAGCAATTCAAAAAGTATCGCCTCATAGGTAGTGATCGCTATACCTTCGTGGCGCATCCGTTCGATTGCCATCAGTTTGTCATTGGATTTCCGGGAAGAGATGCAATCTTCCACAACTATCGGACAGTAACCATTATGTTTCAGATCTATGGCTGTTTGTAAAACGCAAACATGACTTTCTATTCCTGTCACAACAACAAACTCTTTCCCTGAAGCAGCCAGTTCAAGCATAAAACGCGGTTCGTCGCAACAACTGAATGATGACTTTTCGATCCTCTCGATGCCTTTAATGGAATTAGCGATAGCATGGATGGTCGGCCCGAGTCCCTTTACATATTGTTCGGTCACAAACAGGGGAATCTCAAGGGCCTTTAATCCTCCAATGAGTATGGAAACATTCCGGGCCAACTTTTCATTTTCATGAATGGCCGGAAATATCCTTTCCTGGAAATCGATGACCACTGCGGCTGTCTTTTCTTTAAGTATCCTCATTTCCATTAAATTATAGATAAATTATAAATTATGAATCAGAATCTGGAACTTCCTGTCCAAAACCCGAATCATGTATCGTTTCCCTTGACAAAATTAGGATTTCCCGGTGAAGGCCGGATCATTTGTTAACAATTTAATATTTGTTACTTTTGCAGTCCCCAAAATGGTCCCGTAGCTCAGCTGGATAGAGCAACAGCCTTCTAAGCTGTGGGTCGCGCGTTCGAATCGCGCCGGGATCACCAAGACCGTTTGAAAATCGGATCACACCTCCCGGAACCAGCCTTAATGCTGGTTTTTATTTATACTGTATTGAAAGCTTTTAAGAAGTGTATCGGAATTGGCTATCTTATTGATGGTTAGTTTCTTCTTCAACTTGATAATGGTAATCTTGGTACAGGCCAGTGTTGTTCTACGTTCGGTAGGAAGCTTTCAAGAACCTGCTTTCAGATAGGACCTGTCAGTAACTTGAAAATGTATTAAATTCGCTACGAATGATATATTACTAATGGGAAATATCATCTTTGGAATTATTACAATTTCCATTTGTGCAATTTGTTCTTTCATAGCATGGCGGATGTTTCGTAAGTGCTGTTACAACCTGTCATTGTTCTTCATTTTACTTTGTGGATTGACACTACGTGTAAATATGGCCTCCGATCACTATCTGCATGAATGGGATGAACGGTATCACGCATTAGTAGCTAAAAATCTTATAAAACATCCATTCAAACCGACATTGTACGATAATGCGGTGATCAAATACGATTATAAGGTCTGGGTGGCTAATAATGTGTGGCTCGAAAAACCTCCTGTTCCACTTTGGTTTATTGCCTTATCAATTCATACTTTTGGGAATACAGAATTTGCAGTCCGTATCCCTTCAATTATTTTTTCTCTTTTAGCAATATATTTGACTTTTCTCATCGGTTGCTACCTTTTTGATAAAAAAACCGGTCTGCTAGCAGCTTATCTTCATGCAATAAATGGAATTGTCCTTGAATTGGCGGCTGGGAAATTATCCTCTGATCATATTGAAACCTTTTTTAATGTTTTCATCGAGATTGCCATACTGTTTTGTATCCTCTCAATTATAAAAAAGAATAAGTATTATTTGTCTTTATTAGGAGGGGTATTTATCGGACTGGCTGTTCTTTCAAAATGGTTTCCTGCATTACTTGTATTTCCAGTCTGGCTAACAGGTGCTCTTTTTGCAAGGAAATACAAGACTCGTGAGATTATTAGCCACTTCATATTAATTATATCAGGATGCTTAATTATTGCTTTACCATGGTTTATTTATATTTTAATCAATTTTCCGATAGAAGCGAAATGGGTTATTCGTAAATTACTTTTTGCTTACTCTTCTATCATTGAAACACATAGTGCTCCATTTTGGTACTATATAAACTATGTTGAGATTATTTTCGGTGAAATTATTTATATCCCACTTTTATTTTCCCTTTATTATTTGTTTAAGCATAGACGGGAGTGGGCTCTTAAATTGCTCACTGTATGGTGGATAGTACCTGTTATTATTTTTTCATTTGCCGAAACCAAAAGGCACACCTACCTTATGATATCCGCTCCAGCATTCTTTCTGTTAACCGCCTGGTATTGGTTTTATTTAAAAGAGGCGGTTGTCAGGAGAAAGTACCGATGGTTGAAATATATTGTTCTTTGTCTACTGATCATTTTACCCATAAGATTGAGTATTGAAAGATTGAGCCCTTTTGAAAAAACGGAGAAAAATTCATTATGGGCAAATGAATTACGCTTTCTTACCAAGCGGATAAAAGAGAAAAAGGTTGTTATTTTTAATTCGGAGAAACCGGTTGAGACCATGTTTTATACAAATTTCACTGCTTACTCGGGCATTCCGGATTCAACAACGATTAATAAATTTATCTCACGGGGATATACCGCTTACATATATCAAACTGGGTTTCTGACCAAACTCATCCCAACTAAATAAAAATAAATTGAGTAATGTAGTTTCAGAATTATAAAAAAAAGGTTGCTTATACAACCAGATTATGGCACGATCCCAACGATCATAATTCATATTGACAACGGGATCATTGTAAAGAGTTGGTACAAGGGGATGTTGAAGAAGATTTTTTGCTACAAGTGCATAAAACCTTTCATCCCAGATGTTCAGGTATGGTAGTGATATTGAATTTCTTCATTTTTCGGCTGAGGGCATCCCGGTGTATACCCAGCGCATCAGCCGCTGCTTGTTTATTGTAATTGCAGGTTTGTAGCGTCTTACGGATCATATTAACTTCATGCATTTTCAGATTAACTGAAAAGGTAGCATCCTCTTCCAATGAGGATGATTTTTGCAGTTTTACCGGGAAGTCATTTATCCCAAGCAGGTTGCTTTTGCATAGAATGATTGCCCTTTCGGTCAAATTTCTTAATTCCCTTACATTTCCCGGGAAATCATACTTCAGTAGCACATCAAAAACATCCATCGAAATATGAAGGGTTGGCTTGTTAAATTTCATCGCATACACATCAACAAAATGGATCAGCAGGGGTTTGATATCCTGGGGCCTTTCACGGAGAGCGGGAATATGGATATGGAGGGTATTGAGCCTGTGAAGCAGGTCGAGTCTGAATTTTTTCTTCTCAACGCGCTTATTGATATCATGATTTGTTGCAGAAATGATACGGAAGTCGGTTCGAATCGGGTTTGTATCTCCCACCCTTGTGATCACCTTTTCTTCAGTGGCACGCAAAATTTTCGCCTGCAGGTTTAATGACATATCTGCAATTTCGTCAAGAAACAAGGTACCCCCGTTACACACTTCAAAGAAACCCATTTTATCAGCGATGGCGCCTGTAAATGATCCCTTTTTATGACCAAAAAATTCGCTCTCCAGAAGCGTTTCATTAATGGCACTGCTGTTGACGGCACAAAAAACATGTTCATTCCTAATGCTTAAATAATGAATGATTCTGGCAATGTTTTCTTTTCCGGTTCCGCTTTCACCGGTAATAAGCACATTGGCGTCAGGGTAATTTGCAGCGGTGATGGCTTGCTCGAATACCTCCAGAATCTGAGGGCTAACGCCGATAAATTGCCGGTCGATCTTTTCTTCGAGTGTTGTTGAGATCAGGGAGTTTCGTTCTTCCATCTGCTTGAGCTTTCGCTGCATTTGAAGGTATTTTTGGGTTCGTTCAATGGCAATCTGAATGTCGATATACCTGAATGGTTTACGCAGGTAATCGAATGCTCCAAGCCGCATTGCCTTGATTACGGTATCCATATCGCCATGGGCAGAGATGATAATGACTTCCATCCGGGGATGCTGAAGTTTCACCTCTTTCAGGATGTCGAGGCCATTCACACCGGGTAATCTGATATCGAGGATCAACAGGTCAATTTCATGATCCGCTAATATTTTTTTCCCTTCCGCTGATGTGTTGGCCTCAAATGACTGATAGTCAGAACCCTGGAAAAATCCGCTCAATTCCTCAGTAAACTGTTTTTCATCATCAAGGATCAGGATTTTTATTTTATCGCGTGTTGTCATCTTTAATTATTCTTTTGAATATCTAAAACCAGTTTGATAATTGTTCCATTAGTTTTTTCACTTGTTATGTCAATGGTTCCCCCCATGTCCTTGATTATCTGATGACAAATTGATAATCCGAGACCGGTCCCTTTGCCTTCATCCTTAGTGGTATAGAACGGAAGCATGATATTGTTGATATCGACATTACTAATCCCAATGCCATTGTCAGTAACTTCAACGATCAGTTTTTGATTCTCCTGATATGTTCTGATACCAATGATCATATCAAAAATTTCTTCATGTTTGCTTTTCTTTTCCAACACCGCATCCTTTGCATTGGTCAACAGGTTAAGAATAACCTGCTCAAATTTATTGGTATTGCCAAATAACCTGGGAATTTGTTTTTCGAGTTGAAGAATAAGGTTGATTCCAAGATATTTGAACTGTTGCGTTATCATCGAAGATGCATTTTCGATACTTGAATTGATATCGAATGCTGTCAATACATAATCGTCATTGTTTCTTGAAAAAGACCTGACATGATCGATGATATTTCTGATCCGAGCTATATTTTCGAAAATTTTGTTTGATTTATTTTTAATGAATTCAAGGTCGATCGTTTCGGTTTTGGCAGATTCAAAGAGTATTTTATCCATTACCATAGAAATGATATTTAACGGCTGGTTGATCTCATGGGCTATGCCTGATGCCATTTCTCCAAGGGTGGACAAACGGTCGGCGTTGATCTGTTTTGTCTCCATTTTTTTACGTTGGGAAATATCTCGGATGATGATCATGAATGATAGGGGCGCCCCATCCAGTCCCTGTATTAAAGTAGCACTTATTTCACCCAAAAAAAAAGATTGATTTTGCTTTTTAATTTTTATCTCAATATTTTGTATAAGTCCTTCATTCATTGTCTTTTCAACTATTTTTTGCATCGTATTCTTTTCACTTGATGGAATGAACCGGAAAAGATTTTTACCCACCAGTTCATCATTGGTAATGGCACCAAATAGCTCAAGGCCTATTTCGGAAATATCTGTAATTATTCCTTTAAGATCAGTAAGAACAATACCATCGGGAGAAGCATTTAACAATGTTCGGTATTTTGCTTCACTCTTTAACAGAATGACATTGGTATCCGCTAATTCGGCAATAGATTTTTTCAGTCGTGTTTCATTCAGGATAATTGATTGTCGCTGTTTGAAAAGATCAAGAAAAATGTTGACTTTACATTGTAAAATATGCTGATTGACTGGTTTAAAAATGAAATCGATTGCTCCGGAGCCAAAGCCTTCGAAAACTTGTTTTTCAATAACATGCCTCGCTGTAAGAAAAATGATCGGCACCTTCACATCCGATCTTTCCTCATTAATTTTCAACGCCAGTTCAAAGCCGTTCATTCCGGGAATACAAACGTCGATGACGGCAAGGGCAAGTTCAATTCCCTTGATCTTCTCCAATGTCTCAGAACCGGATAGCGTGTGGATCAGGTTAACTTTGCTTTTCATTAAGACGCATTCAAGGAAGGATAAATTTTCTTGAGCGTCGTCAACGATGAGGATGGATGATATATGTTTCACCGGTATGATCCAGGTTTAAGCTGAAACGTCGATACCCAAAATAGGGAATTGACTAATATTGCTTTTATTGATGTTCTTCATTTAACAGTCTTGAGGTTTATCTTCCAGGTGTTTAAATGATAAAATATATATCTGAATGACTATTTTATAATTCCCTCACTTAAGGGGAATGTGGTTTAATTGTGATACCGATGAGGATACGATTATAAACATTAAATTACCTAGCAATAATAATATAATTATTAACCATTGTCAAGGGATTATAACCGTAAAATTTTTTACGGTTTTCCGTAATTCGTAAGGGAAAGTGTTTAAAAATTGAAGTTATAATTCCTGCTGGCTGACTCCGTTGCAAGCAACAAAGAATTTGCCTGCATGGATTCTAATGTGGATTTTGTCTGAACAGCGCTTAGTAAACCAACTCACCATTGGTTCTTGTATAGAAACATTTACGGATTCCATAAAGCCTTTTTTTGATGGATGGATTGGATCGGTTCATTTCTGTAACGAGCCTCTTAACGCTTATCCCAACCGCAAGTTCGTATATGATATTTTTATTATAATGGTGTGAGTTGATTACCGTACTTAAGATATTGATATGAAATAAACATAAGGTCAAATTTGAATAAGCTATAAGCCCTTCGACCTTGTTTTTTATACTCATAATCTCACCTTTTCACCACTTTCCCAAAATAATCACTTCCCCCGTATTTATAGAAATAAACTCCCGGTATAATTCCCTCCATATTCCAAACCGTTTTGTTCCCGCGCATTTCAAGTGTTTCAACCAACTCCCCGAAGACATTCATGATTTGGATATAATCTTGTTTTTGCTGGGTAATTTGTGTCCCGTTGCGCTCAAAAACCACATAATCTCTTGCCGGATTGGGATATACCTTTAATACTTTTTGTCCTGGCTGAGTCTCTTCAATATTTACGGTAGTATCAGAAACCTGGAATACCCAGTAATCATAATATGGAGTATTCGGCGCGCAGGTAACATCGAACGATACCAAATTCGCTGTACCCGAAAGAACATACTTATTATCACTTTTCTTAACCACCCCGAAATCCAGCATTTCATCCGATAGCCCTCCAAAACACTGCTGCCATACCAACTCCCCTTCACCGGAAATTTTAAACATCCAGATATCATACCGATCATTAATTGAATGATTCCCTACCACATCCCCATCTAGCGATTTTACTTCTCCGACAACAACAAATCCACCATCTTCCGTCTGGAAAATCCGGCTCGCAAATTCGTGTGAAGAGCCTCCAAAACATTTTTGCCAGATAATATTGCCGGTAAAATCGGTTCTTACAACCCATATATCATTACCTCCGTGCCACCCTGATCCTGTAAGGTCCCCGTCGCCTGCGGTTGCATAAGCTATTAAAACATATCCATCCCCTGTTTCCAATAATCCTGTAACACCCTCATTTCCACTCCCTCCGTAACATTGTTGCCATTCAATATTCCGGTTCGAATCCAATTTCATTAAAATGGCCTCTGACATATAATTATAAGGTTCACAGGTTAAATTACCTCCTGCTTCGATGCGTGAACTACCACCTATAAGATATCCTCTGTCATCTGTTTGAATAATAGCCCCTCCGACATCTATCCATGATGTGCCAATGGTAAAGTCCCAGGCAGTTCCACCATCACTGTTCAGTTTTATCATCCACATATCAACATAACCGAAATAATTGCTTATATCCCCTCCACCAGCATTTATTGTACCAAAAGCGATTATACCGCCATCAAATGTAATTGTCCCTGTCCTCAATCCATCCGTTGCTGGTCCCCCAATAATCCTTTCCCAGATTATTCCGCCAATACTATCTATTTTTATTATCCAATAGTCCGAGGAGTTTGGATATGGATCGTTTGAAATATCACCGTCAGCAGAATAAGAACCACCAACAATAAAATATGAACCTCCGATTGTTTCAAAAATTCTCATTGCATAGTCACTGGATGACCCCCCATAACTTTTATCCCACAGTAATGTACCAACACTATCAATCTTAATTAACCAG
>JALNZC010000076.1 GCA_023229525.1 Bacteroidales bacterium
CATAGACCTTTACTACCAGCATAGGGTTGACCCGGATACTCCGATTGAAGAGACTGTTGAAGCAATGGCTAAGCTTGTAAAAGAAGGGAAGGTGAGATATATTGGACTTTCTGAAGCAAGTCCTGAAACGATCAGACGTGCATATAAAATTCATAAGATAACAGCACTTCAAACGGAGTATTCTTTATGGTCACGCGATGTGGAGACTGAAATTCTTGCAGTTTGTCGTGAACTTGGAATCGGGTTTGTTCCATACAGTCCGCTCGGACGAGGTTTCCTTACCGGTAGATTCAAAAAGGATGACGATTTTAATGAAGGTGACTTTCGTCAGAATCATCCCCGTTTCCAAGGTGAAAATTTAAAAAACAACTTGAATCTTCTCATTAAGTTGGATGAAATTTCAAAGGTAAAAGGATGTTCCAAAGCTCAAATCGCTCTTGCATGGATACTCGGTCAGGGTGAAGATGTAGTCCCTATACCCGGTACAAAACGCAGGATATATCTTGAAGAAAATGTCAATGCAGTGGATATAACCTTAACCGAAGCAGAGATAAAACAACTCAACAATGCAATGCCACCTGGTGTTGCCTCCGGACAGCGTTACGCCCCGCAAGCTATGAAATCAGTGAATAGATAAAAAGGTGAGGGTTCTCATCCTTTTCAAATCTCAACTTCAATGCCTCTGATTCCGTCAACCCAATAAACTCAGTTTCGGAAAATGAAATCTCATCGGGATAAAATTCGAAAAGTGTCTTATCTTCACCATTATTGAATCTTACGGTGATCTTGGACACGGGATCCATCATCCCTTGGGGTATTGGACTGAAAATCCTTCAGAGCTTTCTATTCTTCAATTCCTGCTTTTTTTTTTACCTGTTACAGTATATGAGGTTATATAATCTACACCGTGATGGCTAATAGTTTGTCTTAAAATAAAATTGATATTTCCGTAATCATCTATATTTCCTGAAAAAAACCAAACACTTGGTGGATTCACTGATTCTGGATAGGACATGACACCATTGTTGTCAATAGCGGGATAAATCGAATAATTAGATAAGAACTGTACTGTCCATCGTTTTTGAAAATCATCATAACTTATATAACCATCATACAGAATTGTTGTGTCAGGGGAACCTGTGTTTTGGAAGATGGTTGTAAAAGAGTAATTTCCGGGATATTTAATCTTTGGGTCTGTATTATTTTGGTTGTCTTTCTTACATCCATTGATGAAAGTCAAAGTGATAAGAAGAATAATCAGACAAGAAACGGATTTGTATTTCATAATGAATTGACCTCAATCAAAGGTAAGATTAATAGTTTGATTTTTATACTGGTTCAGGAAAAGGAAATATATACGGAATTACTTCCCATCCTTCCACCGCTCCCCTCCTCGCCATGATTTTCTGAGTCACTCCGGGTTTATCAATGGTTGAAATTTCAACCTTCTGTAATTTCCTTTTTTTTATAAGTTTGTAAATCGTCCGGGGTGTTAGTTTCACCCTGGCGGGCTTGTTTATTTGACAACTTGGGCAACGGACTCGTAACCAATAGAAGCATTAAAAATTTCTTCCACGAACTGAGGCGCCACCAAAGCAGTTGCAGCAGCATTGGGGTGTGAATCACCGGGACCTGCGGCATACATCTCGAGCATCATCCCATCTGATCCGGTCAATTTTTGAAAGAAATCAAAAACATATACATTGGGTGGAAAAATACCAGTTTCAGGATCAAGTCCCTCTGCCAGAACATTTTTAGCCCAGCTGCAAAACTGTTTTGACAACACAGCTTCTGTGGTATTTGTTGAATATGGCTCCAGGGGGGCATTGGTCCAGATTACAAAAAAGTTTTCAGGGTGCGATTTCATCACCTGAATGATATGCCTCCAATGCCATTTGTAGTTATAAACCGTTTTCATTTCAGGATCCAGGGTATCGGAAGGTTGTCCTGTCCCGCTCATGGCTGAGGCCGGAAAACAGGATTTAATAACAATGATTTTATTCACCGGGAGATAATACCCGATACCGGTAACAGGACTCGTATCTTCAAAAAAAGCATGCTGGGTTACCCACTCGTTGTCGCCGGGAGCCCACCATTCTTCATTCATTGATATTGCCTCTACTCCTGTATATCCATGGACAGCATTATAGACCTCAATCTCCAGGAGGACACTGGTATTGCTGCCATTCGGACCCCAAATGCACCCCCCGGTTGAGTGATGCAGAAAAATGCCATTTCTGAAAAGAACCACAGGAGGAACATTTTGAACCACCACCGGAAAATTACATGCCGAGGATCCAAAATTAAGGGTAAATTCGTCCGTTCCGGTATTCACCGGAGTACCGAAGCCTGGTAAATCGACAGTTTGTGCACCGGTGGATGTGAATGTGCCGCATTTGTAAAAATAATAACCATTAACAGGATGCGTAGTAATTTGAAATCCACCGGTTTTCAGGACATTAACCCACACGGTTATGTTATTTGAAGGTGTGAAAGTCACTCCCGGGAAATAGGTCCCATGAACTACAGCCTCATTGCAGTTGATCGTCCCAAAGCTGCTGCACGGACAATTCCAGCCGCTTACAGATCCGGTAAAAAACTCAAGACAATTCAGATCTGTATTATAAATAACCAACCCTGAAGCAGGTGAAGTTATCGAATCACGTTGTGCGGATGTCATTCTCGGAGGTAAAAAACCCTTTCTGGTCGATTTTGCATCGAGAATGGCCGAACCATCAGGACTGCTTCCATCGGTATTAATACCGACCTGTGCAAGACCATCAACTGCAAAGATTACACTCAATAATGCCAGAAACAGAAGTGCTTTCATTTGAATATTTTTTGTTGGCTATAGATCATCTTATATCTAAAAAGGAATGTCAAAGTGATAACTATAATAATCAGACTAAAACCGGATTTTTTTTCACAATGAATAGTCCTCACCCAAAGGTAAGACTAAAAGTAAATCTTTATACCGGTTCAGGAAAAGGAGAGGTATCTTTTTTCGCGGTAGCTTTCGAGGGTTCGTTTTGAGATGTGGAGCAGATTGCAAACATCCTGGTTGCCGAGCCACACGGGTTAAACGGGGTTCAGATCCTTCAGCTTTTCTTCGATGCGCTGCAGGTTCTGACCAAGGTCGTCAAGCGCTACCAAAACCTGAATTTGATGTTGTGTTTTCATCATGTTGATTTTTAAAATTGGTTCCGGTTAATCAGAATTTTCTGAAAGAGGTAACACGGCAATGGACGTTTTGACACTTTCTGCGTTTATTTGCATTCTGTATAATGGTTGTTCAATGGTTGTTCAATGGTTGTTCAATGGTTGTATAAGGGTTGTTCAATGGTTGTTCAATGATTGTATATGGGTTGTTCAATCGGAGTATAATAAAGTGACTCGTGAGGTGGCGAGATGGTGAGACGGTGAGTTGGGGAGTGTTCAGAAAAGTGTGTCAAAGGAAAAAATTGCCCACATGAAAACCAGATTCAACCAATCGTCCCGGATCAATTGATTCCAAAAACAGTACCTTCACACAAAGTACCATTTTATTTTTCACTTCACTGCAATAAAACCATTCGACCCCGTCTATAACATAATGGAAAAGGAGCTTCAGAAAAAGTCATTGGATCGGTTCTTCCGGAATGAATACCAAAAACTGGTCAATTTCGTCAGGAAGAATCTCGATGACCGCTATTTTGAAGCCTCTCCGGAAGACATCGTTCAGGATGTCGCTTTAGGATTGATCGAAAAACTTGATCTGGATACCCAGATCGGAAATCTGACCGGTTACATCTACCGGTCGGTAAAGAATAGAATTATCGATTACCAGAAGAAAAAACAACGGACTATTTCGATTGAGAACTTCACAGACAGAAAAAACGAGAATTACATACTTAATACGGTAACAGATGAAACATTAACAGAAAATGATCATTCGAAAATAGAGCCGGAATTGCTGCGATGGTCTATTTCACAACTCAGACCTGATGAACAGTCGGTGATCATTGCAACCGAGTTTGAGCACCAAACCTATGAAGAACTTTCCGAGGAATGGGATGTTCCGGTTGGCACGCTTCTTTCGCGGAAACATCGTGCTCTTTCAAAATTACACAAGATATTGTTGAACAATCAAAAATGAAAATCATGGAAACAATTGAAAATAATTATGAAAAAAGACATTGCTGTAGTGGAAAGAAACACCGGGCAGGATGGATAATACTGGGAATTGTTGGATTCACCGCTTTTGCGTTCCTTTTCGGAGCGGTAGTGATGTGGCTGTGGAACTGGTTGATGCCTGTCATCTTCCACCTTGGTGTCATTACTTACTGGCAGGCGGTTGGACTGGCAATACTTGGCAGACTCCTGTTCGGAAGTTTTCATCATGGGAGTCCACACTACCGTGGACGACATAACTTTGGGCCATGGAGACACAAGTATCACATGAGCGATGGCAATAATTGCAAGGATTACGCTCATGGTTCAAAATGGAGCTATTATGACCAGTATTGGAATGAAGAAGGGGAAAAATCATTTAATGATTATCTTAAACGCAAAGGTGAAAATCCTGTAAAGGAATAATCTATTCCCGAAATCATTTACCGGCTTTGCAAAAGGGGGCAGATTGCTCCCTTTTTTCATTTGATGGATCATTTAAACGATGGTACCTGGATAAAACGGAGCATCTTACCATCTGCCACCGGTTTTGGTTGACCACCTTAACTTATTGGCAATCTATAAACTGAGGTGGTCAGGTTATTCCGGCGAAGACTGGTCATGAAGGGCGTTTTTTCCATTTATTATCTTATCTTTGCATAACAGCAGTGTTCTAAATACTTCCCCGTAATTCCCCAATCATAATATATGACTTCATTGGTTTTGATCGGACAAATTACTTATAATTGAGGTATTTCATTGAACCTGACGGTTCAGGTAAAAAAGTTTTGACATCATCTTAAATCAAAAATTATATGGCGGGTTCACAAGAGACCTTTAACAAGAAGGAAAAAGAGAAAAAACGATTAAAGAAACGAGTGGACAAACAACAAAAACTCGCAGACCGTAAGGCAAACGCACAAGGTGGTGGACGCGAAAGCATGATTGCCTATGTTGATGAAAATGGGAACATTACAGCTACGCCGCCCGATCCGGCAAATAAAAAGAAGATCGATGCTGAAAGTATAGTGATTGGCGTTCCAAAAAGGGAAAAGGAGGAGAAGACCACAGTACGAAATGGCAGGGTTGAATATTTCAACAATTCAAAAGGTTTTGGTTTTATAAAAGAACTTGATACTCAAGAGAAATATTTTGTACACGTCAATAGTTTGATTGAAGAAATCAAGGAAAACGATATGGTCACTTTTGAGATAGAGCGCGGGTTTAAAGGTATGAGTGCAGTCCGCGTGAAGAAAGTGTAAATGACTCATGTATAGCCTTTGTCACTTCAAATCCGGAAATCTGTCAATCTTCGGTTCCCTTTTCCCTACAGCAGGGCTGACTCCCGGTTTATCAACTGTGGAAATACCTGATTTCAGTTGAATTGTCAGGGAATTATCTTTGGGAATTTTATCAGTCCACAGGAAATCACAGTAATCAGGAAGCCAGGGAGCGCCGTATCGTCTTGCGGTTTGCCCAATCAATGCTGTATCCTCAAGGGCTTTATCTTCATCACCGTATCCATGGACCATTAATGATGTTCCCATACAATGGCTGATATGCCAGGCGGTGTCATTATAACTGATTTGCTTACCCGTCATGAGCATTGTCGTAAACAGGGTATCTGCAGCTGTCCGGGTTGTAAAGGTCATGGTTACCATCTTTCATATAAATTCATAAAAAAACCAGGTCTTACACCGACTCACTTATAGAATTTTAAACACAAGAGGTTCAGTAAAATGTGAAATGTGTGAATTATGTAACCTTTTTACATAATTATGTAGTAGCTACAGAAAAAAGGCTGTACCTTGCGTGGGTAACTTAAGTTTCTTCGTAAAAATGTATATCTGAAACTCCCATCTATAAGTAAATGAATTTATTATGTGGTTTAAAAATGTCTTTAAACCATTCATTCATGCTAAATCCAGGAACTATGAAATCAAAATTTACATTCTTCAAATTCATATCTTTTGCCCTTCTGCTGGCGCTGATCGTGATCGTTGTCGTTTCCTGTAGAAAGAAGGATACTGAGTACAATCCAGTACCCCCGGGTCCTACCCCTCCACCGGCCACACCTGATGCCTTCTCAAACCGGCCGCTGAATATGCTGTCGGAATATGAAAAATCGCACCATTTAGCCTTTCCCGGACATTTGATTCACCAACTGGGGAGCGGACTTGTTGGCGGTGAGGCTTCGGGTTCAGTTACCTGGGATATTTTAAAGGGTATCGGCGACATTGTTAAAGACGTTTATGATTACAAGTCTGGCAAAAAAAAGGATAACACATTTCAGCAACTTCAGTCTGGAATGAACAGCATCCAGAGTCAAATTACAAACATGGAGAGTACGAATTTTACCATGATAACTCAGCTTGGAATCCAGATCGATGACCTGGGAAGTAACTTTAGTACTGGCGCCATGTCTCCTTTAATCTACAATGTGGAAACAGAAATGGGAGTTAACAATAACCTGCAACTGGGGTACTATCTAAATATTGGAAATCAATGGGAGCAGGACTCCACAAATAGCACCAATATATATCTGATGAACACTGCAAAGGGCGAGGCACTCGCCTATGCACAAGGGACACTTGCTGCTTCCGCTTCTTCAACAGGTATGTTATACACCCTCACCGGATTTAACACACAGATGATTCAACCACTTGCCGGCTCAGCAAACCCGGTAAAAGCTTATGCAAAAACAGTGGTTGATGCCTTGAAGGTTGGCGCGGTGGCAAGGGTGCTCGACGCAAACCAGGCGTTGCAGGCTTATCAACTTGTAGAACAGTATTTCATGACGATTATAAATTACGAGTTTCAGGCAGCCACGGTTTATCTTAATGCTTGCAATATGGTGGATTCGACCGGGCAAAATAAAATGGACTCCATTTTTATAGCCGGCACTTTTGCCCCACAAATAATAAGCCATGCTAAGATATTTCTGCAGGTGGTTGATTTCCTGGTTGTGAATGCCAACGAGTACAGGGATGAAGCCCGGTTTGAAAGAGACATGCTGTTTGAAGACCAGGGGATTGCACCGGATACCATATTTGGCCCGGTCTTTGCGCGGGCGCAGTTTCTTGCAAATTTATTATGCGCTGCAGTAGGCAAACCATACCCGGTTATGTGCGGGACTGTTCTTACTCCATATACCTATGGTGTGAATCCCCCCGGGCCGATGACGTTTCAGATAGGCGGCAATCCAGTCACAACTACCTATGATACCACCCTGCAAAGCCAGCTGGCATATACACAATGGACGAGAAGCGGGAATACCTGCATCTCTTCACCTGATAATTCCTGGTTCATCAACCGGTTGGGCACCATAGGCGTAGCCGATCAGGGTTATGATGCACAAACCTATTCCATCTCCATTCCAGGTGCCAGGTGGTCTCCCATTCAGACTCCTTCCGGGCATGTAACCCCGCAGTATTTTAACCCGGCAAACCTCACCTATTCGCCCGTGAAAGACTCGGTGCATACCATATTATTCCTCTATTTTGCAGCAAACTGGCAATGGGGTGAAATGTATATTGACCATGGACCGTCAACCACGGCTTCGGGACCCACATATTTTGATTTTTATTTCTATAATACAAAGATGACACAGTCCTTATATCCTCTACTGAAAACTCCGGTTGAGGGATATGGCCCGACATACCCGATGTCGTACCCAATGGGGCAATTTTCCAATTTGTCATCCACCATCCGGAAACTGGGATGGAGTGGAACCATGTTGCAAACGAGTTACTTGTATACCATAGCCAATGGTCATTATGTTGATATACAAACGGGTCCGAACGTTCTCACTAACGGAACTGTTCAGGCCTGGGCCTTTTATAATGTTGAATACACCATGAAGGGCACCGGTACCACATTTATTACGGTGAACATTGGCACCTCCGATGTTAAAAAAACATACAACTTCGCGGTCGAACCCTGGTACCATATCGGAAGTGAATTAACACAGACGAAATGGACAGGTCCGGTCAATGTGGTAAATAGTGAATTCAAGGGACCTCCACTGGCAACAAATACAAATTACCAGATGGGGATTCAGTTCTTTTACCAAACCGAGAAGGTCCCTGAAAACAGCCCACCGGGGACAATCTCTTTAACCACCAGCTACCAGGTCGTCTATTCGGGTTATTATTCCATGCCAAACTAGTGGACAGGTAGTTGCAATTGACCACTGGCCACCATCTTGATTGACCATATTACCCTACTAACAATCAATGAATACGGTTGGCAAAATTACTTTAGTCGGAGATGGTCTTAACCATCGGCGTGTCAAGTATTTGGAAACCCAAATTCTTGTTGCAAAATTTACTAAAAAATAAGCTATGATAAAGAGTTACAAAATTTTCGGTATTGGTATTGGAGTATTTTGCCTTATTATTTTTATCGTTGCCGGCTGCAAGAAAAAGGAAAACACAGAGGATCCTAATCCGCCGATCGATTACTCAGTCCGCGCAAATTGGATTTCAATCCCGTTGTTGAACTATGAGACAGATGTTTTTTATGTCTATCCGACTGTCTGGAAACCCGATAGCACTGATGGAACACACTGTACAATTACGAATAGTCAAATGGTGTTTGAGGCCCCGCAACTATTCGATCAGCAGGCAACCGCCTTTGACGCAGCGAATGTTTTTGCCCCCTTTTACAGACAGGCAAATGCTAATATTGTTTTGGCTCCTACTCTTTCCTGGAGTAACAAGGAGGCAATTATTGGCGGCATTCCAACCCAGGATGTGACAGGTGCGTTCATTTATTATAAGGTATTGTCATTAATCCGATCAACTGGAAAACAGATGAAACATATGCAAACAAATCTGCAGGTTTTGGATCCTACATGATGATTGACAGCGTGACGAAAATTTGGGGATGGATGCCCCAGTACGCAGATGCCCAAATTGATATCTCCAAAGGCGTCTTGTTATGCACCACAGCGGATACAGTTAAATATGCTACCTTTGGGATTAATGGAATTTACCATGGCTATGATTACGCGTTCTACTACTCCAATATACGCGAAAACGCCAGAAACAGGATTATCAAGTATTTAAAAGCAAACCCGAAGAAATAAGAAAACCCTGATAGCTTCTTTTCGAAAGAATATCTATTTTGTACTATAGATATCGCTGTAACTATTTGAAAGAAACACCCGATTTCACCAGAATTGTCAGGGAATTGTCTCTGGGTATTTTATCAGTCCACAGGAAATCACAGTAATAAGGAAGCCAGAGAGAAGCTTTGTATCGTCTTGCGGTTTGCCCAATAAATGCTGTATCCTCAAGGGCTTTATCTTCATCACCGTATCCATGGACCATTAATGCTGTTCCCATACAATGGCTGATATGCCAGGCAGTATCATTATAAGTGATTTGCTTACCCGCCATGAGCGTTGTCGTAAACAGGGTATCTGCAGCTATCCGGGTTAAATTTTCAGCGTATTGTGGAAACGTTTGACCAGGGGGAATGCCTGAATAATTTACATTCGTGATGTGCTTCGTTGTAATGATTAATGCGGAATCTTTAATGTACGTTATCAATCGGTATGAACAAGGGTAAACAATAATAGAACCGGTTTCTATATCATATAAGGTCTGATTTCCTGATTGTTGTTCTGTAATATCCGTTGCATGAAAATGTCCCGTAAACATAATCTTTAAACCCGCATTCATGAGTTGGTTTGATACATCTCTAAAATTATCTAACATAAAGCCAGGGAATGTTGTGTCCTTGTCGGTAAATTGTTCAACTAATCCGTGATGCATCATACCAAAAACTGTTTTTCCTTTCTGAGCTGCTTCTGCCAACCGGTCAAGTACCCATTGCATGGTACCCGGCCTGATCGCTCCTGCAGTATAAATCGAATCGTTTAAATTATCATACTTACAGCAATCAATTGCGAGGAGCCAGAGATTAGGCAAAGGTTCGGATACATAACTCAGGGAGTATGGATCGGTATACAGCGCATCGCTATATCCACAATCTGAATAAATCGATCTGAATTTATCCGGACCGATATTCTGAACCCTATTCTTTGCAGCGCCGTTGTACTGATATGAATGCGGGTTGTAAATGTCATGGTTACCAGTAATAACTCTGACTTTGATCCCGGCCTGAATCAATTGTCGGAGGTATAAATGAACCGAGACATTACCAACCAATTCACCATCCTTGGTAAGATCTCCGGGAACAAGGACAAGGTCGGGCTTTGCCTGAATTAATTCCTGAATAGCCTCCTTCATGATAGCATCACTCGCAGCCAGGAGTTTCCCGTCCGT
>JALNZC010000022.1 GCA_023229525.1 Bacteroidales bacterium
AGTTATTGAAAAAAGTCAACCTATTTCAGTCATCATCAATCTTGTATCCTGCATCCTGCATCTTGTATCCTGCATCTCTTTCTGCACCTTCTAATAAAGAAACCCGCCACTATCAAACCGATCAACGATCCGAATCCCAGGATTCGAAGGATCCATGTCCTGGGCCAGTTGATTTCGGCCAATAAAGGATTTGACGGTTTTTCACCGTTATACCGGAATACCGGGTTCAGGTAAAAAATTGTTCCGGGCCCAACTACTGGGTATTTATAATTCTTGATAAAAACGACTTCTGTACGGATGTAAGTATCTCCCGGATCGAATTTATACCAGGCCCTGTCGGCCAGGCGAACGATTTTCCTGATTTCGCCATTCTGACCGATGAAACTTATTTTCAGCGGCTTTTCACTCACCGAAACATAAAGGGTATCCGATTTCATGATAACCGAGTTCACGGTCGGGATGTACCGGGCCAGTTTTGCTTTTTGATCGAATGATTCATGAACACTCATGAATATTTCGGCGCCGAATGCCATGCCCGACTTCAACGATTTAATCAGCTTATCACCACTGACCGAAGGTGAATTGATGTATGTACACATCCGTTGAATTTCATAAGGGTCCGCAATATCATGGGCATCATCGTCAGCCAGAAGCCAGACAGGACGGCCGGCGGAAAGCGCTGCATCCCATTGCGGGATCGATCGCCAGTTGGCATCCAAAGCCTCCACCAGATCGTAATTGGTGAGACGTTTCATATCGTTGAGGGAATATCCTCCTTCCCAGTCGGGATGAGCAATCGCCACTATCTCGCTTTCAGGACGAAGCAGGTTAAGGATGTACTGTTTGTGGTTCAGGTTCTGGATCAGTGAATAATCAAGCCAGAGCACTTTGTGTGCCCCAAGGAGCATCTGATGTTTTTTACGGACACCAAATCCATGCTCATACACGGGGATATAAAAGGAGGAATCACTGAAAAAATTATCGATCGACTGATAATTGGAAATTTGGGGAGCATCATATCCAAGAGCTTTGTATGTCCGGTAAAATGCTTCGTGCGTATTGTGCCGGCCGCTGGTAAGCCCTCCCCAGGCTCTGGTATGGAAATGGAAATTGGCCTTACGCCAGTGTGTACTATCCATCCCCTGATAGGGATTATAAAACCGGTCACCCGAAAATGGCTGTGGGAAAGGGAAATCATACACCGGCGTCATAAAATAGATCACAAGCTCAAACACCAGCAACAGCATCAGGAAATATCCCGATATTTTAAGAATCTTCCTTATCATTTTTCTCCGGTTGCATTGAGTATGCTGAATCTGGTTCCATTTCCCCCGTTGATCATGGAAACAAAGGTACAGATTTTTAAAAGAGGGTAATCAGCAATTTAATGTTTAGAAAAACGACTGCTCCACCCACCAATATAAGCATAATCTTAGTTCGGACTTTGTTTACATACCGACCCATAACAGACCCGGATGAGGTGAGATAGATCTGCAGGAAAATAGTGAAAGGCAGTTGGATACTCAATACCATCTGCGATATGATCAGTCCCTGGTATGGGTTACGGATCAGAAAGATGATAAACACTGCGAAGATAAGGGAGATAAGTATCCCCAACCTGGAATGGCTGTCGCGGATATCATATGGTTCTCCAAACAACCCGGCGAAAATGGAGCCACCGGCCATTCCGGAAGTAATCGAGGATGCCACACCTGCAAATAAAAGGGCGACCGCAAAAATAACCCCGGCGTTGTTGCCAAGCAGCGGTTGCAGGATATCTTTGGCCTGCTGTAATTCGTTGACCTGTACATTACGGATGAAAAATGAGGTGGCAGCAAGCAAAATGATAGCGCTGTTGATCGCCCAGCCGATAATCATCGAGAACAGGGTATCGAATAATTCATAATCCATCTGGCGTTTGATCACTTTTTCATCTTTAAGGTTCCATTGACGGCTCTGGATGATCTCGGAGTGGAGAAAAAGATTATGCGGCATCACGACAGCGCCCAGTACACTCATCACGATGATCATAGACCCTTGGGGAATCGTTGGTTTGACCCAGCCAATCCCGGCCGATACCCAATCAATATGTACCAGCGTCAATTCATATAGAAACGAAAGTCCGATCACAGAGACAAAAGCGATGATGAATTTTTCGATTTTCTTGTATGAGTTGGTAAAGAGCATGATGATTACGAATATCAAGGCCATCAATGCCCCTGCAGGAACAGGAATGCTGAAAAGCATGTTCAGCGCTACAGAGGCGCCTAATATTTCTGCCAGGGATGTTGAGATTGAAGCTCCCATGGCCGAAATCAACACTGTTCGCGATACCCAGACAGGGGTATGTTTGGTGGCAGCCTCGGAAAGACATAATCCCGTAGCAATTCCCAGATGGGCCACATTGTGTTGTAAGATAATAAGCATGATCGTCGATAAGGTCACCATCCATAAAAGCTCATAGCCAAATCCTGAACCTGCCGCAATGTTTGAGGCCCAATTCCCGGGATCAATAAAACCCACTGTAACAAGCAAACCAGGGCCGATATATTTTAAAATATCCAGCGCCCCAAACCGGGGTTTGTGATCCCGGCGCCGTAAATCTTTTAAAAAATTAAAATCCATAATTGACTGTTTAAAATACATTTAGCAATTCGATCAATCACTCAGTTACTCAATCACTCAATCACTCAGTCCCTCAATCCCTCAATCCTTCAATCCCTCAATCCTTCAATCCTTCAATCCTTCAGTCCTTCATTCCTTCAATCCTTCAGTCCTTCATTCCTTTTCCGTCAAAGTACCAGGTAAAATTATTAATAAATCGGTGAAATAATCATCCGATCTTTCTTATGTTTTGTGCTTTTAATGTAAATTGCATGGCACTAATCTTAAATAACAATCATTTATAAAAACCAAAATCATGAAAAAGCAAATTTTACTTCTTTTGGCTCTGTTTCTCATCGGGACAGGGTATGCTCAACAAAAACTTTATCTGTCTCTGGGTGTCGGAGCCGGTTTCGGGACTGCCTCCAGTTATGACTTCTACTCGGATAGCAAAAAAGTCCACCCCGTTGCACTGGGTAAGGGATTTGATGCCATGCTGCGGGCCGGATATTTCGTGAACAACTTCATGGCTGTCGAACTCGGTGTGGGTTACCGTAAAGGTTTCAATACGAAAATTGATATTACATCCAGCATTGGCGAATTAGGTAGTGAGACCGGTAACCTGAAAATTGCCGGTAATATGCTTCAGATCGTTCCTGCCCTCGTTATCTCCCCGGATCTGGGTTCGGAAAAGGTCAGGCCCTATGCCCGGCTCGGTGTTATCATTGGTGTAATGAACTCGATCAACACAAAAATTGATGCTACCATAGTAAATGGCGAATCCACAAATACCAAGGCCACCATGAAATACTCAGGAGGAGTTTCCGTTGGCGGATCAGCTGCCATCGGGGCAGATTTCAACCTTGGGGATAGGATCGCCCTTTATGCTGAAATAATCTATGATGCCCTCAGTTATGCTCCAACCAAAGGTAAATTCACAAAAATGGAAGTTGACGGTGTAGATAAACTACCCGACATGACAACCTCCGACAAGGAAGTCAAGTTTGTGAAAGATATGACCGGTTATGTTCACCAGAACAGCGAGCCTACCCAGGTATTGAAGAACAGTTATCCTTTCAACAGTCTCGGCCTGAATATCGGGGTTAAAATAAAATTCGGGAGCAAATAATTATTCAGGTTTGAGCCTGCTCCGAAAAGTCTGCGAACAAGATTTGCAGCCAATCTACCCACCCCCAACCATACCCAATAACAAGATATACAGTATTTTGCTGGAGCAGAGATGCTCCCCTCCCTGCTCACAGGGAGGGGCTGGGGGTGGGTAAATTTACCATAAGCTACTTTTCGGAGTGGACTCAATTATTCAGGTTTTAATGCTTTTTTGCTGAATCTTGCTTTGACATTATCAAAAATCTGGTAAACAACCGGAATAATAATCAACGTTAAGAACATCGAGCTGGTCAATCCCCCGATAAGGGCCCAGGCCATGCCATTTTTCCATTCACTCCGGCGCCGGTCGCAAGGGCAATAGGCAGCATCCCGAAGATCATGGAAAAAGTGGTCATCAAAATCGGGCGCATCCTCACTTTTCCGGCCAGTATCAAGGCCTCTGCGGTGTTATGTCCAGCCGCTTTCATCTGGTTGGTGAAGTCGACCAGCAAAATAGCATTCTTCCCGACCAATCCCACCAACATGATCATACCAAGGATAGAGAAAATCGTCAGCGATTGCATGGTCAGACCCAGGGCGAGTAAGGCTCCGATGATAGCCAGCGGTATGGAGAACAATACCACGAAAGGGTAAATGTACGAATCATACAGGGCGACCATGATCAGGTAAACAAAAAGTATCGAAGCCAGGAAAGCAATGCCCAGACTACCAAATGCTTCGGTCTGGTATTTCATGTCTCCTTCGGGAATGAAGCTGACCTCCTGGGGCATTTTCATACTTTTCACCTTTTTCAATACATCCTCTCCGACCGACCCTACCGGTCGACCGATCACCTGGGATTGTATGGTTATGGAAGGTACCCGGTTGTACCTTTGCAGAACGGAAGTGCCGCTCCATGGCCGGATAGTAGCAAACTGGTTAAGCTGGATCGACTGCCCTTTGTTGTTGATAAAGGTAAGTCCTGAAATATCATCGATACTGTTACGGTCAAATTGGTCAAGCACCACATTGATGTTGTATTCGCTGTCTCCGTCACGGAACTTGGCGTCGGTATTGCCGCTGAACGCATTCTGGAGGGTCATCCCAACCATGGCAGTCGAGAGTCCGAGTTCGGCCATCTTATCTTTATCCAGACGAATATCCACTTCAGGGTTACCGGCTTCCACCGAAAGCTTTACCTCATAGGTACCGGGTATTTGTTTCATCGCATTCATCACTTTTGGTGCATATTTATTCAGGGTATCCATGTTAGGACCGCTGATTACGATCTGGATGGGATCAAGATCGGATGTCCCCATAAGGGATACAATAGTGGAACGGACCTTTATTCCCGGAATGAGATTCATAAGGTCCTTTTTCATGGCCAGGGCGAATTGTTCGGATGTTATCTCCCGTTTCTCCTTTTCAACCATCTTGATATGCATTTCCGAATTATAGGCATTCGATCCGCCCCCGAAAAAACTGGTCGAACTCCCAACTGAGGTGAAAACACTGGTTACTTCCGGCAGACTTCGAACATATTGTTCGGCTTTCAGGGTGACCTGGTTGGTTTGTTCGATGGTGGCGTCCTTGGGTAATTCCATGGCAATGATCACCTCACCGCGGTCACCCATGGTAAGGAATTCACTTCCGATAAATCCGGTAATCACCAGGGCGATCGATGCAAAGAAAACAATAGTCACTGCGATAAGGATGATGGCTTTATGCCGTAACGACCAACCCAATAACCTTGAATATCCTTCGGTAAACTGATGTAAAAATTGCTCAAAACCATCGGTAAGACGGCCTAACCAGCTTCCTTTGCGGAAATGTTCATGTTTAGCCAACCGGGATGCAAGCAGGGGTGTGACCGTGAACGAAACGAACAGGCTCAGCATAGTTGCAATGACTACAACCAATGCAAACTGGCGCAATAACCCCGATATCATGCTGGTAATGATGGCAATGGGAAGAAAAACGACTACATCGACCATGGTAATGGACAACGCTGTGTAATTGATCTCATTACGTCCGTCGAGGGAACCTTTTCGTCGGTCTTTTCCCATTTCCAGATGACGGTATATGTTTTCAAGCACAACAATGGAGTCATCGACCAGAATCCCGATCACCAGCGACATGGCCACCATGGAAATGATATTCAGCGAGAAGTTCAACACATACATAGCGGTGAACACGGAAATAAGTGAAGCGGGAATGGCTATCAATATTATGAAGGAATTTCGCAGACTATGCAGGAAAATCAACATAACCAGTGCCACCAGGCAGATGGCCAGCAAAAGATCCTTCATGACGGCCCGTGCGGAGTCCAGCGTAAAATCGGAAGTGTCGTTGGCAATTTCAAATTTCAACCCCTGCCCCTGATAGATCGATTCAATTTTGATGATCGACTCCCTTACCTTTTTCGAGATCTCCACTTCATTTCCATCAGGCTGCTTAAAGATCATCATGCCGACCGAATTCTCGCCGTTGATGCGGCTGATACTCTGGGTCTCTCTCTTGGCATCCTGCACCTCGGCGACATCTTCCAGCCTTACCGGACTGCCGTTGGCATCGGTGGATAGCACGAGATTTTTAATATCGTCCAAACGGGCAAATTTGCCGGAAAGACGGATGATCACTTCCTGGCTCTTGTCTTTGATCTTCCCGGTAGGAAATTCCATATTGGCCGACTGGATTGCCTGGGTCACCTGCAGGATGGAAAGGTTATGTGCCCCAAGCTTTTCATTGTCAACATTGATGCGGATCTCCCGTTCCTCACCCCCGACCATGTCAACCTGAGATACACCGGTAATGGTAGAAATCATGGGCTTAATCTTATTTTTAACAAGATCATATACCTCCGTCGCCGGGATGTTTGCAGTAATGCCAAGCCGTATGATGGGTATATCGGACATCGAAAAATTGTTGATGATGGGAGGCAAAACATCTTTTGGCAACAAGTAACCTATGTTATTCACCTTCCGGGTGGCATTTTCCAACGCCCGGTCCATATTGGCGCCACTTTTAAAAATGATCACCACAACAGAAGCTCCTTCGTATGAAGAACTCTGGATGTTGTCGATTTCTTCGAGTGATGAAATAGCATCTTCAATCTTTTTGGTCACCGAATTCTCTACTTCCGAAGGGGAAGCGCCCGGATAATTGGTGATTACCAGCAGTACCGGTTCCGAATATTTTGGCAACAACTCGTAATTGAGAGCAAAGTAGCTAACCACACCAAGGAAGGTCAGTACTATAAAAATGACAACAACCAGTGAAGGCCGTTTGATCGAAAGTTCAGTAATATTCATGACCTCGTAAGTTATTTGTTGTTGACAATGGTGACAATAGAATTATTATCCAGGTTGATCTGCCCGGCTGTTACGATTATTTCTCCTTCTTTTAATCCATCCAGGACTTCAACCTGTTTATCGTCGGCTGAACCGATCCGGATTGAACGCAATATTGACCGGTTGCCTTCAACAACATATACTTTGGGATCCTTTATACTTCCGATGATGGAACGACGCGGGATGGTCAGACATTCACGCTCCATTCCTGAACCAAATCCGGCAGTACCGAACATCCCTGCTTTTAAAGGATGACGGCTTTCATTTACCAATTCGATCTCCACCGGGAAACGGCGGGCTTCGTCTGCTTTAACTCCTACCGAAACTACGACACCTTGATAATTGATGCCCGGATAAATGGAAGAGGAGATGGTCGCTTTTTGACCTACGCGGATCAGCACAGCTTCACTCTCGGTAAGATTGGCCACAAATTTTAACCGGCTTATATCTACAATTTCTGCTACAGGGGCTCCTGGCATAACCAGCGACCCCGTTTCAATCATACGTTTTACGATCGTCCCCTGTATCGGCGCTTTGATGGCCGCGTTGTCGAGCTGTTTTTTCAAACTCACCACGTCGGCTTCTGATTTTTTTGCAAACAAACGTGCGTCCTCAACCTGTTGATTTGAGATCGCATCATCCTTCAGAAGACCTTCATACTTCAGCAGATCGGCCTTGGCTTTTTCAAAAGCAGCCTGAGCAAGTGAAAACTGGCTCCTCAACACTTCGTCATCGAGCCTGGCCAGGACCTGCCCCTGTTTCACAAAGTCACCCGTTTTGATAAGCAAATTCACCACTTTGCCTTGTCCTTCCGAAGCCAACATCAGTTCATGAATGGCTGAAAAAGTGCCGTTGGCCGAAAAATCACCGCTCATATGGTTTTTTTTGAGTTCAGTGACAAATACCGGAATGGTCTTTAAATTACCATCCTGTTTTGACTTTGCATCAATCTTTTTCTTGTTGAGCAAAAGTGTGACCGTACACGCACCAACAAGCACGATTATGACCAGGGAAATACCGACAATTTTTTTCATATTCACGATTTACAATAAAAAATGATTTGAAAATTTGAAGATTTGAAGATTTGAAAATTTGAAGATGAATAGATAGTTTTGAGTTTTTATTCCAGAATATCCAGCAAATTCCCGTTTGCATTAAGATACTCCAACTCGGCAATTTTCATCTGGACCAGTGCCAATGAGTGACTGGTTTGAGCGTCACTCAAAGCTGTTTCGGCATTCAACAGATCGGTGAGTGGAATGATCCCTTTCCGATATTGCTCCTGTGAAACATCATAGACACGATCGGCCAGGTTCATATTTTCCCGCTGACGCTTTTCTGTCGTGATACTGTTGATGAACTTCTTCGATGCATCCTGGGCCTGGATCCGTAACAGTCTCTGCGTATCGTCTTCACTGACCTGAAGCTGCTGTAGTTCGACCCGTGACTGATTCACCCGGTTATGCCGTTGTAAACCGTTAAATACCGGTACGTTCAACCTTATGCCTACCAGACTTGTATTGAACCAATCGGTTGGTTTGCCGAATACATAATAAGTGTTGCTTTGGTTGGTATAATTTATTCCGGCGATGAGTGTAAGTGAAGGATAATATTCTGACTGATTCAATCTCAGGTCGGTAAAAACCAAGCGTTTTTGCATCTCAATGAGACGGATATCGATATGTTTCGACAAATCCTGTTCACTCTGAATACTCAGCATCGATGCCGGTATTGAATCAGGAAAAGCAATAGGTTGGTCCATCGGAAGGCCCATATAATACCGTTGCATATTAAGTTCTTGTTCTAAAAGAACCTGCAACCGGTCAATCTCAGTTTGAAGGTTCAATTTTTGTACAACGATCCGGTCAAGGTCAATCCTTTTTATCAACCCTTTCTCATATTGGCTCCGGGCGATTTTTTCAGCTTTCCCCAGTTTGTCGATATTGTTTTGCTGATTCTGTATCTGTTTGCGTGTGATCTGGGTCAGATAATAGGATTGTGAAACTTCAAAAACAATGATGGTCTTGTTTTTTTCAGTAGCAAGGACATTCTGATCCATCATCAGTCGCGCCATCTGCAGACCAACCAGATATTGTTGATTATAGATCAATTGACTGGCATCCAATCCTGCCGACAGGTTAAATGTGGTACCGAACTGAACCGGGATCATCTCTCCCGGACGTCCAAAAAATTCGCCAGGAATGAGTTGGGTAGGCAGGTTTACATAATCATCAAAGGAACCCGACATATTTATGTTCGGTAAGCCCTTCCCCATGGTCTCTTTGTAACGGTACTGCAACTTGTTTTGTTCCAGTGACGAGATCTTCAACCTCGGACTGTTTTCGATGGCCAGTTTCAGACATTCCTGAAGACCGATCATCCGCTCAGGAGGTGCCTGGGCAAGTGAATACATGACGGAAAACGTTAACGACAATCCCGTAATCAGTAACTTGAATTTCATTGTTTTACACTTTTGCGAACCGATAGGAGATAATTGACAATTAAAACCTATCCCCTATCATCAATCATTAAAATATTTCAAACATTAATCAACCGGTTGCCTGAAAATATTCATCAATTCTGATGGGGTATTGATAAACTGAAGAGCGGCAACATTCCTGTACTGATCCCTCTCAGTCATAGTTCTATTCCCTTAAATTGTGTGTAACCCTGGTTGATTGCGCAGCAAAAATAATCTGATGTTAATTTCCGGGAAAACATTTCTCGGTGAATGACGGTGTCAGGGGGTTGAATGCGGATAAATAGTGGATGGATGTCCACGGGAACATGAAATCAATCTTATGTTATTTTTTATTATGTTTGTATTCAATCAAACCCGTGGCATTTTTCCACTTAAAAACCCCGACCGTGAAATCCATTGAAAACATCCTGCTGATAAGCACAGTCTGCTTTTCCATGTTGATGGTGAGTTGCTCAAAAAAGGAAAACAATGATCCTGTAAATAATCCAACTATCCCGGTACTATCCACAGCCACGGTAACCGGAATAACACAGACAACGGCAACCAGCGGGGGAATTATTACATCCGATGGCGGAGCAACCATAACCGGCCGTGGTGCTTGCTGGAGTCTTTCTTCTGCGCCAACAATTTCTGATCCTCACACTTCTGATGGTACAGGCCCCGGATCATTTACGAGTCAGCTCAGCGGACTGATTCCGGATACTCCTTACTTTGTGCGGGCGTGGGCCACCAACAGCGCCGGAACAGCATATGGAAATATATTGTCATTTACCACTCTACAGGTTCCACCAGATACAGTGACCGATATCGACGGTAACGTTTATCACAAGATAACCATCGGCACACAGGTTTGGCTGGTCGAAAACCTTCGCACCACTCACTATCGCAACGGCGATCCGATTCCCAATGTGACAGACGGAGATCTTTGGAAGACGCTGACTACCGGAGCCTATTGCATTTACGATAACTTTCCAGTCAACGCAATGACATATGGCTTATTTTACAATTGGTTTGCAGTGACGGACAATCGTAACATTTGTCCTGCAGGATGGCATGTACCCTCAAATGCGGAATGGTCTACCCTGAGTGATTTCCTGGGAGGAAAGGATGTAGCAGGTGGAAAGATGAAATCGACCGGGACCATCGAACAAGGTAATGGTTTGTGGTATAACCCCAATACCGGTGCCACCAATTCAAGTGGCTTTACCGCCCTACCGGCTGGTTACCGGATCAACTACGGGAACTATTATTCAATCGGTAATGTAGCTTATTTCTGGTCTTCTTCCGATACCACATCGGCCAATGCCTGGAATTATGTGCTCGACGCCAATAACGAAAAGCTTACCCGGATTTACAACTTTCAAACGAACGGTTTTTCCATCCGATGCTGCAAGAACTGAGGGATGAAAAAATAGGTTTTCTTAGGAGGCCTATACTAATTCAGAAACCATCTGACAATTCGATCACTGATTTCATAAAGGGACAATCAATCTATGAACCATAAACTGAAACAGCAAATGGAGGGTATTTATTCCTCGCTTTCGCCCGAAGCAATTCCCTGGAATATTGAAACTCCCCCAGAACTTTTGGTTAGTGTGGTTACCGGAGGTTTGATTAAACCCTGTCGGGCCCTGGATCTGGGCTGTGGAACAGGAAATTATGCAATGTATTTATCCTCAAAAGGGTTTGAAGTTACCGGGATTGATATCTCTGAAACCGCCATCCATATGGCCAGGCAAAATGCCTTGGAAAAAGGTCTGTCAGCATATTTCATAGTCGTTGATTTTTTATCGGATCTACCCGAACTAAAGGTAACTTTCGATTTCATCTACGACTGGGATGTCCTGCATCATATTTTTCCGGAATACCGCGCCCAATGGGTCTCCCATGTGCGCACACTGCTTAACCCCGGCGGAAAGTATCTTTCGGTTTGTTTTCATCAGAACGATCCGGCCTTCGGGGGAAAGGGAAAATACCGGAAGACCCCTATCGGTACCGAGCTTTATTTTTCAGATGAAAACGAACTCCGGAATTTATTTGAGACCGAATTCCTTATTCTTGAATCCCGTGTCCTCAAAATTCCCGGTAAAACCGATTCACACATAGTCAATTATTTTCTCATGGAATAGTGAAGTGCAAACAGTAGAATTAAGGCAGAATAATTAAATCGATATGAAAAAATCTGTGAAAAAAATTCTGATTGGCCTTGCCATCATCGTTGGCATCATTGTTCTTTTCACCGGTTATTTTGGTCTCCGGTTTTATCTGGGTACCCACGAAATGACTCCGTCTGAAACAACCCGTATCAACGATTCGGTATTCTGCGTCAAAGACGATTTTGTGGATGCTTACCTTTTTAAAGGCAAACAAGGTTATGTGATGTCGGATGCCGGGATCAGCGAAACATCGATGAAAACCGGACTCGACAAGTTGGGTATCACCCCCGATCAGGTCAACACCATTCTCCTGACCCATACCGATGGCGACCACATCGGGGCCCTGGGTATTTATAAAAATGCCAGGATCTTTATGCACAAAGCCGAGGAACAGATGATCAACGGTGAAAACGGAAAGTTCTTCTTCATACGAACCAAATGGAAATTCGGACCCTACGCCCTGCTCAACTCCAACGATACCATGACCGTTGATGGCCTGAAAGTGAAAGTATTTCATACCCCCGGCCATACCCCAGGTTCCTGTTGCTTTTTAATCGGATCCGATTACTTGTTGACCGGTGATAACCTGGCCTATAAAAAAGGCAGATTTGAACATTTCAACTCCTTTTTCAATATGGATACAGACGCACAGGTAATCTCGATCAGATCACTGCCTGACTTGAAATCAATCAAATACATCCTCACAGCGCATTACGGAATAGTTAAAAACTGAAAGATTCAATATTATGGAAACGTTTAAACTTTATCAGGTTGATGCTTTTTCAAGGGGGCCTTTTACCGGAAACCCGGCCGCCGTGTGTATTCTCCACAACAACTGGCTGCCCGACCAAACCTTGCAGGCTATTGCCATGGAAAACAACCTCTCAGAGACAGCCTTCCTGCTTCACACCGGCAATCAATGGCATATCCGTTGGTTTACGCCCAATGTTGAGGTCGATCTGTGTGGCCATGCCACTCTGGCATCGGCCCATGTGTTGTTCAAACATGAAGGTTTTCCGGAGAAACAAATCATTTTCCAATCGAAAAGCGGCGAACTGTATGTCACCATGAATGGCGATCTGCTAACGCTGAATTTCCCGGCCGATACCGTGGAGAGTTGCCCTGTTACCCCGGAGCTGGAACAGTGCTTTAACTTTCAACCGGTCGAGGTATTTAAAGGAAAAACCGATTATATGCTGATTTTTGAAAATGAAGATAAGATAACAGGGATCATTCCCGATTTCGGAAAAATTGAAAAACTTCCGATGCGTGGGGTTATCGTTACCGCGCCCGGGAAAACCGTGGATTTTGTTTCGCGGTTCTTCGGTCCGCAATCGGGTGTTCCGGAAGATCCGGTCACCGGTTCAGCCCATACTTCACTCACCCCCTATTGGAGCCGCCGGTTGAAGAAAACAGAACATACTGCCATGCAACTTTCAGCACGTAAGGGGTGGCTCTTTTGCCGTGATTTGTGTGAACGGATTGAGATTTCAGGGAAAGCCCTGACATTTTTTGTCGGCGAAGTCTTTATTGATCAGACATCATGAATAACTTTGTTGATACTTTCAACCTCACCCAAAACAAGGAAGGAAAAGTAGTATTATTGTATTGAAAAATACCACATGAAAGTTGTCGTGAACGGACATTGTCTTGTTATCTTTCAGGGCGCTACGGCTGGTGATGCGGTACTGGCTTATTCGCAACATTCGTTTCGTCGTGTCATGAGCGGAAAACTTATGATTTACGATCGTTTCGGAAACAAAACCGATCCCGGTGGGGCATTGAATGATGGTGCAGTCATCCATGTAAAAAAACCAAAAACCATGAATAAACGATTTTATATTATCCTGGCACTTTTTGTACTGCTCATAACTATACATGGATGGGCTCAAAATGCGGGTGAGACCCGTTACGTTGAAATCATCATCCTGCATACCAACGATATGCATGCTAAAATCGATAATCTTCCGAAACTGGCTTACCTGGCTGACAGTCTGCGCAAGACACATCCGTATGTCTTCCTCGTATCAGCAGGAGACAACTTCACCGGAAATCCTGTGGTTGACATGATCCCGGATAAAGGATATCCTATGATCGACCTGATGAACCGTTGCGGTTTCAATGTAAGTTGTCTTGGGAACCATGAATTTGACCTGGGCCAGGAATTTCTGAACAAACGGTCGGGACAAGCCGTATTCCCTTTCATTTGCTGTAACCTCGACGCTTCCGGAGGAGTGTATAAACAACCTGAACCATATATCGTTCTGAATGCGGGTTCGAAAATAACCCTTGCCATATTGGGGATTATCCAGCTCGATGCAAACGGCCTTCCCAGCTCCCATCCGTCAAAAATGACCGGTATACGCTTTTTTAACGGGATCAGTAAAGCCCGTGAATTCACCTGGCTGAAAGAGCGCTATGGTATCCTCATCGGCCTTACCCATCTCGGATTGGAAGATGATGTGCGGCTGGCTGACTCCATACCTCAATTCGACATGATTATCGGTGGTCATTCGCATACCCTCATTGAAAAACCCATGATGGAAAACGGGGTGATGATCGTTCAGGCAGGATCAAACCTGAAATATGTTGGGAAGGCAACGTTGACGGTAGAAAACGGAAAAATTACCAGTAAACGGGATGAGGTGATCCTTCTGAGCGCCTTGAATAAAAGCAATCCGGAGATGGATGAATTGGTCAGGAAATATAACCAAAATGAGGAATTCAGCAAAGTGATCGCGAGAGCCAGGAAACCCCTCGAAGGAGTTGATGAATTGGGTAGTCTGATGACTGATGCCCTCACTGATCAACTGAAAGTTGATATCGCATTCCAGAACAAAGGCGGGATCCGGGTACAATCTTTGGCTCAGGGAGATATTACAATAAAAGATATTTACAAACTTGATCCCTTCAATAACCAGGTGGTCATTTTCAGGATGAACTTCGATGAGATGAAATCGCTTATTTGTTATGGTTATCAGTTGGAGAAAGAGATCGATCTCCAGGTCTCAGGATTGACCTATACAATCACCGATAACTGGAACCATCGGTGCGGAGACGTCGAAATACAAGGACCCGGAGGTAAGCCCCTTGACCCGTCAAAAGACTATACCGTTGCCATGAATAACTATATGGCGGTAACCTATAAATTTGATCACCGCGATCCCGGAACAGCGGCGTCAATCACTACATCCGAAGCCTTGATCGACTATCTGAAAATAAAAAAAGAGGTGGATTACCAAGGGGTGAAACGGACATCAGTAAAGCCCTGACTGTTTCCTGCAATGGTTGCACAGATGCTGACTTTTCTGATCAATTTCTTCAACATAGGTGACTGACTGCATCACACAGGTCGGATTGTGGCAGTGAACCAATCCAAAAGTATGGCCCAGTTCATGGATCACTTCCTTACTGAACCGTTCCAGCATAACTCTTTCGTTCATCACCATACCATAACGTTCATTACTTAACCGGTAAAGCGATGCAATACCGGTGCGTCCATTCAAAAATGCCTGCCCGAAAATATAGGTCAGAATGGGAATAAACAGGTCAACGCTGAACAATCCCATGGTCTTGACATCATCGGAGGAGAAAATCGCATCCACATGCTTCAACATGGAATTGCCATTATATTGCTTCCGCGAAGGATCATAAAAATCACTAAGATCAAGACGCCCTTCCCTGACATGCACCTGAAAAAGAAATTCGTGCCTGACATCTTCGGCAATTTTCTCCAGAAAATCTTTTTGGAAATACCCGAAAGAAATTAAGGAGATCGATTGCTGATTCATTTAAACGTAATTAAACGGATACTATTCCTGGGATAAGGCGCCGAAAGGGTCAGGGAAGATGAAGGTTATTCCAGCGGCTTTAAATTATATTTTCTGATTTTATTGTACAACGTTACCCGGTCCACCTGTAACGCTTTGGCCGAACGCGATATATTCCAATTGTATTTATTGAGAATCTGGAAGATGTGGTTTTTCTCGTGATCATCCAGGCTTTCCGCTGAATTATCAATGAGTGTTTTTTCCAGTGGAAGATCCTTCAGGGTGATTTTTTTTCCGTTGCCGATAACAATAGCCCTTTCGATCATATTTTCCAGTTCACGGATATTGCCCGGAAAGGTAAATTCTTCCAGACGTTTCAGGGCTGAAGTATCAATGATAACGGGTGGTTGGTTCATGGTGGTACAATACTTTTTTATAAAATAATCGACCAGCAGCGGAATGTCGCCAGATCGCTCCCGCAAGGGTGGAATATTGATATTCAGAACATTCAACCTGTAAAAGAGATCTTCCCGGAAAGTTCCGTTTTCCACCATGCTTTTCAGATCTTTATTGGTGGCACAGATCACGCGGAAATCGGATGTGATTTCCTTGTTACCGCCAACGCGGATAAACTTTTTGGATTCCAGTACCCTGAGCAACTCAATCTGCATTTTTGTTGAGATCGTGGCAATTTCGTCAAGGAATATAGACCCGTTGTCGGCCATTTCAAACCGGCCTTTCCGGTTATAAACAGCGCCGGTAAATGCCCCCTTTTCATGTCCAAACAATTCACTTTCCAGTAAACTTTCGGTCAGGGCTCCGCAATGGACACTGACCAGCGGAAAAAACTTTCGGGAGGAATTAGCATGAATTGCCCTGGCCACAAGCTCCTTACCAGTCCCGCTTTCACCGGTAATGATGACTGAAGAATTGGATTGTGCCGCACTCTCAATCTGCTGGAGGACTCTGTGCATAGCCTCACTATTGCCTACAAGATCCTCCACATTTTCCAGTGAAACTACTTTTTCCTTCAGGATTTCATTTTCTTCAGTAAGGGAAATCTGTTTGGATGCATTACGGATAAGATGGGAAAGATCATCGGGATCAAACGGCTTTGTCACATAATCAAAAGCGCCGTCCTTAAGCGCCTGAACTGCCGTATCTACCGTTGCAAAAGCAGTCATAACGATCACAATAGATTCCCGTCTCAATGCTTTTATTCTCCGGAGCATTTCCAATCCATCCATTCCGGGCATTTTGATGTCGGCAAGAATGATGTCAAAATGATCTGACTCGAGCATGGACAAAGCCTTTTTAGCATTTTCCGCACATTCCACACGATAATCATCTTCAATGAACCAGTTGTACAAAGAATCCCTCACGGATTCTTCATCATCAACGATCAATATCGATATTTTTTTCGACATCCTTTAACCTCCTTTATTCTTTATCAATGGTAACGTAATCGACATGGTAGTTCCTTTGCCCGGTTCCGACTTTACCTCAATTTTTCCCTGATGGCTTTGTACAATACCATGCACGATCGGCAGTCCCAAACCTATACCACTGGCGTTGTGTTTAGTCGAAAAGAAAGGTTCGAAAATATGCGGAATGACTTCCGCCGTGATCCCGATCCCGTTATCGCTGATTTCAATCCGCACATGATCTGCATCAGGATTTTTCGTACGTATCACGATCTCCCCGTTTTCCGTAACAGCTTCGGAAGCATTGACAAGAAGGGCAACACAAGCCTGTTTGATCTGGTTCTGACTGCAAAAGATCAAATCGGAAGATGCAGAAAAGTCGGTCAAAATACTGATATTCGCGATTTTCATGGGATGCATCATCAGATCATAAGTTTTTCTTAATATCTCATGAAGATGTTTTTCCTCAAAATCATTCTGGTCCTTTTTCGAAAAGTCCAGCAATCCTTTTACGATATCACCACAACGCTTGGTTTCATTTTCAATTAGCTTCAAATGCTTCAGTAAGGTTTCTTTTTTCACAGGATCAATATCCTGGTTGCTGAGTTGTTTATATACCAATTTAGTATATATAAGGATTCCGGATAAGGGATTGTTGATTTCATGGGCAACTGAAAGAGACAATTTCCCCAGAGAAGCGATTCGCTCGATATTGATCAGTTCGTTTTGGACTTCGCCCAGTTCTTCTGACTTTTTCTGGACTTTATATTCCAATTGCTGCGACCAGTTTTGCAATTCGTTATTGGCGGCCTGAAGGTTATCCAGCATATCATTGAAAGCATTCGACACCATTCGCATATCGTCCAGCTGATTGGGCTTGATTTCCAAACGCATACTTTTATCCCCACTGGCCACTGCAAGACTGGCTTTGATGATATCGTTCAGGGGATTTTTAATTTTTTTCTGTGTGAAAACGATCAGAATCGATACCAGCAAAACACTCATTAATGTTGCTAAAAGGAAAAAATCAGTGGTCGATTTTTTAAGCGCTGCATCAAGATTTTCCAAAGGAATTTTAATAACCAGTGAACCGAGCATTTCATCCGTTGCCTTGTGGGCATGACAGGAACTCTCGTAACACGATTTCCGGTTTAAAATCGGGGATTTGATGAGGAGATGCCGGCAAAGGTTATCGTTTTGATTCATGCTGCATTCGCTCTTGATATCGATGATCCGGGAAGCTTTTTCTTTTTTCGGGAACATGATATCGAGGTTCGAATGGCAACTTTTACAATTGGGATTGCTGTGGCCGGTAGCATCATTCGAAAAAGAAGAATAAACAAGGTTGTTCTCGCTGTCATACATATTGACTTCATCGATCCCTCCCGACATGGTATTAATGATATCGAGGGTGTTTTGCAAAGCACTTTTATCATTTTCGAGCATGGAATGGTATAGCGCACCTTCAACCAAAAAACCGATTACATTCCCTTTTTCGTGAATGACCGTTTGCATATATTTTTCATTCACCGACCTGAAGATGATGCCGAAAGAGACAAAAAGAAAAACCGAGAGGATCGCGATCGTGAAAACTACGCGGCCATATATAGAAGACCGGAATTTAACATATTTTCTGAGTAAAGATCTTCCTTGATGTTTCCGGAATATTTTATTACTGAACAATGCCATGGTCAGTTTTCTCTGTCATTTATGCAGTTAAACCCACTGCAAGGTACAAAATAACAGCTTACCCGAACCGGTCAGATTTCTATTATTTTAATCAATTGGTATGACCCCTAGTTAGCCATTGACATCAATTCTGTTCCAAGAAGCGGGGAATTTGCACAGATGACCTCAACCTCTGCACCCCTTTTCTTCAAGGCCGTAAGACGAGGCGTTTAACCCTGATCCAGGAACTCTTTCAGAAAATCCTGTCATATTTCATCTGGCAATTCCGATAAGGTATGTACCCACAGTTCACCACCATCCTGTAATATTGTATGGGAGGTTGTGGGGGGAAATTTTTCCACTGAAATTCTGCTTATTTGAATGTGTCCATAAAATTTGTCTGAAAATCTTCCCAGACTTTGGGGCCAAGATTCATTAACACATTGTCTTTGAGTACTCCACCGTCCTGCAACACGACATGGGCATATTCCATTCTGTTGGCGCTTGCCGAAACGGCAAAAAAATCTTTTAACCTCGAAAATTCATTCTTCAACCATGGAATATATTTTTCGGCCATGATCAGAAACTGAGTTTCTCTTAACCAATTGGCGGGTTCAATCATATATACCCATCCGTCGGTATAGGGTGAAGAATTGATCACTGAGAGGTGGTTGATCAAGAATTTGTTCTGTGAATGGATAAGACCGGAAATCGGCGCATAAATATTCAGTTGTTTACCATTTTGAATGATGGTCAGAATTTTTTCACCTTTAATGATCTTTTCGCCGGGATTTTTCATCGTGATGCGTGTAAGAGGTCCTGTTATATGCTGCAGGAAATCATCAATACCGATTTTGACAATCCCGTTTTGCTCCATGAATGCCCATGTATGCGATTTGTCGAAATAAATACCCCCGGGGGCGATTATAGAGTTCTCATCAAAAACAGGATGACTTTTATAAGTGATGTTCTGAATGATCTCATTTTTGTGTTTCCTGTAATGAAATACAATCGACAAAGTGAGTCCGGCCATCACCAAAACGATTAATAGAATAATAACGATCCTGATAATCGAAGAACCCCCAGAAGAAGCAATATAAATTTCATTGGACTGTAATCCGGCAAGGTTCGATAACTGTTCACTGCTGACGAGTCCTGAATATCCATTCGAAACCAGAAATTGTTGCCCGTCAGTGAGAATCCATTTGAGAAATGCAATTTCACTGGTATTTTCCGGTTTTCCCTTCGAAACTGCATAGATGTTCCGGCATAAAGCCTGAGGGTACTTCCCGATCCATACTCCTCTCAGGAAATTATCGGGACTATTAAAAATCTTTTCGAAATAGTCAATCCGGCCATTCCTGTTTTTATCCACCGGTAAAATCCGAATGTCTGTGACAAAATTTTTTGTGATCGGATCCAAGATATTTATCACCCTGCAAAAACCGATTGCATAAGGATCTTTTTGAACAGCTTCTTTTATCGTTTGTTCACTTTCCACGATTATCCCTGTCATTGAAAGTTGATTAACGTTAAGAAATGCTGCAACATGGGCTTGAACCGACGCATCGTTAAGCATGTAAATTTTAACCGGAATATTCTGTCCATTACTTAAAATTAATCCCCAGTTCCGGAGATCTGAGTTGTTAAACAGGAGAGCAAATTCGTCCGCAGAGAGACCCCGGATATTTATTTCATTCAGAAACGGGTTTTTCAAATTAATAATGGGAACAATTGCATCGCGACCGACCACCATATTCCAGCTGGATTTATTATTCAGTTTTGTGAAATATTCATCAGACACAAATTTCAGATTGACCCCGGCAATATTATCAGTAATGCTATTTCCCGTGATCTGACTTACCTTTGCTTTAAGGTCAGGGTTGATCCCATTATATTCACTTACCCACATGTGCGTAAGGTTTTGCAAATCCGGAGCGCTTAAAATAGTTATTGTTCCCTCTGTGGAAAGGTCGCCACTGCTAACCGTTATTTCATTTGTACTGTTATCGCAATAGCTTAAATTGCTGGAAACAAGTATGAATAATACGCTGAATAATAAGATAATCTTTTTCATAACCGTAGAATTTAAGCAGGCTTGTTTTGAAACATCTTGGATTTCCTTCTCCACTGATTTCTCATTTCGTTTTTTCTTACCATTCATGTCATTCAATTACAGTGCCAAATAAAATTTCATTCATAAATTGCTGATATTTTACTTGTTACGAAATTATGTTTAAATAATAAACAATAATTAATGTTGAATAAATAAACATTTTTCTTTACTAATATATTCAAAGTACTATTCTTCAGTTATTTAATGAATATGTTTAATTTTTAAACATATGTTGATTTTTTAAACACTTTGAATTATTTTATTGATTTTCTATATGTTGTACCTTATGTATTTAAGGTTAAGTATCCTGTATCCTGTATCCTATATCCGGTATCCTGTATCCAGCATCCAGCATCCAGCATCCAGCATCCAGTTTCCAGTATCCAGTTCCCAGTTTCCGGCGTTCGTCCCCCATTTTCGGCTGTTCATGGAAAAACGATTTCCCGGGGTTGGATCCTCAATTACATTTGACGAAAATTAACCCCATTGGAAACCCTGAATCACCTATTTGCTTCTCTCGACATTTTTCAGGTACTGCTTAAATCATTTCCTGCCATTGTCGACCCCCTCCTGCACGGATTTCAACAATTATTCGTTCATCTTTATAACAGCCTGAAACATCTGGTAGAGCAAAATCCAGGATTGATCTCTGGCGCTATTTTCATCGCGCTTGTATATACTGGTTTTGCTTTTGTGAAAAATCAAAAAAAAGTTCGTTTAATTGTGCCCCTGCTGTTTAAACGCTAACGGGTCAGCTTCTCTCACTGATGATCTGTCCGTCGAAAAGGTTGATAATGCGCCGGCTGTATTTGGCATCGTGCAGGTTATGGGTCACCATGACAATGGTTGTGCCTTTATCGTTCAATTTAGTCAGCATGTTCAACACCTCTTCTCCATGCGAAGAATCAAGGTTACCGGTTGGTTCATCTGCCAGAATGAGCAACGGGTTGGCCACAACGGCGCGTGCTACCGCCACACGCTGCTGCTGCCCACCGGACAATTGCATCGGGAAATGATTTTTACGTTGTAGAATTTCAACCTGGTCGAGAATATGGTCGACACGGATTTTCCGGTCTTTAGCTGACATCCCAAGGTAAAGCAATGGAAGTTCTACATTTTCGAAAACGCTGAGTTCGTCGATGAGGTTGAAATTCTGAAATACAAATCCGATGTTCTGTTTACGTATTTTCGCATGCTGACGCTCGGTCATCCGGCTCACATTCTGTCCGAGGAAAAAATAATCACCGGTGGTAGGGTTATCAAGAAGTCCCAGGATATTCAGCAGCGTCGACTTCCCACATCCTGAAGGACCCATTATCGCCACAAATTCTCCTTTTTTCAGTTCAAAACATATATGGTTAAGAGCTCTGGTCTCAATTTCCTCAGTCCGAAAGACTTTTGATAGATTCACTGTTTTAATCATCGGTTATGGTTTTCAGTATCTTTCTTCGGTGAATAGCACATCAGAATAAATTCAAACCAAAATTATGTCTTTCTGGTTAACCGGCCAAGTACCATACATTCATATTTCAAGTAAACTATGGTTAGGGTTTGCAGTATTCAATACTGGCATAATAATGTGCCAGTTGCAATAAAAATAGGCAAGACAGGCAGTTATAAAAATCCGTGAATCCTAAGGACGACCATGTCCCTGAATTAATGTTCGGCTTTGTAAACTGATCATCCCTGCAAACCAAGAAAGAAAATGAAAAGGGTCAGCAGTGTTATTTTTCCTGAGATAAAGTCAACTATTTTCAGGCGATGGATTTTGAATTGCGGAACAAATATTTTAATATGAACTGATCTGTGAAAAGTACAAACAAACCTATTATGATCATGGTCACAATGAATTTCCAGTTTTGCCGGAGATAGGCTATCAATAAATCCGTTGATTTTATAGTGACGAAATAAAATACCACTCCGAAAACTGTGAGTGCGCCTATTGCTATCAAACATTTATAAAGAAAATCGGTCAATGATTCTTTCCAGGTTTGCTGTTGGATCACAACAGCCACCATCCGGTCGGTAAAGTCCCTGGGAAGGGCAATGTCAGGAGGCTGACGCAGTGCTTCGTCAATCAGGTCATCCAGTTCTGCATTGAAGTCTTTTTCCATGGCACAAATTTATGTTAAAAAAAGTTCAAAGTTCAAAAACAATCTGATACAAGATACAAGATAGATTGTAAATTTAAGATTGTAAATTGTTTTGTTTGATCGTTCATTACCTATTCCGCTTCAAAAAGCACTAACTGAATGTCAGGTATCTGCTTAAGCACCTGTTCCCGGATCTTGTCCTTAGCCCTGCTGATATAACTTTTAACCGTTCCTTCGGGCATACCGGTTATACCGGCAATTTCCTTATAAGAACAATTTTCGAGATGACAAAGGGTGATCACTGTCCGGTATTGAACCGGCAATTGTTCAATAATTGCATGAACCACCGTTTTTAACCTATCGCGATCAATTTTTCCACCGGCTACATAGATGGAGGTTATTCCGCAGGTATCCGGAATGGGGTTTTGGGTCAGCAAACTTTTTTCTCTCCCCTTTTTTCGCAGAAAATCAATACAAACATGATAGGCTATCGACCCTATCCAGGAAGAAAGCTTTGAATCGCCCCTGAAATTCCGAATATTTCTAAACACGTTCAGGAAAACATCCTGACAAAGATCTTCGGCGTCTTCCTGTTGGCTGACCATCCGCAACACCATATGCCATACCAGGTTTTTATGGTTATCCACCAAAATCCTGTAGGCATTCGCATTTCCACGGCGGATCTGTGCTATCAGCTCATCATCATCCATCTGGATTATTAGTCGAAGTTGAGAAGAAAAAGTTGCAACAAATTAAAAAATCAAAAGTTTGCAACTTTTTTTCTTTTCCTCCGACTAATTATCCAAAAGTAACACTTAAAATTAAAAATCATGTCAAACGATGTATTAATAACCATGGTGGTTTTCTTCGCAGTCTACCAAATAATCAAGATGTTCACCGATTTTCTGCTCAAACGCAAAATCATAAAAGACGGCCATATTGATCATGCGGGGATCCTTGAACCCATTAGACAAAATCAGGAAGAAAATCGTTTTCCGACCTTAAAATGGGGGTTGGTAGCTCTGATGGCCGGCGCCGGGATGATTGTAATTGAACTTTTAAGCTGGGGTGATACTTTCAAATGGGTAAAAGATTATCGGTCGGTGATGCCCATCGGAATCGAGCTTGTCTTTATCGCTGCCGGTTTCCTTATTTATTTCTTCATTGTGACCGGAAGAAAAAGACAATAAAGTCAGAAAATTGTAACTTAGGGGAAAAAACACGGTATGGAACCCTATGAAAAAATTCTTGTTTTGAACAATGATTATGAGGCCAGTCTTCTTGAGGAGGTCCTTAATGACCGGAAGATTCCGCATGGCATTGTAACTTCAGATGATTCAGCGCTGGGGGGCATTATGGGGATGGAAATCGGGTGGGGTTATGTAGAAGCTCCCCGGAAGTACAAGGCTGAAATCACCCGTCTTTACAAGGAGATTGCCAAGAAATGAATGAACCGGAAAGTAAACCGGTCCGGATTTTCGCCGGTTCAGCATGGGAAGCATCTCTGGTAAAGAGTTTACTTGAGGATGCGGATATCCAGGCATTTTTGCAGGATGAATCGTTGGGGATGATCGCGCCCTGGTATGCAGCTCCAGGAGGCGCCGGGGCGGTAAAAGTTATCGTGTCCAGCGCCGATTATGATCTGGCCCTGCTTGTGGTTACAGAATATTTGAACAATATGAAGGAGGACTAGACGTTTTATCCTGCAGTTTTTGAGTTATTGCATGGAAAATTTCCACGAATTCTTCGAGATCCTTGTAAACTCTGAAAAGATGATCCGTTATGGGGGTCTGATTCTGTTGTTGGTAGTGATCTTTGCAGAGACAGGATTGTTTTTCGGGTTTATTTTTCCGGGTGATGCGTTGTTATTTACAGCCGGATTACTTAGCGGAACACAGGATCTGGCTGTGCCACTTTATTTCCTGGTACCCGGTGTTGCGATTGCAGCTATCGTGGGCAATCTTACCGGTTTTGTCACAGGTAAGATTTTCGGGAAACGGCTTTTCCAGAAAAAGGATACCTTTTTTTTCAAACAACGGCACCTCGAGAAATCACATGCTTATTATGAAAAATATGGCGCCGTCGCATTGATCGGAGGACGTTTTCTTCCCGTGATCCGGACTTTTGTCCCAATCCTTGCGGGGGCTCTCGAAATAAATTTCTGGAAATTCAACCTGTATAATGTAGTCGGTGCCGTGCTATGGTCGGGAACTTTTATACCGATGGGATATTTTATCGGGAAAAAATTCCCCGCTTCCCTTGATCATATTGAATATATGGTCCTGGGGATCACCTTGGTTACCATGACCATCCTCATACGTGGTATCATCAAGATGAAAAAAAAGAATTAATCTGTGATAATCGGGTTCATTAAATTACCGGAATTTCTCCTTCCACGATCAACTTCCCTTCTGTCGCCCGGATAATTTGTTCGACCGTCACATCTGCCGCACGTTCGATCAGTTTGAAACCCCGGGGTGTTACATCCAGGACTGCCAGGTCGGTGACGATGCGTTTGACAACCCCAACCCCGGTGAGCGGCAGGGTACATTTTTTCAGCAACTTTGATTCGCCCTGTGGATTGGTATGCATCATGGCCACGATTATATTTTTGGCTGATGCTACAAGGTCCATAGCACCTCCCATCCCTTTGACCAGCTTTCCCGGGATTTTCCAGGAAGCGATGTCGCCGGTTTCCGAGACTTCAAATGCACCAAGAACCGTGAGATCGATATGCCCACCGCGGATCATGGCAAAACTGGCCGAGGAGTCGAAAAATGCGGCGCCCTGAATGGAAGTGATAGTCTGTTTCCCGGCATTGATCAGGTCAGGATCAATGTCTGCTTTACCCGGAAAAGGCCCGATCCCAAGCAACCCGTTTTCTGATTGCAATAAGATCTGCATACCGTCGGGAATAAAGTTGGCAACCAGGGTGGGTATACCAATACCCAGGTTCACGTAGAAACCGTCGCGAAGTTCTTTGGCAATCCTTTTTGCAATTCCGTTTTTATCGAGAGGCATTTCGATTTACGATTTACGATTTACGATATATGATTTATCAGTCGCGGGTTGTGGCGAATTCAATACGTTTTTCATAATTTGTACCTTGAAAAATCCGCTGGACAAAAACACCGGGCGTATGGATGCAGTTTGGATCAAGCGTTCCGGCCGGAACCAGTTCTTCCACTTCTGCAATGGTTATCCTGGCTGCCGTAGCCATTGACTGGTTGAAATTGTTGGCGGTGTAACGGTAGATCAGATTTCCGGATGTATCGCCTTTCCAGGCTTTGATGATGGAAAAATCGGCCTTGAGCCACTTTTCTTCGAGGTACATTTTCCCTTCAAATTCACGAACCGGTTTTCCAATGGCAACCTCAGTACCATAACCGGCCGGTACGAAAAAAGCGGGAATACCTGCGCCCCCCGCACGAATCCGCTCGGCAAGGGTACCCTGGGGAATGAGTTCCACTTCCAGTTCCCCACTCATTAGTTGCCGCTCAAATTCCTTGTTTTCCCCCACGTAGGACGAGATCATTTTTTTTATCTGATGACGGAGAAGCAGCTTCCCTAAACCAAATCCATCGACACCTGCATTGTTCGAAATACAAGTGAGTCCGGTAATATCACTTTCAGCCAGCGCTGCGATGCAGTTTTCGGGAATACCGCATAATCCAAATCCACCCAACATCACGGTCATGTTGCTCTGTATTCCGCGGATGGCTTCTTTGGCATTGTTAACTACCTTGTTCATTTTTTAACGAAATCTTTACAAATTTAAAATTCTTCTTAAAAAAAGCAATCAATTTCAGCAAAATTTATCGTAAGGCCACCTTCACTTTGTATACTGATCCATTACATTTTCCAGGGCCTGACTGCATACCTTGCAGAACTTCATATGACGCGTGTACATGATGCAGTCGAGTTCCGGGCGGTACATTCCTCTCGGTGTGTAGTTTGCCCCTTCGAAGGCGCCGACCTTATTCCGGTACTTTTCGGTCGAAAAGAAAATATCTTCCTGCCGGTATTGCCGCATAAAGAGATCTTCCATGACCGTTTCGGGAACACGGGCAGCGCGGAGGCTGTCGCGTTCTTTCTGAATTTTATAACCGAACTGATCAAACGCATTTTTTTCCCATGGAGTAGGTATCGGGGTTCCCTGATCAACCAGCATTTTCCATTTCAGGTTGGCCGGATCCAACAGGGCGGTTACGTTGGGTTCCCAGGGTTCCATCTTGATCTCCGGGATTTCATAAGCCACGGCAGATGTGTAGTATTCATCAGCCAATGCACCCATGTGGTGACCCAGTTCATGCACCATGATATAATCGGCGAATTTATTATCAACCGAAACCGTGGTGTAAAGATTATAGATACCTCCGCCTCCATAGGTGCGTTCATTGATCAGGATGACCATGAAATCATAGGGTACCTCCGATGCCACATCCCGCACAGTACGGTTATCATAGGTTAGGGCATAGCGTTCGGAATCGAAACTGCCATAGTGCACTGAAAGCGGTGTTCGCTTGAACACTCCAGGGTGGGGTTTATTCACTCCGGAAGTCTCACCCGGTGTTTCTATCGCACGGATGTTGATATCACCGGCGCGCGATTTGAAGGGTTCCTTGCTCAGGAGAACATCTGACATTCGTTTGGCATCTTTCCGGAATTTCTCCATCTCACTTTTCGAATAACCGTCACCTAAAATTACAAGGTCGACCTTTTGGCTAGCTGGTCCCTTTTCATAAATTACATCGACTTTATGGGTTTTTGGTAACGGAGCCGGGTTGACCAAACGTGAAGCCGGATCAATAACAGCATTCCAGATCATTTGAAACTTGTTGTCTGCATCCCGTTTCCTAAGGTTGACCATAACGGGATTTTTCGGCCACGGAAAACGTAAAGATTCGTGAAAGGTACCCCAGCCGGCATCAGCTTCGGGAGTGGTTTGCCATTCTCCAAACACATTTGCAAAACCCCGTGTATAGAGAACCGCTCCGGAAACCTTATCGGTAATTTCAAAAAGGTAAGGGCCAAATTCGAGTTTATCAGTTAATACCGTTTTACTGCCAGCCCATATACCATCGTTCACCACCTGATCGATGGAAAAATGTTCTTCTTTCGAGGTCCCGCTATGATAATAATCAAGTCGCATGGTTTTATCCACAAAATATTTGTCGAAGAATATATTGTCTCCGGTTATTGGATTTACCGAAACGTTCGGTTTTCGGACTGGTTTTGAATGATTTTGCGAAAATGAAAAAGCAGGGACGAAAATCAGCAGGTAAAAAAAGATAATTGAAGGTCGCATGATCTGAAATTTTATTTTTGACAAATTTAGAAACTCCCGGAGATTATCGGTCATTTTATTCTTTTATTGCCTGCATACATCTGAATTCATGACATATCCACCTTTATCGCCGCCTTCCGGGCCGAGTTCAATGACCCAATCGGCATGTGAAATGATGTCGGGATCGTGTTCGATGATCAACAGGGTATTTCCCTGATCCGCGAGTTGATGAAAAAGGTTAAGCAAATATTGAGGACACTCCGAAAAGTAGCTTATGGTAAATCTACCCACCCCCAGCCCCTCCCTGTCCACAGGGAGGGGAGCATTTCTGCTCCGGCAAAATACTGTATATCTTGTTATTGGGTATGGGGGCGCTTTTCCCCTCCCTTTTCAAGGGAGGGGTTGGGGGTGGGTAGATTGGCTGCAAACCTTTTTCGCAGACTTTTCGGAGCAGGCTCAATATTGGTTATCTATGAAATATAACCCGGTGGAGGGTTCTTCAAACAGATAAAGGGCTGGTCCTTTCGCCGGTTTAATAAGTTCGGCGGCGAGGGTGAGTCTTTGTGCTTCTCCTCCCGAAAGGGTATCGATCGACTGTCCCAGTTGCAGGTAATCATAAATTCCGGTTAATGTCCCAACGGTTGAGCGTTGATTGCCACCGGTCGAATATTGTTTCAGGGCAATGGCCGGAGATAATCCTTCAATTTTTTCGACATCCGGCCGTTTCATTTTACCAAGAAACTGTCGGGCATGTGAGGACAATGAACCGAGGTATCGTCTTTCGGCTTCCCGATAAAGGACGTCAAATACCAGGGATGATTTACCGGAACCGGATACACCGGTAACAACAATCAATTTGTTTTTGGGAAATTTTATATTTATTGAACGCAGGTTGTGCTCACTGGCGCCAGTGACAGAGATAAAATCAGAAAGACCCATGGAGATATTTGTCAGTAAAAAGCAGCAAATTTATTCGCGGAGTTTAGGTCGATCATGAATATAAAATATCTTTGCAACAAAATCAGATACAAGCAAACGTGTAAGGGGGTATTAGCTCAGTTGGCCAGAGCGCTGCGTTCGCAATGCAGAGGTCACCGGTTCGACTCCGGTATACTCCACTTCAGAACTTTCCGAATCTCAATCCGATATTGGCATTGAAATTATTGATCAGACCGCTGCTGGTGTTCATCAGGTCCAGATCGGGAACATACCGGTAGGAGATTCCCAGATCAAGCCGCATGAATTTTATCAGGTTGAGTTCCACCATTACACCGGGTTCGACTACAAAAAAAGCATCCGAATCGAGGGTTTCCCCGTTATAGATAAAGTTGTGATTACTGTAATTCCAGTTATTGTAAACCAAACCACCGGCGCCGATCAGTATGGGGAAATTAACGTGAATCGGTGAAGAAGGTAAAATCCTGAATTCAAATTTGACGCCGCCATAACCACCATAGAGATAAGCTCCGGCCTTATCCTCGAATCGGACATTATCATACCAGAGGTTGCGTGAATTAACGATAAGAGAGCCTGCCAACCCCACCGAAAAAAAGTGATCGATGATGGTTCCGAAGCTTAAACCCACCAGGAAAACATCCTTGCCTTTAAACTGGGTATAAGCCGCATCGGGGCCGATGTAATAACCGATTTTTGCGTGATGATCTGATTTTTTGAAAATTGTTTTTACATCACCTTCACTTTTTTTCGATACCCGGGTGGCGCTGTCGGTTTGAGCTACAACAGGGGAAACCTGGATCATAACCACAATGAATAATAAAACAAGCTTTTTCATATTCCATGGATTTAAGTAACAAATTTACTTTAAATAAATGTCTTCAGAAAATGAAATTGAACGGGATAAAAAATCGTTCAGGATTTGATAAACTCCTGAATCGTTTGTTTATAACCTTCCATAATTTCCCGGACGATCTCTCCTGCCGCTTTTATATCGTTTATTAGTGCTGACACCTGGCCGATTTCCAATTCACCTTCTTCGACATTTCCTTCGAACATCCCCATTTTAGCCCGGGCCCGGCCCAGAAGCAATTTCAGGTCATCGGCTGTTGCTCCGCTGTCTTCAAGTTTCCTGACCTCTTCGAAGAATTTATTCCTGAGCAGGCGTACCGGTACAATCTTTTTCAATGTCAGGAAGGTATCTCCATCGTGCGATTCTATGATTTTCTTTTTAAAAAGAGGGTGAGCGGAAGATTCGGCAGAGGCAGCAAACCGGGAGCCTATCTGAACGCCATCGGCCCCGAGTACCATGGCCGACAGCATACTGCGGCCGGTCGCTATCCCTCCTGCTGCAATGAGCGGAAGGGTTGTCGCTTGTCTGATCAGCGGGACCAGCACCATTGTCGTAGTTTCTTCCTTCCCGTTATGACCACCGGCCTCGAAACCTTCGGCAACAACCGCATCAACACCTGATTCTTCACACTTTTGGGCTGATTTTACATTGGCAATCACATGGGTCACTGTTATTCCGTGTTGTTTCAGGAAGGGAGTCCACCGGGCAGGATTTCCGGCAGATGTAAATACGATTTTTACCTCATTGGCAACGATGATATCGAATAGTTTCTCAACTTCCGGATAGATCAGCGGGACGTTGATGCCAAATGGTTTACCGGTAGCCTGCTTACATTTACGGATGTGTTCTTCAAGGATTTCGGGATACATCGAACCTGCCCCGATGATTCCCAGACCGCCTGCATTGCTGACAGCCGATGCCAGTTTCCAACCGCTGCACCAAATCATCCCGGCTTGGACTATCGGATAATCTGTTCCAAAAAGTTTTGTAATTCGATTATTCACGGAGCGAATATCTGGAGACACGTTCAGAACTTAAAAATCAAAATTCAAAACTCAAAACGATAACTTAAAACTCAAAAACAAGATTATGGGTATGTTGCTTATTTAAATAAAGTTGTTCGATCTTAAAACAGGGTGTCTCTTTAAATAGTTTTGAATTAAAATTGAGCCTGCTCCGAAAAGTCTGCGAACAAGGTTTGCAGCCAATCTACCCACCCCAAACCCCTCCCTTGAAAAGGGAGGGGAAAAGCGCCACTATACCCAATAACAAGATATACAGTATGTTGCCTGAGCAAAGATGTTCCCCTCCCTGTGGTCAGGGAGGGGCTAGGGGTGGGTAGATTTACCATATGCTACTTTTCGGAGTGGCCTCAAAATTCGGTTTTGAATTTTGAGTTTTGAACTTTGAATTACTATCCTCTTTTATATACAATTGCAACCAGCGTTTTATCGTCACCTCCCATATTGACAGTAAGTCCGTATGGTCGTTTGGGATCCGGATCAATCTGGTTGGCGCCGGCATTGCCGGTAAGTTGTTCAAGAATGGTCACAGCCTGATGAACTCCTGTTGCTCCGGTCGGATGCCCCCAACCGATCAAACCGCCGGTTGTGTTGATGGGCGTTTTTCCTTTACGTGTGGTATTTCCGGCGAGGATGTAATCGGGGCCTTTGCCTTTCCTGGCGAGCCCAAGGGCTTCAACTGCCAGCACCCCGGCAATGGAGAAACAATCGTGTACCTCAGCAGTCCTTAGATTTTTTACCGTGATCCCTGCATTTGCCAATGCCTCTGAAATGGCCTGTTTTGTGGTTGACAATTCAGTAAGGTCTTTGGGTGGTTGAGTGAGATCTTCCTCTACCTGACCATAACCGATCACTTCAATAGCCTGATGTTTTGGAATACCAATGCGTTTCAGCCCTGCTTCCGAAACCACGGCAATGGCAGAAGCCCCGTCGGAAACTTTGGAACAACTGTAAAGATTCAGGTTATCCACGAACGATTTTCCATTGGGTGGAGTGAGACCACAAGCCATCAGGTCGCCGGTTGTGTTGTGATATTCCTGGGCAGTGGGACACAGTCGCGCGTTTTCAATGGCATTCTGATACCATTTGGCAAACGCCTGTTGGGTAGAATCCTTTCCATATTTCTCATAGTATGCCCCGGCCCTATTGCTAAACTGCCCGGGAAAAAAATAGACATGACCCTTTTTTCGTTCCTTAAACCAGCCGGCGCCAGCCAGTATATCGGCGCCATAAATGGCTTTCACCGAGTTCTGTACCTCAACGCCCATCACCAATACAACATCAGCCGTTTCAGCAAGAATACTTTTCATTCCTGTTATAAGGGCAAGACCACCACTGCAACAGGCACCTTCGACCCGAACAGCCGGTTTATACTTCAAACCTTTGTCGATATATGGAAAAAATCCTGCAAGGTTGGCTTGCTTGTTGAACCTTGAAGCCATGAAATTTCCGATTACACATTCATCGACATTTTTTGCACCGCCGATTTTTTTCAAAACCCCCTGACCGGCCTCCTTAATATATTCTTCAAGACCGGGGCGTTCCTTTCTCGGATTGAACTCTTTCCTGCCGGTTCCCATGGCAATGGTATTATACCCGGCTACCATGTATACTTTTCGTCTTAGCTTTTTCATTTTTCAATATTTATTTTTTACAACCCGATGTCACTGCACACCAAATTACCATTCAACGTTTGTATTTTCGCCGAATGGATGGGTATATCAGTGATCCAGTGTTATATAATCATTGATGGGTCCGTAGGCGTGAAAAAAACCGGTAAGCAATACCGTATTCACGTCCTTATCATTGAAGGCTACTTTGTCTGCTACGAGCTGTTGACCGATAATGCGGGAACGAAGCATGTAACTGACAGCCAGTTTAGCCCCGGGGCTTGCCGTTTTTTTCAGCTCTGCAAAGTAGGTGTTAAAGATCCTGTTATTTTCGGGATTGGAAACGACACTTTTCCATGAAGGTGGAACCGGCATCTTACCCAGTTTTTTATCCACTTTTTCCCGGATCTCTTCCGTGGGGACATACTTTTTCTTCTTCAGGTCATAAATAGCCACCGGACGGCTTTTCTCATATTTGAGGATACCGTCTTTCTGTGTTCCATCGGAGAACTGTCCTCCTTTAATCCCTGCCTTTAATAACTGCTCCAGCATGGGACTATAAAGTTTTTCTTTCTTACTGTAAGAATTCATTACTGACATGATATAACTACATACATCGACGCCAACATAATCGACCAACTGGAAAATCCCCATGGGGCGGATCAGCGCTTCCTGGCTGATTTTATTGATGGCAAAGATGGCTTCCACGTCAGTCATGGTGTCCGACAGTACCGCCACCTGGGAAGTCGCGTAGAGGATATCGCGCATGAAATGCCCGTTGCCGATAAAACCGGCTACATCGTGCGAAGGCACTACTACCTTACGAAGGTTTTTTGCATAGGTCAACCCGAATTCTTCCACTTCTTTCAACGTCCTTTTTGACTTGATAACCTCTACCAATTTTTGAATTGCCGGTGGGTTATAAAAATGGAACCCAAGAATCCGTCCACCCAATCCTGCTTCGGTGTCAAGCATCGTGATCGGGATAGAAGAAGTATTTGTAAAAAACCAGGGCTTTTTCTTATTATTGATATTGATCTGTGAAAAAAGGCTCACTTTAAGTTGCGGATCTTCACGGATTGCTTCGAAAACAAGAGTCGAATCATAGGCAGATTCGATACGGGTGGAGGTACGGACGATACTCAAAGCCTCGAACAGATATTGATCAATGATCTCGCCATTTTCGATCAGGTCGACCCGGTCAGCATAAATCTTGCGCAGGACCCCGACTTTTTTTTCTGCTATCTTCAGTATCTGCGAACGCAAGTATTTCATCACTCCGGCCAGTGCTTCGTCGGATACATCGATTGCATTGAGCACAAAAGGTTTGCCTTTATTTTCAGGTTTAAGACTGAGATCTGTCATTTCAATTGCGGTAAGGAGCAGTATGCCGCTGCCCATTTTCCCGGCAGCTCCCAGTACCGAAACATGTTGTAATCGTTCGTCGTAGGTCATCTTCTATTCTATTTAAGGTTCTAAATCAACTTGAAAGGTATATAAGTAAAAACGGATGCAGGATGCAGGATGCAAGATGCAGGATGCAAGATGCGTTGTTTACCAGTCCGGCTTCCTTTTTTCCAGGAAAGCTTTCAGTCCTTCCTTTGTGGCTGCTTGGTCGAAGAGTTTGGCAAAGGCTTCGGACTCCATCTGGCTTGCCTTTGAAAACTCTTTTTCTAACCCCTGGCGGATGATTTTTTTGGCGACAGCAACAGCTTGTGAGCCATTGTCCGCTATTTTTGAGGCCAGCTTCATCACTTCTTCCATCAATGAACCGGGTTCCGTCACTTTTTGTACAAGCCCTATCCGAAGCGCGTCATCCGCTGAAATGGTAGCGGCAGTAAGAATCATGTACAGCGCATTCCCCAGTCCGGTGAGTCTTGAAAGCCGCTGCGTTCCGGCATATCCGGGCATCAGGCCAAGGTTCATTTCGGGTTGGCCGAATCGGGCCAGATTGCTGGCAATCCGAAAATCGCATGCCATGGCCAGTTCGCATCCGCCACCCAGGGCATAGCCATTGATGGCCGCAATAACAGGGATATTCAACTGTTCCAGCCTATCGAAAGTACGCTGGCCTTTAATTGAAAATGCAAGTCCTTGTTCCTTCCCAAAATTGACCATCTCTGCAATATCGGCGCCGGCTACAAATGATTTTCCCGCACCGGTAATCACCAGGACTTTCACGTCGTCACGCGGTTCGAGATCGTCGAGAAAATGGTTAAATTCTGAAAAGAAATCAGAATTGAGGGCATTCATTGCCGCCGGACGACTGATCACAACGACAGCTATCCGGTCCATTATTTGTATATTCAGAATCTGGTATTCCATGGTTAATTTATTAACTATTAGGTCTGTTTACAAATTTAGGTTAACCTGATCACTATTGTGATTGAGTGATTGAGTGATTGAGTAATTGAAGGTCTGAAGGATTGAAGGATTGAAGGAATGAATGAAGATTCATAAAGTTACCTGGATTTGCTATCGTTTTTATCCGTTTGTTCATGATTCGGTTGATGGTTAATCGAATTTCCAAATGAATGTTAAAAAGTCACTTAAAGTTTTTTTACGGAATAAATGTAGAAAAAATATTGAACAAAATTAATATTTGATGAAAAAAAGAGAGAACCTCATGATGGTATTAAGGTGTCAGAACAGATTCCTTATGGTAAATTTGTCCGGATTATAATACTAAATCCTGATGATTTTTGCCGATCAGATTATTGCTTTTAATGAATCTTTAGAGATTCCCTGCCATTTACCCCAGGGAATCCGCATCATGAATCCCTATCGGGAACCCGGGAGTTTGATTCCTTCAATCGCCCGTCGATTCTACGAAAAATATTATAATGACAACGATAAACGACACCTGATCCTGGCCATCAATCCCGGACGTTTCGGAGCCGGAGCCACCGGTATACCATTTACCGATACCAAACGACTTCTGGATGTATGTGGCATCGGAACCGATATCTCCCCAACCCATGAACCTTCCTCGGTATTTGTTTATGAAATGATCGATGCATATGGAGGAGCCGGACGCTTTTATCGTGATTTTTATATCGCTTCAGTTTGCCCGCTTGGATTTGTGAGGATGAACGAACGCGGACAGGAGGTCAATTATAACTATTATGATTCAAAGGAACTGGAAACTGCCGTGAAACCCTTCATTGTGGAAAGTCTGAAAAAACAACTTTCGTTCAATCTCTGCAAAGATACCTGTATTTGCTGGGGAAAGGGGAAAAACCATCATTTCCTTACAAAGCTCAACAACGTGTATGGATTTTTCGGCAGGATACTGGTCCTTGAACATCCCCGTTTCATCATGCAGTACCGGGCGAAACAAAAGAAATATTACATTGAAAAATATCTGGAGTTGTTTCGTTCTATTGGATGACCAATTTGTCCGTTTTAATTTGTGAACCGGATTTCAACCGGACCAGGTAGATCCCTTTTTGATAGCGGCTTACATCAAAGCTTGTTACAAACTGATGATCCGTTGGTTCAATTTCAAAAGAGCTGAGGGTTTGACCGGCAGGATCAATCACAGATATTGTAACCCTTTCGTTTTTTATTCCTGTAACCGTCAGGGTCACAATTTCATGGGCAGGATTTGGTTTAACATTCATTTGTATTTCTTTCGCAGAAATTTCTTCGATGCCGGTACATGGGTCAAGGACGACATGTTTTATACTCATGACATTTCCTTCGCAGGGAGCAACTGGTTTAACAAAAAGGATCAGTTGGACCTGACCTGAGATTTTGTCCTGCAACCCTGGAAAATAATCGGTGTCTAATGCAAACCGGTCACTAAAATAGCCATCACCGGAGGTTCCCCAAACTTTTGCGCTACAATTTTCTGCCATGCCAAAAACAGGAATCGGGGAAGTATACCAGCAAACGATGGTGTCATTTCCGGCCGATATGGTAGGCGCCGGAACTATCTTCACAGAAATGGTATCGTAACGGGTTTGATTTCCATCACTTACTGCAGCGATATAACGTGTATTTTCCAGCGGGAGTACTTTGGGATTATTCAAGGTGGAAGTAAAACCGGCAGGTATGGAAGTCCAATTCCAGTTATAATTCATTGATCCTCCGTAAGCATAAGCAAAGAGTTGAACCGAGTCGGAATTGCTGCTGCACTTGATGGAAGGTGTGGCAGAAGCGGCAGATGAGAAGATATCATCAAAAGTAAAGGATCCGATGCGGGTTTGCCAGGAACTGGAAGAGGTTGTGAGGTAGTATTCAGTCGTATACCAGAAAGTTGTCGGTGTAGATGGATCCACGTTCATGGCGCTGTAATCACCCCAGCGGCTGCGTCCGCTCCAGTTCCCGGTCTGTGATCCACCTCCATCGATAATCGTCCTTTCATTGATGGTCATCACGTTCAGGGGATCCGTTTTAAGCCTGCCGGTATACCGTATTGCCGGGTACATCGTCGTGCTGGAGACGGAATATCCAAGGGCAATTGATCCTGCCGTATCCTGTGCTATGCTTCCCATCCAACGAGAATTGCTGTCGGGGGCATAGGTTGACTGCTGATACACCGACCATCCGGTTCCTGTATTCCGTAGCTCATACCATCGGACACCGGATACTCCGGAACCTGCATCAACCGAATGATTCAGAACCATGGAAGAATAATCAACAAACTGACGGAATTGCTGGCGATACATCAGGCGGTCGGAAAGGGTCTCCAGTTTCTGGGGTGAATCTCTCTGTGGAATTCCGTTGTCGAAACCACCCAGGGTATTGAACGGATTAACATCAAGAAAGCTGGTATTGCCGAAAGTGGCATTTGCCGGATTGGTCCAGTCGGAATGAAATTCGATGACGCCAAGATGCTGGGATTCGTGCGTCTTAATATAGGTGAAATAATTGGGGGTTCCTATGGGAGGGAAAGTGCCGTCACAATCGGCTGGGAGCAGGGAAATAAATCCTTCACTGCCGGCTGGTAATGTAAATGAGATCCGCTGAGCTTCCGGGTTCCCGGCAAGCATGGCGGTACGGTCATATGAATAAGCGCCGTTTCCTACCCATCCTGAACCACTGACAAAATCGTTGGTCGACATATAATAACCATCGGGCCAGATCCCGAATTTCGGGTAATCGGGCATGGCGCTGAATTCATATTGGTACCGGTACCAGCTCCCGGTGGGATCGGATGTCTGGGAAACGGCGATCATCTGGTAAAATGGTGGTGTGGAAGAACCGTTGGGCAGGGAAAACTGTGAAAATAACCAACGGTTCGCCGTTTCATCGTATAAAACGATCGCATCGCCGTCATTGGAATTATTGGGCATTCCGCTCCATACCGAGCTTGTGGCATAGGGCCCGAAAATCCGTGAGCCGCTTTTATTAAAAATCGCATAGGAACAATTAACGACCTGGAAATATTGGCTTAAACCAACGTCACCATGGGTATCCGGAGGTACATATCCACCGGCATTCCCCATGCCGTCAAAATTCAGGATCGTGGTATCTGTCAGTGTCCTGCCGAAATAGTTCTGCAAAGCCGGGTCATGAACGCCGGATGTTCCGGGTATACGGTCGGCATCTCCGCTTTGATCGCTATAGTTTTTCACGACACCGTCTTTCCAGCTGCCGTCATATTTCTGCACCATCGTGGGTATCATGTCCCGAAGGGGGGGCGAAATGTCAAAATAAACGGCGCGGTCGACTTTCGGATGCAACGGTTGTTGCTGCGCCAGGGTATTGATTGTGAAAAGAAGGGTGAACGCAAGAGTAAGGTATTTCATTACTTCAAATTTTGCTACTTATGGGAGACCATAAAAGTACAAAATTTCCTTATCCTGATATATTTTAACTCCTTAATATTGAAATCAATGTTTTCAAAACAGGATTCAATTACATAGCAATTGTCATTTACATCAAATCACCCAATGGACCAAGATTAATGTTTAAATCGCGGTCAGTGAGGTTAAAATGTTTTTTCAACTCTTCCATTTTCATCTCCAATTTCATAAGGGTTTCACCTAATCGTTCGATTTCCGCTTCCGATAACGATCCACCATCTATTCTTCGCAAAGCTTGCTTTTCAACCAGCTTACGGATTAGCTCAACCAGGGTAAGCACTAATTTTGCCAGTCCGGAATCAACATTGTCAGGATTAACTTCTACTCTGGATTCGGTGGTAGTGAGTTTGCCGATCTCCTGCGAAAGTTCATCAAGCGAACCTGTATTTAGAAGTATTTTATTTTCACTCATCCTCCCCGCTATTTTAAGGTGATGTCGACAAAACTATATGGAGGCCAGGGTCCGGTTAAAACAAAGTGAAGATCGGTATATTGGTTTTGAAAACCCTTGATTGCATTAACCAGATTATCTTTCTTATCTTTTTCAAGTAAAAAAACAGCATCGATGATATTTGTTGTTGTTGTCATCTTTTTGAATTTATGAATTGGATTCAATTGCACCAGGTTCGCTATAATACCCTTAATAATCTTATCAATATGTGATAACAACAACTCTTCAACCCGGTGTTCTTCTATTTTTTTATTAAGGTAATCCCTGTAAATAGAATTTCCGTTGCCTAAAGTTACTTCTATTATTGGGCCATATTCTTTTTTTGCTTTGAGTTCAGCTTTAATTTTTTCGGAATCGCAGAAAACCTTTAGTCCGAATTCAACCTTGTTTTCAATGTACATAAGGTTGTGTTGAATTTCATTATAGTTTCTCTCGAGCATTTTTTTAATTGCATCGTTTGATTCCATTACAGAGCCAAATCGCACGGGAAGAAGTGTAAATTGTTGCGCCAGGGTTTCGATCACACCGGCATATTCAATGGCATTGGATCTATTTGCAATCAAATCTTTTCCTTTGATATTGCTCACCAACGCAGTAATATCATCAGCGGAGACTAAATATAAGTTACCCCCTGAAATACCTTTTATCCCAAGCAACAGATCATTTAACTTCCCGGGATTTTTTTTTATGGATAATATGGAATAAATCATTTTATCCATGTCAACTATTCCGCTTTGGACTGACCTGACCTTAATTGCTCCATGGTTTCTACCGAACTCAGCATTAATTTCACTCCCAAATATACCAGGTCGATATCCGCTACTGAGATTACAATGTCTCCGGTCAGGATAACTCCTTTGTTTAAAACCCTGTCGAGTAACTCAAGGATGGTGATGTCTTTAGACCGGTCGATTACATTATCTTGCATTATAATTTTTCTTGAATAGAGACAAAACTAAATGGAGGCCATGGTCCGGTCATTTCGATATCAAAGCCAAGGTCAGGATATTTCTTTCTCAGAAAACTGATGGTAGTAACAAAGTCAACGGCCTTATCCTTACGCACGAGAAATGCGGAATTGAGAATCATTGTGTCTTCCCTACCGGTAAGTTCCTTTGGGAGAAGGTTGTTAAGTGTGGTATTTTCACTCATCTTATTAATCTCATTATAATACTCCTGCCCATAGCTTTTAGTGAGTTTGTTCAATTCGTTTTCGATAAGGTCAGCTTTTTTTCTTCTTAATAAAAAGGCTTTTCCGGGTGCGCTAGCCATGATCTCTTTTTCCAAGGTAGCAGCTTCCTCGCTCAATTCATCAATTCTTTCGCACAACGTTCTACGATCACAATAAATTTTAACCGACCATTCTTCCTTTCCCTGGATAATAAGGAAATTTTCTATAAATGAATCGGAATAATCGGTAATAAATTTCTTTAAACTATCTTGTGTATGATAAATAGTGCCAAACTTGAACGGTATTACAGTACAATCTTCCATCAACAAGCTGATTATCCTGACATGTGCTCGTGCATTGAATTCAAGCCAGGTGATATCCGATAGATTCTTTTTAAGATTCTCTTCAGAGAATTCGCTATATGAAACCAATTTTACGACTGTATAAAAACCCTGAAACGTTATGCATTTCAATCCTTCCAACGCATTGTTCTTCCGGAGATCCGGAGGGCTGTTCGAAATGCAGTAAACGTATATCAAATCATTGATCATGCTATTTGGTCCGTTTTCCAGATGAGATTATTGATCAGCGCTGTCCGCTCCTTCAAAGGAATTAAGCCGTTCGAAGGATATTATTTCAAGCGTTTCATCCATTTTAACCGAATAGTACAGCCGGACTTGTTTAGGCGGAAGGTTCATTGATTTTAAAAATGAATCATCTTCATAAACCTCAGCAACGGAATTCCAGATTTCCTGTACTTTTTCAATTTTTATAACCGTTACGTCATGACAGTTTATATTCTCTTTCAGGAATTTAACCACTGTTTTTTTTACTTCAATTATTTTGTTCATATGTTGGTCTCCAATAGTTTAGTGTTTTTTTTATATAACATCACAATGTAAATCACAATGTAATATGGTTACAGGGTTTCAATGTTGGAAAATGAAAGAATCCCCGGGTCATTTTTCCTTCAGATCTTTTTTATTCGCAACCGCTTTTTTTATATTATATCCGCAACCGGGGCAATACTTGTATTCAAAAATAAAACGCCACATTTCCCCACATTCAGGGCACGTAATGTCAAGTTGTTGCCCGCATTCAATGCAAAATTTTTCGTTACCACCCGTTGCTTTACCACATTTAGGACATTTAAATGCACTCATTTTTGCCTCCTTTTTTTTCGTTATTTTTTTTGTTTCTCCGTCCTGATATTTTCTAATAATTTCAGCAATTCATCCTCTCTTCTGTCGTATTCTTCTTCATCAATTTCATCCATCTCAAATTTTAATTGCAATGCCATTAACCTTTCTTTAATGGCTCCTTCATCCGACATTTCTTTCTCGATCACATCATTGATTTTCTTACCGATAAAAATAATTCCTTTTAAAGGCGCCAATAAAATATCATCGATTAAAAACATGCTAAATGCCTTTTGTATTAATTACAAGGTTAACAAAGTTGTAGGGGGGCAAAGTCCCGACATATTTGAAGGTCATTAAGTCTCCATATTTTTCGTCCAGGCTGTTTACAGCCTTATCGAATTCATGTTCAACACTGTTTTTGATGAGAAATGCGGCATTGAGTATCATCATTTCTCCATAGTTGTCGTTTATTTTCAGGTCGTCGGCAAGTGGGTTCAGAACATCGAGAATAGTATTTTTATAATTTTTTGTTTCGTTTTTAAGGGCTTCTGCAACCATTTCACCGATTTTCATGCGTTGGTAATAGGTTTTGTCTGCAGGTTGGTTCATCAATTTTCCCCGCAACGCCTTGATATTTTCGTATTTTCCCACAATGCTTTCGTAAATCGGTGCTTCATGGGCCAGTACTTTGAGTCCCAATTCCTTTTTACCCTCCATCTTACTAAGGAGATCGCTGAATTTGTCATAATCCTTGTCAAGGATTTTAAGGATTCCGGTATCATCGTTGTGTTCGGAGATGGTTGAAAACCTGACAGGAAGAACGGTAAATTTTTTCATGACCTCCTCAAGTATTTTTTCATGGGTGGTCAAGTTTACTCTTCGGGCTTCATATTTGATAATCGGTGAATTACTGACGATGGCGGTGATATCATTGTAATTGATACCGTAAACCAGGTCTGCACGTTTTCCGATTCCAATTGGGCCAAAGTCAATCGGGCCGGTATGCCTGATAATTCCATAAATGTATTTTCCTTCTTTCGGGAGTTCTGATTCGTTGTTCATAAAACCTTTTAATAAATTGTGTTTACAATTCCCATTTTTCAGGAAAAATTTTAAGGTCGATAAAATTAAAGATCGGTAACGGAGCTGTATATATAAAGTCGCTACGATCCTGATATCTTGCACCAAGGTCGATCATGATGTTGTCGAATTCGATCTCTCTACCACTGTTCACCAACAATGCCGTATTCATAAACATGGTGTCTCCGTTTGTTTTGTTATGTTTATATTCGAATACCGATTTACGGAAGGTCTCGATAATCTTTTCTGCCTCTTCCGCTTTCTTTTTAACCAATGCATGTTCAATCAATTCTCCGGCTTCAGCAATTTTCATATTTCTTTCTTCCTTGTCATGCTGTTTTTCGATTTCTGCCCTGATCTCCTGCAACTCAACATGCTCCTTGTCGATCTCTTTGTATATCATTCCCATATTTTTCCAGGTTCCTCTCACATTGAACTCTACTTTGTTTTCGAATTGTTTTAGCAATTCCATAAACTCGCTGTATCGCCTGTTGAGCAGATTTCGTATTTCATCCGGTGTTGCGGCTATGGTGCCAAACCTGATGGGAAGTACGCTTCTGAATTCCCTCATCACCTCTTCAATCACTTTTTGGTGGGCAAGCATATTTTCCGGATTCACGACAAACCTGCTAAGCGGATGATCGCTCACCACCATACATAAGCCCTCGAAACCAATAGTCGATACCAGGTCACCGCGTCCTCCTATTCCTATCGGCCCCAGATTGATGTCGTAATCCGATGCGATGATGCAATAAATATATTTTCCGTCACGCTGCATATCATTCCTTTATTTTTACCAGAATCAAATTTTCTTTTACTTTTTCTTTTGCCAGTGAGAAATATTCTTCTTTCAACGATTGCCTTACTGCTGCTGAATAATCAAGCAAGATATGGTATGCATTCTGGATCGTGTTGAAGTTTTCTGAATCATCTGTGTTCTGACTATTGTCCGGATGAAATAATTTTGCTTTATTCAGGTATCCTTTTTTTATTTCAGATTCAGAGGTTTCTTCTCTCAGTCCAAGTTCTTTTTTTGCCTGTGCAATTTGCTCCGGATTCAACTCTTTAACTTCGAGAGTATAAAAGCTATAGCAGGGTAACGGGCCTACTAATTTGAAATTCAAGGCGCTATTATATTCTTCATCAAGTTTATGGATTGCTTGTTCAAATTTTTCATGTTTATTCCGGTTAATGAGAAAGGCTGAGTTTGTCACCATTTCGTCATTCATCACCTCATGCATCCTTATATCGATACCAAACGGTGATAATGCATCCAGGATTTTTAATTCAATTGCCTTGTTTTTTTCATCTACTTTTTCCTGGACAAACAATCCCATCTTAACCTCATCGACTTTCCTGATGATGCCATTGTTATTCATTATTGCATTTTTCATTTCTTCTATATCGGGAAGTCCAGCAATATTCTTCAGTAACCCGGCGAAATTTACCCATGTAACCACCAAATCAATCTCAATCAGGTATTCGATTTTCTTCAGGGTATCAATGATTAAATCATAACCGTTTGTAAGTATTTTAATAACTTCTTCCTTTGAGCTTACAATCGTACCAAGCCGCATAGGGATAATCATGGTGAATCCTTTATCTTGGAGTTCTTCAATGGTTTTTTGATGGTGAACCAGCAAATATCCCAGAAATTCCCTGTCATAATAATCGATGTGTGTGCTCTCCCTATCGGAAACAATGGCAGATATGTTTTGAAACGTTATGGCATAAACACCTGAATTTTCAAGTGATTGAAATTGTGTCGTTCCGTAAAAATTCGGTACAATCCCATAAATATATATCCCCTTATATATCCCTTTTATCGACATGTTTTGTTATATTTATGACTTGATAGGTTATTTGCATTTTTTCATTATCTCATTTCTTTATTGCGTTTTGTTTTAACACAAGCCCGATCGCTTCTTCGAAATGATTCTCCATGATAATCATCCCGGCAGTATCCGCAGTAAGCTTTTCAAGTTTCCGATCGATAAAGTTGCGAATGGCAAGCATTGCTGCTTTGCGGCAAATGAATTCGATATCTGATCCTGTAAGGGTTTCGGTTTTATGAGCCAGTTTCTTAAGGCTTATGGCTTTGTCAAGAGATTTATTCCGGGTATGTATCTTGAATATTTTTTCTCTGGTCATTAAATCGGGTAGTGGCAATTCGAATATAAGATCGAAACGGCCACTTCTTAACAGGGCAGGATCGATTAAATCTATACGATTGGTCGCAGCGAGTACTATAACTCCTTTCAGATCTTCAATTCCATCCATTTCAGTAAGGAATTGTCCGATCACCCGTTCAATCACACCAGATCCAGAACTGTCATTATTACGTCTTGGTGTAAGGCTGTCTATTTCATCCAGGAATAAGATGCAAGGTGATGCTTGTTTGGCCATTCTGAAAAGCTCCCTCACTCCTTTTTCAGATTCACCGATATAGCGGCTTAGAATCTGCGGACCTTTAACGGAGATAAAATTAACGCCACTTTCACTTGCAAGGGCTTTTGCCAGATAAGTTTTACCGGTTCCGGGTTTCCCATGAAGAATAATGCCTTTCGGTGGATTAGTATCGGCTATTTTAAACAGGTCGGCATATTTCAGTGGCCATTCCACCGTTTCCATTAAAGCTTCTTTGATTTCATCAAGACCGCCAACATCATTCCATTTCACATCGGGCACTTCCACAAATACCTCCCTGATGGCCGAAGGTTCCACCTCTTTCATTGCATCCAGGAAGTTATCCATGGTAACTTCCAGCGACATCAGAAGTTCGTAAGGGATTTCGGACATCTCAAAATCAATTTGCGGAAGTATTTTCCGCAATGCAGTCATAGCTGCTTCGCGGGCTAATGCTTCGAGATCGGCGCCCACAAATCCGTGGGTGATTTCTGCTAATTTTTCCATATCAACATCCATTGATAAAGGAATGCCCCTCGTGTGAATGTGAAGAATTTCAAGCCTGCCTTTTTTATCGGGAATGGAAATGGAAATTTCGCGATCGAAGCGCCCCGGCCTTCTCAAGGCAGGATCAATGGAATTAGGAATATTGGTTGCTCCAATCACAATGACCTTCCCCCTCGATTCCAAACCGTCCATAAGTGACAAGAGTTGTGCAACCACACGTTTCTCCACTTGTTTCTCTCCACCCATGTCTTCTCTCTTCGGTGCAATGGCATCAATTTCATCGATAAAAATGATGGAAGGTGCATGGGCCTGAGCTTCTTCAAAAAGTTTTCGGATACGGCCTTCGCTCTCACCGTAAAATTTTCCCATGATCTCGGGTCCCGAGATGTTGATGAAATAAGCATCCGTTTCATGAGCCACTGCTCTTACGATAAGCGTTTTCCCGGTACCAGGAGGGCCATAAAGGAAAACTCCCTTGGGTGGCTCGACTCCGAGCCGCTCAAAGATCTCAGGATATTTTAACGGAAGTTCGATCATCTCCCTTATGCGCTGAACCTGGTTTCCAAGTCCACCGATATCTTCATACGAAATGATTCTTTTTCGTTCTCCGTCCTGCTTTGCCAATTCAAGTTGAAAGTTGGTATTCGGATGTATCAGCACTACACCATCAGGGTTGACACCGGTTACGGTGTAATCAACCGAGCGTGACCCAAACAGGATGGCTCTCACTTTATCCCCTTTTGTCACTGGCAATCCATTGATGAGAGAACCTATGTATTTAGCGTCATCAGCCTTGAATAAAGATCCTGATTTTGTATCAGGTTTAAGTTTTATTTTTACAGCCTGACGGCAAGAAGTTTTGATAATCTTCACTTTTTCATCGATCCCTGCCTGAGCATTTTCCCTTGTAATCCCGTCAATCTGTATAATACTTTTATCCCTGTCTTCAGGAAAACAAGGCATGATTTTAACAGGTGCGTTCCGTTTGCCTTCAATAACTATCACATCGCCGCTCTCCAACCCCATCAACTTCATGTCTTTTGGATCGATCCTGGCAATAGCCCTTCCGACATCCTTCACAAGCGCTTCCTTTATCCTCAATACTATCTCTTCTTTGATTTTGTTCATGGGTTACCAGTTGACATGTTTATCTCCAAAAAGGTACATTCTCAAATGATTCAATGCTTCCAGCCCTTTGATTTCTTCAGGAAACATCGGTACTTCAACCTTGTTTAAATGGCTATATGTTTCGTTGATCTTTTGTAAATATGGCCGTTGACCAGTCATTCTTCTTTTACAAAAATCACATCCCTCCGATACCATCACGTTGTTCACAATAATTTGGCGTGCAATTATTTCAGATTTACTAAGGTCCGAAAGCAATCTGCCGGTTTCCAGGATCGCCATAGCTTCGGGGATGCATACCGGGATAAATTCACATTTTGTATTATCCCTCAAAACGTTTTCGATCCGTTTAACCGTTTTTTTCAGGTTGAGTAAAAATGCATCTACTTCATCCTGTTGATAGGATCCCGAAAAGCTGGTGATCATGAAACGGTACTTCCATCTCATCCGGGCGGCAACTTTTATCCATTCATCCAATAGCTTTGGAGATGCAATCAATCGTAATGCATGACCGGTGGGTGCTGTATCAACAACATATTTATCGTATCCGCCATCTTCGATAAAATCTATGATGGTTTTAAAACTCATCGCCTCGTCAATACCTGGGATCGATAATGTGAGCATCTCATCGATATCTTCATTATCAAGGTTCGTGGAGGTTTCAAGAAGTTTTTTCAGTTCGCCCAGGTGTTCCGTTTTAAACCCTGAAAGCGCCTCGTCGGCAAATACTTCAATGGCCGACAGCCCGGTTGTACCTTCTACCTTCACCACTTTAAAACCAATCTGTTGTTCGAGACAATCTGACACGGAATGGGCCGGATCGGTAGATATGAGCAGCGTTTTGAAATTTTCAGATAACGCCAGCGCTGTGGCAATGGCACAACTGGTTTTTCCAACACCGCCTTTTCCGCCGAAAATGATAAGTTTTAGGTCGTTGTTCTCTAAGCCCGTGAGTGCCATCAACTTATTTTTTTATCCTGATCTCAAGGATGCCATTGGTAAATTTGTATCTCAGATTTTGTTTACTGACTGCTGCCGGGAGCAATAATTCCTTTCTATAACTCCTGCTTTTACTCACCGCCGAAATTTCAAGGATGTCTTCCTTCAGGTCTATTTTAATGTCATCTTGCTCAACACCTGGTATCTCGGCAATGATCACGACCTCGTTCCTTTCATTGAAAATGTCGGTTATCGGCTCACGTTCTTCATCAACTTTTGGTCCTTCGGGTGTTTTTTTAATATTCCCAAACGTCTCAACTTTTGGAGTGCCTCCGCCTGCTGTATTGATGGTAAAGCCATAAACGCCTTTCATGCCCTTTTTGATATGATCAAAATTAATCTCGCCTTCTTTTCTGATTCCACCCTTTTCCTCGAGCTTCCCGGCGAGGTCAACCAGTTTCTCGATGCCTTTGAACAGACCGCCCAGTCCGAAAAGATTATAATCGGCATCTTCTTTTTTCTCTTTGTTGTTATCTTTTTCCATCTTCCATGAGGGTTACACAGTCATATCTATATATAGAATTTATATGGATTTTATGTAGATTTGAGGGATTCCAGTTTTTGCAAGCGGGCCTCAAACGTTTCCTGCTGTTGGGTAAGTTCTTTTTCCCTGGCTTTCGTCGATAGATAGGTATCTTCCTGCCACCAGTTGATTCCCATCTCCATGGCCTTATCAACAGAAGCCACGAGTAACCTGATTTTAATGGTTAGCAGGTCAATATCCGCGATCTGAATCTTAATATCACCGGCAATAACGATCCCTTTGTCGAGCACTCTTTCGAGGATATCTGCAAGATTGGTCGCTTGTAACGCATGGGTCATTTCAGCCATAGCACATTGTTTTTAATAATCTATTGACATGGTCTTCCATTCTTTTTTATCGTCCTTCCTGGACTTTTTACTCTTTTCTGCAGGTTCAGGAATATGCATCTGTCCGGCTTTTTCATCATTATACGCCTGAATTTCCTTCAACCGGTTTTGAATGATTTCAAGTCTGAGTAAAATCCTTATTTCTTCACTTTTCAACCGGTTTCTTTCTTTTTCAAACAGATACAATTTAATGAAATCAGATTCTTCTTTGTTGGGAATGCCTGATTTGACGACATTCTGCATACTTTTGATGCTCTGAAGTCCTTTTATTGCGCTTGAAATTGGCATAATATTTTAATTTAAAAATGTAGTAATTTGAAAATTTGAAAATGCACTGTTACTTACTACCTGTTACCTATTGCCTGTTGCTTATTATGATATCAGGAATATTGCTCAATTAATTCATCAACAATTGACTTTACCTTTTCCTGGTTGGTTTTTGAGCCAATCCGGCTCGTTTCGGAAGTGAGAATATCCTGGCAAATTTTCCGGAATGTATTTTTAGATTTCGATGGTGTTGTTTTTAAAGTTGCCAGTGTCTTTGCAATCATTATGGAACCACGGATAGTGGGGTCAAATTCGGTTTTCCCCGATTCGCGCAAGCCTCTTACAATTTTTACTATTATTTCAGTATCTTTCATCGAAAGGTTAGATTTTGCCTTGGTAATAAGCAATTCGGTTTCATAGTCGAAATGATCGAGGTCCATGGTAACCATTCTGTCGCGCAGGGCATCCTGGGTCCGGTTAACACCGGCGTACTCTTCTGGATTTGAGGTAAAGATGGCACGGAATTCGGGGTGTACCTTCATGTAATAATCCTCCTCTTTTGCTGCTGATGTGCTGAGCATTCTCTCCTGAAGGATGGGTAGAAGGATGTTATTCGCTTCAGGGCGTGAGCGTGTAAATTCATCATATATCAGTGTAAAACCATTTTTTACGGCGATGGTTAAGCGATTATTCACCCACTGTTTGCTCATGTCCTCCTCATATTTATGGACAGAATGAATAAACTTGTCGTCCAGCTTTTTATATTTATAACCCTGTTCGCTACCGATGAGATCGGAAGTTTTATACTCGGCATCGCCGTGGATGATGACCACCGGCCGGCCGATTTTACTTGCCAGATGCATGGCCACCGTTGTTTTTCCGGTCCCCGAAGGACCTCTGAAATGTACCGGAAATCCTGCTCTTATATAGGTAAGACCACGGCTGGTAATGTCTTTAATATAATCGGTTTCAACAAAATTTGACATCGGCCTTAGTTCAAGCACGGTGTTCATTTCATTGTTGTTGCTCATAGCAGGGTCGGTTATTTTGATAATGTACTGATATACTGATGTGAAAATTTGAAAATTTGAAAATGTGTTGATGGTTTATTGATTAAATTCCTGTTTGGGTAGTTGTTCCAAAGTGTTTCTCCAGATTTTCTTTGCCTCTTCAATATCCTTTCTTATTTGGTCCCTTGTAAAGAAATAATCCCTCTTTATTGTCTGAAACCTTTCGAGTGCTTCCTGTTGTTTTATGATACTTCTACTGATAATATTCCCGATATTCTTCATTTTCAAATCTTCTTATTATCAAATTAATCCTTTACCTCTACATCGGGTACATGGCAGGCCATCGCTTGATTTTCCCGTCCCTTTGCAATGCTTACACTTTGTGTCGCTTTCGCAGTGATTATTTCCTTTACCTCCACACACTATGCATGAGACCCTGGCGCCAAGCGGGTTTTTACCTGTACCCGAACAAAAAACACATTTTTTCAGGGGTTCTTCCACCTCAACTTTCCCCGTGCCATTGCAAACCAGACAATGCGAAATAGGAGAGAGTAAATCAAATGGATCATTTCCCGTTCCGCTACAAAATGCACACTTGATTATTTTTACCATGTTTTACTTTGTTAGATAATTTAGATGCATAGTATTCTTTTAAAATCCGGGCTGTCGTGAACCAACCTCAACACTTGTTTGGGTGTCCTTATCGTCATTTTCTAATAGATGTCGTCCATCTATTATTTTTTCACCTTAGGCATAGGGTAGTAAATATTTTCGACTTTTAATACTTTCCCTTCATCCAGTAAAGCTTTTACTGTAAATCCAAGCCTCATCCGTGTTTGGCCCAACGGTTCTTCCATTTCAGAGATTTTCACTCCTTTGGGGTGTTTGTTGATATAATCCAATATTTTCATTTCCAGTGTCATTGGCTCTTCCGGGAATGAAGTAAAAGCCGATTCTTCTTTTATTGTGATTTCCTTTTGCGCTTTACTTGGGGTCTCCTTTGCTGTTTTAACTGGAATTTCCTCTATTACCTCTATTTTTTCAGCCTTCTTTATAACTTCCTTGGGAGGAGAAACAACGCCTGTTTTCCTTATTTGAGACATCACTTTCTGCATCTTATTCCACTCTGTCGATGCCTGAACCCGGTTTTGCAAAAAATCACCAAGTATTCCGTTAGTGGCTTTTTTTATGTTCTTTACTTCGGTACTGATATCTTTTATTGCCACCTGGATTCCCTTCATTATATCATTGTAATCGTTAAGCCTTACTGTTTCACCATTGGCAAGATCTTTTCTCAGTTTTTGAGCCATCTTTTGATTTTCTTTACTGATTTCCGATAATCTTTTCTGGAACCCACTCAGCAATGTCTTTGTATACTCAACCCTTTCAGTCAGATTTTTACTCAGTTCTGCTCTAAGTTCATCTGACATTTCCTGATGCTCTTTTTCAAACCTTTCGAGCATGTCGTTCGTATTTTTAAAAATCGTAGAAACCTCATCATTGATGCATTTGATATCGTCGTTGATGTTTTTCATAAGGGCGCCAAATTCCTTCATCCTTATTTTTTCATTTTGCATCCTGTCGGCCCTACCCTGTCCAAAGAATTTATTCAACTCTTCAGCCATTTGCGCCCTGTCGGTTGTGAATTCATGTATCATACCGACCGTGGAAGTTTGAAGCGCTACCACTTCTTTTTGGATGGAAGAGATCGTGCGATGTATACCGGTCATTAAGTCCTTATAGGTATTCAACCGGTCCTTTTCTCCCTTGGCAAGACCTTTTCTTAAGATCACAGCATTGGCGTTTAAAACGGCAGCCATTTCCTGGTGGTCCTTGCGGAAACCATCGAGGGTTTTCTGTACTTCGTTTACGAGTTCTTCATTTTCCTTAATCCGTTGTTTGAATGAAGCAAGTATCTCTTCACTCAAATTTTTCATTTCTGATCCTAGTCCCATTTTTTTATCTCCTATATTTAATAAATTTTTGGTTATTTGTATTAGTTGATTTCTCTACTTAATTGATCTTTAACTTTTTTTATATCATGTATCAGAATGTGGTCACCGTTTTTAAGCAGATTTTCAAGGCATTCCATTATTCTGTTATGCATTCGCTGAAAATCCATGAATGTCTTCATTACTGTTTCTTTTTTCATTTCCTGAAGCTTTGAAATCTGAGAAAGCTGTTCTTTGATGATTGAGATTTTTTCGTTGGTCTCGTGTGAGGAAATATCTTTGATGCCCAAAAGGCTATTCTTTAATGATTGAGCAGTTTCTTTCTGGGCTTCAATAAAGCTCAAAAACTGGCTTTCGGCTTCTCTTTCCCTTTTTTCGAGTGCGGAAAGAATGCCTGACATCATCGTATTGTAATCTTTTTTACGCAGGGAACCATTTTTTGCCAGGGTTTCGCAAAGCCGGGAATTTAATAAGTCTCTTTCCTTTTTAAGATCGTTTAAAGAATTATGGACATTATCGAACAGGGAATGTGTTGATTCCGTGATATTTTCTGATGATTGGAAGGCTGTCTGAATTTTTTGAATCCGGGTTTCATAGGATTTTATTATGTTCGCAAAAAAAACATCCATTTTAAGTTCAGGCCGGGTACTCATATAACATCTATTAAATGATCTATTATATATTGGATTTGCCTTGGTTTAATTTTGGTAGAGGAGAATGGAGAGATTCCGGGAGGAAGAGGGAAATTCCTGGTAAATCATGCTTTCAGATATAAAGCCTGCAAGGATGACTTAGCAAGAATAATGCTTAACTGCATTGCCTTATGCGGCTTTAGCAGTTAATCCGATTGCTTCTGCATACTTCAGGTATGTTTCAACAGAGGCAACGACTACCCTTGCTTCAATAGCAAGCAGTTCGATACCTACCAATGAAACTCTTACCCATGCATCAACTACGACACCTTTGTCGAGGATACGGTCGATCACCTCAACGAGGCTGGATGAACCGATGGTTTTTTCTACTGCCATTTTTAAATCTCCTATTATTTGTTTGTAAAAACCGTGCTTTACATAAGGGACGGTTTACCTTTTATACCATAAGACCATTCAAAGGAGAGGCCAAAAATATTTGTGAAAATAATAATGGACGATTTCGGACAGCTAATCATCGGAGTATCAGCTGCTATAAAAATAATTTAATTTTCTTGGGGAGGGAATTTTTAGGGAATAACCACAGCGCTTTACGTGATTTCGATTAAAATAATAGCGTTGTTACGCTAAATCGCGTTAGTCTCAATAATCATTAATGAGTGAACTTAAAAAAATCTCTTAATTCCGAGAAATCTACTTATAACGGAACCTCCATGAGGTTTTTTCCTTCTTCTAACTGGATTTCCCCTTTCATTGTGGTTTTCAGTATTACTTTACTCAAATATTGATCAATCTCTTCAAGCTGTGGAAAATAATATTGGACACACAAATTGAAACCTGTATTGTCGAAACAAATGAGAGACCCACATTTATCAGTTATATAATAGGTTGAATCCTGTTCATGGATATTACACTGGTATTTATCCCGTAAGACAGTACTAATAGATTCCAGGAGATTTTTATCATATGATCGAAACTGGTATTCGCCTAGAAAAAAACAGTTGTCGATAAAGAAATAAACGATCCTAACAGCCCTACCATATATGACAGCACGGAAACCGATTACTTTGATCAGTTTATCACCCACTAATTCATACTTTGCGCTCTCAGGTTTACCTTTTTTCTTAATGATCTGTTTATAATTGACACCCGGTATTTGATTATCAAATTGGATCAATTCCAAGGTCTTGTATAGATTCAATCCGGGTTTTTTAATGCAAAGTTTGTGCAGATGAAGTATAACTTCGGTTTTAAAACATGTCTTGAATGAAATCGGAGTTGCCGGATAACATTTTCTGAACATCTGCACTCCGAAGTAATATTCAGATGATAACTCACCAAAAAAGATTCGCTTGAAAATCAGAATGACAATCCGATAAATATATAACATAATAATAATATAGCATTTAAGAATTTCGCGATTCACTTAATAACATGAAGTTAAAAATTTGCATCAGAAAGTAATTTTGATATTACCTACACCCCAGATCAAAACAAGTACAATGACAAAATACAGAAGTTGGTATCTATTTGTGAATATTATTTTATTCGATTTCATTATATGAATCCTATGATGCATAACTGGTTGATTAAACAGTACAAATGCCAAATAACCGAGGCTTGACAAAAACGCAAGCCAGAACCAATTATTGATACGCAAGGTAAATAGCAGAAGAATGATTAACCCAAAAAACCATGGTTTGAAAAATGCATTTTTTAGGAAAATTTTTTGGTTATTGCCATTGTTGAGAAAAGCAGACGTATACGCTGCTTTTAAAAACTGCCGCTGCCAGAAACGATTTAGAATTATCAGAATCAAGAAAACCGCAATGCCGATACATCCCCTGATAATGTAATTATTGAACAACCAATGAAAAGCTATACCAAAACCATCAAATAGGAAAACACCGGCTATTATGCTACAAGGCAGGGCATTAACCATCAAAAAGGCCATCCACGCACAAATGAGTTTTGCTTTCCAATCAACCTCTCTTATTTTATTCAAGACAAAAAGCAACAATAATCCAACGGTTGAAAGGATCAGAGGTCCGGAACCGAAAATGAAATATATTTTATCTTCTCCCCAGTTTGATCCGTTTCGTGACAAGAAATTAATCATAAACAAACTGTATTGAAAAGTGACTGAAAAGAACTTCAATAGAATGGCTATTTGAAGAGTCAGTAAAAACTGCATCAGTAAAGCAGTAAAAACAAAAATGAAGGTTGAAAACAGGCATAGTTCAAAAAGGGAATGCGATGATAATGGGCCTTCTTCCTCTTTCAGGCTTCGGGTTCTATGTTGCCTTCCATGCCTCAAATCCTCGGTACGACTGTGCATTTACAAAATTTAAAAAGGCATTTCAGGTTTCCCATTAGTTAATTTTCGCTAAATTCTTCCATTTTCTTTCTGCTCCTGACCCATTTCCGACTTCCATATGCTCCTGCAAGAACCAACAAGATAGAAAGTCCACCATCAATTGGGGCGCCTGCTGGCGCCTGGTTATTATTGGAACCTTTTTCTCCCGGAGGAGGTGGAGGCATAGGTCCCTGGGCTATCGTCGTCAAGGAAAATGTCATGATGAAGAAGAGTATCACAAAGAATAAAAAATGTTTGAGTGATTTTTCCATGATATGTCAGTTTTATAATTGTGGATTGAATTAAATAATTCGTTATTATTAATAATTAAGAAAAATCTTTCCGGAGTAAGTATTTTCATTTGTGATCACACTTACTAAAAAATATCCGATACTCTTGTTGAACTGTATCTTAGTCAATGGATCTTCACTGAGTTTTCCATGCATTATCGGCTGACCAATCATGTTATACACGATCACCTCACCTTTCAGTTTAGCTCCTGAATTATTGGCGATATAAACAGTATTCCCAACAGAATAAATGTTGACCGATTGTTCCTTTTCTTTATCGTTTACATTGAAGGTGCCGCCAAAATGAAGAAGGAATCGTGCTTCGTTGCCACTTTTTGTTGTGGTAAAGGTATAAACCGGGTCTTTCATCAGATTCTGTGTATGGGCCGTCATCAGATCTTCCAGGGTTATCACAGTTGTAGAGGTAAAAGATTCAAGATGGTTTGAGGAAAGGGTGTAGTTGCCATCTGCGCCTGCCGTAAAACTCACCGGGATTACAACTGCACCAGGTTCTCCACGGAAGTCAACAGAATAATTTCCGGTTGGTTTCACGGTATACAAACTGGGTGCAGTTTCATATAAACTGAACATCTTTTCCGCGCCACCATGATCAGTTTGATGACCAAACTCAATAACAACCTCATCGGAGTATGTATTTGCATCCCCAGAGACCGTCATTCGAAACACATTAGGGGTTTCATCGGTTGATTTAAGGTACGACTGATCGGAGTGAACTCTTATTTCATCAGCCATTCCAAGTACACCTGAAGATGCAGCTTTTACCATAAAACCCTGGCCGACAGCAATATATTGTGTTACGCCATTGTTTCCACTTGAACCATCGCTGTTAAATGAACCGTAATTACCTACAGCATCATTCCAGATACTCATGTCATAACCGCTACCATTTAGAACTAATGAATTTCGGGTCCAGCCACTAACAGCCTTCCAATCAATGGCAGAGGGATATGGATTCCCCGCCAGATTAAACGCCGGGTAAGTGCCTGTGCCACTTTTAAAAAGTGTGAAGTTCACGTTTCCGCTATTCAGATCCCCTTCGAATTGTTTGGTTGGATTTGAGGCCAGATATTCAACAAGATAACCTTTTCCCACCACAAAATTAGTACTCCCGTTTGCAGTATTCCAGGTCGGGGCAACCGTAGTATTTTTAAAATTAACCCAGATGTTTTCAGGTTCATACCATGCAAAGAAGTCGTATGATGAGGGATCAGCAGTAAAAGCCGGACTGATGGATTGAGATAAAACCGGAGATGAAAGTAAATGCCAGGCCTGGGAAATACCTGTTATGTATCGGTATACGGTTGCAGGAACATCAGGGGTAACATGGTTCAGCGAGCCGGTGCCTGTTGCATCACTTTGGATCACCAGACCGCCATTGCCGGCATTGTTGGTAAGAGTTCCGTTAACAGTAAGGGCTTTGCCGGCGTCAATGGTTAAAACACCACCCGCATTAATGGTTAGGTTATTGCAAACGGCATTGGAAGCGGGTGATGAAGTGACATGTACTGTACTTCCTGAAGGTATTATAACATTTGTTGAAGAAGTTGGAACACCGCCACACCAATTTGGTGCTGTGTTCCAATCGTTACTGGTCGTGCCAAGCCAGGTACCGTTTGAAAATATTGTCAGTGTTTTGTTGGCTCCCGGATTGCTGGTGCTTGCCAGATAATCGTCGTAACCGGAAAAATCGGTTCGGATGGTATGCGGGCCGGAAGTTAATTCACTGGGATTATAGTCAAAAGTTGCAACTCCTGAAATGACGGATGCCTGAGATCCCACAGCGCTGCCATCTATATAAAACTGTACTGTACCACCACCGGGAGCAGGAGTTACGGTAGCTGTCAGGTTCACCGAAGCGCTTCCATAACATGCGGTTTGATCATCTGGAGTGGTTGTTGTAGTTATCGTATTTTCGCCCAATCCAAAATTACTGAAAGTGGTGAAATCCGTTGAATTGGTATAATTGGGAGTAGTAACATCATAGGTTAAATTGGTAGTCCCATCCCCTTTAATCATTTTAACTGTATGGGTCGGACTAAATCCCGTACCATCAAGGGTGACGGTATAAGAACGGGATGAACTGCCACTCTCTGACATAGACCAATACCTTGTCACAAACAGGGTGGTATTGACAGGTGTTGGACCCGGCATGGATGCTTCAAATTGCTCGGCAATCACCGTACTTGTGCCGGTAAGTGCTGAATAGTTTAATGTAAGTGGTCTGTAATTACCATCTTTCCCAATGGCGAAGTCTTTTGAGCTGGGACCACTATAGACCTGTGCTAATTTTCCATTTACATAACTTGCGGCACTTGCATTGCTAACTGTTCCTGTGGCTGTATTGCCCCCGGTTGTGAGTAAACCACTGGTAAGGTTTAGAGTACCTTCAACTGTAATATCAGAACCTAAGGTAACACCACCGGTTCCGTCAAGTGTAATGTTATTGACATTTCCTGTAAATATACTGGCAGGAAGAATTATTGGTGAAGTGTTGGTAAAGGCTAATGTAGCGCTGGTATTGCTTGCATTAATATTTCCACTTGTTAGTGTCGGATTGCAACCGGATAAAGTTAGTGTATTTGCTCCTATTGTTAACGTGCCTGTTGTCAATGCAAGTGTACCTGCTATCGTTGTTCCTTGCGATATAGTTACCCCTGTTGCATTGTTAATGGTAAGGTTATTAACCGTGGCAGGCATATTGGTTCCGGTATTCTGAGCCGTTCCCGAACCATTAAGAATATAATTGCCGCTTGTACTCAGCGTTCTGGTTCCGCTTACTCGTATGGAACCTTTAGTATTATCTCCGGATGTTCCAAAGCCTTCATTATTGGTAACATAAGCAGATGATATGGTACCATCAGAAGATAAAGTAAAAGCGCCGGTGCCTGAAATATAATAAGTGCTAAAGTCCAAATATCCGTTTACAGTAATTGTTCCTGTTGAATTATATGTTTTATTCGCATTAAGAGTAACTCCGCTGGTATTTGTAATTGTTACGTTTTTTGTAAATGTTGCCGGCCATTCCGCAGAACTTGTAGTTTGTGTTATCGAGCCGTTATAATTTAAGGAGGCAGAGATGCCATAAGTTAAGGTCTTGGCGTTTAAAGCAAAAGTCCCCTGAGTCATGTAAAACGTACCATTAACAGTCGTATTTGCATATAGTGAAATGGTATTACTGCTGTTAACGGTAAAATTATTTATACCTCCAAGATAACCGTAGGCATACATGGCGGTACTTCCTGAATAAGTATTGTTCACACTTCCTGTCCCTGAATGGTTCCATGTAATTCCAGAAGTGCCTGGTGTATAAGTGCCTCCTGACTGGGAGTATTCCTGGGTGGTACCAACACTACCAATAAAATCAATAGATGCTGAAGGAGAACTTTCGGCATTGGTTCTTTTAATAATACCATTTGACCATGTAAAATTGCCGTTGAGGTTTAATTTTGCTATAAAGTTAGAACTATTACCCGTGGTGGCAGGCGGCATCAAATCTAAAGTGCCACCTGACATTGAAAACGCACCGTCAACAATAAGAGTACCATCCGGATATTTTGTGTCATTCGTAGAATAATTATTAACGTTCAAAAAGCCACCATTAATGGTTAAGTTATTAACGGTTAATGAGGCATTATAATTATTTGAACTTGTGGCTCTTAATATGTTAAATGTGCCACCGTCAATGACGAGATTACCAAGCCATGTTTGTGTTATACCTGCTACAGAGGCAGGATCATTTAAAACAGATACCGAACCAGAACCTGTTGAAATTAAAGTAAATATAGCGCCACTTTGTATCGTAAAAGCACTTGTATTAAGCCCTACGCCCACAGTTTGTGATAAACAATTCCATGTGAAGTTTCCAAACGACTGTGCTTTGCCAGATAATGCTGTACCCGTGATACCCGTTACACTGCAAGTTGAACCTGCATCCCATGTGGCGGTTGGAATCGTACCACCATTTATATTATGCTGATAAGTTCCACCGGAATTAACATTCATTGTTGCTACTGTTATAGCACCGGTACTTCCATTAATAAATGTACCATTTACCGTAATGGTTGTAACACGAACAAGAAAGGCACCTGTAGTCGAAAGAGTGCTGCCAGAGCTAATTGTAAGTGAACTGATTGTAGCTGCCATGCTGGCGTCTAAAGTAACAGTATAACCACCTTCAATAGTTACAACATCACCACTAGCCGGTACGCTTGCCCCTGATGCTCCGCCAGAAGTGGCAGACCAGGTGTTTGTAGAATTCCATGTGCCAGTTGCTACTGAATAACGGTTTGCACCATATGTTGATGAACAAATTCCAATCAATAATACGGAATAAGCAAAACATAAGACAATTCGTAAAATTTTTGTTTTCATAATCGATTATTTTTCGTTATTTATGCGAATCAAGGGTTAAAAATCATTTAAATAAATCCGGTGGCTAAATTGTCATACACATGAACAAGAAGGCCTTTGTCAGATCGCACTTTACCCGCTCTTTTAAAATCCGTTTTTTCGATCAGCCAATTGAAAAACCCTTCGATGGGTTGACAGACGGTTGAATCCGCCTTCGGGAATAGATTATTTGCGACCAGGGCATGAAGTTTAAACTCGTAACAGCGCATGGATTTATAGGATGGAAGTATAGGAATCCATGACCATAAATATTCATCAGCAAAATCGTAAACCTGCTTGATCTTTGTACGTTGTCCCTGGCTAAGGCAATATAAATACACTGTCATTATCTCCTGGTCTGTAAACGTGGGGCAATGATTATTACTGAACCGCTCACAATAAAATTTAAGTTCCTTTCATATACATAGCATATGTAAAAGAAAATTTCAATTAATTTGGAACCCTTCGCCTAGAGATCATATCCTATGTTGCTTGGCGGGGTATTTCTCTAAAATACTGTTCTTATGTGCTTTAGAAAATATATTTTCTATATTTTATTGACAATCTATTGTTTATAAAGTATTACTTTTTTACTGGTTAACCCATGATTCGAATTATTAGTAAATAAAGGCCGTGCCTTCCATTAGAAGAACGGTTTACCTAACTTTACAATAAGACCTAGCAAAGAAAGGGCCAGAAATATTCAAAAAATGAATAATGGACGATTCCGAACAACTAATCATCGGAGTATCAGCTGCAAAAAAAATAAATAAATTTTCCGGGAAGGGAATTTTTAGGGAATAACCGTAGCGCTTTACGTGATATCGGTTAAAATAATCGCGTTGTTACGCTAAATCGCGTTACTCTTCTACTCTGTTAATTTTGATATTGTACTTTTTCATTTTCCTGCTGAGGGCGTCGCGGTGTATTCCCAAGGCATCAGATGCTGCCTGCAAATTGAATTTGGACCGACTGAGCGCTTTTCTTATAAGAGTGATCTCATGAACTCTCAGATCAATTGATTCGATATCCTCTTCCGATGCTGACAATTTTTGAGGCTTCATTGGGAAGTCATTTATCCCAAGCAACCCACCTTTGCAAAGGATGATGGCTCTCTCGATCATATTTCTCAGTTCCCTCACATTTCCCGGAAAATAATATTTCTGTAAAGTGTTGAATACTTCTTTTGAAATATGAAGGTTCGGCTTGTTAAATTTCATTGAATACATATCCGCAAAATGGTTCAGCAAAGGGTTAATATCCTCAGGTCTTTCACGGAGCGGGGGAATATGAATATGAAGCGTATTGAGACGGTGTAACAGGTCGAGCCTGAATTTCTTTTTCTCAATGCTTTTTTCAATATCATGATTGGTTGCAGAAATGATCCGGAAATCAGTATGAATCTGGTTTGTTTCGCCAACCCGTGTTATTACCTTTTCTTCGGTTGCACGAAGTATTTTCGCCTGAAGGGATAGTGGCATATCAGCAATCTCATCAAGAAACAGGGTGCCACCGTTACACGCCTCAAAGAAACCCATTTTATCAGCCACAGCGCCTGTAAAAGAACCTTTCTTGTGGCCAAAAATTTCACTTTCCAGAAGTGTTTCAGAAATGGCGCTGCTGTTTACGGCACAAAAAATACTATCTTTTCTTGGGCCTGAATAGTGAATGATCCTGGCAATATTTTCTTTCCCGGTACCACTTTCGCCTGTTATCAATACGTTAGCATCGGGGTAATTTGCTGCGGTAGTCGCTTGTTCATATACTTCCCTGATCTGAGGACTGACTCCAATGAACTGCCTATCTATCTTTTCTTCCAGCGTTTTTGAGATAAGGGAGTTTCTTTCTTCCATCCTTTTTAACCTGCGCTGCATCTGAAGGTATTTCTGTGTACGCTCAATGGCAATCTGAATATCGATATACCTGAATGGTTTGCGCAAATAATCGAATGCCCCAAGCCGCATTGCTTTGATCACGGTATCCATATCACCATGAGCTGAAATTATGATGACTTCCATACCAGGGTATTGAACTTTCACTTCTTTCAGAATATCCAGGCCATTTACGCCGGGTAATCTGACATCCAATATCAGAAGGTCAACTTCAATATTTTTTAATATTTTCTTGCCTTCATCGGCTGTATTGGCCTCAAACGACTCATAGTCCGATCCCTGAAAAAAACCACTTAATTCTTCTGTGAATTGTTTCTCATCATCCAGGATCAGGATTTTTATCTTATCTCGTATTGCCATTTTTACTTTCTTTTCCGAATATCCATAACGAGTTTAACATTTGTTCCATTAAATCTGTCACTGGTTATTTCAATGGTTCCGTCCATTTCCTTAATTATCTGATAACAAATCGATAATCCGAGCCCGGTTCCCTTTCCTTCATCCTTTGTGGTATAAAAAGGAAGGATGATATTATTGATATCGTTGTTACTGATACCAATCCCATTATCAATAACTTCAACAATCAGGAACTTATCCTCCTGGTATGACCTGATACCAACGGTCATATTCTGATATTCAGGTTGATTGCTTTTCCTTTCGAGCACGGCATCTTTGGCATTGACCAGCAGATTTACAATTACCTGTTCGAACTTATAAGTATTGCCTACTACCTGGGAAATTTTTTTTTCGAGTTGAAGATTCAGATTGATTCCATAGTGTTTGAACTGTTCCATTATCATCGAAGTGGCATTTTCGATGCTAAAATTAATATCGAAGGTCGTCAATACGTAATCGTCGTGGCTTCTCGAAAACGCCCTGATATGATCAATGATGTTTCTCATCCGGGTTATATTTTCGAAAATCTTGTCTGATTTCTTTTTAAGAAATTCGAGGTCAATGGTTTCGGTTTTGGCAGACTCAAATAAAATTTTATCCATTACCATAGAAATGATATTTAATGGCTGGTTGATTTCATGAGCGATACCTGAAGCCATTTCCCCAAGGTTGGCCATACGGTCGGCATGAAGCTGATTTGTTTCTATCATCTTTCGTTGTGAAACATCACGGATGATGATCATGAATGATAAAGGCACGCCATCCGGACCTTGTATCAGCGTGGTACTGGTTTCACCGGTAAATAAAGATTGGTTTTTTTTTCTGACTTTTACCTCGATGTTTTGTGCAAGCCCTTCATTCATTGTCTTTTCAATTATTTCCCGTAAAGTATTTTTTTCCTTCGGATGGACGAACCTGAGAAAATGTTTGCCCACCAGGTCTTCTCTGATTTCCGCATCAAACAATTCAAGTCCGATTTCAGAAGCTTCGGTAATGATTCCTTTCAAATCGATTAAAAAAATACCATCGGGGGATGCGTCCAGCAGGGTTTTATATTTTTCATTGCTCACTTTAAGCTCCTGTTGTGCTATTTTATGTTCGGTGATATCAAGACTTAACACGGAAACCCTCAAGATTCTTCCGGATTCGGTATGAACCGGATAAATTGAATTTCGGTAAAAACGGCCGGAATACTCGTCTTCGAACAGGATCGGTTCACCGGTATTATAAACCTTGTCAATTTTTGATTTTCGGTTTTTCACTATATCCGCAGGAAGAATATCATAGATTTTTATACCTTTCAATTTCTCAGGGTCAACTCCCAACTGTTTCCCCAATTCCCGGTTATTTACAATGATCTTTCCCTCTTTATCTACGAGAAAAATGGCTTCCGGCAATGAGTTAAGAATTGCCTTTAGCTCTTTTTCACTATTCGCAATTGCTTTTTCTGCTGATTTCCATTTGGTGATATCGGAGATAATACCAATAATTCCACTGATTTTGCCATTTTCATTTTTTATTGTGGCTTTGTCAAATATGACTTCGTGTTTTTTCCCATCTTTTGTTATAACCTTCCATTCATATTTCTGTATGCCGGAATTTTTAAGAAGTTCTTTATCCCGTTTAGTATATTCATCTGCAATCTCCTTTGAGAAAATATCATAAGCCGTTTTCCCGAGAATTTCATTATAAGGTAGATCTAAAAAATGCTCAAAAGCTTTATTGAAACCTCTGTAGCAGCCATCCCTATCTTTATGAAAAACCGGATTGGGAATCGTATCCAGCAATGTATTCAGAAATTGATACTGTTCCCTGATTTTGATCTCTGCCAACTTTCGGAAGGTTATATTTTTTGAAAAAATCAGAAACCGGCTTTCCGAAAGTTTGACCGCTTCAATGTTTGACCACAGGGTGGAACCACCTTTATGGAGTAATAACAGATCGGCCCCTGCCGAACCCTTTTCCAGCAACCCCTTAATAAAGGCGATTCCTTCCTCATTTGAATTTTTAGGTAACAATTCGTCAAATTTCATCCTCATTAACGCATCCCTGGAATATCCGGTCATCCTGCATGCCGCCTCATTGGCCTCGATGAACTGTCCGCTGTGGTCCGCAACAAAAACGCCATCCGGTGCATTATCGACGTAATTCCGGTATTTTTCTTCGCTGCTTCTCAAGGCTGCATTTGCCTTGTTTAATTCTTCAGTAGATTTTTTCAGTAGCGCCGCATCCTCTATAATTTTTTGTTTCTGATGAAAAAGCTCAAGAAACACACCGATTTTACTTAGAAGTATTTGCTCATCCACTGGTTTAAAAATATAATCTACAGCACCTGCAGAATAACCTTCGTAGATTTGTGATTCAGCATAATAATCGCCCGTTAAAAAAATTATTGGCACCTTTTCACCGGGTCTTTCTTTATTTATTGATCGGGCCAACTCAAACCCATTCATGCCTCGCATTCGAACATCAATAATAGCAAGTGTTAATTCCAGACCATTTATTTTCTCCAAAGCTGCTGAACCTGATAGTGCCTGGATCAGGTTAAGGTTCAAATCTTCAACGATAGTTTGAATGCAATTCAATTGATCTATATCGTCATCGACAATTAAAAGGTTTGGCAGATGTTTCATGAAGCGATTGGTTAAGATTGTTGCACTAAGGGGTCAATCCGTTAATGGTCAGCTTTATCCCTTCCGGAAGATCCTTAAGAATAATTTCGGTACGCCAACCTTTGCAGGCTTATCCTACAGTTTAAATTGTCCTTTGATTCAGCCATGATTGTATTTATGCTGATTTAATTCCGCCTTGATATATTCCACTTTTGTGAGAATCCAACAAGGAATTGAATCATACCTCATAGTTTTTGATATAGGTCAAAAACATTATAACCCTTCCCGAAGCTCGATAAGCTTAAGGGCAATTGTCTTTACGCGTTCATTATTTCGAATGCCTTTGCGGAGAATCTGAGATATATAAGTTGAGGTGTAGCCTGTTTTACCGGCAATGAACTTTAAATCTCCGCTAATAAGCTTTGTTCCAATCTTTCTATTCTCAGGATAGTCATAATTGTACCTTCTTGATTTTTTGAGTTCTAAAGAGAGTTTTTTTCTACCCATTGACAAATTAGTTTTTAGGTTGTATTTTTGTTCACTATTTTGAACAACAAATATAATACATATTATGTATAATTATTCTCCAGATGTATATTATTTACTATATTTATACTTAGATTGCATATAAATAAGATTAAAGAATTACGATTATTATTAAATCTTTCCCAGACGGAGTTAGCAAATGATACTGGTTTAAGCCAGCGTGATATTAGTTTACTTGAAAATGGGAAAAGGGCGTTTTTACCTAATTCATTTATTCATTGGCTGAATAAATCCGGAATTGATCTAAACAGTTTCTTTAGGGAAGGGATTACATTAAGAAAAGATGAAAATATAGTCCTCCATTCGAAAAATAATGTTCTTCCACCAGGGGTGAAAGAAGATACTCCTTCTGATCAGAATGCTTATTATAAGAATAAAACCCTGGTCAATAATTGTCCTGTTTGCGAAGAAAAGGATCATACAATAGAAGCCTTAAAACAAACCATTAAAGCCCTTGAAAAGGCGATAAAGACAATAGAGCAGCAATTAAACCAGGTTCAAAGTCAAAAAAGAAAGATGGGTTCCTGAGATAAGCTTCGTCTTCATTTTTGTTGTGACATCACAATCAGCCAGGACAATATTGTACGATGACAGGTCATTCACTGTCTGTTCAGGATATTTGACATCCTTTACAGGATCAGCTAGTGCCGATCAGGCCTCAATAATGGCCTCTTGGAATCACTGCCGGTGGGCAAACGCTGCCCGATGGTACTCATATTTGCGATTCCCTGGTTTGGGGATCAGAATCGTCTGTTTTTTTCTTTGCTTTATAAATTTTAGGTTCATGGTAATAATGCGTACTTATAGATATATTTGAAAGAAAAATCTGATTTACAATGAGTACAAGTTTGCT
>JALNZC010000023.1 GCA_023229525.1 Bacteroidales bacterium
AAAAAAGAAAAAAGTACCAAAAAAGAAAAAAGTCAACAAACAACAAAAGAGTTTAATAGTTATTGAAAAAAGTCAACCTATTTCAGTCATCATCAATCTTGTATCTTGTATCTTGTATCCTGTATCCTGTATCCTGTATCCTGTATCCTGTATCCTGTATCCTGCATCCTGCATCCTGCATCCTGCATCCTGTATCCTGCATCCTTTATCCTGCGTCCTTTATCCTGCATCCTGCATCCTGTATCCTGCATCCTGCATCCTGCATCCTGCATCCTGTATCCTGCATCCTGCATCGGGAGTGTAGCGACCCTTCATCCTGCATCACTTAATATAATCCCTGCTAATATATCCTTGTTTCCCTCCCAATAATTTGATCAGTATCCACTCCCCTTTCTTGTCAATCACCATAAATTCGGTATCTCCGGGAACCCGGGCAACGGTTTCAGCGCTATTGTCGGGATCCTTTTTCACTTCATACCGGTCGTTCTTGTTCCCGCGTGTTTTAACCTTGTCAGCCATGACATCAGACCGTTCAGCGTAATCCTGTTTCTCAATGATTACACCAATGGAGGTTAAAACCTGGTTGTAAGCGATTTCATCATTGACCCTGCGAACATCTGATTCGTATGTATTGGGTTCGATTTCGGCCGCAAGGGAATAGTATTCTTTGGCCTTATCATAATTTCCAACGATGTCATACAGGCATCCAAGGTTCTTTGCAGCCGGAGCATTGTAAGGATCCGCATCATATATAGCCCTATAGATCGGGAATGCTTTGGCTAATTCCCCATTTCCAATATATTCCTTGGCCTCCTTTGCTTTATCTTTAAAATCCTTGTTCTTAACCTTTTCAAATTCATATTTGGTATAGGTGAAATGAGGGTTAAAATAATTCACCAGTTCAAACGCAAGATCTTTTATACACATATCGGCCATTGCGCTGACTGAAGTGAGTCCACTTCGCTTTTCATCGCATTTACTTTCGGTATAAACTGATTTCTTGTCCTTGGTACCGATGATCTTCCCGCTGTTCACATCCACGATTTTTATCCGGGCATCTGCGCTAACCGTACGTTTGGTACAATATTGCGTATAACTCTTTCCGGTAAGATCAACGAGTTGGGATTTGGAGGGTTCATCTTTTGAAGTATACGAGACCGAACCCATAATGATGGCATCGATGCCCAGCACCTTCCCGATACTCGCTGCCTGTGCATCATCCACGATACCGGTATTGCTCAGGTTTTGTTCCTGCAGTACTTTTTCAAGCTGGCTCCGTTCTACCACCGTGAAAATATTGGTACGTCCTCCCTTCTGGTAAGTTTTCCCTTCTCTCGTGGATTGAAATAATCCACCACCAAGCTTTTTGATCCCACGGTTTTCTTTAAACAATTCCGAAACCATTAATTCCGATAAAACCTTACCTTTTTCGCCGGTGAAGTCGAGAATGGAAATTTTTGTCACATTCTCCAGTATAGTTTCCGGAGGAGTCAGGATAAAACATTCAATATCCTGGGCAAATGATAAAGTACGTGTAAGTAAGGCCAGGATGACTAATAGTAAATATCTTTTCATAAGCTTATAAATTTCATCTTTACTTTTCAAATTTAACAAAGATAGCAATCGGAAGGGCAAAATTTTTTATAGAAAAATATTATCTTTGGCCCCCAGTGTTCCATAAGAACATCAAATGTGAAGCTTCAGGTTACACACATGAAGACCATTACCCGGTTATACATTCTCCAGGTTATTTTGATTGGCGCCATCATTGTTATCCTGATGGTTCTGAAATTAAACAGTTACAAACGACTAAACCTCTTCCTCAAATCCTCTCATGCTTATAATGAAAGGATGGTCGATAATATTCTTAAAATGGACCGGGAGGTCTTCATGCGCCCGCTACACGATAATTCCGAATGGGATGAAACTGTTCAATACATTAAGAATCCAACAGAGGTATTTGAAAAAGAGTGTCTGAATACCTTGCTTACAACTTTCTCTTTCAACCATATCCTGGTTTTTAATCAGCAAGGCGAACGGGTATACTATATCAGTAATTCCGATTCCATCATTCCGGATATGATTTTTCAGGCTGATCAGATAAAACAGTTATTGACACCGGTTACTCCTTTCTGCCATTTTTTTATAAACATCAACAATGAACCGGTTGAATTTTCAGGGGCGACTATAGTTCCTACGGTTGACACCAAACATACCCTTCCGGCCAAAGGATACCTTTTCTTTGCGAGAAACTGGAATACATCCGTGATCAAACGTTTTGAAGAGATTACGGGGGCAAAAATCCAGGTCATAATGCGCGATGGCGAAAAGAATCAAACCACTGCCGGGGATTCTTATATGGTCAGTCATAATCTGCAGGATCTGAATCACAGGACAGTTGGCAGAATGAGTTTTACATTTCCTGCCATATACTTCCGGGAATGGGAAGATGATACAAGGATGTATACATACCTCAACATTTTCATCGGATTGTTCGTAATAATAATCATCGGATTGCTGGTACGCAAGTGGTTGGTCGTTCCCATGAGGTCCCTCATCAAAGCGTTGGATACGGGTGAAAATCAGCACCTCGAATCGTTGATATCAGCAAAAAGCGAATTCGGAGAGATGGCCCGGCTAATTGAACATTCCTTCCTCCTTAAAAATGAACTAAGGGAGGAGATCAATAACAGGTTGGAAGCAGAAAAAATTCTTTCTTCCCTTAAAGATAAAGCAGAGGAATCGGATCGTCTTAAAACAGCGTTTCTATCGAACATGTCGCATGAAATCCGTACTCCAATGAATTGTATCCTTGGGTTCATTCAATTGCTGGAGCAGGAAGATTATACGCCGGAAGAACGCCGGCAGTACATGTCCATGGTCATCAGCAGTGGCAACCAACTTTTAGCGATTATCAATGCTATTCTTGATATCTCAAGAATTGAGAATAATCAGATGATGTTACAAAAGGATCACTTTGACCTCAACAATTTACTGGAAAAACTTTTAATCTCCTTTAACATTGAAAAACAAAAAAACGGTAAAAGTAATCTTGTTATTGAACTGAAGAAAGGAATCTCAGGGGAACAGAGTCATATTTATTGTGACAGGGTGCGATTGGAACAGATCCTCAATAACCTCCTCAGCAATGCGCTAAAATTTACCTTTTCAGGAAAAATCACTTTTGGATATACCTGTGAAAAAGAAAATTTGCTCTTCTTTGTTCAGGATACCGGGGTTGGGATTTCAGCCCAAAACCAGGAAATTATTTTTGAACGATTCCGGCAGGAGGAAGAAACACATACCAAAAGTTTCGGAGGAACAGGTTTAGGGCTACCTATCTCAAAAGGATTAGTGGAATTGATGGGAGGTAAAATGTGGTTAACTTCCGAAAAGGGGATCGGTTCTACTTTTTATTTTACCCTGCCTGATATAATCCGTCATGATACAATGCCGACCGATAAAGAAACAGCGCCGCATACACAAAAGGTGAATTTATCGGGTAAAACAATCCTGGTGGTTGAAGATGTACCGGAAAATATAGAATTAATCAGCACCATGTTAAAGCCAACCCATGCCAACATTCTTCGAGCCGACAACGGACAGGTTGCTGTGAATTTATGCCGGGATAATCCTTCCATTGACTTGGTTTTAATGGACATCCAGATGCCGGTAATGAATGGTTATGATGCCACAAAAGAAATTAAAGGGCGCAGACCGGAATTACCGGTAATTGCCCTTACTGCTTATGCTTTTGACAAGGATAAAAAGAGGTCCGTGGAAGCCGGGTGTAACGATTTTCTGGCCAAGCCTATTCTGAAGCGGGATTTACTACGGAAAGTAAGTGATTTTCTTGGGAATTAATTTTTTTACGAAATTTTTCGGCTGATCAATTATTTGTGGAATTTACGGATAAACGCTTCCACTTCAGGTACTCCACCCTGGTATATTAAATAGCCGTTATAGGGTTCACGCGGCGTTATTTCATTGTTGATGGGTGTCAGCATTATTTTTTTTACCTCTGCAAGATCGCTTGTTTGACCCAGCGCCCAACTAAGTTTGATGAAAGCTGTTTCGGGAAGCATATTTTCAGCCGGGATAATCCCTTTGGCCATCAGGTCGCGGCCCGTATCATAAACAAACATATGAACATATCCCCAAAGTGTTTGTACCGTCATATAGATCGCTACCCCTTTCGCGACTGCCCTTTCAATGGCCGGATAGATAGGCTTGTTCACATGACCCAATCCCGTACCGATAATGATGATCCCTTTATAACCAGCATCAACAAGTCCATCAATTACGTCGGGTTTCATGTTGGTGTAATAATAGATCATGGTCACTTTCTCATTATAGAATGGTAAAATCTTCACATTGCGGTCTTTCCGTCTGCGATTGTAATCATGCTTGATGGGCGTAACCCCTTGCCGGGTAACAGTGGCAAGCGGCGTATCGCCGATAGTGCGAAAAGTGGACCGGTACGAAGAATGCATCTTCCTGACACGGGTACCACAGTGCAGGAAACCATATTCATCGGAAGTGGGGCCGAACATACATACCATCACTTCGGCAATATCGCCATGTGCGGCCGCAGTGGCAGCATGCATGAGATTGAGGGCCGCATCGGAACTCGGACGGTCACTCGAACGTTGTGAACCAACCAGCACAATGGGAACCGGTGAATTCTGCACCATGAATGTCAGGGCTGCCGAAGTATAATGAAGGGTATCGGTCCCATGACCGATAATGATCCCGTCGATGCCTTTTTCAATTTCGTGTCCGATGGCGATGGCAAGTTTTTTATATTGTTCAGGACCCATATTTTCACTGAAAACCGCAAATAACTTTTCAGTGGTAAGGTTGCAGATGTCGGCCAGTTCTGGTACAGCGCCATATAATTCTCCCGGTGAAAAAGCCGGAATTACAGCGCCTGTGCGATAGTCCAGACGTGAAGCAATAGTCCCTCCGGTCCCTAATAATTTTACATTGGGTTTGTCTTTCGAGTAGGGAAACTCTTTTTCCGGAATCTTGTAGATTGCTTTCTTATAACCAAGTTCCGTGATATTTGTTATCCCATTGATATCCACTCCAATATTGTAACCGGTAAATATCTTCAGAACAAGATGTTTGTCGTCGGTATTTTCAGCACGGGGTAAAATGGTTCCTTCAAATACGCCCCGGGAGGAATCGACCCGGACTTTAGCCCATACACGGGCATTGAATTTCTGCAGTACATTCAGTGCCCGACCTTTATAACCCTGGAAAATATCTTCGTTCATCTCTCTTGGATTCTGGTATTGGTTGTTAATAGTTCTCTGTTATTCTGATGCTGGATGCTGGATGCTGGATACTGGATACTGGATACTGGATGCTGGATGCTGGATGCTGGATACTGGATGCTGGATGCAGGATGCAGGATGCTGGATACTGGATGCTGGATACTGGATACTGGATACTGGATACTGGATGCTGGATGCTGGATGCTGGATGCAGGATGAAGGATGCAGGATGAAGGATGCAGGATGCAGGATGAAGGATGCAGGATGCTGGATACTGGATGCTGGATGTTGGATACAACATACTCTATCATGTTATATAATCTTCAAATCTTCAAATTTTCAAATCGTAAATTTAAAATTGTATCTTTTCACTCAGCTCTTTTAACGACATATTGCCGGTGGTCAGTTTTCTCAGGTTGCCCATAATCCAACGATGGCCTGCTGCATCCTTTTTTGAAGTCCGGATCTCTTTGTATTTCTTTACCAGGAAAGGGATCTTGCTTAAAATTTCCGCTTCAGTCACCTCCCTGAAATTAAGGGTGATCAAAACAGAATCAAAATCCATCTTCGGATGTTGATAAAGATGAAATAATATCTTTTTCGCGATTGCCAGGTCGAGATTTCGGTCAACCAGATATTTCAACAAATCATATACTTTTTCATATGAAAATTCAGGCAAAGCAGGATAATGCCCCTGGATATGTTTCAGGGAATGAGCCAGCAAGGATGCCGTAAAACGTGCAGGTATATGGAGCTCGGTCTGCGCTCTTTCGAGGATCGGTACGAGGTTATTCTTCAGGATATAGGTATGGGTATCTTCCGGGACTCTCCATTCTACCATCTGGCGGATCCTCACAGACACCAATTCAGGAATGCATTTGACGGCTTCATCAATTACGGAATCTTCAAGCGGAATTGGCGCCGAATCGGTATCCGGATACATACGGTCAGCTCCGGGAAGAACGCGTTCAAAAATGGTGGTCCCATCTTCAAACGATTTCCGGGTTTCGTTGGGGACACCGGCGAAGGCCATTTTACAACGTTCCTCGATTGTTTCCAATCCTGTTTTAATATCCTCTTCCGGACCCCAGAAGATGATCTGTGCATCCTCTTCCCTGCTGCTCAATAATGAACGGACTTTTGTCCAAGCCCTTTCACCAATGGCATCCTCCGACATCTCGGAATGCGCCATATTGGGTTTTTCGATACATGCAATGACCTTCAGCCGATCGGAAATTTCATCTGCAAACATCTTACCTGGTTGGGTAAAATGGGAAAGTATTCCCCGAAATTGCGATAAATTAATGATGTAGGTTTTCAGGGTGGTATTCTTCGGCACACCCAGGTTTTCGAGTTTAAAATCTTTGGGTTTTACCTCTTTCCACGTGATTTTCCATCCTGAAATATCTTTTATTTTCGCATTCAGCGTTTCTTTAATGGCCAGCAATGCCCACTGGCGGTAAGCTTCGTTGTGGGTAAGTTCAGGCATCCATCCAGTGTGGGACACCCCTTTGATCTCAACCCGCGTGCCACCCCTGCAACTCACATTCACATCGGCGCGGGTAGACCCGATCCCAGTCAGGACTTTACCGGAACTGCGATTAAGAAACCGGATGTAATCTGCGCCTTCTTTTACTTCATCGGGATTTTTAAAGTCGGGATATGTCACTGTCTCAATTAAGGGCATCCCCAACCGGTCGGTACGGAATACACGAACATGTCCGATATCGGAAACTTCGCGGCAGGAGTCTTCTTCAAGGCTGAGCTGTATAAGCCGTACCTTTTTATTTCTCAGCTCGATTTCTCCTTCAATCCCGATGATGGCTGTCCGCTGAAACCCGGTAGGAATGGAGCCATCAAGATATTGTTTGCGGGTGATATGGACTTCGCCGACTATTTTCATTTTCGATAAAAGGGCTAAATCGATGGAAATGGCGAGCGCATCCATATTCAGCGGAAATGGCGGAGTGTCGTCGACCTCATAAGTGCAGGCGGTTTCGTTTTTGATCCGGTAGACGATGTTTTTCCGGGTCCGGAATTCCATGAGGGCAGTGCCGTCATATTCACCAAGTTCGCTAAGGGTTGGGCGCATATGGCGGATCAGCTCCGCATCAAAATCGTCGGCTTTCTGATAAATACCTGAAGGGCAGCGGCAGAATAATTTTTTACCTGTCTTTAGTTGCTGATGCACCTCAAGTCCCGACATGAATCCGATACGGTCATAATCGGCCTGGGTGGCATTTTTGCGCGGGACATACCCTATTTTTTGTTGGGTTTCGGCATGGTTTCGTCTCGGGTCGAAGGGTTGTTTCATCTGAAAATTTTTATTCTCAACAAATCAACCTGATGCAATATCCGTATTGGCATTCGCAGTTTGCATTGTTGCCTTGGGAATGGGTATTTCATTGGATCAGTTGATAAAGATTAACAAGTGCTCAAAATTAGATATTTTGAAGATATCCCGACTGTATTGTTCATTAATTTTAGTAACCCTGAGTTTAGTATCTTTACGCCGTGATTAAAGATTCATGATTTACCAGCGTCAATATCTTTTTCTGGTTACATTTTTTTTGATCCTGAAGGGTTGGGCACAGGAACCTGCCCCCACGCGGATCATCTTGGAGAAAGCAGACTCCTGGACATACAATAAAGAAATCAGGAATGATGTACAGCGCCTTCTCGGCAATGTGATTTTCAGTCACGACTCGGCCTATCTGTATTGCGACAGCGCCTATCTTCATGAATCCGAAAACATGGTGACCGCCTATGGCAATGTTCGTATAAAATTAAGCGATACCCTTAACCTTTACAGCGATTCGCTGCGTTATGACGGAAATACCAAAATAGCTTATGCCAACAGTAACGTCAGAATGGTCGATAACCAGACAATTCTGACCACCGACACCCTTATCTATGACCGCAAGACCCGGATCGCTCGGTATGATTATTGGGGCAAGATCGTCAATGATAAAAATATTCTCGTCAGCCTTCATGGGAATTATTATACGGATAATAAGGAATTCTTTTTTAAAGACAAAGTCTTGTTGATCAATCCCGATTACAAGATGCATTCCGATACACTGATGTACAATACCGTGACGGAGGTTGCCTTTTTTTATGGTCCTTCCAATATCACCAGTAACGATAAAAAGGATTCGATTTATTGTGAAAACGGATGGTACAATACACGATTGGATTATGCCCGTTTCCGCGATCGTGCCCGGATTTACCATGATGTCTCGATGCTCACAGGCGATAGTCTTTATTATGAAAGGAAAAACGGATTCGGACAAGTATTTAAAAATGCCCTTCTGATTGACACAGTGCAGAACATTCTTTTGATGGGAAATTATGGAGAACTGCAGCGGGCACATGGGTTTGCGTTTATGACCGATAGCGCTGTATCGGTCATGGTCGATAAAAAGGATTCTCTCTTCTTGCATGGCGACACTGTCAGGGCCATATTCGATACTGCCCAAAATATCAAGAAGGTTTTTATCTTTTACAAGGTTAAATTTTATCGTGCCGATCTGCAGGGAATGTGTGATTCTCTGGTTTATCACTCGGTGGATTCTTCCATGACGATGTACAACGGGCCTGCCTTATGGTCGGGTATCAATCAGCTTACGGCCGATTCCATTATACTGACCATCCGAAACGGACAGGCCGATTCGCTGAAAATGTACAGCAGTGCGTTCATCATTTCCAAAGATGATTCTGCCCGTTTCAACCAGATCAAAGGCCGGAACTTATTGGCCCGGTTTCGCGACAATGAACTTTATAAAGTGCGGGTGTTAGGCAATGCAGAAACATTATACTATGCCCGTGAGGAGGATCGCAGTCTGATCGGGATCAATAAGGCAAAGTCAAGTGACATGCTTATTTTTCTTGAAAAAAACCAGCTCAGTACCATAACTTATATCGGAAAACCCGAGGCTCATCTCTATCCTGAAAAATCTCTGCCTAAAGAGGAACTAAAACTGAGAAATTTTAAATGGCTACAGGATCGAAGACCATTGACCAAGTGGGATATTTTTAAGTGGGAATAGAACTTTACGAAGGACGAAGGACGAGGGACGAAGGATGAAGGACGAGGGACGAAGGATGAAGGACGAAGGACGAGGGACGAGGGACGATTTTTGATCCCATAACTATCATGCATTATCTATTATCCAGCATCCAGCATCCAGCATCCTGCATCCTGCATCCTGTATCCTGCATCCTGCATCCAGCATCCTGTATCCTGTATCCTGTATCCTGCATCCTGCATCCTGCATCCTGTATCCTGCATCCTGTATCCTGTATCCTGCATCCTGCATCCTGCTTTAAAACACTGAAACCTTCACATACCTTCCTGGATTGGTTTTGATATCTTCCAGCAGCAAGTTGAGATCGCGGGCGGCTTTTTCCAACTCTTTATAAAGGGTATCGTTATTGATCAGTTGCCCGATTGTTCCCTGGCCCCTGTTAATTTTCTGAAGGGCCGAATCCAGGTTTGTGATGGCTTTGTTCACCTGTGCAAAGGTATAGGGGATCCGTGCTTTGGCCAAGGAATCGCTGATATTCGAGAAATTGGTCAGGATATTGGTGACTTTATCATTATTCTTTTTCAGGTTATTGCTGATGGATTCCACATTGGTAATAATTTCCGCCAGGTTATTACGTTGTGAACCCATCAATGTATCCAGATTGTGTGTGGTATGGGCAATATTTTCGAGGGTTTGCTTTACATGCTCAATGGCCATCACGAGGTTGGCACGGGTATTTTTATTAAGGACTTCTTGTACAATTACAGCGATTGAATCGATAGAACTGATGAGATTTTCAGCTTTCCTTTTTAACGGCAGTAACTGTTTGTTGACCTCTTCACCCAGTGTAGCTTCGGTGCTGGATTCCAGTGTATCTCCATCCTTTGCCAGTATTTTTGAATCTCCCGGGACAATTTCCACCTCCTTTGCGCCCAGCAAACTGGAGCTGAAAATTCTGGCGTGTGAATTTACTGGGATAGGATAATCGCCCAGAATATAAAGTTCAACAATTATTTTCTGTGGATTTTTTTTATCAAAATAGAGGTTTTTGACCTGTCCTACCTGGAGTCCCTTGATAGAAATCGGATTTGCCGCCACCAAGCCATTAACATGGTCATATACTGCAAAGAAAGTCCGGTTTGCCTTCAATAATTCCAGCCCTTTCAGGTACATAAGTCCCCAAATCAGGATGGCCAGTGCGATCACGAAGATAACTCCGACTTTTATCTCTTTCCTGATTACCATAAAAGCGCTTTTGTGCAAATGTACATGAAATAATCTTTTTTTCTACTTTCCAAGCATCCGGTTTGCTTCGTCCTGTGGAATCCGCTGATCGTTCCTGAAAACAACGATGAAAGCATCCTTTATTCCTTTGCCTTTTACCTGCGCCAGCAAGCTAAGCGCTCCATTCAGGTTAGCCTCATCACCCACGGTGTACTTATACATTCCATTATGCTTGTACATTTTCACCTGTTTGAAAGCTGAAAATTTTTTCGCATGGCTCCCGATATCAACCTTAGCAACACCGATCTGAACCCGGAATGATAATTCACCGGGGTCCGGTTGATTGGATTTTTTTGTCGGTGGATCTGTTTTTGGAACCGTAATTCCTTGATCTATATCTTTGGTAACTATGACCGGCGATGAATCGTACGGACGGATATTCATCTGTATGCTTTCCGTAGACACTGGTTCATTTTTAACAATCGGTTCCTTTGAAGAAATGGGATTTTCAAATTTTTCCTTGAACTGGCGGAAGGCCCGGTAAATCGCTGACGCAATATATTCCTGCCCTTTATCCGAGATCAAAAATTTTTCTTCAGCGGGATTGCTCAGATAACCGGTTTCCACGATAACACTGGGCATGGTTGTTTTGTAAAGCACGATAAATCCTGCTTGGCGTACACCTCTGTTGTTCAGCCCAACCCGTTCTTCCATCTGCTCCTGTACACCGGCTGCAAAATCAGTGCTTTGATCCAGGTTTGAATTTTGATTCAGGGAAAAAATGATGTACGATTCATCGGAGTTGGGATCAAAGCCATTGTAGGTCGACTGGTAGTCAGATTCAAGAAGGATTGAGGCGTTTTCCTGTTTGGCGGTATTGAGGTTAGCCGCTGATTTATGCAATCCCATGATATAGGTCTCAGCGCCTTTGAGGGTTTGCAATTTATTTGCATTACAATGGATGGAAATAAACAGGTCGGCCCTATTCTCATTGGCGATCCCCGCTCGCCTGTATAATTCTACAAACCGATCGCGATCGCGGGTATAGATTACCCTTACGTCCTTCATGTTCCGCTGGATCAGGTTACCCAACTTAAGAGCGATGGAAAGATTAATATTTTTCTCCTTTGCAATATGTCCGATCGCTCCAGGATCATGCCCGCCATGACCGGCATCGATGACCACAGTCCGGATTAATGCAGGATATTGCGCCGGTAAATTGGGAACACCGGCAAAAATCAGAAGAGATACCTGCAAATGCTTGTAAAATCGCTGCATCCGCGGAATGTGATTGTTAAAGTATCTTAAAAAAGCCAGCGTCTCAATAATTTTGATTAGTTTTGAAACCTGAAGAATAACGGTCTTCAACGCCTTTTTATTCTGAATTTAATTACAAACAAAGATAGAATATTAACCTCAGAGTTCAGAAAAGAAGTTGTTAACGAAATTATTAACAAGATCTTCCCTGGTATCTCTTTTTTTGGTCCTTTTCTTCCTGCAAATCACCTATGTGGTCGCCCAGGATACGATCCGGCAGAAAAAGGCAGATTCATTATCATTGGTTTCCGTTAAAATCGATTCTTCCCGGATAGATTCGATCCGAAAAGACAGTCTGTTGAGAAAAACAGCCCATAAAACCGTCCTCCAGGACAAAGTGGATTATTCCTCACGAGACTCTCTCCGTTTTGAAATTAAAAAACAAAAAGTATTTCTTTATCAGGAAGCTGATATCAAGTACCAGGATATCAGTCTGAAAGCAGGCTATGTTGAAATTGATTTTCCTAAAAACCTGGTCTATGCCACTAACCTGAAAGATTCTGCCGGTGCACCTCTGGGAGTTCCCGAATTTATCCAGGGATCACAAAAATTCAAATCGAAGGAGATCAATTACAATTTCACCACCAAACGGGGATATATCAATACCGTTTTTACCAAACAGGACGAAGGTTATCTGCATGGCACTATCGTCAAGAAGATGGAAAATGATGTAACGTACATAAAATCGGGTTCCTATACCACCTGTGATAACGAAGAAAACCCTCATTTCGCCTTTAAATTCAGCAAAGGAAAGATAATTCCCGGTAAACGGGTCATCACAGGCCCGGCATATATGGATATTGCCAATGTGGCTACACCCCTGCTCATTCCGTTCGGTTTTTTTCCCAACCGGGCCGGACAAAGATCCGGGATTTTGCTGCCCACCTATGGGGAGTCGGCAAATCGTGGATTTTATTTTGAAAACTTTGGTTATTACTGGGCCATGACTAAATACATGGACGTTACGGTGCTGGCGGATATTTATACCCATGGAAGCTGGTCTATCAAACCCACCTTTCGCTACAACAAACGATATCATTATAATGGTTCGTTTAATTTCAGCTATGCCGTCAACCTCATCGGAACTGCTGATTCACCGGACTTTCAAAAATCGAAGGATTTCCAGGTTCGATGGGTACACAGCCAGGATGCCAAAGCCCGCCCGCGAAGCAGTTTTTCAGCCAATGTCAACATTGTCAGCAACACTTTTAACAAATACAATCTGGCCTCCAGTGCACAATCGTATCTTTCAAACACTTTTCAGTCGAGTATTAACTATTCTACCAATTTTGCAGGAAAATATTACCTGAACCTCAATTTTAACCATAGCCAGAATACCGGCACCAAAATCATTAATGTCACACTTCCCCAGGTATCCTTTTCGGTAAATCAGTTCTATCCTTTCCGCAGACAAAATCCGGTTGGAAAAATGAAATGGTATGAACAGATCAGTATGAAATACAACCTGGATATGGAGAACCGATACAATACAGTGGATTCGAATTTTATGAAGGGGCAATGGTTCGATTCCCTGCAAAACGGCTTGCGACAAAGTATACCGGTCAGTGCAACTTTCCGGGTCCTGAAGTTTTTCAACTGGAGCAATTCCATCAGTTTCAACGACCGGATGTATCTTAAAACCATACGGAAACAATTTATCGATTCTGTTTCCATCTCAAACGATACAAGTACTATCCAAAGTAAACTCCAAACCCGCCAGGTTTCCGGATTTGAAAATGCCTTTGATTGTAGCTTAAGCTCTTCCATAAGCACACGTCTTTACGGGATGTACCAGTTCAAGGGCAATGGGTTGATCAGGGCCATCCGGCATATGATGGTTCCTACAATAGGGTTTTCCTACACACCTGATTGGGGTGCGCCGGGACTTGGGTATTGGCGGAATATTGAGAATGACCTCAGTAATGTTACGGGACGTTATTCCATTTTTGAACAAGGAATTTATGGTGGTCCACCGGGGCAAAAATCGGGAATGATCACATTCAATATAAGCAATAACCTCGAAATGAAGGTCCGAAACCGGAAGGATACCATTTCCGGTATAAGAAAAATCCCCCTGATCGATGAGCTCACCATTCGCACTTCTTATGATATTGCCCGTGATTCGTTGAACTGGTCACCCATTATCCTCACCGCCCGGAGTACCATCATCAAGGGATTGACAATCCAATATGCCAGCCTTTGGGATATGTATGCCCATGATTCGCTTGGAAGACGTATCAACACGAGCGAATGGAAAGCCCATCACCGGCTGATCCGCCTGGATAATACCTCCTGGAATGTCGGGTTGACATATTCCCCGTCATCGGAAAAAGTCAAGGGGAAGAAAACAACCACCAAGGGCACACCGCAGGAACAGCAAGACATAGCGGACTATTATGACTATTACGTTGACTTCGACATTCCCTGGAGCTTTTCCATCAATTACAACTTCAATTACTCCAAGAACTGGACTAGTGCAACCCTTTCACGGGTTCAACAGATTACTCAAACCCTGAGTTTCAGCGGCCAATTGAATATTACCCCGAAATGGAAAATATCCCTTACCACCGGTTGGGATTTTGTGAATAGTGAGTTGTCGTATACCTCCATCGATGTATACCGCGATCTTCACTGCTGGGAAATGCGTTTCGGTTGGATTCCCAAAGGTGGACAACAGAGCTGGAATTTTTCGATCAATGTCAAGGCTTCGATCCTCCAGGATCTGAAGCTGAATAAGAAAAAGGATTTCAGGGATTATGCGTATTGATGAAGAATTGGATGCTGGATACTGGATACTGGATGCTGGATGCTGGATAAAAATCAAAAATATGAAAAGAATTATTTCGACTCCCTTTGCACCCAATGCAATCGGACCGTACAGTCAGGCTGTAGAAGTTAATGGCATTTTATTTATTTCGGGACAAATTCCGCTGGATCCGGCCACCGGTATGATGGTGGATGGTGGTATCAATGAACAGACCGAACAGGTTATGAAAAATATCGGCGCCATTTTGAAGGCATCCGGGTACACCTATGATGATGTTGTAAAATCAACCTGTTTGTTGAGCGACATGGATAATTTTGTTCATATGAATGCCGTCTATGGTAAGTATTATGCAAAAAACCCACCTGCCAGGGCTGCGTATGCCGTGGTAAAATTACCTTTGGGTGCACTGGTCGAAATTGAGACAATCGCGGTGAAATGAGATAGGAGATTTCCATTATCCGATGTGGATGTTTATCGCTAAGGGTTAAATCACCTATTATTGACCCGTTAACACATAGGGTGCCCAAATGGTAGGCAAAGAGGTTTCCTGTTTATTGATCAGATTGATCTTCACTTCCCTCAGTGCCTGGCTATAGGTTTTTCCGGACAGACATCTCCGGTAGAAATCAACCATAAATTGATTGGCCAGTGCGTCGGTTACGTTCCATAAAGCGCAAAGTGTGTTCCGTGCACCTGCCTGAAAAAAACTCAGGGAGAGGGATTGAAATGTCGTTCCCGAGGGTGGTGGGATGATACCTGAAGAACAGGCATTCAATACAATCAGATCGGCATTTAGTTTGAGGTGACTGATTTCATCCGGTGTAAGAATTTCCTGTGGGCACGATCCGGTTTTCGAGGCCGGATCATATCCCCAGAAAAGAAACCCACCGCATGCGTGTCCCAAGGATTGCGGCAAATAATGCGTCGCCAGATGTACGATTTTTCCGCGGCCTGAATATTCCTTGAAACATTCCTTGCCTGAATGTTGGTCACAAATCAGCCGGAACGAACGTCCCTTTTTCTTAAATAGCGCCCCAATAGCCCTAATTTCCTTTTTTGAATATGGTAAGGGGTTAAGGCTCGGATGGTGGTCAAAACCCGGGGAAAACCCCAGAAATTCAATATCCGGTTCAGAAATTATTATAAAATTCTCAGCCCATTGCCTGATAGAAAAATGATATATGATCTCAAAATCCTGAACCAGGTATTGGATATTTCGCTCCGAAAAGGGAAGAGAGAAATCTTTACAGCGAATAAATGCTTCAAAAGGAAGTTCGGAAAGATCTTTTCCCGGAACTATAATCATTCGTTTTTTCCCACGCAATAAATTCTTCACCGGGTAAATCAGAAAAGCATACAGGATATTACCGGGAGAAGAAAATCCTCTGGGGTCGGCAATCCTTAATGATCTTTTAAACGTTGAAACCGATGACCAGAACACCGGGACAAGATTCTGTTGTGAAAAAGAATTGTCTTTCGCTGTAATTGCATGAATATTCAGTGAAGAGTCCGTAATATCATATTCCAGCAGGATTTCATCCGGTTTTAATTTCTGTTGAATAGAAACAATTCCAACTCCGGCAGGGCAAATTTGTGCAAATAATCGGCAAATTATACCCTGGAACAGAAAGCTTATGAAAGTAAATCCTATAATTATAAGCAAACGGGTCATGACCAATAATAAAGCGAATCAAAACAATATTATCTTACCGACCATGATCAATTCATCTTCCATGGTTATCCTCCAATAAAAAAGGCCTTTTTGAAAATCATCCGTATCAAGTAAATAGGAATTTCCTTGAATACCAGGTGTTTCGAATATATTTTTTCCACGGTTATTCAGAATAGAGATGATCACAGGTTGTGTGTTGTCCTCATTATCCCACGTGAAGTTAATGACAGATCCCGCGGGAATTTGCTGCCGGGTCATTGGTGCGATAAGTTTAAAGGTTGTTGTGCGGGTATTAGCGCCGACTAATAATTCAAGTTCCGGTAATGATTTGAAGTCAGGTTCCAACCGCAGATGAAAAACAAGCTCTCCCCGAGCGGCAGGAGCGACTTTCCCGATACTGTCGGCAGGATTGGGTTGGAAAAACGTAAACGGGCCGGAATGATTTGTTTTCCGGAGCATTGTAATCTTGTTTTTGGAATCAATCCAACCCGGGTTATCCTTAAACAGCAGATAGAGAATCAATCCGATAGTAACAAGAAACAGAACTGATGCTGCGGCCAGCAGTAAAGGATCAAAACGTGTATGTGATTTTCTCTGCTGGGTGATCGTTTTCACTTTCCGGAAAAATTCCAGGGAATCCGGGTCGGCTAAAATATCATTGAGACAACGGTCAACCGAAACTTCAGCACGTAATATCCGGCTCTGCCGCTTAATCTCGTTAAACCGTGATAATTCAGACGGGCTCAGTTCATTTTCATGGTAACGATCAATCCAATCGCTATGTATTTCATTGTCATTCATAATGTATAAAGGGTTGACATTTTGGATCATTCAGAATTTTTTTGCGTAACATATTTTTACATAAATACTTTCTGGTTTTCACATACGATATATTCTTGTAATGCATGATAATGGCAATCCGCTTCAGGGAAATTTTCAAATAAAAAAGCCTGAGGAGTTGCTGACAGCCATCCGACAGATTAAAAAAATGCTGTTGGTATAACCTTCTCCGCTCCAATTGATATTCCAATATTTCAAAATCCTCCTGCCCATATCTATCCCTTTCTTCATGAACTTCGTAATCAGCCATATAAAGTAACCTGTATTTACGTTCGAGGCGCTGCAACCAGATATTTTTACTGATAGCATAAAAATAGGTTTTCAAACTACAGCTTAAATTCAGCGGTTCATTCCGGCTTCGTTTATATAATACGAAAAGGGTATCCTGAAAAACATCTTCCACATCCTGTCTTGTGCCTGAATTTCGTTCTACAATTGAGCGTACCATGGGGAGAAATTCTGTGTACATGTAATTGATATAACAATTTTTCTTTTGCTGAAGACCCAGGATAATGGCTTCATCTGAGTAACGATTAACCATAAGTTTTATGTTTATATGATGTTTAATCGGGAATTAGTCAAAATGTAATACGGTTGTTAATAACTTTTTTATTCCGTACCAGACGGGATTATTAAATATATGACAGGAAAAGGTTATGCCTGGTTGCATGAAGATGCAGAAAAAATAAAATTTTTTTTATTGGGCTGCTATCTGATCCTGTGAAATGACCAGGTCAACCGGATGTCGTAGCGGAAATTCAATTTTTCCTGTACATTTACAGCGTCAATCTATTTAAAACCCTAAAATTCTATTGAATGAGTAAAAAAATCAAATCGGTAACCATCACGCAGAACGACTTTATTATCCGGAATGTAACGGATGAAGAGCTCGATATCCGGGGACATCTGAGTCAGTTCACTGAATATGACAGTAACGGGTTCGTATTAAAGGAGATTAAGTATGACCGGATGGGCATTTTTGAGGATATGCACCTCTATACCTATGATGATAAGGGGTTTCTGATTACCGAATCATACTTCCAGGAAGAGCATGAAGAGGCAGAGAAAACGATATTTGAACATGACGGATCGGGACTTCTTACGAAAAGCAGTAAACAATATCTGGATGGTTCGGTCGATACCACAACATATTATTATGATGAAAATAAGCGTCTGGTAAAGAAAGTTACGACTCCGGATGATGACGAACCGGAAGAAGTGGAACTTTTCGAAGTTGAAGAACCAGATACCGCAGAAGCTATTCCGGACGAGGATGACAATAATGTACAACTTACCCGGAACGAAAAAGGCCAGGTTATTTTGGAGGAAGTTCATTCAGCGGATCAAGAACTCCTCACCCGCGTGGAGCGTAAATACGATACGGAAGATAATCTTTCGGAGGTTGAAGTTTTTATCGACGGACAAAGCAAAACCTTCACCCGTCATTATATTCTCCGTTATGAATATGTTTTTTTTGAGGAATAGCGGCAATCCTCCTGAGTTTTCATAAATCAACCGGTCAGAACAGATTGTTAATAATGTTATCATCAACCCTGTAAGGCAGTGTAATCAGAAGTTTCGGTTCTATCTGCATGGCACGCTGAATGGCAAATAATGCTTCTTTGTTCCGTGCCCATGAACGGCGTGCAATACCATTATTGACATCCCAATGGAGCATCGAGCTTAACCTTCGGTCAGCCGCGGAAGTACCATCCAGTAACATACCAAAACCGCCGTTGATCACTTCTCCCCAGCCTACACCGCCTCCGTTGTGAATGGATACCCAGGTAGCCCCACGGAAACTATCGCCAATCACGTTCTGGATAGCCATATCTGCGGTAAAACCAGACCCATCATAAATATTGGATGTTTCGCGGTACGGAGAATCGGTGCCGGAAACATCATGATGGTCACGTCCCAGAACGATGGGTGCTGAAATCTTTCCAGCCCTGATTGCTTCATTGAATGCTGCTGCAATTCGCATACGTCCTTCACAATCAGCATAAAGTATCCTCGCCTGCGACCCAACTACCAGTTTATTTCTACCGGCTTCGTTGATCCAGTGAATGTTGTCGCGCATCTGCTGTTCTATTTCCTTGGGCACATTCGTGGCAATTTCGGTCATCACCTGCGCAGCAATCCGATCTGAAAGTGCAAGGTCTTCAGACTTTCCTGATGTACAAACCCAGCGGAAAGGACCAAAACCGTAATCGAAGTATAAGGGTCCCATGATATCCTGAACATAGGAAGGATAAATAAAAGTACCGTCTTTTTTCATCACATCTGCACCAGCCCGGCCTGCTTCGAGTAAAAATGCATTGCCGTAATCCCAGAAATACATGCCTTGGCCCGCGAGTTTATTGATGGCTGTAACTTGACGGCAAAGCGATTGCCGGACCGCAGCCTTGAATTTCACCGCGTCTTCCACCATCATCGTGTTGGATTCTTCATAGGTCAATCCCACAGGGTAATAACCGCCTGACCATGGATTGTGTAAAGAAGTTTGATCGGAACCGAGTTCCACATTAATTTCATGGGTTGCGAAGTATTCCCACAGATCGACAACATTACCCTGAAAAGCCAGGGAGACTGCTTCTTTGTTTGCCGCAGCATGTTTCATCCGCCGGGTCAATTCATTCAGGGAGGTGTACACCTCATCAACCCAACCTTGTTCATGCCGTTTGTTCACCACTTTTGGGTTGACTTCGGCAATCACACCGATAGCGCCTGCAATGACTGAAGCTTTAGCCTGTGCACCCGACATGCCCCCCAAACCTGAAGAGACGAATATTTTTCCGCCAATACCGTCTGAGTTATTCATACGATTGGCATTGAGGATGGTGATGGTCGTTCCATGCACGATGCCTTGCGGGCCGATATACATGTATGATCCGGCCGTCATCTGCCCGTACTGCGTCACCCCGAGGGCATTGAACCGTTCCCAGTCGTCGGGTTTTGAATAGTTGGGAATCATCATGCCATTCGTGACGACTACACGTGGCGCTTCTTTGTGTGAAGGGAAGAGTCCCATCGGATGACCGGAATACATGACCAGTGTTTGTTCGTCGGTCATCTCTGCCAGGTATTTCATGGTAACCAGGTACTGTGCCCAGTTCTGAAAAACAGCGCCATTTCCGCCATAAGTTATCAATTCATGCGGATGCTGGGCGACAGCCGGATCCAGGTTGTTCTGGATCATTAGCATGATCGCTGCGGCTTGTAACGATCGATGTGGATATTCATGGATATTGTGGGCAAACATCGGATATGACGGACGATAGCGGTACATGTATATCCTTCCGTATTTTATCAATTCTTCCGCGAATTCGGGGGCCAGGATGGCATGGAACTTTTTATCGAAATAGCGTAATGCGTTTCGTACCGCCAGCTTTTTTTCTTCATTCGTTAAGATGTCTTTCCGTATCGGGGCATGGTTTACGGTAAGATCAAGGGAAGAACGTTCAGGAAGCACTTCCGGAATCCCCGTCAAAATGAATTTTTTAAAATCTTCAGCATTCATGGTCTCAATTTATATAATCTGACGTTTCATCGGGTATTTTGCATTGATATTATTAATCGTAAAGGCTAGATTTTTTCCTGTGCCGGCCGTAGGATCTGGTACAAAAAATCGCGGGCACGGAATAGCTGGGCTTTGACAGTACCGATGGGCAGGTCGAGCTCAGTGGCAATTTCTTCATATGACCATTCTTTAAAATACCGCAATTCGATCATATGGCGGTAATGGGGTTTCAGTTTCTCGACAACTTCATGGATTAGCATGATCTTTTGCTTTTCAATGATCTTTTCTTCAGGATCGGGGATATCGGATGGAATGGTCGAGGAGTAGTCCGATCCCCCATCTTCGTCATCAAAGGTCCCTTCGGTAAATTGCATCCGTCGGTTTTTTCGTAAGAAATCGATGCAGTTATTGACCGCGATATTGAATAACCAGGTACTGAAACCAAAGTCAGAGGTATATTGATGAAGGTTTTTAAAGGCTTTCCCGAATGCCTCAATGGTCAGGTCTTCTGCATCGGTAGGATTTCTGGTCATCTTCAGCATCATAAAATGGAGGGAATCGCGATAGTTGTTCAGTAACTCCGCATAAGCTTGCTGATCTCCGTGATGGAGCGCTTTCTGCACCAAAAAGTAATCTCGCTTAGCTTTTTCGGTGAGATGATCGGTTACTTCCATTTCCTGGTTTTACGAAATACATTTGAGACCAGGATGGCCAGGTTGAACATTAACAGGAGAAAATCAAAGAACGGAAGATACGGGATCAGATCCTTTTCATTCAGTTGTCGCAAACATCGGGCAAAGACAACATATTGTGTGATCAGCCGTAAGAAAACCAGAAGTAATACCGGGAAAACCGAAACGGAGAGTGAAATAAGCAGGATAAACAGGGTATAAAAGAAAAGGAGGCTCAATGAATAGATTCCCAAAGGAAGTTTATGTCTGAATTTATAATGAATGCTTGTCGACAGATGCCGTCTTTTCTGGGTAATCCATTTCTCCAACGTTTGTTTCGGATCCGAGAAAGTATAACTTTCCGGGTTGATGCGGATGGAGGTATTTGACCGGTTTGCCACGCTGTTGATAAAAAGGTCGTCGTCGCCTGACCGGATTTGGTAGTGGGATATGAATCCTTTATTGCGATAAAACACTTGTTTCAGGTAAGAAAGGTTTCGCCCGACACCCATATAAGGAAATCCAGCCAGGGCGTACGAAAGATACTGGATGGCAATATGAGCGGTATCAAAACGAATCAGTTTATTCAGTAAGCCCTTGGTTTTATTGTAGGCGCCGTATCCCAATACCACTTCGATCCGGGGTCCGAAGGCCGATGACATTTCCTTGATCCACCGGGAAGATGCCGGCCGGCAATCGGCATCGGTAAGTAAAATTTTAGAATAATGTGCAGATTTTATTCCGATGGAAAGTGGAAATTTCTTCCCGGAAAAAAAGTTCAGGTCTTCCTGTATTCTTATGCTGTTAAGATGAGGGTATTGCTCCTCTAAACCGGAAAGGAGAAATTGTGTATCGTCGTCGGAAGCATGATCCACAACCAACACCTCATATTCGGGATAATCCTGTTCAAGAATCAACGGGAGATTCTCATTCAGATGATGATATTCATTGTGGGCGCAAATAACCACCGTAACCCCCGTTTCCTTTTCAGGATGTGACTCAGGTTTGAAACGGGCAAGACGCCAGTATAATCCCCAGTAATAAAACAACTGCAATATCCAGGCAATGGCAAATACAATCAGTAAACAAAGGGGTAAAAACCGCGTATCGATCAACAAATCAATCATTTGTTACATTTAATCTGACGACAAGGCAAATTTATTCATTCCCGGTGAATTAAAACCAGGTTTGTGTATAATTTGACCGGAAGATTGAAAATAGTTTAAAACCGTGAGAGAAAAAGGAAGAACCCGTATCTTTGCCCAAACTTTTTCAACCTGTTTTCTTTGAAGTTCGACATTTCTTTTCGCGATTACGATTCAAAAGCACGTGTAGGAACCTTAACCACCGATCATGGACCGGTTGAGACCCCGTTTTTCATGCCCGTCGGTACGGCAGGTGCAGTAAAGGCGCTTCATGTTGAAGAGTTACGTAATGATGTGAAAGCGCAGATCATGCTTTCCAATACCTATCATCTTTATTTACGGCCGGGAGTGGATATCATCTCAAGAGCGGGAGGACTGCATAAATTTAATGGATGGGATAAACCCATTCTTACGGATAGCGGTGGGTATCAGATCTATTCCCTGGGTGATATCCGGAAATTCACCGATAACGGGGTGGTATTCCAATCACACATCGATGGTTCGAAACATGTTTTTACACCCGAAAAAGCGATTGATGTGCAACGGGCATTGGGAGCCGATATCATCATGGCATTTGATGAATGCACTCCATATCCCTGCGATTTGGCTTACGCTAAAAAATCGATGAAACGAACCCACCATTGGTTATCGCGTTGCGTCGACCATTTTCACCAGACCCATTGTCCGCATGGGTATTTACAAAGCCTTTTCCCCATAGTCCAGGGCAGCGTCTACCCGGCGCTACGAGAAGAGTCGGCCAGATTTGTTTCAGGTTTCGATTCACCGGGATATGCAATCGGGGGATTGTCGGTGGGTGAGCCAACATCGTTGATGTATGAAATGACCGCCCAGGTATGCGATATTCTGCCTGATGAGAAACCCCGCTATCTTATGGGGGTTGGCACACCGGCCAATATTCTGGAGAGCATTTCCCTCGGGATCGATATGTTCGATTGCGTGATTCCCACCCGGAACGGACGCAACGGTATGCTTTTTACCAGGAACGGTATTATCAATATCAAGAATGAGAAATGGAAGGACGATTTTTCACCACTGGAAGCCGAAGGAGAAGTGTTTGCAGATATACAATACAATAAGGCATTTCTCCGGCATATGTTCATTTCCAGAGAAATCCTGGCTTCGATGATAGCTACCATACATAACCTCGGTTTTTACATCTGGCTAATGAAGGAAGCAAGGGAACAGATCAGTAAGGGAACATTTTCGGCATGGAAATCGAAAATGGTTGTGCAATTGATGAAGCGATTATAAAATAATTGAAATTGAAATCTTGACTTGTTGTTGTAATCCAGGGAAAATAAATTTGACGATCCAGCAAAATATACATAAACTTTTTAAAGGTTCCAATGCCCCTTTATTATTAATCCTGGGAATCTGGTTTATCATCAATCTGTTGCAGGCGGCATTAACCGGGTTGTTCGATGATGAAGCATTATTCTGGATGTACGGACAGCGGTTGAGCTGGGGATATTATGAACATCCGCCAATGGTGGGCCTGCTGATCCGAGGTGGGTATGAGATCTTTCAAAACGAACTCGGGGTAAGACTCCTGTTTGTGGTCGCTTCAACAGTTTCCATTTTCTTGCTTTTGAAATTAGCCCATGTTACGAATTATTTACTTTTCGCGTCACTTTGTTTTTCCCCCCTGATCATGCAGGTAGGCGGTTTTATGGCTGCTCCGGATATCCCGATGATTTTTTTCATCCTATTGTTTTTCCTGGTTTATAAAAAGTACCTTGAAAAGGATAGCTTTATTATCTCTGTGTTGTGGGGATTTATTATGGCGGCCATGATATACAGCAAATACAACGCCATCCTGGTTATCCTGTTTACGATTTTATCGAATCTCAACTTATTGAAAAAGAGATCTTTTTATGTAGCCGCAGGTGTTGCCCTCCTCTTTTTCGTTCCCCACATTTTGTGGTCGGTTTATAATGACAATCCCACGATTTATTATCATCTCATTGAACGTAATTACAGACAAACTCATCATCTCCGGTATTTAATTGAATTCATCGGTGGTCAGTTTGGAATTTATGGCCCGCTGATGGCCCCATTTTTCTTTTGGTTCACACTGACCTTTAAAACAAATAATCTTTTTGAACGAAGCCTGAAATTTTCCGTCATCGGGATTCTCCTGTTTTTTCTTATCTACACGTTGCGTGGCCAGGTTGAGCCCAACTGGACGGTTCCGGCTTTCGTACCCATGATTATCCTTACATACAAATCGTTGGTGAACAGAAAAAAATTGCATAAGATCATATATTATCTTGCAGCAATCAGTATTGTACTTATGATCTTTTTCAGGTTTTACCTTATTAACGATTTTCTAAAACTTCCGAGGAAGGTTGTTAACCTCTCGGAGTTATATAATTGGAAAGAGTGGGCGAAAGATATTGAGAAACTGGCAGACGGGCGACCGGTTGTATTTTTCAATTCTTATCAACGGGCATCAAAGTATACCTTTTACTCCGGGAAACAGGCAACAACACTTGAAGATTTCAACAGCCACCGTACCCAGTTTTATTACTGGACCGATCTTGAAAAAAATCTGCAGGGGAAAAAGGTTTTTGTTGCCGGTTTTTCTTCGTTTCTTTACTTTCCGGATAAAAGGGAATACCTTGGGAAAAACGGGGTCACCACATATTACGGAGAGGAAAATAATTTTCAGTCATTTTACCGCGTTCCTTTGAAAACGATGTTATCAAAACTTACTTTTCCGGCAAATTCAGAAGTTATTTTACCTGTTCGTATTTTCAATCCTGACGAAAAACCGTTGCACTTTAACCAGGATTCCAGCCGGCATTCACAACTGGTTTATCATTTTATCCAACAGGGGCCATACGTAGCAGAGGAAGTACCGTCAACAGATATCACAAACATGGTCATCCAGGGTAGGTATTCCGACACCATTATGATGATAAAAACACCTTCTCAGCCAGGCAGATATCATTTCTGGGTATCCATTAAAACCGGCTGGATGCGGGCCGGACATAATGAAAATCATCAAATCATGGATGTATATTGATGCGGACGATTGACATATATATCATTAAAAAGTTTTTAGGGACTTTCTTTTTCACCCTGATGCTTTTGATTTTTATTGTGATCATCTTTGATATTTCTGAAAAAATCGATGATTTCCTGAAGTTTGATGCTCCGTTGCACGCTATCATTTTCGATTATTATCTCAATTTTGTTCCTTATTTCATAAACCTTTTCAGTTATCTCCTTACCTTCATCGCGGTCATTTTTTTTACGTCCCGGATGGCTTCCAACTCGGAAATCGTTGCGATCCTGAGCGCAGGGATCAGTTTCAAACGGTTCCTGTTTCCCTATTTCATTTCTGCCGTAGTGCTTGGATTACTCTCTTTTTTTCTGGCTAATTTCATTATTCCGTATACCAACCGGAGTATGTTTACCTTCGAAAAAAGATACCTCAAAGAACCGCGGGAATTCAATAATCAGAATATCCACAAGCAGATCAGTGTTGGAACATTTATCTACCTGGAAAATTTCAACACCCATAACCGATCCGGTTGGAAATTTACCCTGGAACAATTTAAAGACCGCGAACTAATATATAAATTAAAAGGGGAACGCATTGAATGGGACAGTTTGAAGGGAAGATGGACCATAAACAATTATTTTATCCGTCGTATCAATGGGATGGATGAGTCAATCACCAAAGGAACCAGACTCGACACGATTTTGCCTTTCAAACCGGCAGATTTTACGGAGGATATCGAGGAAGTTAAAATCATGAATTATTTTGTTTTACAGGAACATATTAATAAAAAAGAGCTACGAGGTGATCCCGATGTAATTAAATATAAAGTCAAAAAATATGAACGGATCGCTTTCCCGTTTGCCACCATAATTCTTACATTGATTGGCGTTTCAGTCTCCAGCCGTAAAGTCCGCGGAGGCATCGGCTACCATCTTGGATTCGGTCTGTCGCTAACTTTCATTTACATTCTCTTCATGCAGATTTTTACAGTGTTTGCGACCCTCGGAAACCTTCCACCACTTATTGCAGTGTGGACTCCCAACATAATTTTCGGCCTGATCGCCTTTGTCATGATACGGAAAGCGCCTAAATAATGGGTCGCTTTGCTCCCGATGCAGGATGTAGGTCGCTTCGCTCCCGATGCAGGATGCAGGTCGCTTCGCTCCCGATGCAGGATACAGGATGCAGGATGCAGGTCGCTTCGCTCCTGATGCAGGATACAGGATGCAGGTCGCTTCGCTCCCGATGCAGGATGCAGGCTGCTTTGCTCCCGATGCAGGATGCGGATCGTTTCGCTCCTGATGCAGGATGCAGGTCGCTTCGCTCCGATCCAGGATACTGGATGTAGGATAAAGGATAAATATTTCATGGAGGTGGGTATGTTGCATAAGCAGCCTTGGCGAGAGCTTTGGCTGTGCGGTAGGGTTGTGTGGCTCGAGATGCAGGTGCGTTGCAATATACCCACCGGAGTCCTGCCATTCATCCATGTCGTGAACTTTCATTCGACACCCCGACGTGACTGTATTGCAACATACCCGCCGGAGTCCCGCCATTCATCAATGTGGTGAACCTTCATTCAACGCTCTTTCACCTTGAGTACTTCAAACCCAACACCCTTTCTCCTTGAGGAGAAGGGCCGGTGGTTGAGGTGATTAAAAGTTGTTTTCTGCAGAGATCCAGACAAAGCACCCGGGGAAGAGGCCAGATAACAGCGGTTTATACCTGAAAATACCGTAAACTGCAGCGCCGCTTCCCGAAAGGGAGGAATACATTGCTCCGGCATCATATAGTTTTTCCTTTATCATTTCTATTTCGGGATGGGCGATGAGAACCGGTCTTTCAAAATCATTGATAAGGTCCCCTTTCCAAAATTCAATGGGTTGTTGAAAGATCCTGGCAATGCGGAGTGAGGGTTCCGTTGGAACTATCGAAGCATAGGCATCGGTTGTGCTGCAATGGACTTCGGGGACAACAATGGCTAACGAAAATACCGGTAAATCTTCTTCTAAAGATAGAAACCGGTCGCCCCTTTCATAAGCAATAACAGGTTTGTTCTCAACGAAAAACGCACAATCACTACCCAGTAAACGGGCATACTCCTGTAATTGTCCGGTGGAGAAACCCAACCGGAAGAGTTCATTCAAGAGTTTAAGCATAAATGCCCCATCAGAGGAACCACCACCCAATCCTGCTCCCATCGGAATTGCTTTGTGGAGATGGATTTTGACAGGAGGAAGTAACAATCCTGGATCCTGGATCCTGGATCTTGATCCCTGGATCTTAGATAAAGAGTTACTAATGATGGGGGTTAAAAGCTCACAGGCGCGGACACAAAGGTTTGCAGATGTTTCTCCTGGAATCGGAAGCCCGGTAGTCGTGAACTCAAAGACACCATCTGTTGCAGGAATTGCCTCCAGTGCGTCGCACAATCCGACAGGATATAAGAGGGTTTCGATATTATGGAAACCGTCTGGTCGCCGGGCTATTACATTCAAACCAAGGTTTATTTTTGCATTTGGGAAAACCAACATTCGATTTATAATTTGAAGATTTGAAAATTTGAAAATTTGAGGATTATAAAACATGATAAAGGATGCTGTATCCAGCATCCAGCATCCAGCATCCAGTATCCAGTATCCAGCATCCTGAATCCAGTATCCAGCATCCTGCATCCTGCATCCTGTATCTTGCATCTTGTATCGGGAGCGAAGCAACTTGTCCTGCATCCTGCATCTTTCATTTCTCACCTGGTAAAGATGACGGTCTTCCAAAATCCGGATTGGTAATAAAACTGCTGTCGGAAAGTGTCAGAAGAAAAGCTTTCAGATCGGTTTTTTGTACTGGTGCCAGCTGAATTCCATGAGTATTGACGTGATGCATAAGTGAACTTATAGAAGGTGACCATATCAGCCCGGAACTATAAAAATCGATAACCTCATCCAGTGTTTTAAACCGTCCATCATGCATATAAGGTGCCGTGAATGCCAGGTTCCGTAGTGTAGGGGCCTTATATGCCCCGATATCGGCGATATTTCCTGAAACCGAATATCTGTCCCCGGGATCGCTGAACAGGGAATCCTTTCCATTATTATAAAAGCGGTTGGTTGTAAAAAGAGGATTTCCATCGCCGCCGTGGCAATGGAAGCAATCTGCACCCATTTCAGTCATAAAAAGCACATATCCATTTCGTTCTGAATTTGTGAGTGACACGGCGCCACGCAGGAACTTGTCAAATTTCGAATCGGCTGAGATAAGTGTACGGATAAACTGGGCAATGGCTCTCCCCATATTTTTTATTGTAACTACCGGGCTACCAAAAGCTTTTTGGAACAATTCGGGGTAACCTTTGATCCTCTGGATGAGCGCTTTGACACGATTGGTATCACCGGTCATTTCATGCGGCGCTACAATTGCCATCCACGTGACATCTTCCAGTTCCCGGAATGCAGGCGCAGGATTTTCGCTGCTTACCTTACCGTTCCACAAATACCCATGGTTTGTCCACGCCAGATTAATCATCGGCAACATAAAGTGGGGGGTTGGAATACCTGTAAGACCATGGGGATGACCTCCCGGGAAATCCGGGTGATCTATTCCGCATTCAAAACTGTGTGATTGTATATGGCAGGTGGAACAACTCATCAATGAGTCGGGGGCAGTCCGTCCGGAAATTCTTCCGTCATAAAAAAGGTAACGCCCGAGGGAAACACCTTCCATCGTCATCGGATTATCGGTAGGAATATTCAGTTCTGTCGGAAAATATCGTGGGATTTGAATGGTGTATGGTGTAGGATGGTATGGCGGATCAGAGGGTGAATCCTTTTTACAGGAGGAAGTGGAAAAAATAACGAAAATGGTAAACGATAGGATATAAGAGATAGGAGATAGGAGATGGGAGATGGGTAATGAAAGATTTGTCATTTGTTCCTGTATTTCCAGTTTCGGTCTTTCCCTTCTGAGGTCCATTTTACTGTAATTTCGTTCCGGTTATTGCGTGTTTCAGCAGTTTTGGCTTCGTTTATCCAGGCAATATATACCGATCTCCCTCATTCCAGCCTCCAATCAATCTTCTCAACGCCCATATTATCCAACAAATTGTTGATCTGAGAAAAATGTTTGCAGCCGAAAAAACCGCGACTGGACGATAAAGGCGAAGGATGAGCAGCCGTAAGTATAAAATGGCGCGAGGTGTCTATCAATGATTTTTTTGCCATGGCATAATTTCCCCAAAGTACGAAAATCAATCCTTGACGATGAGCGGATAACCTGCTGATGGCAGCATCAGTAAAAGTTTCCCATCCCCGGTTTTGATGAGAACCTGCCATATTTTCACGGACGGTGAGGGTGGCATTGAGCAACAAAACACCTTGGTTTGCCCATACCGTAAGATCACCTGAAGATGGCATCGGCAACCCCAGATCGTTTTCCAATTCCTTAAAAATGTTGATCAATGAGGGTGGTTTTGGAACACCCTTCGGAACAGAAAAACACAATCCGTGGGCCTGCCCTATCCCATGATAAGGATCCTGCCCAAGCAAAACAACCTTAACCAGATTAAAAGGGGTATGGTTAAAGGCATTAAAAATCAATGGTCCGGGAGGAAACACCCTGTATTTTTTCTTTTCCTGAACTAAAAAGTCTTTCAGTTGGTAGAAATAGGGTCGCTCGAATTCCTCCAGGAGCATACTTTTCCAACTCTCTTCGATGACTGGGTCGATTTTTTCCATATCAGTTTTAAAGTTGATTCCTTTTTCCTGTTACACAATAAAACGCGCTTTTATTTGTTCATTTACTTAAAAACCATTTACTTTGTAATGTTTATCCATCAAAACCAGGAGCTGACACCATGAAAAAAGTCCTTTATATTTTATTGACAATCGTTATTCTTGGCATTATTTCCTCCTGTGCCTCAAACAAGCGTTGTGCTGCATACGGTGAAAAGCAAAGATACCAAATCGAACGTCATTAAATCCAATCCTTTCTCATGAAATCATGACTAAATGGGATGCTATGGCTTCCCATTTATTTTTTACTTTTGTATCGTTGCTCCTTTTGATTTTCCTTTACCATGAAGCAGTTTGTTCTGACAGTGATGTTATTTTTTCTGACTGCCGGTGAATATTTTGCCCATGCTCAGTATGTATCAGATGCAGATACCCTGCCTGAGAATGTATTGTTGGAAAAGCAATGGAGCCTGGGTGCCATGGTCCATACAAACGGATGGGGGCTGAAATTCCGGAGGGGACATAATGTTACCGCCCTGCGGCAATTTATGTGGGAGATTGAATTCTCTACCTATAAATCGACCAAGGAGATCCGCACCCTTACAAATAGTCTCTATTTTCCCGATTCCCGCCCCTATATCTATGGGAAACTTAACTATCTCTTTTTTTTACGCGGGGGAATCGGGCAGCAGCACATTCTTAACCGTAAACCCTATTGGGGCGGAATTCAGCTCAGTTGGCTATATTATGGTGGCTTTTCGCTGGGTTTAGCCAAGCCCGTTTACCTTTATATTATCTATATCAACAGCGGATCTACTGATTATGAGATAAAGGAAGAAAAATATAACCCCGAATTGCATTTCGTCGATAATATCTATGGCCGGGGCCCATTTTTATCCGGTATACTGAACCTTGGATTTTATCCCGGCGCTTATATTAAAACAGGACTCGATTTTGAATTTGGCACACACAACAGACGGATCAATTCCCTCGAGGTCGGTGCAACCCTGGATTTTTCCCCTATCCCTATTCCCATCATGGCATACAATCCGAAGCAACAATTCTTTCTAACCCTTTATCTGAGTGTGATGCTGGGGAAACGGTATAATAAGTGACCGGAGAAAAAGAGATCGTTGCCGGTTTCAGGCAAATTCGATGGATTTGTGATTATAGGTTCGGATTTCACCGTTCCGGGTTTCGATGATCAGGTGGCCGAAATCGTCAACTCCCTGAATTTTTCCTTCCAATTTTTTTTCACCTGAGAAAAATTCGCGCCACTGATAATATCCATAAAGATTTTGGCAATATTCCTTATCAAAAAATCCCGTCTGAAATTGTTGCAGCAATGCATAACGCCGATCCAGAAAATTACAAAGCGAAATCAGCGCTTCTTTAAGTTCCACTTCACGATCAATAAACTGGATGATGGAGCCGGCTTTTGGAAGATCTTGCGAAAACCGCTCCTGATTTACATTTACACCGATTCCCACCAATGCCGTATCGAAGGTCGATCCCATGATTCTGTTCTCAATCAGTATCCCGGCTATCTTCCGGTCATCAATATAAATGTCGTTAGGCCATTTGATGCTGGATACTGGATGCCGCCTTTTCCCCTCTCCTTGAGGAGAGGGGTCAGGGGGTGAGGTGGAAACTGGATGCTGGATGCTGGATGCTGGATGCTGGAAACTGGATACTGAATGCCGGTTTCTCCCCTCTCCTTGAGGAGAGGGGTCAGGGGGTGAGGTGGAAACTGGATGCTGGATGCTGGATACTGGATGCGGGATGCTGGATACTGGATGCGGGATACTCCCCTCTCCTTGAGGAGAGGGGTCAGGGGGTGAGGTGATTGCTGGATGCTGGGTGCTGGATACTGGAAAGTTGATGATGGATCGTACAAAATCCAGTACGGCGAGGGAAATGGTTTTATTTAAAAGGAATTGACGATCGGGAGGTAAAGTCCGTGGATATAGAATCAGGGTGAATGTCAGATTTTTTCCCGGTTCGCTGAGCCAGTCATTATCCTGCTGGCCGCGTCCGGCAAACTGATCCCGTGCTACGATGATCGTACCTTCAGCGAGTTCGTCTTTTTCAAGAATACGCGCCGCATAGGCATTGGTTGAATCAATCCGGTCTATTTCAATAATTTCAGAACCAATCATATCCTGATCTATTTTATATTCACGTTTTTATATTAACGTTCCGGGCTATTTTTTAGTGCTTCACTGTCCCGGTCAACGATAAAAAAAAAGAACAAAAGGTATTACCTTTTCGGTTGCCGGCCGATTAAGTAGAAAAAATTATGGAGACATATTCAAATAAGACGGTAATACGCAACTGGGCTGAAGAGGATCGACCGCGTGAAAAACTGCTGCTTAAGGGGCGGCATAACCTGAGTGATGCCGAATTATTGGCTATTTTGATCGGTTCGGGGACAAAGAATGAATCAGCGCTTGATGTTGCAAAAAGTATTCTTCATAAGGCAAACGATAACCTGGCTGAGCTGGCAAGAATGGGGTTCAACGAACTTATCCAGGTCAAAGGTATCGGGAAGGCCCGCGCCGTGACCATTTCGGCTGCCCTTGAACTGGGCCGGCGAAAGGATGAATCCATTGTCATGGAAAAAGAGAAAATATTCAAAAGTCTGGATGCCTATACTATTTTTCGAAGTACAATGTCTGACCATCCTTATGAGGAATTCTGGATCATCCTGCTTAACAAAGGGAATAAGGTTATCCGGAAATGCTGTATCAGCGAAGGAGGTATTTCGGGTACCGTTGTTGATCCGAAAAAGGTATTCAAAATCGCTCTGGATCATCATGCTTCATCCATTATACTCGGGCATAACCATCCGTCTGGTACTACCAAGCCCAGCGAAGCCGATAACAACATCACGAAGAAACTATATGCTGCCGGTAAAATGCTGGATGTGGATGTTCTTGATCATCTGATCATCGGTGATAATGGATTTTACAGTTATGCGGACGAAGGTGCCCTGACAGGATAACTCTCCTACCCCCTTCCCTTATCTCTTTCTTATTCAATAGATTTAAAGGCATAACCATGTGCAGAGAAATGTTCCAGAAAACGGGGAAGTGCATACCTCACTTTATCAATCGCTTTCAGACTATTGTGAAATACCACGATGGAACCGCCGCGTGAATTATCCAGGGCGTTTTTCAGGCATTGACGACCATTGATGTGATAATCAAAATCATAGGTGAGTACAGACCACAGGATAAAGCGGTATTGCTTACGAAGAAGGAGGTATTGCGATGGGGTAAACCGGCCATAAGGGGGGCGGAATAACCGGGTAGTAAAAAAGGGCTCACACCGTTTGATATCTTCCAGGTAAGCGCCTGGAGGAGTATGCCAGCCGTTGAGGTGATGAAAGGTATGGTTACCGGTTGCATGTCCGCGATTTTGGATCCCTTCCAATAACTCCGGATTCTTCCTCACATTGTCACCGACCAGGAAGAAGGTGGCCTTTGCATTGAATTTATCAAGAATTTCAAGGACTTCAGGTGTTGCATCGGGGACGGGTCCATCATCAAACGTAAGATAAATGACTTTCCTCTGGCCAGGAAAATCACAAACCAAATATTCCGGGTTGAACCATCGGAAAAAAAAAGGTGGTCTCACGGGTTTCACGCGCATCACCGTTGATAGACCTTTTGAAAGTAAAGGTCAGAATATTTTTTAAAGGTAGCTTCTGTTTCAGCCGCCAATTTAACCTGTTTTTCTTCTTTTGTTATTATGCTCAGGCGTTGAATGGAATATAAAGCTTCCTGAATGCTGTATTCCATTCCTTTCAAATCCGAATCGGGAAACGAGAACAGGTAGGCTAGCTCTTCGGTTGAATATTTACTGAGTTTTGTGGCAATTTCATTAGCCCGGGTTGTTTCTCCGATCCTGTAATAACCTTCAACCAACGGAACGGTAAAAAAGTCATATTTGGCCACGGCATCCGGCATCACTTCGATACATCGATCCATAACCCGTCGTGCCGAATCTTTTTTCCCTTCAAGGATCAAGGCTTCCGATAACCTTCCGAAAAGTGTTCGCATGTTCATGACCATCCGTTTATTATTATCATCCAGGTATAAACCCGGGTTAGTCATATTGCCCCATTTGAATTTATTCATCAGATTATTGTACATGACTTCAGTATTGACCTCCCCGGTCTGACCTTCAGCGGGCCTGGCCTTTACCGGAAGCAACCGGTAAGCAAGTCCTTCAAGGTGGAAGTAGGGTTCCAGTCCGATGTAGGTATCAGGACTGGTGGTCATGACAAAATAAACCGGCCGTTTCCAATTGTTGGAAGCAAGGAGATCGAGGATCATCAGGCTGTTTTTCTCGATTGCCTGACTCTTTATCTCCCAACGGATGGTGTCAAGCCGACCGGTCATTTTAGAAGAAATGGTTCCCGTTTTTAGGATTTCCTGTGGGTCATAGGTAACCATGAATTTTTTGGTGGGAAAATAATCGATCATCCCGATCTGGGAGGTATTCATTTTCAATTTGCTTTCATCCTGTGCGATGACCCCGAACAAGGCTCTCACATCAACGAAGGTATTTTTGAGTGATTCGTCCTCCATAAGATAGGTTACATCGTGGTTTCCCTGACGGTATTTATCCCGTGTGAGGGAAAATGGAACGGGATCCGACAGATACGCTTTGCGTTTCATTTGATCGATATACCAATCGGTGTTCAGCAGGCTCAGGTTTACCACCTTGACATCGGTGCGAATACCTTCCACTTCCTGGGCATACCAGAGAGGGAAAGTGTCGTTATCGCCATTGGTAAAAAGGATGGCGTTGGGGGCGCAGGAATTCAGGTAATTTTCTGCAATCGCCAAGGCTGTGTATCTGTTTGAACGGTCATGATCATCCCATCCCTGTTGCGCCATGAGTCCGGTCACAAATAGACCAATTGCCAGGGTGATAATCTGAGCGGGGGCCATAGCCAGCTTTTTATGAAACCATTCAACCAATTGCGGTATTGCCAAACCGATCCAGATGGCAAAGGCATAAAACGAACCGGCAAAAGCATAATCCCTTTCCCGTGGTTGCGGTGAATGGGAATTTAAATAGAGCACAATGGCTACACCCGTCATCAGGAATAAGAGAAAAATAACCCAGGCACTTTGTTTATCCTTACGAAGGGTAAAATAAATACCGATTAAACCCAGGATCAGTGGCAGGAAATAGAAACTGTTGTCGGCTTTGTTTTTCCTGGTTTCAGGTATATCCTGTGATCCGAGACGCATCTTATCGATGAACTTTATCCCGCTTTTCCAGTTTCCGTCGATTTTATTTCCCATTCCCTGGATGTCATTCTGCTTTCCCACAAAATTCCACATAAAATAACGGTAGTACATATGAACAAACTGATAATTCCATAAGAAGGTCAGGTTCTCAGCAAATGTCGGGACATAGCGTGTTTCATTCTTGTCGCCGTACTGAATATCTACCGGTACTCCCTTGACATTTCCCCACCGGATGTATTCACTGGCGAACCTGGGTTCCGATTGGTCCCACATGCGGGGAAAAAGAGTAGTAAAGCGTGGATCATAAACAGGAATCACCTTTTCCCTGTTATCGGTAATGACATATTTTCCTGCTTTTGAATCTTTCACATAAACCGGATTTCCATCGGTCCGGTCGATCACCGGCGCATTGTAATACTGCCCTTTTAACAATGGCCAATCGCCATATTGCTCACGGTTTAAGTAAGCCAGAAGATACATGGCATTTTCAGGATTGTTTTCATCAATGGGTGTATCTGAATTGCTGCGGATGACAAGCATCAAAAATGAAGAATATCCAATTATGATAAAGGTAAATGCAAGGATGACTGCGTTCCAGACCGACTTTCCTTTTTTCCTTGTATAATATAAACCCCAGATAATAAAACCGATCAGAAGGGTAAAATAGATAATGGTCCCGGAATTGAAAGGCAGACCGATCGAATTTACAAAGAATAGTTCAAAAAGGCCGGCTAACTTGATGATCCAAGGAATTATAAGATACATGACCACGGCCAGCAGAATGATGGAAATAACCGATGTCAGGACTATACCTTTCCAGTTTGGATTTTGGTATTTTTTAAAATAATAAACAAAGGTGATGGCTGGAATAGCCAGGAGGTTGAGCAAGTGAACTCCGATGGAAAGTCCCATCAGATATGCAATAAGGATCAACCAGCGGTAGGCATGTTTTTCATCGGCATGCTCTTCCCATTTAAAAATGGCCCAAACCACAATGGCAGTAAAAAACGACGACATAGCGTATACTTCGCCTTCAACAGCAGAAAACCAGAACGAATCGGTGAAGGTATAAGCCAGTGATCCGACAAGTCCGGCAGCCATGATAATCATGGTTTTCTCCCTGTTGATTTCCCCGGTTTTCAATGCAATTTTTTTAGCGATCAACGTGATGGTCCAGAAAAGAAACAGGATGGTAAATCCACTTGCCAAGGCCGACATGGTATTGACCATTCGTGCGACCAGTGTTACATCGCCGAAAGCAAAAAGTGAAAAAAACCGGCCTATCATCTGGAACAGTGGCGCTCCCGGGGGATGGCCGACTTCCAGTTTGAAAGCGGTGGAGATATATTCACCGCAATCCCAGAAACTCATGGTAGGTTCGGAGGTCAGGATGAACACTGTGGAGGCAATGACAAATACCACCCACCCAAGGATGTTATTGATTTTTTTGTAGCTATTCATGGAATAAGGCTTTGAAACTGGCAAAGGTAGGAAAAATAGAACCATTTTTGTACTTTTGCCTCCTTAACTTAAATGTATCTGACATGAATAAACTCGTATTGATACGCCACGGCGAAAGCGTATGGAACAAAGAAAACCGTTTTACCGGTTGGACCGACGTGGATTTATCGGAACGCGGAATCAGGGAGGCCATCGAGGCCGGACAAATCCTTAAAAAAGAAGGGTTTGATTTTAAAATTGCCTATACTTCTTATCTCACCAGGGCCATCCGTACCCTCTGGATGATGCTTGAACAGATGGATCTTTTATGGATTCCGGTTTATAAAACCTGGCGGTTAAATGAAAAGCACTATGGAGTATTACAGGGATTAAATAAGTCGGAAATGGCCGAGAAATATGGCGATGAGCAGGTACTTATCTGGCGCCGGAGCTATGATGTCCGCCCACCGGCCCTCGACTTTGACGATCCCCGTCATCCGCATTTTGATCACCGCTACCGCAACCTCGACCCTCGAGATATTCCCGGCACTGAAGCGCTGAAGGATACGGTTGAACGCATCGTTCCATACTGGAAAAGTGAAATGGAACCTGCTTTGGCCAAATATAAACAAATCGTGGTGGCCGCTCACGGAAACAGTTTGAGGGGTATCCTGAAATATCTGAAGAACATCTCCGATCAGGATATCGTGGGTATCAATCTTCCCACCGGTATTCCTTATGTTTTCGAATTTGATGAAACCATGAAGTTGCAACGCGATTATTTTCTTGGTGATCCGGAAGTGATAAAAAAACTGATGGAAGAGGTAGCAAACCAAGGTAAGAAAAAGTAACTTTCTACCTGGAAAAACAAACAAAACATGCCAAAACGCTGGGTTATTCCCGATATCCACGGATATGTAAATACCGTCCGGTCCCTGATCACTGACCTGATTAAACCCATGCGTTCCGACGAACTCTATTTCCTTGGAGATTATGTTGACCGGGGCCCTGACTCAAAAGGAGTGATCGATTTTATCCGCTCACTTGAAAATGAAAAATACAACATTACCGTACTCAAAGGTAACCACGAAGATTACATGGTTGAATTATATGACACCATGAAAAATTCGAAAAATAGCTGGTGGTTCAAATTCGGAAATAAAAAATATAAATCCTGGTCTGAAATCGGTGGGAAACCAACCCTGCAAAGTTTCAATACCCAGCACATCCTTGATGTTCCTTCCGAATACATTGAGTGGATGAGAAACCTTGTTTATTTCGTTGAACTGGATGACTTCGTGCTTGTTCATGCCGGACTGAATTTTAAGAATGAAGATCCGTTCGAAGACAAACACGCCATGCTCTGGCTACGCGATTACCCGATCATTCCTGAAAAGATAGGAGGCCGCCGCATCATCCACGGGCATGTTCCTGTAAATATGGAACTTATCACCCTCGCTATCAGGAACCGTATATATAAATTTATCGACATCGATAATGGCCCATACATCACCGGTAGAGAGGGCTTCGGAAATATGGTCGCCCTTGAGTTGAACAGCATGGAAATGGTGATACAGTATAATATGGATATATAATTATCCTGTTTATCAAATACTTAATTTTCCAGCATAAACATTTTAATCGATTTTTCATCGACCTCGGATGACAGGTTTTCTGCAAGGTTTTTCCCGTTGCAAAAATGTTTTGCCAGTTCCTCTTTACAAATCAGGCTCGGCCCGGTGGTTATCGTGGCCCTGTACGATGAAAACCGGTACTGCGAATCATGTTCGGTTGCTCCGTGTTTACGGGCGTTCTGATTGATATACCGGACCATCTCATAGAAAAAGTGTTCCTGTCGGATCTCAACCCGTTTGAGTTTAAATTGAAAAAGCTTACCTTCTTTTCCACTATGTTTATTGAAACCTTTTGCATAGGCATTGAAGAGCAAGGCAAAAGGCTTGTAGACGCTGCCATTCACGTCACTTTTGATGCGAACCAGCAAATGAAGATGGTCCTTTAAGAGGCAGTAAGCATAAGTATCAGCCACCGGCGATATATGCGTGAGGTAAAGCCGTATAAAGAACCTGTATGCCTCTTCGTTTTCGAACAGCGGATCGCCGTTCTTTGCCCGGTTGTATATATGGTAATACTTACCAGGTTCCAATAATGTAGTTTTCATAAGCAGTTTTCTGCTTAATCATCCGAAGAAGTAAAAGGTAATATGGTTGTTGAAAACTTATACCGGTTTATATACTACCCCAAAATTTTTCTTTCCGTCAATTGCAATCCGGATGGGGTTGTCGAAGTGAATATGGCGAATAAAATCATCCTCGTAAGCTGCGGGTTGTGCCTTTAAATAATCAACATTATAGAATCCGTCGTTAATGAATGGATTCACTGTGAAATAACCGATACGGAAGGAGGTCAGGTTTTGAAAGAAGTGGGTACCCTGGCTTGGATCGATGCGATAATGCTCGAGCCCGGATTCAACGATTAGCCTGGCGGCGCTGATTTGTGGCCATTTTACGGGAATTCCAAGCCAGGGATCGCTGGAACCCCAGCGACCGGGGCCAACCAGCACATAATTTTTCTTTTCAAGGATGAATTTGCCGTTCAGCATATCGAGTACGCGAACCATCTCCTGGCTTTTCGAGGCATTGAATGTCTCTGGTTTCACATAAACGAAATCGTGAATGTTCTTGATGATGCCATTGCCCAGAGCAGTGTTTGAAATAAGCAACATGTCTTCATTACGAACGTCCTCCGGTTTGAGGTTGATGGTTTGATCGCGTCCTGCAATCGGCCGGATTTGCAACAAGCTGAAAATTTTTGGTTGTCCCTGCGGTAAATCGAGGTTAACGGCGAATTCGATTTCTACCGGTTTATTCATTTCCCGTTGACCTATTTCCAACGTCAATTGAATTATTTCCGCTAACGGGAAAGTATTATGATTGAGCAACTGTGAGAAGGTGATGATCCGTTTTCCTTCAAATAATGTCCCTTCTTTCAGCTGATGACTCTCGTAATCAAACGTGGATGCCACCAGTTTCAGGGCACTGTCAACTTCGGCATCCTTTATCTTCAGTTTCATAAGGTTTACCGTATCATCGGTACTTGGGGCAAAACTTTCGGGACGGAGGTCTAGGGCGAAAAAGGTCTTTTGGGTTTCCCTCAGTGCAAGGTCCGGGGTGGAGAGCTGTAATATCTTCCTCGGATATTTGGGAGAAAAACGGATGCCAACCCCTCCATCCACTACGTACTTTCCAAGACCGAATGCGACGTTGGCGATACCATCTTCCGGTTTTTCTGGAGCGATGGGATAAAAATTAATCGAACGGGCGACACCGGAGATAGCAGGATAGAAACGATCACCATATTGGCGGCCTGTCACCTCCTGCAGCACAACCCCCATCTTCTCCTCATCGATCATGTTCAGGGTTGCGGCCATGTATGATTTGCTGTCTTTAAAATAAGCGGAAGCATAAACACTTTTGATGGCTTCGCTCAATTTATCGATCATGACCCGGTCGTTGTTTTTTATATTCGGTATCATATAGGTCGAATAGATACCGGCAAAGGGCTGGTAATGCGAATCCTCAAGCAGACTTGAAGACCGGATGGCAATCGGGTTATTGATGCATGAAATGAAGCGGTAAAGGTCTTCATGTATCCGGAAGGGTAACCGTGACTTGACAAACCGTGCCAGAATATCTTTATCGCTGCGGTCAGAAAGCGCAATTTCATAGAGGTTATTCTCCTCCATAAATTCATCGAAAATATCGGTTCCAAGCACCACGGTACGCGGGATGGAGATGACGACGTTTTCATAAAGGTCAGTGAGCCTGTTTCTCTTGATCAGTGAGTCAAGGAAAGCCAGCCCACGGGCTTTCCCACCAATGGATCCTTCGCCGATGCGGGCAAACTGAAGGTATTCATCATAGCGGTCGCGGTCGAAATCGGCGATCACTCCTCTGGCTTTATTGATGCGGAACGCCGTGATGGAGTCGAACAAATAACGTTTCGCCTCATCCATGTCGTCGGCGAATGCGGTCACAGATACTTCCCTGAACATCTCTGCAATTGGAAACAAAGCACGGGCATTCAACCATTTCGAAAAATGATTTCGTTCCATGTGATATAGCAGGGAATCGTCAGGGATTTCGAAAATTTTATCCTGTAAGGATTTCAAATTTACCGCCCGCGTAATTTCCCGTCCGTTTTTCGGATCGATAAAAATGAAATCACCGAAGGAAAAATATTCATTGATATAATTTCGCAACTCGATCGAAAGGGTTTTTGATCGTTTGTTCAGGAATCCTACTTTCATTTCATGAGCCACCGCTTCATATTCAGTATCTGTCGACTGAAAAAGGATGGGCATATATTGATCCTCCGACCGGATTTTCTCGACAAACTTAATTCCTGCGGTCTTATCGGTTTCACCACCGCGCATAAAGCTTATGTCGGTGATGATCCCCAGCAGGTTGGCCTTGTATTTTTCCCACATGTCTGCGGCTTCTTCATAGTTGGTGGCAAGAAGTATTTTTGTCCGTCCGCGCATGCGCAACATCTTCTGGTGTTCGTTAAGGCCTTCGGTCATGAAGGTCTTCGATTGTTTTAGGAGAATCTTGTATATATTCGGTAAATAACTTGAATAAAACCGGATAGAATCCTCCACCAGCAAAATGGCCTGAACTCCTTGCCTGACATCCTGGTCGATATTCATTTTATCTTCGATCAGCTTGATAATGGCCAATAAGATATCGGCATTGCCAAGCCAGCAAAAGACATAATCGATGGCAATAAGGTTTTTTTCAGCCAGCTTGATGTTCACTTCCCGCGAAAAAGGGGTCAGCACCACAATGGGTATTTTGGGGTACTTCTGTTTGATCCGTATAGCCAAGTCGAAGGTGTCGGCTTTTTCGATGTTCAGCATAGAGATAACAAGCTCTATCCGTTTGTCCTCCAGCACCTCAAAGGCCTCTTCTTCCGATGTGACCTTGAGAAACTGTGGAGGGTAACGCAGGTTCAGCGAAACGTATTCCATGAAAATGCTTTCATCAATACGGCCGTCCTCCTCCAGCATGAAGGAATCATAGGTGCTTGAAATGAGGAGTATCTGGTAGACCCTTCGTTTCATCAGCAGATTGAACGATGTATCAATGAAGTAATACTTCTTCGGATTCAGTGCATTCTGCTTGTTCTTCATAAGACTATGGTTTATCCCCGCTTTAAAAATACAAACCAATCTTTTCAGTTTTCCCTAAGGATATAGTCATCGTATTCAATTTCAAAACGAAGTTTATGTCTTGATTCTTCCTGAGCCAGGTTCAAAAAGATATCACGGACACCAGGATTAATTGCATTTTCGGCCAATTCCGAGTACATCCGGAAGGCTGCTTTTTCCTTTTTCATAGCAAGAATCAAGGCATCCTGATAACTCATGTCTGGTGATGGTCTGACATCGACAAGATACTCAGTTATTTTCAAATCTTTTACCTTATTTCCGGAAATCTGAAAACTCCCCGTCTCCTTTACTTTGAGAAGCTTTGCCTTGTGGCGCATTTCTTCTTCGGCAAAGTCCGTGAAGGCTTTCCGGCTCTGCCGGGTTTTTGAACGTTCTGCCAGCATAAGATAAAAATCAACGGCTGCCTGCTCTTCCCCGATTGCAAAATCAAGGATCTCATCTATATTATTGAATGCTTTCATTCTGTTTACGAGTTATGGTTTTAGATTTTTGAACTGAATTCCTCTTCGAATCTTTTTACAATGGAATCGCATCCATGAAGGAATTGATTGTTATTATTATCGCCTTCGGTATATTGCAAAAGGAATTTCCCATGATTTTTTGATTCAGGGAGGAGGCTGATGATTTCCATCAAAATATTGTGCGGATTGTCATCCGATTTTAATCCAAACCGGCCCATAATCCCGCAAAGTTGCCGGTACGAATTCATGGATACCCGCGAATCCATTCCTGCTTCAAAACCCTGGATCACCTTTTGCGAATTTGTATAGGTGCCACCAGTCTCAAAAGGCAACGTTGCCGGTAATATCAGATCGGCAGCTTCTGCTGTGGGTGTCATAAAATAATCTTGTACAACCTTAAATGGGACTTTTTCAAAGACTTTTTGGAAGCTATTGCGATCAGTTACACAACCCACTGAATCTTCCCCGAAAATGAGAAGATTTTTAATACCACCCTCATTTAATTGTTCGTGGAGACATCCGTTAACTTTTTCAGCAATTTCACTGACGGCCCATTTTTCTTTGCATCGTTGAATGTAAATAGGATCTGCCAATTCCTGGCCTCCGATACCAAAATGCGGGCTGATACCCATGTCGAATAATCCTTGTGCGTTATTTTTCTCTTTCAATGATATGATCCCGCTGGCTGTTTTACCAAGCTTACCTGTAATCCGGGCGAGGTTAAAAAGTTCCTTACATGTATTCCCTGAAACCTCTTTTTCTGAAAAAAGCAGAATGGCATTCATTTCCTGGTTATAGGATTCCGCAAAACCGGCAATCTGTTCAATAGCCAGACCCGATTCCCTGACAAGGAGATCGAAATCCTCGGCCAGCGTCATGCTTTTGTAGTTTACAAATCCCTCTACCCGGTCGCGCAGGAAAAGTCCGTTTTCCAATCCTTTCGACAGGATGTAATGAATTACGGCTTTGATAAAATAATAATAGGATTTTACGATGAATTGCTCGTTCACTTTGTGTGCCAGCGTATTTTTCGCTTTTTCCGTGACAAGTACAACCGGTGTTTTCTTTAAAAAGTTGGCATTCTGAACCATGAAACCCACCACAGCATGATCCTGGTTAATTTCAGTTCCAACCAGATATATTTTACTTGCCTGACCGATTTGATCGAAAGGAACGTTAAATTCACAGTTAGCACGGTAACCTTCTCCCCGTCCAAGATAATGGAAACTTCCAACATTATTGGTCTTTACAGCACCGCGGGCCAGTTTTTGTATCAGGTAAAGCTCTTCGTTCGATAACCGGGCACCCCCAAAAAAGGCATTTTCATCAGGGGTCACCATTGCTATTTTATCGGCAATCAAATCAATGGCTTCTTCAAATGAGATTGGGTTGAATTTTCCATTGACTTTGACCATAGGTTGTGTCAACCGTTCAGCGTCGTTGAGGTAGGAATAACCGAACTTTGGGTATTTACATAAGTTTCCACCGGTATTGATCAATCCTTTTGTTCCGGTGACCCCCAGCACAAAATTATTTTTATGATGCAGTGTGATGGCACATCCTATCGAGCAGTAATTACAAATGGTATCGATGGAATCCGATTTTACCGGACCGGGTTTGAAAACCACATTTTCAGTGATGGCTCCCGTTGGACAAGTGGAGATGCACATTCCGCACGATTCGCAATGGGTATCCTGCAAAGCATTACCCATACTCGGAGCCACATAGGTATTAAACCCCCGGTTGATCAGTCCCAATGCATTGGCGCCCACTACTTCACGGCAGATGCGCACACAGCGGGCACAAAGGATACATTTGTTATTATCGATCTCGATGTACGGGTGGCGGAAGTCGACTTTATATTCATTAAACTCTCCTTCAAATGCTTTTTGGAGTGCGTTATATTCCGATGAATACCTTTGGAGATCGCAATTAAAATAAGCTACGCAACCACATTCAAGGCAGCGTTGGGCTTCATGATGTGCAACCTCCTCTCCCGGATAACCCAATTCAACCTCATTAAAATTGTTCCGGGCATCAGCAGCCAATGTCGGCATCTCTTCACGGGATTGGGTGGCAAAATTTCCTGTATAATCTTCTTTTACCTGCTTTTTAAAATTGTCGCGCTTGCTGGTAAATGGTTTTTTTGCCGGAATGATGGGCAGAGCCATCAGATACTGGTGGGCGCTCGTCGAAGCGACCCGTGCCTGGGCAATGGCTTCAATGATGGTCGCCGGTCCTGACACCCCGTCACCGGCAGCAAAGACCGACGGAATCCCGGTTTGCAAGGTTGCTTTATCCGCTTCGATATCGCCCCATTTGGTGATTTTCAGTTCACCTCCTTCAGTATAGCGGTTGATATCATCAATAAAGTTGACCTCGGTTTTCTGACCGATAGCTGCGAGAATGTAATCCACCTTCAGTTCAAATTCGGAACCTTCAATAGGAACAGGCCGGCGACGACCAGATGCGTCGGGCTCGCCCAGTTCCATTTTAATACAGGTAACGGATTTCACTTCTCCATGCTCATTTTTGTTGATTCTTTTGGGTAAAGTCAGGAATAAATATTCCACACCCTCCAACTTTGATTCATGAATTTCAATGGGATTGGCCGGCATTTCTTTTTCTGTCCTGCGATAAATTACATACACCTTATCAGCTTTGCAACGGATAGATGTACGGCAACAATCCATCGCGGTATTTCCCCCTCCCACAACAGCCACGGTTTTACCACGGAAATCATACCGCTGTCCGGTCACTTCCATGTTTTTTAAAAAATCAATACCCGAAAAAACATTCCCTGCATCATCGCCTTCACAACCGACACCCGTTCCTTTCTGGGAACCGATGGTGAGGATGAGTGCATCGTATTTCTCTTTCAACTCTTTATAACTGAGGTTGTCACCCAGTCGTTTGTTGTAAAAAATGCGAACACCAAGGTCGGTAATATTTTTTACCTCTTTGTCGAGAATATCATTGGGCAGCCGGTATTCAGGGATCCCGTAACGAAGCCATCCCCCTGATTTCGGAGCCGCTTCATAAATATCAACCTGGTGACCTTCAATCTGCATGAAATGGCCTGCAGAAAGTCCGCCCGGACCTGCTCCGATCACAGCTATTTGCTTCCCTGTGGAAGATTTAACGGCAGGAATATATTTTTCAGGTGATGAGAGGTCATAATCAGATGCGAACCGCTTCAGGTAATCGATTCCGACAGGAGCGCCTTCACCGAGCAGGTTCCGGCGGCATTCGGCTTCACATGGGCGAACACACACACGGCCACAAATGGCAGGCAGGGGATTGGTCTCCTTGATGAGGGCAACAGCTTCACTATATTGTCCTTTATCGATCAATGAAATATAACCTTGGACATCGACACCGGCCGGGCAGGTTTGTTTGCATGGACCGAGGCAGTCGGCATAATGATTGCTCAGCATTAGTTCCAGAGCCATTTTTCTGGATTTCCGGATGCCTTCGTTGTCGGTAATGATCCTCATGCCTTCGGTTAGTTTTGTGGAGCATGCGGGTTGATGACCACGCAATCCTTCGACTTCGACCACACATAAATAGCATGCCGTAAAGGGTTCGAGGCGATCATCGTTACATAAGGTAGGAATATGAATATTATGCCGTTTTGCCAGATCAAGGATGGTTTCTCCCGGGAAACCTTTCACGATATTTCCGTTGAGAACGATGTTTAATGAGTTTACAGACATTGAGAAAAAGTTTGTGAGTTGGTGAGTTGGTGAGTTGGTGAGTTGGTGAGTTGGTGAGTTGGTGAGTTGGTGAGTTGGTGAGTTGGTGAGCTCGCCATCTCACCAGTTCACCAGCTCGCTAGCTTAATATAATTGATTCAAATTTGCATTTCGAGAAGCATACACCACATTTGGTGCAAATTTCCTGGCTTATTCGATGGGGTTGTTTCCGTTCGCCGGTTATAGCTTTCACCGGACAATTTTTCAGACAGACCATGCAACCGGTGCACTTTTCTTCATCCACCCGGTAAGTGAGTAACGGCCGGCATACTTTGGCCGGACACTTCTTGTGGCTGATATGCGCTTCATACTCATCGCGGAAATAGCGGATGGTTGTAAGCACAGGATTGGGAGCTGTCTGTCCCAACCCGCATAGTGAATTATCCTTGATCTGATAGGCAAGTTCTTCCAGCTTTTCTATATCTCCTTCGTGACCCTGACCTTTGGTAATACGGTCAAGGATTTCCAGCATACGTGTAGTGCCCATTCGACAAAAAGTACATTTACCGCAACTTTCTTTACGTGTGAAGTCGAGGAAGAATCTGGCCACATCAACCATACAGGTTGTTTCATCCATAACGACCATTCCTCCGGATCCCATGATGGCGCCGGTGGCGGTTACCGAATCGTAATCCACAATGGTGTCAGCTAAAAATTCAGGGATACAACCGCCGGAAGGACCTCCCATCTGAACAGCCTTGAATTTTTTATCCTTTTTAATGCCACCTCCCAGTTTAAAAATAACATCCCGGATGGTAATTCCCATCGGTACTTCCACTAACCCTGAATGGCGGATCTTTCCGGCCAGTGCGAAAACTTTTGTTCCTTTGCTTTTCTCGGTACCATATTGAGCATAAGCTTCAGCGCCATTGAGGATAATCCATGGAATGTTGGCAAAGGTTTCGACATTGTTAATGTTGGTGGGCTTTTTCCATAAGCCAGAAACGGCCGGGAATGGAGGACGTTTGCGCGGCATGCCCCGTTCACCTTCGATAGAGGCGATCAATGCGGTCTCTTCCCCGCAAACAAAGGCACCGGCTCCTTCCTTGATATAAATATCGAGATCGAATCCTTCGATCCCGAAAATATTCTTTCCCAGGTAACCCCGCTCATGTGCTTGTTTGATGGCGATGTTCAGGCGTTTTATGGCCAACGGATATTCCGCACGGCAATAAATCACGCCACCTGTGGCTTCAATTGCGTATGCTGCAATGATCATTCCTTCGAGCACGGAATGTGGATCGCCTTCAAGTACCGAACGGTCCATAAAAGCGCCGGGGTCACCCTCGTCGGCATTGCAGATCACATATTTATCGGATGATTTATTGGCATGGGCAAACTTCCATTTCATTCCCGTGGGGAAACCGCCTCCACCGCGACCCCGAAGACCCGACCTCAAAACCGTATCGATTACCTCTTCGCACCGGGTCTTTTCAGCTGCAATTTTCTTTATGGCCTGATAACCCTGCCGGTTTTCGTATTCGTCAATGGATTCCGGATCGATGTACCCGCAATTCCGGAGTACAATTTTGACCTGGGCGCCGATGAAGTCATTTTCGGAAGCTTCAAATAAATCGGTATAAACGATATAGTCACGGATCGGATCGTGCTGGTTGATATGTTTTTCAATAACTTCAACTGCGCGATCTGCATCTACTTCCCCATAAAGGTACGTCCCGGTATCATCGGCGATCTCAACCAACGGTTCGCGGTAACACATACCTACGCAACTGGTCCTCCGGAGCTCAAAGTCAAGTTTTTCGGTTTCTTTAAATGCCTTGATTTTCTCAAAAGTCTTTTTTGCTCCGGCTGCAATGCCGCAACTTCCAAGGCCAACAGTGACTGTAGTTATCATATTTGATTGAGTGATTGAGTGATTGAGTGATTGAGTGATTGAGTGATAGAGTGAATGAGTGATTGAGTGATGAAAGATCAAATCTTTTAAAGGATAATTGTGATATATCAATTATTTTCAGCCAACCGGATATTTTTGACAATTTTTATGGCTTCGTTACCGGTTAATTTGCCATATGTCTGGTCTCCGATCATCATCACAGGTGCAAGGGAACAACAACCCAGACAGGCGACTGATTCAAGTGTAAAAAAACGATCCTCGGTTGTCTCTCCATCTTTGATTTTCAGGGTCTCTTCCAGCGATTCGCTGATTTCCAGTGCATTCTGAACATGGCAGGCAGTACCGTGACAAACTTTGATTATATGTTTTCCAACAGGTTGAAGTCTGAACTGCGCATAAAATGTAACCACTCCGAACATGTTACTCAATGGTATCCCCGTTTCCCTGGAAACCTTTTCAAATGCAGCCCTCGGAATATAACCATAAAGTTCCTGAGTACCCTGTAACAGGGGGATCAGATTTCCTTTCCTGCCTTTATATTTGAGAATCAAAGGATCGAGCAAACTGAGATCTGTAACTTCCTCATTTACGTCCTTTTCCTTTGAGTTAATCCGGGCAATGCGCATAACATCTATTTTTATTATTGTACTTATATTTAATTATTTTTCCTATATCCTGTTTCCTGCATCCTGCATCCTGCATCCTGCATCCTGTATCCTGTATCCTGCATCCTGTATCCTGTATCCTGCATCCTGTATCCTGTATCCTGTATCCCTTTACTTCTCCTTTTCCCATGTAATTACCGAAATCCGTTTCTTTCCATCCATCCTGACAGAGAGCGGATGATCAAAATGAACAATGGAAAAAAAATCAGTTTTCCGGATGTATTTGTGGCCCTTTAAAATATCATAACGGATAAAGCTGTCCGACATTTCGGGCTGAACGCAGAAATAGCCAACATTCATGGAGGTAACATTATGGAAGAAATGCGATCCGGATGATGCATCAAGCGGGAAGTCTTCAAGACTGGTTTCCACTATGATTTTGGCGTGGCTGATTTGTGGCCAGGCTACGGGAATCCCGATCCAGCGGTCGCGTGTGCCCCAGCGACCCGGTCCGATCAGAATGTAATTTTTCCCCTCTTTCCCCATTTCCGCATTGATCCTGTTAATTTCCTCAGCCATTTCCACCGTTTTTGATTTATCAAAGGTTTCGGGATCAACGAAAACTATCTCGTTAATATTGTCAATCAGTCCATTTCCCATTTCCTTTTCGGAATATAAAAGGATCTGTTCTTTGTCGATCTTCTCCATGTCGATTTGAAAATCGGTAGCATTCCCGATCAGGGGTTTGATTTGAAGCAGGTAAAAAGAAGCATTGTAATTCTCATCTTTGTTCAGGTCGATGGCAAACTCCATTTCCACCGGTGAGCCTAACGCTTCTTTGACTACATCGAGCACTACCTCGATGGTTTTTGCCAATGGAATATAATTGTATTTCAGGATGTCGGCAAAGTTCACTATCCGTGGGCCGGTTTCACGCAAACCGGCTGAAATCCGGTCGTTTTCAATGGAATAAACCGATGCGCAATGTTTGAGTGTACCATGCATCTCGGCATCATAAATATCAAGTTTCCGCAGGCCGGCATCCTCGCCTTCCATTAAATTTACATCCTGTTTCTTGAGATCTACAGCATAAAAATAAACTTGCGATCCTTTATACTGGTCTTTCGGAGAATTGATCTCGAGGTTCGGATAAAGGGGTGCGAAACGGAAAGCCTTTTCTCCTTCCACCACGTAGCGACCCAATCCCAGGGCCACAACAGCAAAACCCTCTTCGGGTTTCATGTGGGCAAACGGATAATAGTTATAAGATTGGGCAACCCCGCTGATGTGTGGATAGTAAACATCGGAATATTGGTTTCCAACTACCTCCTGGATTACAACCGCCATTTTTTCCTGTTCAATGCGATAGTTGACAGCTTCGATGTATCCTTTGGCAATCGGGGAATATACTGAAGCATAGACCAGCTTTATGGCATCCATAAGTTGATCCAGCCTTATTTTCGGATCGGGATGATTGTTGGGGATCAGGTAAGTCTCGAAGATTCCTGCAAAAGGTTGATTCAACGAATCCTCAAAGAGTCCTGATGATCTTATGGCAAGCGGTTTGGTAATGTTCTTAATGATCAGTTTCAATTTACGGATCAGGGTTTCCGTTAGCTTTCCTTCAATAAACCACCGTTTGATCTGGTCATAATTGTTTTCATACACCGCTTTTTCCCGCAATTTATTTCTGTCGAGGAAATATTCAAATTCATCCGTTCCTACAATCGAGGTTTTGGGGGTTCGGATTTTAATATTGGGAATGTGTTGCGAAAAATCGTAATTATAAATAAGGGTATTGATAAAAGCAAGTCCCCGTCCTTTCCCTCCGAGGGCTCCTTCGGTAAGCGCCAGGATATTTCGTTCATCGGAGATGGCCGATTCCTCAAAAGGGATCACTTTCCCGGTATTCTGTTCATTACGGAAATGCTGGATCACGTCAATAAGGTATTCACGCAAAGAGGTTGGATCTTTGAAATCGGTCACTTTGGCCGGGTTCAGGATCTTAGCCACCTGAATTTCTCCGCGGGCCATCAGCCATAGCGAGAAATGATCCTTGCGGGCATGATATAAAAGCGATTCCTCAGGAATGGTCTTCAGCAGGTCTTCAAATTCCTTCAGCGAACGTGCCACGGCGATCTGGGTCCCCTCTTTATCGCGGTAAATGAAACTGCCAAAACCCAGGTAATGGGTAATAAAACTCTTGAATTCGAGAAGAAGGGTCTCGGAATTTTTATTGATAAAGGAAGCTTTTAGTTCATAAGCCTGTTGCGCATTTTTTTCATCTGACGATTGAAGTACGATCGGAAGATCCTTAATATCCTTACGGGTCTGCTTCACCAGACTGAAGCCGGCGTTATCATTCAATTTACCATCTTTCTTGAATTTCACATCCGAAATCAGGCAAAGAATGAATTCCTTGTATTTATGAAAGATATAAAGGGCTTCTTCGTAAGTGGAAGCCAGTAATATTTTTGGACGTGCTTTCAACCGTAAGATGCGATACAACTCATCTGTGGTTACGTCCTCGATGATGTTCTTGGTTTGCTCCAGAACAATGTTGTATAGCATTGGCATGTAAAGTGAGTAATATTCTGAAGAATCCTCCACCAGGAGTATCACCCGTGTCATACCGATAGTAGTATCATTTTCTACGTTGATCTTATCTTCAAGATAGTTGATCATGGCGAAGAATATCTTGGAATCACCGTTCCAGACGAACACACGGTCAATGCGGGTCAGCTTTTCCGGTTCTTCTTCATATTTTGCAATATCGGTATTGCTGTTCAGCAAAAGAAAAACAGGAATATATTGGTATTTCTCCTTGACCTTCTTACTCAACTCTATCGGAAATTGTTTATCGGTACCGATCATGATGATGATGAGGTCGTAATGCTTTGCATCGAGCTGTTCCATCACCTCTTCGCTTGTTGAAACCCCGGTGATCCGTGGCATAGTGCTCAGACTCAGGGCATAAAATTCTCCCAGTACATGTTCCGAGAAACGTCCCTCCTTTTCAATAGTGTATGCGTCGTATAAATTGGCCACCAACAATATCTCCTTCACCTTGAAAGGCATAAGATCATGATAAAGATCACGGTTATAGTTGGTACGGTTAAGGAAGGTCTGCAGTAGCTGCCGGCTGTATTTCACCGGGACAGAGGAATCCGGCGTCTGAATCGGCGCCTCCTTCTGGATGCTTTTACGTAGGATGGCCTTTCCTTTTATCGAATTAAGATACCCTGCAACCAGGTTGGCCAGATTGATGATGAGGTGACGCTCTTCTTCAAGGAATGGTCCTTCGAATATTGCAGGAAAAGCTTTCAGATAGCAGATCTCAATAAATCCCAAAATGTTATCAATGGTTTCAAAAGGTTGTTTTTGCGACCATTGTGTTTCCCGGAATCCCGGACTTTTCAGCTCGATATTCCCATATTTGATGCGGCATACCGCGTATTCAGGATATTGCCAGGCCGTGGGCAGGATCAGACATATCTGATGGAGGGCCTCTTCATTGGGTTTGCCGGCACGCATAATAGCGGTCGTTTGGTTGATGGCGCTAAGTTCTTTCAGTCGCTCGCGGGTAATATACCGTCCCTCACGGCCTTTCACACCATTGAGATATCCTTCGATCAAACTGGCCAGCGTCATAACCAAATTACGCTCCTCTTTCATAAAAGGTCCTTCTTCGACTTCCGGAAATTCTTTCAGATAAAAAATCTCAATCGAACCCGTTAGATTATCGATGGTCTCGAAGGTTTGTGCTTGTCGCCATTGTGTTTCAAGGAATCCCTGGCTGGTAAATTCCATCTCTTCGTAACGGATACGGGCAACCGTATAATCGGGATATTGCCAGGCTAACGGTAGAATCTGGCAAATCTCGAATAAAGTCTCCGGGATCGGCTTGTTGGTTTTTATTATTGCTGTAGTATCATTAATTGCAGCAAGTTCCTTGAGACGCTCATGGTTTTCAAATACCAGCTTTTCCACACTCAATGAACCCGGTGCGGGGGTTACTGGTACTTGTCTTTCTTCGTTTGTTGACATTGGTAATAAAGGGATGGAAACGTCAAAATTAAAATAATTCCGCCATCATATAAAAATATAATACCCACTTTTATAAAGTTCAGTATAATTCTTATCTTCATATACGTAGGGTACGTATTTTTTCTAAGTACATTTCTTATCTTATTGAATTATAAATAATTATATCGAAAATATTTTCTTTTTTCTGCTTGTCTAATTAAAAATTAACTAATATTGTGAAAAAATTCACACACTTTTTAACACACATAAACCTAAAATTATACAACTATGAACAACGACATGTTAAAAAAATTGCTAGACGAATTCATGGCTAAGATCATTGCCAAAAATCCCGGTGAAAAAGAATTTCATCAAGCCGTGATGGAAGTTGCCGAATCGCTGATCCCATTTATTGAAGAAAATCCAAAATACAAGCAAGCCAAAATCCTGGAACGGCTTGCCGAAGCCGAGCGGGTGATCATTTTCCGGGTTCCCTGGATGAATGATAAAGGAGAAATCCAGATCAACCGCGGCTTTCGTATCCAAATGAACAGCGCGATCGGTCCATGCAAAGGTGGGCTGCGGTTTCATCCGACAGTGAATCTCGGTATTTTGAAATTCCTGGCCTTTGAACAGGTTTTGAAAAACAGTCTGACAACATTGCCAATGGGCGGTGGAAAAGGTGGAAGTGATTTCGATCCCAAAGGAAAGAGCGACAACGAAGTAATGGCATTTTGCCAGAGTTTTATGACCGAATTGCAGAGACATATCGGACCCGATACCGATGTACCCGCTGGTGATATCGGTGTGGGTGGACGTGAAATCGGATTTTTATTCGGACAGTACAAACGTTTACGCAATGAATTCACGGGAGTTCTGACCGGTAAAGGTTTGGAATGGGGAGGCAGTCTTATCCGTCCGGAAGCAACCGGTTACGGTCAGGTCTATTTTGCAGCAGAAATGTTGAAGACCCGCGGTCTTGATTTCAAAGGAAAAACAGTCGCTATTTCAGGCTCCGGTAATGTTGCCCAGTATGCTACGCAGAAAGCTACTCAACTGGGAGGAAAAGTGGTTACCCTCTCCGATAGTGAAGGTTACATCTACGATCCCAAAGGCATCGACGCCGATAAGCTGGCTTTCGTGATGCACCTCAAAAACGTAAAACGCGGACGTATCAAGGAATATTGTGAAAAATCTGCAGAGGCTACTTATGTCGCAGGCAAACGTCCCTGGGAGGTTAAATGTGACATTGCCCTTCCGAGTGCAACCCAGAACGAAATTGAAGTAAATGATGCAAGAACACTGATGACCAATGGATGCTTCTGCGTATGCGAAGGGGCAAACATGCCTTCCACTCCGGAAGCTATAGAGGTCTACCTGGCAAAGAAAATTCTATACGGCCCTGGCAAAGCAGCCAATGCAGGCGGTGTTGCCACATCGGGCCTTGAAATGTCTCAGAATTCAATGCGACTTTCATGGACACGTGAAGAAGTTGACCAACGACTCCATACCATCATGATCGACATTCACAAGAATTGTGTGAAATGGGGTACCGAACCTGATGGTTTCATCAATTATGTTAAAGGTGCCAATATTGGAGGTTTCGTAAAAGTGGCCGACGCGATGATGGCGCAGGGATTGGTATAAAGACTAAATCCAGTCATTTCATTTAGACGGGGATCCGGGAGACCGGGTCCCCGTTTTTTCTTTCAGAAAAAATGTTTTGGGTCGTAACACTTTATCAAAGGTAAAGAACTGAATCAATGTAAAGTCTTGACCATCATTGACCTGGGCGTACAACCGGTCAAGATCATAAGGAAGCGGATTTCCGTCCGGATCAGTTTGGCCTGCCGGACCTTGTTTATGCCATGTCCGGATACTTTTCCTGATTCCCGATGTGTCAGTCAAAGTAATGATGATAAAAGGTGGAGAAGCAAGAATTGAATCTTTCCTCATACGGTCCATATCGTTGATCAGGGTTTCAAAATTCAGGTATCGGAATCCCGATAAAAAATTCAAAACCTTTAGTGTGTCATAATCCGGTATCGCCTGGTTATCAACAAGCGAGATGAGTGTGAAAAAATTTTTACCATTGTTTCTGAGTTCATACGACAAGTCGGGTGTTGTAGGAATCTCTACCCGCACGGTGGCTATTTCCGGAATTGCTTTTTTAAAGATTGAATAGTCCCTCCAGTATTTTTCAATCGGACTGTACCGGGGAGACACGAATCCCCGGAATCCGGGAAGGGAAGTTATAAATGGACGGGATGAATTTTCCAACAGCATGTAACTGCCAAGATTGTTCTGAGTAGCGCCACCCACATAATATACTTTAGTCATTTTTTCATGCGGGAACATCCGAATGCTGCCGAATAAATCGATGCGGTAAACCTGTTGATAAATCTCCACCTTCACTGCGTTGACCGACAATTCCCGGATGATATTATCCTGGGCGGCATTGGCCACCGGTTGGTTGACGGCCAGTTCCTTCATGGTTTTCAATAAAAGTTCAACGGATAGTTTCTGCGCCTTATATCTCTCATTTACCATCCATTTTCCGGGTGCAAGTCTGACAAGTTTAACCGTATTGTTATTTTTGTCAGATAAGAAAATCTTAGTAACAGTCGAAGTATCATTAATTGCAAAGTCACTCAGTTCCCGCTGAAAAGTGGAAGTTGATTGTGTCAGCCATAACATCAGGGCAATCAATGAAAGCAGAATGACGACAAGAATGATGATCCTGTTCTTTTTCATGGTTATTTCTTTCGTGCGGGATGTGTGTAGGTAGCCTTACGTATACGGTATTTGGCGATTCCAAAACCGAGGATCATTGCGACCGGGAATAAAATATTAAGCAATTGCCAGAAAAGACGCTGTTTCATAACTGTATTGCCATCGAGCAAACGAAGTTTCAACTCCCGTGATCTTACAGAAATAATACCGGAATCGTCGCATAGGAAATTGATTGCATTCAGGGCCAGATCTTTATTTCCAAAAGTCTGACGCGAATATTGATCAAATCCGAGTGGCAACGGATAACCCTCTTTCTGGGAAAAATCATTCTTCACTATATCGCCGTCAGCAATTACGATCATTTTGGTATTCCGGCTTTTGGATCGAAATCCCAAACCTGGGTTACCGGATAGTTCTGGTGGAATCCGGTAAAGGAAAGCAGAGGCAAATTCTCCTTCGAGCAATACAGCAACAGGTTGAGGTCCTTTGTTGAACATACGTTCATCAGGGCGTTGTCGCAGTATTTCAAGATCGATAAGCGCCGGGGCGTTAACAGTCCGTGAATAGGGAGAAGTGGTGAGAAGGAAAGTTTTCTTAACCCCGGGCGCGGTAACCGTGTCAAGACTGCTGATAAACTCGGTTTTTACTGCATTCAACCCGTTAACAATAGGATGGTTCAATGTAGGAATAAGGACCGGGAAAAAGTACCATTCGAAAAAATCAAATTGCGGTTGATTGCCGACCTGTCCGGTTTTCACAGGAATCTTGAGCGCTCTCATATCCTGGACAAGATTCAGGTTCAATCTGACCCCATAATTGAAAAGCATATCCTCAAGGTTGATGTCGTTCGGAATCCCGATCGTTGTGTTGTATTTCTGAAGGCTGTCCATACTGGCAAAGACCGGGTCGATAAGCCATAAAACCTTTCCCCCGCGCATGATGAACTGGTCGATCAGGAATTTGTCTTTCTCGTCGAAGGGTTTCATCGGTTTGGCAACGATAATAGCCCGGTACTTGTTCAAAAGAACATCGTGGGTTGAATCCGATTTGATCCTGACCGCCAGACTATTGATCTTATGGTTGATGGTCACCCTGTCAACACTGTAGAAAGCAGAAAGTGAATTTTGGAGGTCGATGGTCTGCAATGCGTTTAATTCTCCGTGTCCTTCGATGATGGCTATTCGTGGTTTGATCGCAGTCATCACGGTTTGGATAGCACTTGCCAGATTATATTCAAGCGCTTGGATAGATGTATTCAATACTTTATTCGGCTCCTCCTGCAATTGTGCCTGAAGCAATTGAACCGGAACTTCACGCCCCCTGTATGAAACCAATGCCCCCGGGAAAAGGATCATTTGCGAAGATTCTCCTTTTTTCGCTACCCGAAGATCGGTGGGTTGCAATCCGCGTTCAACCAGCAAACGATAAGCATCATTCCGGTCTTTGGCATTGGGATTTTCCGAAGGATTGACAAATTGGTACTGGATGTTCTTGCTGTAAGCCCGAAACTCATCAAGCATTTCTTTTGTCTCATTCGATAACCGTTGAAAGCCGGGAGGAAGATCGCCATACAGGAAAACCTTGAAGAAAACCACATCATCGAGATTCTTCAATACCTTTTTTGTAGCAGGCGATAAAGAATATCGTTTTTCAAAGGTCAGGTCGAAACGGATAAAAAGAAATGAAGCGATGAAGTTGACAAGCACAATTATAACTATTCCCAGTACCAGCTGGAAAACATTTGACCGTTTAATATTTTTTCTCTTGTCTTTCAAAATCTATTATTGCCATTTTCTACTCTCGAGCGACAATTTTGTCAATAAAAGAAACAGTACAATTACACTGATAAAATAGATCACATCACGGGTATCGATCACACCACGGCTCATGGAAGAATAATGCGCATTGAGGCCCAGCGATTCAATGATCAGTCCAGCCTTACCCGATATGATGAATGTGTAAATAAACTCAAATCCCATATAGACGAAAAAACTGATAAATACCGCTAAAATAAAGGAAACAATCTGATTATCAGTAAGGGAAGAAGCAAAGATCCCGATGGCAACAAAACCGCCTCCAAGAAAAAACAACCCGGTGTAAGATCCCCAGATGGCTCCTGAATCAAGATTCCCCGGAGGAAGCCCCATACGATAAACCGAAAAATAGTAAACCAGTGTAGGGATAAGTGAAAACACTACAAGTGCGACACCGGCAAAATATTTAGCCAGAATCACTTGAGTATCAGTGAGGGGTTGCGTCATCAGTAATTCGATTGTGCCGCTCTTTTTTTCATCGGCAAACGAACGCATGGTAATGGCCGGGATCAGGAATAAAAATACAAAGGGTGCCAGGATAAACAGTCCGTCCAGATTGGCAAAGCCATTATCAAGTATATTGAATTCCAAAGGAAAAACCCACAGGAAAAGACCGATCATGATCAGGAATACGATCATCACGATGTATCCGATAAGGGAATTCAGAAAACCGTTGATCTCTTTCTTAAAAAGCGTGTACATACACGAGGTCGTTATGGGCGTGCAAAATTAGCAATTTTAGGGCACAAAAATGCCAAGGATGTTAAGTTTTAAGGGATTTGCCGTGAAATATATACCGAGTAATCGACCAGGTTGGGTTCGTATTTTTCTTTCAGCAGGTGCGAAGAAATCATGAAGTCGGCCGTGGAACGGTTGCAGGCAGTAGGAATATTATAAACCACCGTGATCCGCAACAACGCTTTCACATCTACATCGTGAGGCTGGGGTTGCATGGGGTCCCAGAAAAAGATCAACAGGTCAATGTTGCCTTCGGCGATAAGGGCTCCCATTTGTAAATCGCCACCGAGCGGCCCCGATTTCAACATGATTATCGGAACCATCATTTCCTCCTTTGGTTCTAATTTATTCAGGATAGTCTCTTCGATCAATTTTCCGGTGGTTCCTGTACAGATCAACTGATGGCCCAGTAAAGTTTTATAATTGAACTCGACCCATTCTACGAGGTCTTTTTTCCGGTTATCATGCGCTACCAGGGCAATTCTTTTAGATTTTTCCATAATGCCAAATGTAAAATGTTTTTTATCCGGGGTTCAATCATTAAAAACAGGGATTGACTGGCGCTGGTCCTCTTCCGGTTCAATATGAATATGGATTTCACAGCGCTGAATAGCCATCTTTATACGTTTTTCGACGGAATGGGAGATATCATGAGCCTGCTCTATGGTCAAACCAGGTGTTACATGAATGTTGACCTCTACAAATATATCAGCTCCCGAAGTACGGACTTTCACATCATGAAAATGGGTTATTTCCGTGGTTTGGTTTAAAACCGATTCCACCTTTTTTTTCAAGTCTGCAGGAGATTTATCCATGAGCACATCCACAGCCCTTTTGCCAAGACGATAGGAAACACTCAGGACAATGATAGCAACACCAAGCGCGGCAAGAGAATCGGCAAAATGATAACCAAATTGCGCACATATCAGCCCAAGTAAAACAACAGAGGAACTCCAGATATCGGTTGAAAAATGGAGCGCATCGGCTTCCAGAGCCTGGCTGTTGAATTTTTTCGCCACCCGCGCCAGGGCACGGGAACGGCCATAATCGATGAAAATGGAGATGATCACTACAAGGTAACTGAAGATATTTACCTCGATATGGGTATGCCCGGTAACCAGCCGGTTAATGGCTTCATAGATGATCCATCCACAAGTGATCAGCAATAAAATGGTCTCGATGAGTGCTGAAAAATTTTCGATTTTACCATGACCGTATTGATGATCTGCGTCCGGAGGACGATCAGAAATCCGAACCGAAAACCATGTAATTACTGCAGCCACCAGATCCAATCCCGAGTGAAGCGCCTCTGAGAGGAGTCCAAGACTTCCCGTAATGATGCCGATAACAAGTTTAAAGCTGGTCAGGAAAATCGCTGCAACTACCGAAATACCTGCAACGTTTTGTTTTTCATTTTTCATAAAAGTCGATCAGGATTTGATTATTCCAACTCAACCGTAACCAGCTGATCCATCTTAAGCCCCAGTAAACTGCTTGCTTTACTTTCACGGATGGCAATTTCCAGGTAACCGCTGGTAGAGAAAAGTGCCAGCATCTCACCCTGATTCACATCTTTGTAAGATTTGCTGACCTCATTAATACGATAGGATGGGGACCGGAATGTAATGACAAATTTCCGTCCTTTCGTTACGGAATTAAAAAGGGCTTCCGTAATGTTCACGAAAACGTTTTCATAGTTATCTATATGAATCACTTTACCTTTGATCAGGTCGCCTTGTACCACAGGTTGAAAGGCCATTCTTTGCAACACTTTTTCCTTGGGGTGGCCAAGTTCGCCGATGGGTTTCCCTGACGCGATATGACAAGCCACTTTCACAAATACATCCCGGGTGGGAAAAATAAAATAATCGGAATCCTGGATCACATCAAGTTCGAGAATCTGTTCAGGTTTTTCGTCGAACAACAAGGAAAAAATACCATTGTCGGCGCCTATAAAAAAATGACCGTGATGTTTGACCAATGTATGTGGTGTTTCTATAGATGCTTCCCCATTGATCGCAATGATATGGATAGACCCTTCGGGGAAATTGCGGTAGAAATTCCGGACAATAAAGGCAGCCTGGTTGAGGTCAAAGACCGGTATCAGATGAGAAATATCGACGATCTGTGCTTCGGGTAACTGGCGTAAAATAGCGCCTTTCACGGCGCCAATATAATAATCCTTGAGTCCCCAGTCGCTTGTTAGCGTGATAATGGCCATGAAATATTCGTACTTTTGCGTAATCAAAGGTATAAATTTTTCATGAGCGAGAAAACAATCAACATCGAAACCGTTCACCCGCTGGATATTTTTGGCGCCAATGACCAGAATCTTGAAGTGATCCGCAATTTTTTCCCAAAATTGAAGATCGTTTCCCGCGACAATTACATAAAAGCATTTGGAGAAGAGTCTGACCTGCTCGATTTTGAAGCCAAGTTCACTTCTCTCCTCCTCCATTTTGAAAAATTTAGCCGGTTGACCAAAACGGATATTACCCATTTGCTCGATGCCCATCAGAATGGAATGGACATGGCGCCCGAAGCGGTTTCCGATGTGCTGGTACACGGGAAGAACGGATTGTTGATCAGGGCACGCACTGCAAACCAACGCCGGTTGGTCGATTGCAGCCTGAAAAACGACCTGGTATTTGCAATCGGCCCGGCCGGCACCGGGAAAACATACACGGCCGTAGCCCTGGCCGTGCGAGCCCTGAAAAATAAAGAGGTTCAGCGGATTATTCTAACCCGTCCTGCAGTCGAAGCAGGCGAAAATCTAGGGTTTCTGCCGGGCGACCTGAAAGAAAAACTTGATCCCTACCTGCAACCATTATACGACGCCCTCGGCGACATGCTTCCCCCACAAAAACTGTTGCAATTCATAGAAGACCGCGTCATCGAAATTGCTCCGCTTGCTTTTATGCGTGGCCGGACCCTTAACAATGTTTTCGCCATCCTCGATGAAGCCCAGAATACAACTCCTGCCCAGCTTAAAATGTTCCTTACCAGAATGGGCTCTTCAGCCAAGTTCATCGTCACAGGAGACATCACACAGGTCGATCTTCCCAAAAACCAAACCAGCGGACTTATTCATGCCCAATCCATTCTGAAAAACATACCCGGTATCGATTTTATATACCTCGACAACTCCGACATTATCCGGCATAAGCTGGTAAGCAGGATTATCAATGCATATGCGGAGGAGAGGTAGCGTATTATTTTCCCCTATCTTTGTGCTTTACATATATCATTTATGAATAATGTTCTGAAACAAACCAGTTTCAACTTTCCCGGACAGAAAAGCCTTTATATAGGCAAAGTGCGGGATGTTTATAATATCAATGATCAATATCTTGTGATGGTAGCCAGCGACCGGATATCGGCGTTCGATGTGGTGTTGCCTAAGGGTATTCCGTACAAGGGACAGGTACTCAACCAGATCGCCTCCAAATTCCTCGACGCTACAGCTGATATTTGTCCCAACTGGAAAATTGCAAGTCCCGATCCCAATGTAACAATTGGCCGGTTCTGTAAAATTTATCCGGTAGAAATGATCATCCGCGGTTATCTTACCGGAAGTTCATGGCGCGCCTACCAGAAGGGTGCCCGCGAAATTTGCGGGGTGCCTATTCCTGGCGGGATGATTGAACACCAACGCTTTCCCGAGGCTATCATAACGCCAACGACCAAGGCAACTGAAGGCCATGATGAGGATATCACAGAAACCAGGATCCTTGCACAAGGATTGATCCCGAAAGAAGATTATGAATTGATCAAACAGTACACACTCGCGTTGTTTAAACGGGGTACCGAAATCGCAGCTGCAAAGGGACTGATACTTGTCGACACAAAATATGAGTTTGGAAAAGGGAGGGATGGTAAAATTTATCTTTGCGATGAAATCCATACACCCGATTCCTCGCGATATTTCTATCTCAATGGTTATGAAGAACGCCAGGCAAAAGGCGAACCCCAGAGTCAGCTTTCCAAGGAGTTCGTCCGCGAATGGCTCATGGCCAATAGCTTCATGGGTAAAGAAGGACAAAAGATACCCGAAATGACCGATTCATGGATCAACGAGATTTCGGAACGCTATATCGAACTTTTCGAAACCATCACCGGAGAAAAATTCGTCAAAGGTGAAAACACCGACATTCTACTGCGTATTGAAAATAATATAAACACCTGGCTGAAAGCCAGATAATTAATAATTAATACTTCAAAATTCCTTATTCAATATTCAATATTCGATATTCAAAACCCGATGATTCCCTTCTCCCCTCCCCGGATGGATCAACGTATCGTCGATGAAGTAGTCGACACCCTCTATTCCGGATGGATCACAACCGGTCCGAAAACGAAAAAGTTTGAGCAGATGCTGTCGGTCTATGGTGGCCACTCCGTGACGCTTTGCGTAAGCTCAGGCTCGGCCGGGCTGGAACTGATGCTTCGCTGGTTCGGGGTCGGAGAAGGGGACGAAGTGATCGTTCCGGCATACACCTATGCAGCCTCAGCCAATGTTGTGGTCCAT
>JALNZC010000077.1 GCA_023229525.1 Bacteroidales bacterium
CGATTATCACTTCTTTTAAGTGAGTCGTAATTCTCTTTTAATGCAAGAATTTGTCTAATATTTGGCATGGTAAATGATTTTTATTTGAGATCATATTTTATGTAAATCTTTTTTTCCCTGTCAACAAAACCTGCATCAATCCCTTCTTCTGCTCTTTAAACTTAGCAAGCTTATCTTTGAGCAAGGTAATTCCCTTGTCGGCTGATTGTAAAACCCGGGCGATGGCTGTCTGCTCTTCGATGGAAGGGAGTTTTATTCTCAACTTAGAAAAGAGGTCGTACCATAGATAAATACGAACGCCGCCTTCTCCTAAACTTCCAATCCGATGTTTTGTATGCTCCAGTTGCAAAAACTGCAAAAGATAATAATCCAGTAATTCTGTTTTTGTGGAAAAGCACACATAAAGAGAACTTATTACTCCAAATTCTTCTGTGAAATACGCTATTGACCCAACATTAATCCTGGCTGGATTATATGCAAATTCATTTTTCTTGATTATTTTATAGTTGGATAAATCCTCTCCAGCGATATCTCTTTCAAAATGTTCTGATTGAAGAACAAATCCATTCGTATTAGTAACTGAGTAAACCTTTGCATTTACCAAATCTTTATTTCTTCTAGAAAAGTTTATTGTTACATCTCCAATCCGAACTTCCTGCCAAGGCTCTTTGTACCCAATTAATCTTTTCTTTCCAGTGAGAAGTTGCTTTATAAGCCACCTTTTGCGAAGTTCTTTTTGGAAAATGATGGCAGTAGTTACTGAAATGCTCCTATCCCAAGTAGCAAGACAATTAGCGATGGAATTTTGCTCATTGAGAGGAGGGATAGGGAGTCCAAGTTTTGATAAATTCCCTTTGGAAATACTATAAACAGAAATTCCAGTTGCAAGTTTTTTAATTTCATTGTGAACTTTAAAATTCCTAAAAATATATGTTCTATACCCATTAATTGTTTTTACTGCTTTATCACGAATGACTATAGTATGCAGTCCTCCGATAACCTTTTTTCCTTTAATATTTTTAATTTCAATTGACTCTCCAATTCCGGTATAATCTTCACTAGCGTCTGCTATAACCAAATCCCCTTCTTGTAGAAAATTGAAATTATTGCGACAAAACTCATCTTTTAAGTACGGAACTCTTTTTTCTATGTCAAAATCCAGTACTTCTGATTTGAATGTTGCATGAATATCACCATAGTGAATATAATAGATTTCATTTTTCGTTTTCGCATTTGTGAGATTTTCTCTTGAAAATGATAAGGTATTAATAAACTCAAAGACCTCATCCAATTCATTTATTTCCCAATCATTTGGAATTGGACCAAGGGGTGAAGGTTTAAATCCAGATTGTATTCCTGATTCATTCATTTATTCTATAATTTCCTTGTTAAGGCAGTTGATTTCAATTGTTTTTACAAATCCTCCATTTTTATGATTTTCATCATAAAGAACTAACGACATATCTGCTTTTGGCATCCATATTCGGCCTAGTTCAATTGCACAGGATAAAGGCATTGCAGGGAAAATATGAAGTGGTTGTTCTTTTCCGTGATAGGCTTTAATCCGATCAAATATGGAACGAATTAACTTTCGGAATTCTGAAAGTTGGGAACTTGCTTTCAGAAAATCATTGTTCGGTGCTTTTACAGTAATTCTCCAAATACTAACATTAGAACCTAGTACTCTCTCTATTCTATCATCTGTAACAGTAACACTCAGGCTCAATAATAGTACAGGCGTACCTGTTTTTGAGTCAGGCTCGATAATGATAAAATCATTATTAACCGGTTCATCAAGCCATTGCCATGTATTTGGTTCTCTATGTAGTTGATATACATCAGCAGGATAAATTTCAGATAATAATGTTCCAAATTTGATCAGTAAGGGTTGTGGTGCTAAGCCAAATACAGAAAAGTGTTGAATTGGATCAGAACCTAACAATGGTTGCAGTTTTCTTTCAAAAGCCTTCCGCAACTGCTCAGACTGAAAATCCCAATACTCCTTAGTATTATCTTCAAACTCGGAATTTGAGATGCCAATTTCAATTGGCCTATCACTCGTTGGAAATCTTACCGGAAGTATTGCTCTTACAGCAGATGAAAAATTCAATGGTGATTGGTGATTCCCGATTTTTGCTCCGTAAAGAATAATATGTGTTTTCTTTTCTGGAGTTAACCCGGTTAATAATTCAATTCTTTCCTCATGATCTTTCTTCATCTTTTGCAAATACGAGACTGAATGTTCGTTTTTCTGAGCTTCATCAATTCTATTGTGGCATTCATCACAAAGAAGCATTAAATTTTCAAAAGATAGCTCAAGGGGTTCTGATAAAATTTTATCTCCTCGGGGTCCATTTTCTTTAGCTCCAATTATATGTGAGATATAGGCCTTATTCATATTCCTTTGGGTTAATGAGTCTTTCCACAAGGGGATATTGCAACCTATATATTCGCAGCGCCCTCCGGCTTTAACCCATAATTTACGAGCAGTTCTAGCTGGAATAGCTTTTCTTACTCTCTGAATTATTGCCATAACTTCTCAAGATAATGTTGTCTCATCATTCTCTAACTTTTTATTTTCAGGCATATGCGAAATTCCACCGCCATTCCAAGTGCCAGTACAGGCCCATATTTCATAATGTAGGATCCATTCACAAGTCCAAGGTATCACTGTGTCAGCAATAAACATTGTACTGTTCCATTCTTTCGCTTTTCGATAGTACAAACAGAGCCATTGTTTATCCGTACTATAGACATGAGGTAATTTGAGATGACCCGGGAAAAATGTCAATTTGGGACTCTGAATATAAACGTTGGGATGATTGTTTAATTTATATTCCAACCTGACTGTATATGTTTCACTTAACGCACTAGGAGTAAGGTTATGGATCCAAACCAGATGTTTTTGATCAAATTTAATATTTGATCCGGGGAAAATGGATCTGATCTTCCCTATTTGAATTGCCATATTTAAGGGGTGCCCTTTAATCTTCTCCATGGAAGCTATGATTACCTAAAGTTGTTCCGATCGACCCCAATATTCCAGTACCAGATGCCATTTTTAAATTTCCACTTTCTCTTAATAGTCTGAGCCGTTCTCCGTAATTACTAAATGTTTTAGCAATATCCTTATCTCCAAAGGGTCTTTTGAGCGAATCCTGGATTAATGACAAGCCTGTTTGTTGAGTTGCGAATAAGATATCTTTTTGAACCTGGGCGAGCCACTTGTAGAAATTGTCCTTTTTTCGCGGGGTTTCAGCCCATTTATCTGCGAAATTTTCCTGCATATGGACAGGGTTAGAAATCCATTTCTCTGATTTATGAGTATCTGGTGAGTGGCGTTCCTCAATAAATGAGGGCATCCTTTGCACGACATTCATCAACGCCTCTAAAATATTGGTTTCTTTTTGATAAGCCTGTGCAGCCAGAGTTGTAATGATGATTGATATGGGTTTGTCTTCATCTCCATTAAACATCATGTCGCGATGACGCTTTAAAATTTGTACCACTCGTTGTAATGGTAATTTTTTAGATTGATGACCTGGAAGTGGTTTTATTGAATCACTCATTAGTCTGACTTGTTCCGTCAGGATTCTAGCTTTCTCTTCGAACCAGAATCCGTAACTAAAAGGATTTCTTGACAACCATTCATCGGGGTTTACCGAAGTATGGTAGTTTGATTCCTTTTTGTCCGTTATCCGAATTGACAAGGCATTGTAGTCCGGCAATATTGCAGAAAATGCTTTTTCATAAAGTATTGTATACCCAACACTTACAATACATGGTAAAATATCCATATGAAACCTGGCTGATTCTGCATAATTTAATTTCCAGCACCTTCGTCCATCAGGTATTTCGATTAATTTTTTTATAATCTCATTATCCTGAAGCCTTTTTCCGACAATCTGTTTCAAATTAAACTGTGTCCATTCAGGCATTTTCCCTTCGAATTGGCAGACCAGGTCAACGTCCAATTGATCTCCATCATTTATGGGTTTAATCATGGTCCCTAGCATAAATGACCCTTGCGGTTTTATTTGCGGGTTGAACTTTGTCAATGGTGAGTCATTTGCTGCGAGCCAATTTGCGATATGCTGATAATGTTGTTCCGCCTTCTCATGCTGATCCTTGGTAATGTCTAAAACATTACCAAATTCTTCCAAAATTTCACTGAATTGCTTTTTTTGTTCTAGTGTTAACATTTTTTTATTTATTTATTAATCCAAAATTCTTAATGATCTGATTGAATAATCCTTTAACATCAATAATTCCAGCACCCATTTCTTTAAATATTGAAATTTCGGGAAGATCATCCTTGACGGTATTAGAAAATATCTGCATATCAGCCTTTATTGAAGCAGGAAGGTCAAAAAAAGAATTTGGAGTCAATAATAAAGCCAACCGGAAAACATCCAATTTATGTTTTTTAATTTTTTTATCATCTACATGCTCTCCTCCTTCTTTCTGTGCTTTCAGATTCAGAAAGGCTTTGGCTTTAAGGCAAATCAGCGCTTCCGATGTTGCCCAATGTAAGCCATCTTTAGGTGTGCTGTGATCTATCGTGAAGTGGTAATAATCATCATTCAGTAGTATAGCAGAAAGACTTGAAAGGTTATCTTCAACCGGGATCGGGGTCAGGTGTTGTTCACCTGCTAAATCCAGGATATCTGGTTTCCTTGAAAAAAGTTCTAACTGGTAAGGGAAGTCTTGATTAGAGGTTTTTTGGAAACGATAATATTTCCGTTCTTCCGTATTCATTTCATGCTTTTCATAATCTGCATCTTTAATAAATGTCCAGAAATGACGTACAAATTCTGAATTAAGCGCCTCAACGATCAGGATAATATCAATGTCGTCAGTTCTACGGAATGATAATCCAACAGCATCCATATTTATATCGCAAGCTGTTCCCCCGATAATAATATAACTATCAGGAAATTTCTCAAAATACTCTTTGAATTTATCCAATCCTTTTACCATGGCATATTCTCCAACATTGTTTCTAATTCAATTTCAATCCGTTCATTCCGGTTCGTTCGGAAAATAAGATAGAGAGATAATCTATCCACAAATTCCTGTTCATCAAAGATGATTGGATGATATTTCCATAATTCAACATTATACCGGCCATCATACTCACTGAACATTTGTATCATACCTGCTTTATGAAGGGTTTGGAAATCCTGCACACTGATCGCAAATTGATCCATTGGGGCACCACCAATGTTTGTATAATGTGCGAGAGCGTTGATTCCTGTCAGAATCCTGAATTGTTCCGGAAGTTCATCATTTATGAATACGCTTTTTTTAATGGGGTTCATAAGAAATGGCAATGCTTTCTGCCATAATTCTTTCCTGTTTTCTTCAAACCTGAGGAATTTCTCTTTTCCGCCTTCCGTTTTACAAAGCCCAAAACTAGTAAGCGTCTCAATAGCACGGCTCACAGTCAGATAGGTATAATGAACTGCCTCTGTTACATGCTTGTAGTTTGCTCCATCCAGACTTTGCTTTTGTAAGTGGAAGAGTAAAAGAAACTGAGCAGCCGGCGTTAGATGCTCTTTTCGGGTTGCAGCTGGTTTCAGGTAGTCCTTAAGATCAACTAATAAGGAAGGAAGGAAAATTTGCTTGTTTTCCAGGATGAAATTAATATTTTTTTGGATCAACCGGTTACGATTATAGCTTTCGGTTCCTTTCAACACAAGAATAACAGGAGCTTCCAGTAGCCCTTGGAGAATATCCATATGCTTTTTGTACTGATCAGGTGTCAGAAGTTCACCATCTTTGTGCATTGCGAAGTAAACATGCCTATTTAGCAGTTGTCCATACCATAGGGTATACAGGCTACCTATGTAATAAGGTATTTTATTCATCTGTGCGTCTGTAAGCGCAACGATGTTTACCTGCTCTCCAAATATATCGTTAAGATAGTTCGTAATCGTGTTCATGGCTGATCATTAACTTATTATCATAACTACTGCTTATTATCATAATGTAGTATAAACGTGCAAATATAATGATAACATATTAATTAACAATACAAATAGTCATATCTCGATGAATAACTCAGTATCAAACAAGAGATGTTCATTATTGTTGACGTAACCTAGTTGATTGCAGATCAACTTCGTCTTTCCAATGTTAAACCCCTTCATAGAAGTGTGATGATGTCCAAATATCCAATATTCGCATGCCGATACCTGAATGAAATCATGTAATTCAACTGCAAATGCTTCATTAAGGGGATCTCCTTTATATTTTAAAGGGTAATTCAAGAAGGTCGGAACATGGTGGGTGACGACGATTGACTTCTCCTGCTTCAATTCTTTCTGCAGAAACTTAAGACTTTCTTCATGAAACTGATTAAAATGAAAGGGTGCAAAGGGATCACCATGATATTTGATCACCTGGAAATCGGATATATTTTGCTGGATGGTCCATTGATGAGCCGGACCGATCTTTGCCCACAGTGTCGTAAAGATAAGTTTGACATCCGGAAACTTTATGGCCAAATTATTTACCAGGAAAACATTACTTCGAATCTTCTCATTTAACATTCCGCTTCTTTCAGCAATATCGGAATAATAATATTCGTGATTCCCCGGCACCCAATAAGTGGTTTCAAAATTATCCGCAACATAATCGAAGAAATCAGGATGTTTGTCCATTACAACAAAAGGTACAATATCACCGGCAAGCAAGAGAATTTCACCCTTTGGCTGCAAAGGGTTTGATTTCAGGAATTCCTTATTCTCCCTGAATTCAAGGTGCATGTCGGAACAATATTGTAGTCTCATTCGATGCCTAATTCTTGTAAATATTTATCCATTTCCTTTTGAACTTGCTCCAGTTCGCCTTCCAGTTTAACAATCTCCTGCTGTACGGCGGCAATATCAACCTCCGGTTCTTCCTCAAAGGTATCGACATACCGGGGAATATTCAGATTGAAATCATTTTCAGCAATTTCTTCAAATGTGGCAACATAGCTGAATTTATCCTCAACAATACCAGGCTGTAATTCCCCGGTATTGAATTTCCGGTAGGTTTCAACAATGTGGTCAATATCATCTTTCCTTAACTTGTTCTGGTTCTTTCCGTTCTCATAATACTGGCTTGCATCAATGAATAGAACATTCCGGTTTTGATTTTTACCTTTATTGAAAACCATGATGGCTGCAGGAATGCCTGTTCCGAAAAACAGGTTTGCCGGTAATCCGATAACGGCTTCAAGGATATTCTCCTCAATGGTTTTCTGACGGATTTTCCCTTCGCTGGCTCCACGAAATAGCACTCCATGAGGTACAACAACGCCTACTTTGCCAGTTCCTTCATACGTTGTTTCAATCATATGGGTTATAAATGCCCAATCTCCTTTGCTTTTAGGTGGAACCCCTCGCCAGAACCGGTTATATTTATCTGCAATTGCAGTGTCTTCGGCGCCCCATTTATCCAATGAAAAAGGAGGATTTGCAACCACTGTATCAAATTTCATCAAAGCGTCTCCTTCTTTCAGTTTGGGATTTCGGATGGTGTCACCCCAACGGATGGTTGCATTGTCAAAACCGTGCAAAAACATATTCATAACGGCCAAGGCCCAGGTGCTTCCATTTGCCTCCTGGCCGTACAATGAAAAGTCATCTGAGCCAACCTCTTTACCGGCTTTAATAAGCAAGGAAGCGGATCCACAAGTTGGATCGCTGATCCTTGCACCTGGTTTTGATTTTGTCAACTTTGCAAGCAAGGTCGAAACTTCGCTTGGTGTGTAAAACTCACCGGCCTTTTTTCCTGCATCGCTTGCAAAATTGGCTATCAGAAATTCATAGGAGTCACCAATAATATCGTTGTATTCAAGATGAGAAGGGGAAAGATCCATTTCGCTGAAATCAATCAGGAGGTTTTTAAGCCGGTTGTTTTTATCTTTCGCATCACCAAGGTTACTGCTGTTGAAACTGATATTGCGGAAAATTCCGCTGCCGTCTTCGCTACTCAATTTTTCACGATTGGCTTCTTCCAGGTCATTCAGCGCAATATCGATCACCTCTCCAATATTGGTATTATTCCTGTGCTCAAAAAGATAATCAAAGGTGCTGTTATGGGGCACGATAAACCTTTCCATCTTCATAGCACGGTCTGCACGTTCTGTGTCACCTCCATATTTTCCCAGGTGTTTTTGGTAGATGTCCTTATTTACATCGCTAACATACTTTAAAAACAACATGGTCAGGATATAATCCTTGTACTGGCTGGGATCAATTACGCCGCGAAAAGTATCGCATGCTTTCCAGACGATCTGATTGATTTCTTTTTGAGTGATTTTACCATTCATATTTTTCTGATATTACTGATAACAATTGATGCTGAATGATTGAATTTTTTAAATTCTCAATTTTACTCTTGAGTTGTGCTTCCCTTGCTAAAAGTGACATTGCATTTAGCAATGCTCTTTGTTTCTGAACCGGGGGAATAGGGATTTCTAAATTACCGATAATATCTTTTGTTATTGATCGTAAGGCTGTTCCTTTGGAACTTCCTGAAAGTATTTTTTGTGTTTTGGGATGGTTCAGGTGCCAAGCCAAATATTCAGGAAGGATTATCTGAGGATCATGAAGTTTCAAAATAATGAACATGGAGGAAGCCACTGCGGGATATTTCAAAGGATGAAAAACAATGGAGAAGAGATTATACCCTTTTGAGGCAACTAAAATATCACCTGTCCGAAGCAAATGTTTCTTTGTTTTATCATTAAGTTGAAGCTCGGGTTGAATAGCAGGATCAATTTTTTTATCTGAGTTAAAATGGCGACCCATTATATAAAGAACCTCACCAACCGGATCAGGTTTGGCATATATGCCTGTTTGGATTGATGCAATGTCGCAGATTCTTTTTTTCATTTTATTTCGCAGTATGACGTGTACAAATGTACAAATAAAAATTGGAAAGTCAAGAAAAAATTGCATATTATTTTCAGTACACAATCTAAGAAATTTAAAAAAATATAATAAATGATTGTAATACAATTATATAAAACAAATTTAATAATTTTTGTGCTCGTAGAAAATATTTGAATTAATAATAAGGTTTAAGTTTCAGAGGGACCTGGTTTTATTGTTTTAAAGGCCGGGGCTGCAGTTTTTCGATGGTTTATTTTGAGCCAAATTCCGGATTGAACCTTGAACACCGGGAACTCTACCTGAAAAACCGCCGCTCCCTCATCCGCCAGTTAAAATATTCATTAAAAAACGAGAATTCCATCGATATGGCGCTGTTCCTGAACGGGATCCCGCTGCTGACGATGGAACTGAAAAACCAGCTCACGGGCCAGGATTTCAGGAATTCCGAAGCCCAGTACCGCCGCGACAGGGACCCTAAGGAGCCTCTGCTGCGCTTTAAACAACTGCTGGCCCAATTCTGCGTGGATAACGATGTAGTGACGATGACGACCCGGCTCATGGGCGACGATACGAAGTTCCTGCCGTATAACAAGGGGATAGCAAATCCACCCAATCCCAACGGTTACCGCACCCACTACCTCTGGGAGGAGATCCTGGCGCCGGATTCCCTGCTCGATATCATCGAAAACTACGTGCATCTCTCCAGGGAGGTCGATAAATCGTGGGACCCGTACAAGGGCAAGGTGGTTGAGAAACCGAAGGAACTGCTCATCTTCCCGCGTTACCACCAGCTCGATTGCGTGCGGAAGATCAGGGACCAGGTGAGGGTGGAGGGAACGGGGCATCATTACCTGATCCAGCATACCACCGGCTCG